>DASZLE010000019.1:0-4551 GCA_035552475.1 Occallatibacter sp.
TCTCGGCCCGGTCGGCCTCACCGCGACAAAACAGCCCCTGGGCGACGGTCTCACCGTTGTGCTCGACAAGGCCCTCGAGGGCCGTACCAACCTGGTCGCCGGCGCCAACGAGCTCGACTATCACTTCCGCAACGTCACCCCGGGCCGCGACTTCACCCCCACCGTCACCGCGGACGTCCGCGACGCGCTCGAAGGCGAGGGCTGCCCCGACTGCGGGGCGCCGCTCAAGATCGGAAAGGCAGTCGAGATTGGCCACATCTTCAAACTCGGCTATCGCTACTCGGAATCGATGGGCGCGCGCGTCCTCGACGCCAACGGCAAGGAAGTCATGCCGACCATGGGCTGCTACGGCATCGGCATCGAACGCATTCTCACCTCGGCCATCGAGCAGTCGAACGACGCCAACGGCTTCTGGCTGCCACCCGCTATCGCGCCCTTCGATGTCGTGGTCACCGTCACCAATATCGCCGACGCTGGATTGCTCTCGGCCGGGGAGCAAGTCGCCCGCGACCTCGAAGCCGCCGGTTTCGACGTCCTGCTGGACGACCGCGACGAGCGTGCCGGCGTCAAATTCAAGGACGCCGATCTGATCGGCATCCCCTATCGCATCAATGTCGGCAAGAAGGCCGCCGAGGGCCTCGTAGAACTGGTAGCCCGGGCCACCGCGGCGGATCGATCCGCCACCCGCGACGTGCCATTGGGTGAGGTAACAGCCGCTTTGCGCGCCGTTGTCGCCGGTTCCTGAATTCTTTCAGCCACGGGTGCTCATCCGGTTGATCGACGGACAGGCGGGGATGTACCCGCCTGGACACGCCAAACGCCCTGCCTCGCCGCGTATCATAGAGAACGTTGCGTCAAAACGGGCTGCGCAAAGATCGCCCCGCCGACGTCAAACCATCAGGATGCCTTGCCCCACTTCGATCCAAGTCCGCTGGCTCGCGCCCGAAGGGCTCTTCACTCGGCGGTAGGCACCGTCAGGAAATTTTTAAGCTTGGCAGTCAAACTAAAGCTCCCGCCCAACCGCATCATCGCCGAAAAGCCTCTCTGGGAGACGGCGCTGATCTTCGTCTGCATCGCGTTCACCTTCACGCTGCTCATTCTCGGCATCACCTTCAGCTACTACTCCAACAGATACAAGCAGCTAGTCGACGAGCGCATGTCGAAGCCGCTCTTCAACCAGACCCCGCGCATCTATGCCGCGCCGCGCGAGGTCCGCATCGGCCAGAAGCTCACCGCCGACTCCATCGCCCAACAGTTGCGCATCGCCGGCTACACCCCTCCCGGCAGCAACGCATCACCGATGGGCACCTACGATCTGCGCGGCGACAGCATCAGCGTCCATCCCGGCCCGCAGTCGTACCACTCGCAGGAGGGCGCGACCATCTCCTTCAGCGATGGCATGGTCACCGGCATCTCCGGTGACGCCCGGCAGCAGCTCTCCGCCTACGAGTTGGAGCCACAGCTCATCACCAGCCTCTCCGAGGGCCCAAACCGTGTGAAGCGCCGTCTCGTGACCTACAACGAGCTGCCCCCTGCGCTGGTGCAGGCCGTCACCTCCATCGAAGACAAGCGCTTCTTCTCCCACGGTGGCGTCGATTACATCTCGCTGCTCGGTTGGATCTACCACGACCTCCTTGGCGATCGCCGCTACCGCGGCGGAGCGTCCACCCTGACCATGCAGCTTTCGCGCGGCATCTTCCTGTCGCCTGCGCGTCATATCAAGCGCAAGCTCATCGAAGTCGCCATCACCTTCCAGCTTGAGCACCGCTACACCAAGCAGCAGATCTTCGAGATGTACGCCAACGAGATCCCGCTCGGCCAGCAGGGATCATTCGGCATCTACGGCTTCGGCGAGGCCGCCCAGGCCTACTTCGGCAAGGATGTCCGCCAGCTTGACCTCGCCGAATGCGCGCTGCTCGCGGGCATGATTCAGCAGCCGAGCGCGCTGAATCCGTACCACCATCAGGGCAAGCGCGCCATTGCACGGCGCAACGTCGTGCTCGGCGCCATGGTGGAAAACGATGCTATTACCGAAGCCCAGGCCGCAGCCGCGCGGCAGGAACCGCTGCATCTGGCGCCGGGCACCATCGACGGCGGACTCGCCCCCTACTTCATCGATATCGTGCACGACCAGATCGTTCGCAGCTATGGTGAAACGCAGTACGCTTCCCAGGGCCTGCGCGTCTACAGCTCGCTCGATCCGGACCTGCAGCAGGTCGCCAACGAAGCCATCTCCGAAGGGATGAAGAACGTCGACGAGCTGGTCGAAAAACGCCGCGCGAAAGCCAAACACCCCGAGTCCATTGCCAGTCCCCAGGTTGCACTGGTAGCGCTCAATCCCCACACCGGCCAGGTGCTGGCGCTGGTAGGCGGCCGCAACTACGGCCTGTCCCAGTTTAACCATGCAGTCAGAAGCCGGCCGACCGGATCGGCCTTCAAGCCCTTTGTCTATGCCGCGGCATTCAACACCTCGCTTGCCGGCACCCAGCTCACGGCACCGGCCGCAGTAGAGACCGCGTCGGTCAATAATCCAAATCCTAATTCGAATCCCACTTCGAACGCTGGCGACCCGCAGCAGGAAGGCGCAACCCCGCCACCAACCGATCCCGGCCTGCACCACGGTGTCTTCACCGAAGTCACCATGCTGAACAATGACCTCACCACCTTCGAAGGCGGCTACTCTCCAGGAAACTACGGCCACGCCGGCGGTCTGGTGACTGCGCGCTATGCGCTGCAGTACTCGCTGAACAACGCGACTGTCGAGCTGGCCCAGATGGTGGGCTATGACAACGTCGCCGCGCTGGCGCGCGATGCTGGTATCACCGAAGCCCAAGGCACTCCGGCGGTCGCCCTAGGCGCCTACGGTGCTACCCCCGTTCAAATGGCCGGCGCCTACACTACATTCGCGAACAACGGCACCCGCATCGTGCCGTGGGAGATCGCTTCGGTCCGCGCTGCCAACGGCGACCCCATCAGCGATCACCAGCCGGATACCAAGCCCATACTCGACCCGCGCATCGCTTACCTCACCACCAACATGCTGCAAAACGTGATGAACGCCGGCACCGCCGCCGGCGTGCGCAGCCGTGGCTTCCTGGCTCCCGCCGCCGGCAAGACCGGCACCGAACGCGATGCCTGGTTTGCCGGCTACACATCGAACCTGATCTGCGTCATCTGGGTCGGCAACGACGATTACTCCGACGTCAAACTCCAAGGAGCTCAGGCTGCCGTCCCCATCTGGGCCGAGTTCATGAAGCGCGCTGTCCAGCTTCCCCAGTACTCTGACACCCGCGACTTCTCTATCCCCCAGGGCGTCGACCTGGTGAAACTCGACAAGAACACCAACTTGCTCGCCGATCCCACCTGTCCCGAGGACTACTACGCGGCGTTTCTGGAGGGCACCGCTCCCAGAAATACCTGTTCGCACCCCAATGACGATCAGCGGAACTTCTTCCAAAAGATCTTTGGCTTGGGCAGTCCGCCCCAGCAGCAGCTTCCGCCACGCATCGGTCCCACCGTCCTGCCCCCTGGCCAGCCGCAACAACCCGGCAGTCCCAACACCCAAAACGCCCAGAACGGTGAGCAGGAGAAGCCTAAAGCCAAGAAACGCGGCTTCTTCAGCCGGCTCTTTGGCGGTGGCAAAAAGGACGATCAACAGCAGCAGCAGGACCAGCAGCAGAGTCCGCAGTAAATCGACAGCTATACATGCGTAAAATAAGTGGTATTTTGCTGTAATTTATATGCAATCCTGTGCGATACTGGAGCTGTCAGGAGGATTCTGCTATGGCCGTCATGGCGATGCCCCGTCCCGATCTGGCTGCGCACCGCGAATCGCTGCGCCTGCCGACCACCGAGATTGTCAGCCGGCTGGTCGATATCCTGGGCCGCAAACTGACCGCATACATCGCGAAAGTGAAGGATGTCCGCGCCGTCGACCGCTGGATAGCTGGCGGCGAAATCTATGGCGATGCCGAGCAACGGCTGCGCTTCGCCTTCCAGGTGGCCCGCACTCTGCGCGAGCAGGACACAGCCGCTGTTGTGCAGGCATGGATGACCGGCGTCAATCCTGAGCTTGGCGACCGGGTGCCGCTACGGCTGATGCGCGATGGCGACCTGCACATCGTAGGACCGGAGGTACTGCGCGCCGCCCGTGCCTTCCTCGCCGGAGGCTGAGCGCTTCGGATTGTTTCATCCTCCCCACCGCGGCTCTTCCCCCAGCCGCCTTCGCTGACATTGCTGCGCCCCCGCAGCAGGAAGGCCAAACCTGCCCGTGTCCCCTGAGCCTTTGCCCCCCGGCCCCGCGACGCCCGAAGCCGCGCCTCTCGAATCGCGAGTGGCCGAACAGCCTATCTACCGCGTCGGCCGCTGGCCCGATCCCTGGCAGCCGCCTGACTGGGCCCACGCGCACTTAGACGGGACCTTCGGCAACCGCTTCGACGACCCGCAGGCCTATTACCGCGTCATCTACACTTCCAGCCAGCGCCTTGGCTGCTATCTGGAGACCCTCGCCCGCTTTCGCCCCGACCTGACCCTGCTGGCCGACCTTGCCGA
>DASZLE010000020.1:0-78771 GCA_035552475.1 Occallatibacter sp.
GCGCGCGGCACGAAGCCCCAGTAGCGCGAGTCCAGGCTGTTGTGCCGGTTGTCGCCCATCATGAAATACATGCCGGGTGGAACCACCAGGTCGCCGTCCTGGATATAAC
The DNA here is from genome assembly GCA_035552475.1 of Occallatibacter sp. Lineage (GTDB taxonomy): Bacteria > Acidobacteriota > Terriglobia > Terriglobales > Acidobacteriaceae > Telmatobacter. Next base: position 110 of record DASZLE010000020.1, read on the forward strand.
TCGAGAAGTTCACGGCCCACGACTCTGTTGACCCAGGCACCTCGGCTGGAGGTACTGCGGGGAAATCGTCGAGGAACTCGTTGAAGTTATCCGTCGTTGTCGGCTGCGCAAATCCCACGGGCTGTGCAACACCATTCACAATCACAATGCCGTTGCTTAGATGAATACGATCGCCCGGTACGCCAATCAACCTCTTCACCAGGGGAGTGTATAGTGGTGTTCCGTCGGCGTCAGTGGCATCAATACCAGGCTGATAGACGGGCTTGAGGAAGACCACGATATCGCCGCGCCTCGGCTCGCGATACCTGATGAGCGGCATCCAGGAAGCAGGCGGTATCAGCGTGATCTTGTCAACGACCAGGTGATCGCCCACAAGCAGCGTGTTCTCCATCGAGCCTGACGGAATGAGGTAGTTCTGAGCTAAGAAGGTCAGAATGAACAGGCCCACCACCAGAACTGAGCAGATGCCGGCCAGCGCCTCGAAAGGAGTCTCTTCCCGATCGATGTCGGCGGAAGCTGCGCGCTTTGTTGAACCAGGAGAAATCTTCGTCGTTGGGCTCCTCCAAGGCTCCTCAGGAAAGCTCGCGAGCCCAAGGGCGTTCGCAGCGGCCGCTCCAAAAGGGATGATTTTATGCACGTTCGATTGCAGTCGAGATTGCGTCTTGACCGGAGTCTATCAAACCTCTGTGCAGTGCAGGGTTTTCCGAATGATTTGGTATTGCGAGTGTGTGGTGGCCAACGCGGAAATAATGCCACCTGAAATCCCCAGAGACAACCGCAGATCCTTCACTTCGTTCAGGATGACAGCGCTTGGGGGGCGGGATGACAGCGCTTGGGGGCAGGATGACAGCGCTTGGTGGGGGCAGGATGACGGCGCTTGGGGGGCGGGATGAGAGCACTTTGGGGCAGCGGATGCGCGGCAGGCACGGCATCACGGTCGAGTTGTGGACTACTCTTCCCCAACGTGATCCGGATCGCGGGAACGCGCAGTTGTCGCTTCGCGCCTGTTTCACGGGGTCTTCGGCTTTGCTCAGGGTGAAAAAGGATGGGGCAGGCGGTGGGGGCGGGGGTTACAATGCAAACGTTTCCAGAAACGATTGATCGAAGTGCGTTTGATGGGAGGGATTAAGGATGAGACGGCGGACGTTTTGCAAGATGGCTGGCGGGAGCGCGGCGGCGATGATGGCGGCGAGAGGCTGGGCGAAGGGCCTGGCGGAGGTGGTGGCCGAGGATAGTTTCGACTACGCGAAGTTTTGCGCGACGCCGGAGGCGGAGAGGATGTTCACGGTGGTGGAGGACGGCCGCGTGGCACAGAAAAAACTGGATCCGACAGGGTGGAAGCCGACGGGGTGGGACGGGCCGAAGCTGCCGGGAGTGGACCAGTGGGATGGGGTGCCGATGGAGTCGCCGCTGCCGGGGCTGGCGGGGACGGGGCCGTACAAGCCGACCTGGGATTCGCTGCAGCAATACGAGGCGCCGGAGTGGTATCGGGATGCGAAGTTTGCGATCTGGGCGCACTGGAGTCCGCAGTGTGTTCCGGAGGATGGCGACTGGTATGCGCGCAACATGTACGAGCCGGGGCAAAAGCAGTTCGAGTATCAGCTGTCGCATTACGGGCATCCGTCGCGGTTTGGGTACAAGGACTTGTGCGCGCAGTGGACGCTGCTGAACTGGAATGCGGAAGAGTTGCTGGACCGGTACAAGAAGGCGGGGGCGCGGTTGTTCATTGCGCTGGCGAATCACCATGATGGATTCGACTGCTGGGACTCGAAGCATCAGCCATGGAACGCGGTGAAGATGGGGCCGCATCGCGACGTGGCGGGAATCTGGGCGAAGGCGGCGCGGGACCGCGGGCTGCGATTCGGGGCGACGTTTCACCAGGCGCGGAACTGGTGGTGGTTCCAGACGTCACATAACGCGGACAAGCTGGGGGCGATGGCGGGGGTGCCGTATGACGGGGCGATGACGGCGGCCGAGGGGGAGGAGGCGTGGTGGAAGGGCGCTGATCCGCAGCGGCTGTATGGCGCGAAGCACCCGCAGAATGCGCTGCCGGACCCCTCGTATGTCAAGAACTTTTATGATCGGACGCGGGATTTCATCGACCAGCACGATCCGGACCTGGTGTATTTCGATAATTCGCTGTTCCCGCTGGGGTGGGGGGGGATGAATATCGCCGCGTATTACTACAATCTTTCGCTGGCGAAGCGGGGGAAGCTGGACGTGGTGGCGAATGTGAAGGATGTGCCGGACACGCTGGTGAAGGCGGTAGTGGCGGATTTCGAGCGCGGATTGACGAGCGGGATCATGCCGCACGCGTGGCAATCGGAGACGTGCATTGGGGAGTGGCACTACAACCGCGGGCTGTATGAGAAGGCCGGGGAGTTCGGCGGATATCTGCAACCGCGGGACGTGGTGCACTGGCTGGTGGATACGGTGAGCAAGAATGGGACGTTTGTGCTGAACATACCGGGTAAGCCGGATGGGACGATCGACGCCAAGGAGATTGCGGTGCTGGACAAGATTACGGCGTGGATGGGCGTGAACGGGGAGGCGATTTACGAGACGCGGCCGTGGAAGGTGTACGGAGAGGGGCCGAACGCGATCAAGGCGGGAAGTTTCCAGGGAAACAGCATTAGCAAGCTGGGGGCGCAGGATGTGCGGTTCACGCAGTCGAAGGACGGCAAGCGAGTGTATGCGATTGTGCTGGGGCTTCCGGCGGGAGAGATAACGATTGCGGCGCTGGGGCTGGGGGGCGCGAACTCGCCGGGGAAGATTGGGAAGGTGGAAGTGCTGGGGACGGGAAAGGCTCCGGTGTGGAAGCAGACGGCGACTGGGCTGACGTTGAAGGCGCCGGCGGGGGTGGCGGGGATTCCGGAGTATGGGGTGGCGGTGAAGATGTATAGGGAGTAGGGAATAGGCTTGGCTTCCGGCCTCTAGCTTCTAGCTCCTGGCTTCTAGCTCCTTGGTGCCAGGGGTTGGCGGTCCTGAGAAGGAGCATTCCTCCGGAGGTGGTGCAACCCTGAAGAATGCGGGAGCATCCTTGTGTTGCGGGAAGGTGTTTCCGCAACCACGGGACGCATTTTTCCCTTGGGAAAACCGATTTGCTCGCTTTCCTGCGACGAGGGTGGACCGGATTGCGGGAGAGCGAGTTGTCCCCTGAAGGTGCTTTTATTCAGCAGATGAAAGACCCGCGCGAAGGACAGAGCCGGATATAGATAAGAAGGGACCGGCATGCAGCGGGCGTGCTCCCAGTGCGCCGGCGGCGAAGATGGCTGGCGCGAGCATTCACGGAGCGGGCGCTCAAAGGATCAAATGCCTACCGGCTGCTGGGTTAGCTATTCGCTTACCCTGTGGCGGAGTTAGAGGGATGGCGATTCGGGGCGTTCGAGTAAACGTTTTCTGGAGGTCACCCATGCTAACTAAGTTATCCCCTCATCGACAGAAGTTCCCTTTCCTGCGTAGTGGCACAATTTGCGCAAACCATCCCTCAGGGGCTGAAGCCCGGCCGCATTTGTCGGCCGTTTGCGGCACGACTGAAGTCGTGCCCCTTCAAAACAGAGTCAAACCGGCCCATTACGCTTTTCTGACCGCAAACCATCCCTCAGGGGCTGAAGCCCGGCCGCGCTTGTCGGCCGTTTGCGGCACGACTCAAGTCGTGCCCCTTCAAAACGGATCTAAACCGGCCCATCAGGCTTTTCTGTCCGCAAACCGGCCATCAGGGGCTGAAGCCCAATTGCTATATTCGAGGGCCTACGGCGGGACTGAAGTCCCGCCCCTACGCGCTCCGGCTTACGTAGCGAATTTTTCACCAAGCTGTAAAGTCGTGCTCCTTCAAAGCAGATTCAAATCTACCCATCACCTTTTTCCGTCCATCCTTACCGTTACGGTTTTTGCCGTTCTGTCGTTGATGCTGTTTCTGGGCGCGGCGCCGCTGTTGAGCCAGGAAAATGCCACTGTGAACGGCACGGCAACCGACCCTAGCGGAGCGGTGGTGCCGAACGCTACGGTGACGCTGGCCAACAAGGCGACGGGCCAGGAACGCACGGCGACTACCAACAGCGTGGGCGCGTATCGGTTTGCCAACCTGGGGATCGGCACATACACGCTGACGGTTTCAGCGCAGGGTTTTGAGAAGTACACGAAACAGAACATTGTGGTGAACGTGGCGCAGACGCTGGAGGAGAACGCGGTCCTGGCGCTGGGCAGCGCGACGCAAACGGTGACGGTGGCGGCCAATGCGCTGCAGGTGCAATCGGAAACCAGCGAGGTGAGCACGCTGATCAACGACCGGCAGGTGGAGCAGCTTTCGACCAACGGGCGCAACGTGGTGCAACTGGCGGCGCTGGGGCTGGGAGTGAGCAACAACCTGCCGTCGTTTGGCGGCGTGGATGCGCTGACTTCAGCCAGCGGCATCAGCTTTAACGGAACGCGCACGACGCACAACGTGTACCTGCTGGATGGAGGCGAGCTGAACGACCGCGGGTGCGGCGGCTGCTACATGGTGCTGCCGGCGCAGGATGCGATTGCGCAGTTCCAGACGCTGGACTCGAACTACAGCCCGGATTACGGGATCGGCTCAGGCGGCACGATTGTGATGGTGCTGAAGAGCGGCACCGCCAAGTTTCACGGGGAGCTGTACGAGTTCAACCGGAACACGGATTACAACGCCAACGACTACTTTAACAAGGCGGCGGGGAATGCGCGGCCGGAGTTCATGCTGAACGAGCCGGGCGGGAATATCGGCGGGCCGCTGTTTATTCCGCACGTGTACAACACGCAGCGGAACAAGACATTCTTTTTCTGGAACGAGGAGTGGCGGCGTCTGATCCAGGGGAGCGCGCCGTCAGCGGTGAACACGATACCGGCAGCGGATTTTCCCACGGCGGGGTCGGACCTGGGCTATACGACATTCGGAGGCGGGGCCGCGCCGGTGGTGCCGGCAACGACCGATCCGGCGAAGCTGGCGCTGTATGGATCGGATGGGCTGACGGCGGGGGCTCCGTTTCCGAAGAATGCGGACGGGACGTACCGAATTCCGGCGAACCTGATGGACCCGAACGCGGTAACGGAGGTAAACGCGGGCACGTTTCCCAAGCCGAACGTGGGAGCAAACCAGTACACATCGTCGATTCCGCAGCCGACTTATGTGCGCGAAGACGCGGTGCGCATCGATCACGCGATCAGCAGCAAGCTGCAACTGATGGGGCACTACGTGCACGACGCGGTGAACCCGACGTTCTTTCCGGCGCTGTGGAGCGACAGCAGCTATCCGACGGTGGGAACTGCGATGAGCAACCCTTCGTACGTGGCGGCGATCAAGCTGACGCAGACGTATTCACCGACGCTGTTGAACGAGACGGCATTTACCTATGATGGCAACAAGATCACGCTGACTCCGGTTTCAGGGCCGGGCGGAGCGCAGTTCACGCTGCCCCAGAACTGGAGCGCGACGAGCCTTTTCCCGGTGAGCGATAACGCGGGAAAGGACATGCCGGAGATCGACCTGCAGGGGTCGCCGCTGAACGCGAACTGGTCAGAGAGCTACTTTCCGTGGAAGAACGGCTACGAAGGATTTGAATACCGCGACGATGTTTCATGGACGAAGGGCAAGCACCAGTTCAAGTTCGGGGGCGGTTGGCTGCACGACTACAAGAACCAGCAGTTGCAGGCGAACACGCAGGGGACAGCGGTATTCAACTCCAGCGGGTTCTCCGGCGATTCCTACATTAACTTTCTGCTGGGGGATGCGAGCGCCTTCACGCAGCTGCAGTTCCTGGCAGGGAAGCACTGGGTGAACAACAACTATTTCGGCTACGGCAACGACAACTGGCACATTACGTCGCGGCTGACGCTGAATATCGGCCTGAGGTACGACGGGTTGCCGCACGCGTTTGAACGATACAACCAGTTTGCCAATTTTGTGCCGGCGGATTACGACACGTCGCAGCCGTATCCGCTGAACCCGGACGGGACGCTGAACCCGGCGTCGCTGACGATGTTCAACGGAGTGCCGTTCTACCTGAATGGGATTCGCGAGGCGGGCACAAGCGGCTTCCCGCGCGGCAATGTGCAAAACAGCTACTTCACGTTTGAACCGAGGATCGGGTTTGCGTGGGACCTGAGCGGAAACGGGACGACGGTGCTGCGCGGCGGGTATGGGGTGTTCTACGAGCGGGTGCAGGGCAACGACGTGTACAACGCGGCGCTAAATCCGCCGTTTGCGTATCAGCCTTCGGCAACGAGCGTGTACTTCTCCAATCCGAACAGCAGCGCGCTGACCGGGGCGACGACGACGCAGTCGTTCCCTTCGACGATGACGACGATCAAGTACAACTATCCGCCGCCGGGGACGGAGAACTACAGCCTTGGCATCCAGCACCAGGTGGCGCCGTCGGTCGTGTTCGAGTTTCAGTACGTGGGGTCGGACGGATGGGACCAGAATGACGATCGCGCGATCAACACGCTGCCGCTGGGCGACCTGACGCATCGGCAGGGCGTGGCTAACGGCACGGCGCTGGCGAACCTGTACCGGAATTATCCGGGGTACAGCGGCATTGCGCAGGAGGAGAACGAAACCAATTTCAACTACAACTCGCTGCAGGTGGGGTTGCGGGCAGACAACCGGCACGGGCTGACGGCGCAACTGGCGTACACGTGGTCGCACATGATCGACATTGGACAGAATGACCTGGCGGGGCTGTCGGACCCATTCAATCCGGGGTATGACCGCGGATCGGACGCGGGAACATCCGGCGGGCAGGGGTTCGACCGGCGGCATATTTTCAACGCGAGCTACGTTTATGCATTGCCGTTCTACGCGAAGTCAGGCAACCTGGCCGCACGGGAGATTCTGGGCGGGTGGTCAGTGTCAGGGATTACGGAGATAGAGGCGGGAACGCCGACGTACATTTACTACTCGGGCCCGGACGTGCTGGGGCTGGGCGGTGGGACGACGAACCGGCCGGACCTGGTGTCCAAAGTGAGCTATCCGAAGAAGGCGGGCCAGTGGTTTTCGGGGAGCTCGTTTGCGGACCCGGTGGCGCCGTGGAATGGCGGGCCTAACCAGGGGTTCGGAGATGCGGGGAAGGACGCGGTGGTGGGACCAGGGCTGTTCAACTGGAACCTGTCGGTGTTCAAGACGCTTCCACTGACGTCACACGAGGGGCCGCACCTGGAGCTGCGGTTCGAATCATTCAACACGTTCAACCATACGCAGTTTCAGAACCTGGACACCAACAATCACGATGCCAACTTCAGCCAGGCTACTTCGGATTTCGGGCCGAGGGTGTTGGAGCTGGGAGGGAAGTTTATGTTTTGAGGGGTGGTTCGGAGTTCGGAGTGGCGCGGACTAAAGGCGGGTGGGCTGTGGCGGTATCCCAGGTCCCCAAATGCGAGGGACCTGGGGCACCCGCTTTGGTGGGCTGCCGGCGAAGGGCAACCGCGGATCCTTCGCTGTGCTCAGGATGACAACTCTTGTTAGGATGACAACCCTTGTTGGGATGACAAGTCTTGTTGGGATGACAACCCTTGTTATGCTTCGACTTTTTCCCAGCGCTTGGGGCGGCGATTTTGCTGGAGGACTTTCTTGCGCAGGCGGAGGGATTTTGGAGTGACCTCGACGAATTCATCGTCGGCGATGAATTCGATGGCCTGTTCCAGGTTCAGGGCCTTGTGGGGGACGAGGCGGATGGCTTCGTCGGCGCTGGAGGCGCGCATGTTGGTCATCTTTTTTTCGCGGACGACATTGACATCAAGGTCGTTGTCGCGGGAGTGCTCGCCGACGATCATGCCCTCGTAGACATCGACGCCGGGGCCGACGAAGAGGATGCCGCGCTCCTGGAGACCGTTGAGCGAGTAGGTGGTGGTGAGGCCCTGACGGTCGGCGATGAGGGCGCCAGTGGGGCGCTGGGGAATCTCGCCCTGGTAGGGGATGTAGCCGTCGAAGAGGGCATTCATGACGATGGTGCCGCGGGTCTCGGTGAGCATTTCACTACGCAGGCCGATGAGGCCTCGGGAGGGGACGCGGAACTCCATGCGCACGCGGCCGGAGCCGTGGTTGTGCATTTTGGTCATTTCGCCCTTGCGGGGGCCGAGCTTTTCGATGACGACGCCGGTGTAGGCTTCGGGCACATCGATGGTGAGGTGCTCGACGGGCTCCATGCGGGTGCCATCGACCATCTTGGTGACGATCTCGGGGCGGCCGGCCATGAGTTCGAAGCCTTCGCGGCGCATCATTTCAATGAGGATGGCGAGTTGTAGCTCGCCGCGGCCGAGGACCTTGAAAGTGTCAGGCGAGCCGGTTTCCTCGACGCGGATGGAAACGTTGGTGAGGAGTTCTTTTTCGAGGCGCTCGCGGAGGTTGCGGCTGGTGACGTAGTGGCCTTCACGGCCGGCGAAGGGCGAGTTGTTGACGCTGAACTGGATGGCGATGGTGGGCTCATCGATGATGATGAGCGGCAGCGGCGAGGGGTTTTCAGCGCTGGTGATGGTCTCGCCGATGGTGATGCCTTCGACACCGGCGACAGCGACAATGTCGCCCATGGTGGTCTCGGAAGTTTCAATGCGCTTGAGGCCGGAGAAGGTGAAGAGCTTGGTGATGCGGGTTTTCTGGAGCGCACCGTCGCGCTTGGAGATGGAGACGTCGTCGCCGAGGTGGAGTGTGCCCTGGAAGACGCGGCAGATGGCGACGCGGCCGAAGTAGTCGGAGTAGTCGAGGTTGGTGACGAGAATCTGCAGCGAGCCTTCCTCGTCGCCGGTGGCGGCGGGGATGGTATCGACGATGGCCTGAAAGAGCGGCTGGAGGTCGGTGCCGGGGATGGCGGGGTCGGTGGTGGCGGTGCCGGCCTTGGCGACGGCGTAGAGGACAGGGAAATCGAGCTGATCCTCGTCGGCGTCGAGGTCGATGAAGAGGTCGTAAATTTCGTTGAGGACTTCCTGCGGGCGCGCGTCGGGGCGATCGATTTTATTGATCACGACGATGGGTGGGAGCTTGGCTTCGAGGGCCTTGGAGAGGACGTAGCGCGTTTGCGGGAGGGGGCCTTCGGCGGCATCGACGAGGAGCATGACGCCATCGACCATTTTGAGGGCGCGCTCGACTTCGCCGCCAAAGTCGGCGTGGCCGGGGGTATCAACGATGTTGATTTTTCCGCCGCCGAAGTTGATGGCTGTGTTTTTGGCGAGGATGGTGATGCCGCGCTCGCGTTCGAGCTCGTTGGAGTCCATGACGCGGTCGGCCACCTGCTCATTGGCGCGGAAGGTGCCGGACTGGCGAAGCATGGCGTCGACGAGGGTGGTCTTGCCGTGGTCGACATGGGCGATGATGGCGATATTGCGTATCGTCTGGGTCACTGATTCCAATTCCTTTTGAGATTCCGGCCGGGGGAGAAGTGCGACGCTCCATCCAGCCCATCAAGCCTGATCCCGCGGGCCGGGAGCCTTCCCAGGAAGGTGAATACCTGATGAACGCCGTAAATTACGGCGTACTTCCATTCTAACAGCAGGCGGGAATTATCACTTTCTGCATCCTCGCACGTCCTTCAATGCGGATACCAAATAGAATGCGGAAGGCACTTTTTCCCCTGCACGAGCGTAATACTGGCATGATTGTCCGGCTTTCTGCTGTCGTACTAACTTCATTCATCCTTACGGGTTCCATTTTGGCGCAGGGCAATAAGCCGGAGCAGCCGATGGTTGTTCCGCCGTTGCCTGCGGCGCGGATCGGTGTGGGTGTTCCCCTGATTGCGGATCCGCTGCGGCTGACCGATTTTGCGGGGATGGCGCCGCGGGCGGACCTGCGCGACAAGCTGGGGCACGTGGATGATTTCATCCAGCAGAATCCGCACGACGGCAAGCCGGGCACGGAGAAGACCGAGGTGTGGATGGGTCACACCAAGACCGCTCTTTATTTTGTTTTTATTTGTTTCGACCGGCAGCCGGGACAGATTCGCGGCCACCTGGCGCGGCGCGAGAACATCCTGATGGACGATAACGTCTCCGTGCTGCTGGATACATTTGAGGACCGGCGCAAGGGGATTTTGTTCAGCGTGAATCCGGCGGGCGTGCAGGCTGACGCCACGTGGACGGAGAATAACCAGCCGGATTACAGCTACGACCAGGTGTGGGATTCAGAAGGCCGGGTGACGCGCGAGGGCTGGATGGCGCTGATTGCGATTCCGTTTCGCAGCATTCGATTCCGGCCGCTGGAGGCGAACTGGGGCGTGGTGTTCATGCGCAATTTACCGCGCAACAGCGAGAGCGATTTCTGGCCGAGAGTGGCTGCCAACATTTCCGGCGTGCTGAGCCAGGAGGGCGCACTCAAGGGCATGGAGGGACTGACGGGCTCGCACAACTTTCAGCTGAACCCATACGTGCTGGGGCAGAATGAGCGCACGCTAATCAATATCGACCCGCTGAATCCGTACTTCAGCCAGCGGCGGCTGGAGGGCACAGCGGGCGGAGAAGTGAAGGCGATTCTGAGGGACTCGATTGTGCTGGATGGCACGATCAATCCCGACTTCAGCACCGTGGAGTCAGACCAGCCGCAGTTCACGGTGAACCAGCGGTACCCTGTGTATTTTCCGGAGCTGCGGCCGTTTTTTCTGGAGAACGCGAACTACTTCATCACGCCGCTGACGCTGGTGTACACGCGCAATATTGTGCATCCGGAGTACGGCGCCCGCGTGACCGGCAAGGTGCACAACACCAATCTTGGCCTGTTCACGATTGACGACCGGGAGCCGGGAGAGACGGTTGCGCCGGGCGACCCGCTCCACTTGAAACGCGCCATGATCGCGGTGGGGCGCGTGTCACAGGACTTTGGAAAAGGCTCCAGCATTGGTGCTGTTTACACGGACGACGAGTTCGGCCAGGGATGGAATCGCATTGGCGGCTTTGACTTCACGGCCCGAGTTAATAACGCGTGGACCGTGATGGGCCAGATGGTGGAGAGCTCGACGATGGGCGACCGCGACAGCGGCACGCCGCCTGCTTATGCTGCCGGCCCTGCGGCAGATGTGCAGTTGCAGCGCAGCGGGCACTCGTTCAACATGTTCTCAGAGTACGAGGACATCAGCGCGGGATTCCAGACCCAGCTTGGCTTTCTCCAGACCTCCAACATTCGCAGCGATCACACGCACCTCACCTACCAGTGGTTCCCCAAGAAAAGCTGGGTACAAAGCTATGGGCTGGAAGAGAATCTGAACCTGGCCTGGGATCACAACGAGAACCGTGTTTATCACTACACGACGGTGGATCCGTTCCTGCTGCTGGCACACAACACGGTGATTGCGCCGCTGTTTGGAGAGAATTCCGATACGCTGGGGCCGCAGAACGGGTATGGGTTCCCGAGCAATCACAACTTCACCGAGAATTTTATCGGGTTTGTTTCGCGGGGCGAACCGGTGCCGCAGCTTAACTACAACCTGGTGACGATTCGGGGCGGGAACGTGAATTACAACCCGGTTGCGGGCAGTTTGCCTTTCCTGCTGAACCAGCAGACCGTGCAGTTGCTTTTCACGCTGCAGCCGCTACGGCCGCTGACCGCCGACAACACCTACCTGCTGGACCGCGACTTCGCTGTTTCCAACGGCGCTTTTGTTTACGAGAGCCAGACGTTCCGCACGAAGCTCAATTACCAATTCACGCGGGCGTTGTCGGCTCGCGTGATTGTGGAGTACGACTCGACGCTGGCGAATCCCGCCGAGACTTCGCTGCTGCGCAGCAGTAAGCAGATTGGCTCGCAGGCGCTGCTGACGTGGCTGCCGCATCCGGGGACGGCTGTGTATGTGGGGTACAACAACGATCTGCAGAATATCGACCGGACGCTTTGCTATCGGCTGCCTGGCGGCGGATGCGATCCCGATAATTCGACGATCCCGCGGGGGCCGGGCTACCTGAATGATGGGAAACAGATTTTTGTGAAGGGGTCGTATTTGTTCCGGTTCTGAGGATTGGGTTGCGGCATGGATGGCGAGAGGCAACCGCAGATCCTTCGTCGCTGCGCTCCTCAGGATGACAGGCCGAATTTCGGGATGACAGGCTGCGGTCAGGATGACAGGCTGTATTTAGGGATATGCCGGTGGGCACTTGGAGTTTGCTCGATGGCGCGGTTCGCGGCTTAGCGCGTGGTGAATTACACTGGCTGGCGCATGCGAAACTCTTCCCCTTTCCGCCGCGAACCTCGTTCTTTGATCTGGCTGCTGCTGATTGCTGCGTGCGCGCTGCTGCTGTTTCGCGCAGTGCGCCTCGCGCATGCGGAGCCGCCTCCGACGCATCATGGACTCCTGATTTACTCAATTGACGTGGAGGGCGGGCAGTCGACGCTGCTGGTGTCGCCGGAGGGCGCGAGCCTGCTGGTGGACACGGGCTGGCGGGGCTCCGGAGGCCCGCCCGGGCGCGACGCGGAGCGCATTGTGGCGGCGATGAAGGACGCCGGAATCACCCGGCTGGACAAGGTGCTGATCACGCATTTCCACGTGGATCACGTGGGCGGTGTGCCGGAACTGGTTAAGCGGGTGAAGGTGGGCGAGTTTCTGGATCACGGAGTGAATCGCGAGGACAGTGACATTACGCGGCACGATTACGCGGCTTACGTGCAGGCTATCGGAGCGACGCCGCGGCAGACGGTGAAGCCGGGAGACACGATTGACGTGGCGGGGCTGAGCATTGTGGTGCTGGCGGCGGATGGGGATCATATTGCCAAGGTGCCAGGGGTGACGCCGCAGCCGAACCCGTATTGCGCGAGCGAGGCGAAGTGGACGCTGGACCAGAGCGAGAATCCGCGGTCGGCGGGGATTCTGGTGCGGTATGGGAAGTTTCGCTTTCTGGACCTGGGCGATTTGACCAAGGCAAAGGAGATTCCGCTGATGTGCCCGGATAATCGGATCGGGCATGTGGACCTGTACCTGGTGAGCCATCATGGGCTGGATCAGTCGAGTTCGAAGGCGCTGGTGTGGGCGATTGCGCCACGGATGGCGATTATGAACAACGGAGCTCACAAGGGCGGAAGCCCTGAGGCTTGGGAGACGGTGCACACCAGCCCGGGGCTCGAGGACTTGTGGATGCTGCACACGGCGGAGGGGTCGGACGCGGCGCATAACTCGGCGGAGGGGCTGATTGCGAATCCCAAGGGGACGAGCGCGCCGGATGGGCAGTACTTGAAGGTGGTGGCGCGGGAGGATGGGAGCTTCAGCGTGATGAATTCGCGGACGGGGCAGACGAAGGAGTATGGGGCGAAGTAAGGTGGCAGGTTTCAGGTGGCAGGCATCTTAGCTGCTAGCTGCAAGCTCTTCGCTTTTAGTTTGAGGTTTGGTGGAATTATAGTTGCGCAGTTTCAGGAGTTGTTTCCATGCAGGTTTCACGTAGGGAGTTTGTTGCGGGTGCTGCGGCGGGTGCCGCAGTTGCTTTGGCGCCGCGGGCAGTGCGGGCGTTTGCGGCTTCGTGTCCGTTTCGCGTGGCGGTGATCAATGACGAGATCTCGCAGGATTTCGATCATGCGTGCTCGGTGGCGGCGAAGGATTTCAGGCTGCAATGGATTGAGCTGCGCGGGATGTGGAACAAGAATCTGACCGCACTGGATACGAGCCAGATCGCGGAGTCGAAGCGGATTCTGGCCAAGTACAACCTGAAGGTGACGGATATTGCCAGCCCGTTGTTCAAGGTGGATTGGCCGGGGGCGCCGGTTTCAAAACAGAGCGAGCGGCGGGACCAGTTCAACGCCCAGGATACGTTCAAGCAGCAGGACGCGCTGCTGGAACACTGCATAGAGCTGGCGAAGATGTTTGGGACGGACCGGATCCGCTGTTTCGATTTCTGGCGGCTGGATGACGCGAAGCCGTATCGCGCGGCGATGAACGACAAGCTGCGCGGGGCGGCGCGGCGATGCGCGAAGGAGAATCTGATCCTGCTGCTGGAGAACGAGATGGACTGCAACACGGCCACGGGGGCGGAGGCAGCGGCGACGTTGAGCGAGGTGCGGGAGCCGAACTTCATGTTGAACTGGGATCCGGGTAACGCGGCGACGTTCCCGGATTCGATGCCGTATCCCGATGGCTACAATCTGCTGCCGAAGAAGCGTATCGGACACTGCCATGCGAAGAGCGTGATTCGGAAGCCGGACGGCAAGTGGGAGTGGGCGCCGGTGGGCGAGGGCGTGGTGGATTGGGCGGCGCAACTGCAGGCGCTGAAGCGCGATGGATACCGCCACGCGGTGAGCCTGGAGACGCACTGGCGCGGCGCGGGGACGCCGGAGGCTTCAACACGGGTGAGTATGAAAGGGCTGAAAGATGCATTGAAACAGGCGGACGCCGGCTGCTGAGAGCGGCGCCCGCGAGGTTGGCTATTGCGATCCTTGAGTGCGGCCGCCTACCGGCTTGAGACTTCCCCGCCCTCAACGGGAACATTGTGGCTCTTCGCCACCTGCTCGGCGATCTGCAGATGTTGGGAGACGACCTTGGTTCCCATCTGGGCAATCTGCTTCACATTTGGATCCTGCGTTGCTCCGGATTCTGCCTGATACTTCTTCAGATCGTCCTGGTGATCCTTCAGGGTGGCGGTGATATAGGCCTTGTCGAACTGATCGCCGGAGAGGGCCTGCAGCTTTTCCATCTGCTTCTTGTCTTTCTTTGAAGGCCCCTTGGGTTCGGAGACGCTGAGCGCTTTGGCTTCCGGCTCAAACCACTTCTGGTTCATCTGTGTGTGTTCCGACTCCAGCTTTTGCGCAAGCTGTTTTACGTCGGCGCTCTGCGACTTCTGCTGGGCGAGTTGGGCCATTTGGATTTCGGCCATGTTTCCCTGCATGGATTCGCTGACAAACGCCTGGTCGCCCATGGATTGCTGGGGACCGTTCTGAGAGCCTGGGTTGGGCATGCTGGGCTGGGTTTGCTGGGGCGCTGGCTGTTGCGGCATTCCGCCGGTGTTCTGCGCTACCAGGGTTGCGCTGGCCGAAAGGGCCAGGGCAGAGCAGAAAGCCAGATTTGCTGAGAATCGATTTTGCATCATCGCATTCCTCCTTGTGCGGTTCGAAGAACACGATTCAGGAGCGCGGTCCGAACCTGCACCATTCCTTGGATCAGTTCCGATGCGAGGCGCGCTGGAGGGTTTGTTTTCAGGATCAGAATGCGGTTTGGGTGCGATGGAGAACCGGCGGAAGGTGCGCAATATCAAGGAGTTCGCCGGCAGAGCGTCAGCCCTCAGCCGTCAGCTTCGCCTTGAAGGTCAGCCCTGCCTCACGCAATGCGGATTCGAGAATAGGGAAGGCGGAGGGGCCGATGCCGTGGAGGGATGCGACTTCAACGCGAGTGTGTTTGGCGAGGTCTTTCGGCGTGAAGATGGCGGCTCCCATCAGGGCGCGCTGGGAGGGCTTGGCAAGACGGACGAAGGCGGGGTCGAGCTTGGGCGTGTTGGGCATGGCGGTGTCCAGTTTACAGTTCATAGTTCACAGTTCACAGTTCATAATGCGCGGGTGTTACGATAACTCGCCAAAGGTGGAGCAGCCATGGCGATTGTGGAGATTTCCCGTCTACCGGAGATTGAGCGGCTGCCGGGGTGGCGGGGGCGGTTTTTCCATTCCGAACACATGACGGTAGCGCATTACGAATTCACCCACGGCTCGACCATTCACGAGCATCAGCATCCGCAGGAAGAGATTTATCACGTGCTGGAGGGAGAACTGGAGCTGACGGTGGAGGGCGTGACGGAGGTGGCGCGGGCGGGGCTGGCAGCGATTGTGCCGGGGAATGCGCGGCACAGCGCCAGGGCGCTGACGGATGGGAGGGTGCTGATTGTGGATTCACCCCGGCGAGAAGATGTGAGGGCATAGGGAGTTCGGCAAAGGACGGTGGGCGGGGGGAATCGGCCATTTCCGAACGGAAACTAAGCATGGTTGAAGCCCGCCGTTGAGTTTGCGGCGGTTGTGGCACGACTGAACAGCTTGGTGAAAAAGGGGAGAGCTTCATCGAGACCGAACCTAAAAACCTCAGGGGCTAAACCAGGTCCTTTATTTAAGCTCTTTCGCCGGGACTGAAGTCCCGCCCCTAAGCGTATTTTCTTGCGCAGCGAGTCTTTCACCAAGCTGTGAAATCGTGCCCGGCTACAAAGCGCCTTCCGAGCGCGTTGTTCCGCAAGCCATGAAGTCGCGCCCTTCTCATCGATTTGTCTCGTCGAGGCTGAAAGCCGGCGGCGGATGGCTACAAGCTAACAAGCGGATTTGCAGTAGAGGCCTTCGAGGGCGTCGCAGGCGGCAGCCGTGCCGTTTTCGAGGGCGAGTTGGCCGGCGACGGCCTGGGCGTGGCGGGCGTATTCGGGATCTTCGAGCAGGTCTTGAAGCTTGCGGGCGACGCGCATGGGGGTGTAGTTAGCGCGCTGGATGACGCGTGCAACTTTGAGGCGGCGCATGCGGCGGGCGTTGTCGGGCTGGTCATGCGAGTAGGGCATGATGAGCATGGGTCTGCCGGCCTGGAGGGCCTGGGCGGTGGTGCCTACGCCGCCCTGGTGGACGACGGCGGCGGCGCGCGGGAAGAGCGCGGAGTAGGGAGCGTAGTCGGCGACGCAGATGGAGGACGGGAGAGTTTGGCGAGGACGGTTGCGGGCGTCAGAGCCGATGAGGAGGACGGCGCGAATGCCTAGGCGGAGGGCAGCGCGGGCGGAGTGCTCGTAAAAGCGGCCGGCGGCGAGGACGGCGGCGGAGCCGAGGGTGAAGACGACGGGCGGAGTGCCGGAGGCGAGGAATTCTTCGAGGTGCGCGGGCAGGGCGGCGTTGCCATTTTCGGCGTCGTAGAAGCAGAAGCCGGTGATGCGGGTGTGGGGGGGCCAGTCTTTCTGCTCAGTTCCGAGGACGCGGGAGAAGAGCGCGAGGACGAGCGAGGGCGAGTGCTTGGCATTAAAGAGCGGATTGGCGCCGCGGGGGAGGCCGAGTTCGCGGCGGAGGTCATAGATGGGCGCGGCCCACTTGCGGGTGGTGAAGCGGGCCAGGCGCTTCATGACGCGTCCCATGCCGGGGGTGCGGTCGGCGCGGGCCAGGCGCGGGTAGGGCGGCAGGACGGGCGGATCGAATGCGGAAAAGAAGGAGAGCGGGGCGAGAACGTAACTGGCCCAGGGGATGCCGGTGACTTGAGCGACGATGGGGCCGGCGTAGTTGAGCTCGCCGAGGAGGAGCAGGTCAGCTCGGGCGGGGGTGGTGGCGGCGGCAAGGAGGTCGTCGTAGGTCTGGCGAAGGACGGGAAAGAGGAAGTCGCGCAAACCGGTCTCGGTGCCCTTCTTTACGTCGTAAATCATAGCGATGAGGCGGGTGTCGGTGGGGTCGATATCGGGACGGATGGGGCGGAACTCAAGGCCGATGGATTCGATCTTGGGACGGTACAGCTCAGGCAAGGCCATCACGGGGGTGTGGCCGCGGCGCTTGAGCTCCAGGGCGATGGCGATGAGGGGATGAACGTCGCCGTAGGTGCCGATGTTGGAGAGGACAATGCGCACGGATTGAGGGTAAAGCATTGGGGCGGGGCGGCGAGTGAGGGGACGGTCAACGGGGAAGGTTTTGGCTTTCAGCTTCTAGCTACTGGCTACGAGATTTCGGCCTTTCGATTCCTTCGGGGTCGCGGAGAGAAGTGCGATAGAGTTTTTGGCATGCCACGACACAGCAAGACAACGATTATTGCGCTGGCGGTGCTCGCATCGGTTATTGGCTCAATGCTGCACGAGGGGCTGGGGCACGGGGTGACGGCGTGGTTGCGCGGCGACCTGGTTACGGAGTGGACCAGCAATCACCTGGACTCTCTGCGCCCGGATCGGCTGGTGGACGCGGGCGGCACGCTGGTGAATCTGATCGCCGGGTTTGCGCTCTACTTTGCTGCGCGGGCGGCGGGATCGCGCGCGAATCTGCGTTATTTTCTGTGGATCCTGGCGACGCTGAACCTGCTGCACGGCGCAGGGTATTTTCTTTTCTCCGGCGCGCTGGGGCTGGGCGACTGGGCGCAGGTGATTGCGGGGCTGCCGCACCAGGGGGCGCTGCGGGCGACGATGGCGGCGACGGGCGCGATGCTGTACGTGGTGTTCCTGCGCTTGCTTGTTATTGAGCTGCGGCCGTTCTGCCCCGGCCGCGCGGAGTACAACACCGTGGGGCGGCTGCCTTACTACGCTTCGTGCGTCTTTATGTGCATTGCGGGCGCGCTGGATCCGCTGGGATTCAAGCTGATGCTGCTCTCGACGATTCCGGCGTTCTTTGGCGGGTTGAGCGGGCTGCTGTGGGGCGACGTTTTTTTGCGCGGGCAGCGAGCCCCGGACGAAATTCTCACCGTGCGGCGCAGCGTGGGCGCGGAGATTTGCGCGGCGGTGATTGGGGTGGTGTTTTTGGTGACGGTGGCGCGGGGAATTGAGTTTAGACATTAGCTGTTAGCCAGTGGCCATGAGCCCGTAGCCGGTAGCTCTGAGCGGGTTTCTTCAGAGTGGCTTAAGCTGGGGAATGATAGGGTCACGAGGTTGATGAGGAGGTTGGAGATGCGGGATTCTTTGCGGATGGGTCGAGTTATGCGGACGGCCTGGCTCACCGGTGCGGTGATTGCTGTGGTGATGGCGCCGGCGATGATTGCGGCGCAGCAGCCGTACCAGGTGATCGACCAGTGGAAGATTAGCGGCGAGGGATTCTGGGATTACATGACGGTGGATTCTGCGGCGCACCGGCTTTACATTACGCATGGCGTGAAGGTGGAGGTGGTGGATACGGAGTCGGGCAAGGTGGTGGGCGCGATCGAGGGGCTGCACGGGATCCACGGCGTGGCGCTGGACGATGCGGGGAAGTACGGGTATATCTCGGACGGCGGCGGGAACGCGGTGGTGATGTTTGACCGGGGAACGCTGGAGAAGGTTGCGACGATCGAGGCGGGGAAGAATCCGGACGGGATCGTTTTCGATCCGTCGACCAAGACGGTGTGGGCTTTCAACGGGCGGAGCAAGGACGCGACGGTGATCGACACGGCGACACGCAAGGTGGTGGCGACGATTCCGCTGCCGGGGAAGCCGGAGTTTCCAGCGGTGGACGGCGCGGGCAACGTGTATGACAACATCGAGGACAAAAACGAGGTTGTGCGGCTGGACGCGCACGCGTACAAGGTGACGGCGGAGTGGCCGACGGGGTGCGATTCGCCGTCAGGGCTGGCGATGGACCAGGCGGGACACCGGTTGTTCAGCGTGTGCGACGGGCGGAAGATGAGCGTGATCGACGCGAACACGGGCAAGAGCCTGGCGCTGCCGCCGATTGGGCAGGGACCGGACGCGGCGGCGTATGCGCCGGGGAAGAATCTGGCGTTCGCCTCGTGCGGCGAGGGGACGCTGACGGTGATTGACGCAAGCACGCCGGCTTTTGCGGCGATCGAGAACTTGTCCACGATGCGCGGAGCGCGGACCATGGCGTACGATCCGGCGACGGACCGCGCATACCTGGTGACGGCGGAGTTTGGGCCGGCGCCGGCAGCTACGGCGGAACATCCGCATCCGCGGCCGACGGTGGTGCCGGGGAGCTTTACTGTGATTGTGGTGGGACGGAAGTGAAAGAGCAGGGACCAGGGAAAGGCAACCGCGGATCCTTCGCTGCGCTCAGGATGACAACTTCACTTTTCAGCTTTAGTGAAGGCTAGCGAGGCGGAGTTGATGCAGTAGCGGAGGCCGGTGGGGCGGGGGCCGTCGGGGAAGACGTGGCCCAGGTGGCCGCCGCAGCGGGCGCAGGTGACTTCAATGCGGCGCATGCCGAAGGCATTATCCTCGTGCTCCACGATGGAGGTGGAGTCGGCGGGGATCATGAAGCTGGGCCAGCCGCAGCCGGAGTCGAACTTGGCGCCGGAGTTGAACAGCAGCGCGCCGCAGCCGGCGCAGTGGTAGTCGCCGGTCTCGTAGTTGAATTCGAGCGGGCCGGTGAACGCGCGCTCGGTGCCCTTTTCGCGGAGGATGTGGTATTGCTCCGGGGTGAGCTGGGCGCGCCACTCGGCGTCGGATTTGGTGATCTTGTCGGAGGAGTCAGCCATATTGAGAATTCTCAGTTGTCAGTTTTCAGTTGTCACCGATTTTAGACTTCAGCGACGAGTTCGATTTCGATGAGGGCGTCCTTGGGGAGGCGGGAGACCTCGACGGTGGTGCGAGCCGGAGCGGCGACGCCGCTGGGCGCGAGATAGGTGGCGTAGACGGCGTTCATGGCGGCGAAATCGTTGAAGTCCTTGAGGAAGACGGTGGCTTTGACGACGCGGGCCATCGAAGAGCCGGCGGCTTCAAGGATGGCCTTGAGGTTTTCCATGACGCGTGCGGTCTGCTCGGCGATGCCGCCGGCGACCATCTGCTGCGTGGCAGGGTCAAGCGCGACCTGGCCGGCGGTGAAGATGAGGCTGGGCGGCGAGAGATTGATGGCGCCGGTACGAATGCTTTGCGAATAGGGTCCGATGGCCGCGGGAGCATGGGCGGTGGCGATGGCTTCTTTGCTCATGAGGACATTCTAGCTGGACGGAGGCGAGCTTTCAGCCGTCAGCCGTCAGCCGTCAGCCCTCATCACGCACTTGATGGTGTTACCGAACTGAGGACTGAGCATGGTGAACTGTTCCTCAGTGCCAGCAGGCGAGCAACGCTCCAATGGCAAGGAAGCCGACGAACCAGTAACCGCCCGTGATGAGGAAGTACTTGGCGCCGCGGCCTTCGTAAATGGTGTTGGGGTACATTGTGGCGGCGATGAAGCCGACCCAGGTGAGGAGGCCGATGTGCATACCGTCAAGCCAGGAGTCCGCATGGGACCAGAGAATGATGTGAGCCAGGACGAAGGCGAGAACGAGATCGCCGATGAAGGAGGCGATCATGCCCCAGACGACGCCTTTGGGCTTCTCGCCCATCTGGCGGCCGACGATGGCGACCCAGGGTTTGGCGAATAGAGCGGGCGAGAACCACAGCGCGCCCAGTAACCAGAGGATGAGCGCGGAGACGAGCACCGCCCAGTAGTTGATGAGGTGGTGAAGATGTTGCACGAAGCCTCCTTGGATGCGTCTTAAGTGCACCGGTACGGGCTATGAGGGAGATGGTTCCAGACTTTGAGGCATGGGATGGACCGGTGTCAATGGAAAAACACGGACTCCTATTTGCGTTTGAGGGCTTCGAGTTCGTCGAGGGTGCGGGGCCAGTCGGAGCCGAGCAGGCGCGAGAGGCTGCGGTCGGCGAGGACCTTGCCGCCGGTCTGGCAGGTGGGGCAGTAGTCGGTTTCGTTGTCGGCATAGCGGATGCGCTGGATGGGGCTGCCGCAGCGAGGGCAGGGCTGGCCGAAGCGGCCGTGCACGGCGAACTCGGGGCGGAATGCGGTGACTTTCTCGGGGAATGTTTGCGCGGCTTCGGCAATGAGGCGATCGGTCCAGAGGGTGAGCGTGTTGCGCGTGGCATCCCAGAGGCGCTGCCACTCGGCGGGCGTGAGCTTGCTGGTGAGGGTGATGGGCGAGAGTTGGGCGGCGTGCAGGATCTCGTCGGAATAAGCGTTGCCCACGCCGGAGATGAGACGCGGATCGGTGAGGGCGCGTTTGAGGGTGCGGTTCTCGCGAGTGAGGGCGGAGCGGAAGGCATCGAGATCGGCGCCAGGAGCGAAGATTTCAGTGCCGCCAGGGTCGATGTCGTGGAGAGCGGCTTCGCCGCGGAGGACATGAAGCGAGGCGCGGCGCTTGGAGCCGGCTTCAGTGAGGGTGAGCGAGCCTGAGGGGAAGTCAAAGGCGAGGATCGCGTTGCGGCCGGCGAGTTTGGCCCCGGGCGGCTTCCAGTGCAGGCGGCCGGCGATCATGAGATGAATGACGAGCCAGATGTAGTTGTCAAGGCCGACGGCGATGCGTTTGCCGATGCGGCGGAGAGCGACGATGGTGCGGCCTTCCGCGGCGGAGACGGGCGGGTCCACGGTGCGGAGGACGAAGATGGAGCCGAGGCGGACGTGCTGGAGCGGCTGGCCGAGGATGCGGGGCTCGAGCGCGGCGATGTAGGCGGAGATGTCAGGGAGTTCGGGCACTGCATTCAGCTTGCCGCCGGAGCTCGTGAAGACGCAACAGGAATCGGTCATCCCCACAGACATGAGAACGGAGCGGCGAAGAGGTGAGCTCCGAATGAAACAACGCGATCGCCGTCGTAGAGGACGACCCCCAGCTTGAAATCTTCGCGGGAGGCCGCAGCGAGGCGTTTCATGCCTTTGAAGTCCTCGACGGAGACGGAAGCGGCGGCTTTGACCTCGACCCCGACGATAGAGCCGGCGTCGTCCTCCACGACGAAATCGACTTCCGCCTGATCCTTGTCGCGGTAGTGGTAGAGAGCACAGTCGCAATCCATCCAGGAAGCGAGTTTGAGCAGTTCGGAAAAGACGAAGGTTTCGAGGAGTTTTCCGAACACGACGCGATCTTTGGCGATTCGCTCCGCGGTGACGCCGAGGACAACAGAAAGCAGGCCGGAGTCGATGAAATGGATCTTTGGAGTTTTGACCAGCCGGCTTAGTTCGTTGCGGAACCACGGCTCGACGCGACGGACGAGGAATAGCTGTTCGAGGATGGCGATGTATTTGGCGGTGGTCTTGTCGTCGAATCCGATCTGGCCGCCCATTTCAGAGAAGTTGGTGAGCTGGGCGGAGCGGCGGGCGAGAATTTGGAGGAGGCGCGGCATGCGGTCCAGTTTTTCGATGTCGGCGATATCGCGCACGTCGCGCTGCATGATGGCGCGGACGTAATCCCGGGCCCAGGCGCGGCGGCGATCGGGGCGTTTGCGGTGGAGCATCTCGGGATACCCGCCGGTGAGGACAATTTGCTCCAGATGGCGGCCGAGGACGATTTCTCCGGGAGAGGAGATTCTGCCCTGGAAAGCGGATTTGAGGAAGGTGGGAGCGCGGCCGCGAATCTCGGCTTGCGCGAGCGGGAGCAGATTGACGATCTCCATGCGGCCGGCAAGGCTCTCCGAAACCTGGGGCAGGGCGAGCAGATTGGCCGAACCGGTGAGCAGGAAGCGGCCCGGCTCGCGGTCGTCATCCACCTGCTTTTTGATGGCGCGCAGGAGATCGGGCGCGCGCTGCACCTCGTCGATGGTGACGCTGCCCAAGCCGCGGAGCAGGCCCGCGGGATCGTGGCGAGCCGAGGCGAGAACGGTGTCGTCGTCCATGGTGAGAAACTCGCGCCTGCCGGGGACCAGATTGCGCGCCAGCGTGGTTTTGCCGCACTGGCGCGGGCCGGCGATCATTACCACGGGCGTATCCCCGAGCGCCGTGCGTATGAGGGATGCGGCGAAGCGCGGATAGAGCGAGCCCATGCAGGGTATCTCCAGTCGGCCAGGTCCGGATTCGGATGCCGTTCAATCCGGAATGAAGGCGCGGCTGATTCGGATTATAGCAGCGTCTGATTCGGAATGTGGCAGCGTCTGATTCGGAATAAGGGGCGGCGGCGAAGCACGGGAGCGGGTCCTGGCGGAGACGGGGCGCTGGGCATGCGGTATAGTTGGGCCACGCTGGTTCCCAAACCAAGCCATTCCCTGCCGAGGTGCGACCCGTATGAAACTGCTGTTCTCCTCTTCCCTTGCCGCGACTCTACTGATGACGGCCGCTGTATTTGCGCAGAGCCCGCCGACGGCGCCGGCCAAGACGCGGGTGCCAATTCCGGCGACGCCGGGCAAGACGTTCGACCTGGCGTGGATCGGCAAGATGCTGCGGGTGAGCGATCCGGAGATTGCGCCGGATGGGAAATCACTGGTGGTGGTGGTGGCCAAGCCGAACTACGAGGACGACCTGTACGAGTCAGAACTGGCGCTGGTGGATGCGGCCACCGGCGCGACGCGGTACCTGACGCACGACCGCAAGACGGCGACGTTCCCGCGCTGGTCGCCGAGCGGAGACCGGCTGGCGTTTCTGTCGCACGATGCGGACAAGAAGAACCAGATCTTTGTGCTGGACATGCGGGGTGGCGGCGACGCCGAGCAGATCACAAAGAACCCGACGTCGATCCAGCAGTTTGCATGGAAGCCGGATGGAGCGGCATTTGCGTACGTTGCGATTGATGACGCGCCGAAGAAAAAGGGCGCGGACAAGTTCGACGATGCGTTTCACGTGGGCGACAACAGCTACCTGGACCGCGATGAGGCGCTGCCCACGCACGTGTGGATGATTCCGGCCGAAGGCGGCGAGGCGAAGCGGCTCACCGAGGGCGAGTGGACGCTGCCGGTGGCGTTTCCGCCGGGACCGCCGGCGTCGCCCATTGCGTTTACGCCGGACGGCAGCAAGATTCTGTACGTGCGGCTGGAGAACACGTACTCGGGGGACAGGCGCTACTCGTCGCCGCAAATGCTGGACCTGGCCACAGGCAAGACAGAGCCGATCACAACGCACTCGATGCACGCGTCGTTTCCAGTGCCATCGCCGGACGGGTCACACGTGGCGTACATCTACCCGCGCGATGGCGAGGAGCGCAACTATGGCGACATCTACGTGGTGAACGGTCTGAAGGGCGACGGCGAGAATGTGACGCACGGGATCGATCGCAATTTCTTTCGCGCGCTGTGGATGCCGGACGGGAAGGCGATCCTGACGGGCGCGAACGATGCGGCGACGGCCGGGATGTGGCTGCAGCCGATCGATGGCGGCAAGGCCACGCGGCTCGACCTCGGCGGCGTTACGCCGAACACGGGATTCTGGCTGGATGCGAACGTTGGGAAGCAGGGGCAGATTGCGTTTGTGGGAACCGAGCCGCATCGGCCCGCGGAGATTTACCTGATCGATTCGCCGGAGGCGAAGCCGCGCAAGCTGACGGCGTTTCATGCGGCGTTCGACGGGCTAAACCTGGGGCGCAGCGAGGTGGTGACGTGGAAGAGTCCGGATAAGGCGCCGAAAGACTGGATGGAAGACGGCATCCTGACCTATCCGCCGGATTATGCGCCGGGCAAGAAGCTGCCGCTGGTGCTCTATATTCACGGCGGGCCAACCTCAAACTCGAAGGACACGTTTTCCACGTTCGCGCAGTTGATTGCGGCGCAGGGATGGCTGGTGTTCGAACCGAACTATCGCGGCAGCGACAACGAGGGCCAGGATTTTAACAAGGCTATCGTGGACGACTCGGGCGACGGGCCCGGGCGCGACGTGCTGGCCGGCGTGGAGATGCTGAAGAAGCGCGGCATCGTGGACGAGGACAACATCGCGGTGACGGGCTGGAGCTACGGCGGCTACATGACAAGCTGGCTGATCGGTCATGCGCAGTTCTGGAAGGCCGCAATCGCCGGCGCACCGGTGACCAACCTGATCGACCAGTACAACCTGTCGGACTCAAATGTGAGCCGGGCGGCGTCCATCGGCGGTTCACCTTATACCGGCGACTGGATGAAGCATTGGGTGGAGCAGTCGCCGATTACTTACTATGACCGGATGAAGACGCCGACGCTGGTGCTGCAGGATGTGGGCGATTATCGGGTGACCATCACGCAGGGATACGAGCTGTACCATGCGCTGAAAGACCGCGGCATCGAGACGGAGTTCTACGCGTATCCCATCGGCGGGCACTCGCCGGCAGACCCGGTGCGGATGCGCGATGTGTACCGGCGATGGATTGAGTGGCTGGGTCAGTATTTGCCGCACTGAAGACAGTGCTCAGTGATCGGTCAGTGATCAGTGGTCGCTAAAAGATGGTGTTGTCGATGAGGCGCGTGGCGCCGACCCAGGCGGCGATGGCGAAGAGTGCGCCGGGGATGGCTGACTCCAGAGGCTCAAGCGTGTTCCAGTCGACAAGCGCGATGTAGTCGATGCGGATGAGGGGTTCGGCGCCGAGGACGGCATGGGCGGACTCAATGAGCGCTTCAGCGCTACGCTGGCCGTGCCCGGCAAGCGATTCGACGACGCCGATGGCGCGGCTGAGCGCGAGCGCCTGCGTGCGCTCTTCCGTGCCGAGATAGACGTTGCGTGAGCTGAGGGCCAGGCCGTCGGACTCGCGCACGATGGGGCAGACGACGATCTCGGTGGCGAGGAGCAGGTCGGCGGTCATGCGGCGCAGCACGGCCACCTGCGCGGCATCCTTTTGTCCGAAGAAGGCGAGATCGGCCTCAGCCGCGGCGAAGAGCTTGGTGACTACCGTTGCCACACCACGAAAGTGGCCGGGCCGGGAAGCGCCGTCGAGGCGATTGCCGAGGCCCTCCACTTCAACGAAGGTTGCCGCGCCGGCGGGGTACATCTCCTCTACGCTGGGCGCGAAGACGACATCGGCGCCATGCGCGGCGGCAAGCGCACAGTCAGCCTCAAAGCTGCGAGGATAACGGGCGTAGTCTTCGTTGGGCCCGAACTGGGTGGGGTTGACGAAGATGCTGACGGCGACTGCATGGCAGCGGCTGCGCGCAGCGACGATGAGGGAGGCATGGCCCGCATGCAGCGCGCCCAGGGTGGGCACCAGGCCTACGGTTTTTCCGGCGGCGCGGGCGGCGCGCGACCAGGCGCGCAGCTCGTTTGCTGTAAGAAGAATGTCGATCATAGCGGTATCCGTTTAGAGAGCCTCTCTCTATCTATGATCACTCTTCTCGCAGGAGCGTCATGGGATCGACGCGCAGGGCGCGCTGCGCCGGAATCCACGTCGCCACCAGCCCCAGCATTGCCATCGCCGCCACCACTCCCGCGAGCACCAGCGGATCGCGCGGCGTGGCCTGGTACACAATGTACGAAAGCACGCGGCTGGCGAGCACGCCAAGCACAAGTCCGGCCGCCGAGCCCGCTGCGAGCAATCGCACGGCCCTTCCCAATGCGGCCCCCAGCACTTCACGCCGCCGAGCCCCCAGCGCCACGCGGATGCCCAGTTCCTTCATCCGCTTCGACACCGAATACGCTGCCATGCCAAAGATGCCGGTGATCGACAGCACCGCGCCGATGATGCCGAGCGCGCCCAGCGCCATGGTGGCCACGCGCGCCGGGAACTGCACCACTTCGAGCAACTGGTTCCAGCTTTGGATGTCGACGGGAAGCCCGGCGTCCAGCAGGCGGAGGTTGAACCGCATCAGCGTCGCAAGCTGTTGCGGATCGCGTTTCGAGCGCACCATCAGGTAACTCTGCGGGGCGTCGTAGAGCATTGACGGCATAAAGATCGCCGGCTCACGAGCCTCCGTCAGCGCCAGGTATTTGCCATCCTCCACCACGCCCACAATCTCTGTCAGGGTTCCGTCGCCGATCCGGAAATGTCTGCCGATGGCGCCGTTCACGCTGCCGAACATCTGCGCGGCGAATTGCCGGTTGGCCAGCGTGGGCACCAGCGCGCCCTTGTCGTCGTTCCAGGTAAAATCTCGCCCCGCCAGCAACGCCGTCCCCGCCGCGCGAAGATATCCCGGCGAAACATTGAAGCGAAACGGCGTGATGGCAACATTTGCCAGCTTCAGGTCCCGTGTCTGCTCCGTGAATACCTTCTCGCGAAATGCAGCCGTGTATACGAGGGGCGGATAGTTGTTGACCAGTCCCACGGCATCCACTCCCGAAATCGCGGCCAGCGCATCGATCATGCGCCGGTTGAACCGCGGAATCTGTGCGCCCGTATAGCCCGCATCGGCCAGGTTGATCCCGGCAGTCATCGCATCGCGCGGATCAAAGCCGTAGCTTGCGTTCACGCTCCGTACCAGCCCGCGAACCGCAACCAGTGAAGCAGTTACCAACACCGCGCACAGCGCGATCTGCACCACAAGCAGCACGTCGCGCACGGTGAACTTGCGTCCTGCGCGCCTCGCGCTTCCCGCCTTCACCACTTCGTACGGATGCGCCCGCATTACCTGCCGCACCGGCACAATCCCGAACAGGCATCCGCTCACCACGGCGAGGACAAGGGCCACGGCGTAGATGCGTGCGTCCACCGTAACGGGAATATGCAGGGGCGCACCCGGAAACGGATGCCACGTGCTCAGGCGGCGCAGCAGCGGCATTCCCGCCAGCACGCCCAGAGTTCCGCCGCCGAGGGAAATCAGCACCGCCTCGGTCATGAGTTGCCGCATAATCCGGCGTCGCGTGGATCCCAGCGCCAGCCGCAGAGCTACTTCCTTGGCGCGGTCAGCGGCGTGCGCGGCAAACAGCCCGCCCAGGTTCGCGCAGGCTGCCAGCAGGATCATCACCGCCAGGCCCATCAGCGCCGCGACGAATCCGCGGACCGAGGGCCCGAAGCTGGTCAGCCCGGTCCGACCCAGCACCACATGCCTTGCCTCAATCTCCTTCGGATACACCTTGGCCAGTGCGGCCGCAACGCGGTTCGCATCGGCCTCGGCCTGCTCCCGCGTTACTCCCGGCTTCAGATGTCCGAACGTCTCGAAGAGTGCCTGCGTATTGGCGCGGTCAGTCAGCGAATTGCCGCCGATCACCTCCTGCTCCACGATCGGCATGAAGAAATCCGGTGAGACGAACATCAGGGTCCCAGCAAACTCCGGCGGCGTTATGCCGATGACGGTAAACGGATGCTTGTTCACGCGCACCACGCGTCCAATGACTCCGCGGTCGTCTTGAAAGCGGGCGTGCCAATACCCATAACTCAGCACCAGGTATGGCGCGCTCCCCGTCCCATGCAGATCCTCGGGCGTATACAGCCGCCCCAGGTATGGATGTATGTCGAGAACCGTAAAGTAATTCCCCGTGGTGGAGAATCCACTGGCAACCTGCGGATCGTTGCCGGTATCGATGGCCGTGCCCAGGGTGAAGTTGAACGCCGCGAGGTCAACAAAGCTGTGCATCCCGTCGCGCAGTTCCACGTAATTCGGATAGGACTGGAATTGCTGATCGGTTCCGTACTCGGTTCCGTACAGGCCCTTGGAATTGGGTACGTTGAGCGTGTGCAGCAACAGCGCGTCCATCACGCCAAAGACAACCGCATTCGCGCCGATCGCCAGCGCCAGCGTCACCATCGCAGCAAATGCGAATCCGCGCGACTTGGCCAGCACGCGAGCAGCAAATCGCAGGTCGCTCCACAGGATGTCGAGGAATCCCCCGCCCATCGCCGCGTAGCTTTCTTCCCGGTAGCGCTCGCGCGCTCCAAACTCCACGCGTGCTCGCCGCTCAGCCTCCGCGCGGTTCATCCCGCGCTGCACCAGGTCGTCGGCGCGCATCTCGATGTGCGCCCGCAGTTCCTCTTGCATGTCTTCAGCCACGTTGTCGCGGCCAAAGATTTGCGTGATTACGGATCGCATCCAGCTCAGCATCGTCATTCCTCCCGCAACAGCATCATCGGATCCACACTGAGGGCGCGCTGCGCCGGAATCCATGTCGCTACCAGCCCCAGCACCGCCATCGCCGCCACCACTCCGGCCAGCACCAGCGGATCGCGTGGCGTGGCCTGATACACGACGTAGGCAAGCACGCGCGCAGCCAGCAGTCCCAGCGCCAGGCCCGCTGCCGACCCAATCGCCAGCAGCCGCACCGCGCGTCCCAGCGCCGTCTTCAGCACCTCAGTCCGCCTCGCGCCCAACGCCAGCCGGATACCTAGTTCCCGCAGCCGCTTCGACACCGAATACGCCGCCATGCCAAAAATCCCCGTGATGGACAGCATCGCCCCCATCAGTCCCAGCACGCCCAGCGACGCTGTCGCCATCTTCGGCCCGAACATCATCACAGCCATCGGTTTGTCGCGCGGCTCCACCAGCAGCGGAGGCCGGCATCCAGTTGCCGCAGCGCGCTCCGCATCGCCGGCCCCAGCATCTCAGGCCCCGTCTTTCCGCGCACCACCAGATTGCTCGCAGTCGAGGGCGACTGCAGAATGGGCAGGAACATCGCCGGCCTGGGATCCTCGGTCAAGCTGTCATATTTCCCATCCTCTGCGATCCCCACCACCTCGACTCGCGCTCCACCCGTCCTCTTGAACATGCGCCCCATCGCATTCGCCGGAGAACCGAACAGGATCCGCGCAAACTCCACATTCACTACCGCCACCTGCGGCGAACTCCCGTCGTCGTTCCACGTAAATTCCCTTCCCGCCATCAGCTTGGTGCCCGCCGCCCGGAAATACTCGGGAGAGACGCTGAAGATCGCCGCTTCCGCCGCCGCATTCGACGGCCGCAGATCCGCCGTCGTGTCCTTGAAGACGCTCACTTTGTTGCTTCCTGTTCCCAGCGGCAGCGAGTCGGCCAGCGCCGCCGCATCCACTCCCGGCAGCGCCTGCATCGCCTCGATCATCCGCTTTTGCATCGCCGGCACCCGCTCGCCGCTGTACCCCGCCATGCTCAGGTCCGTCTGCGCCAGCATCGTATTCTTCACTGCAAAACCGAACGGCGCGTGCAAAGACCGCACCAGTCCGCGCACCGCTACCAGCGACGACGTCACCAGCACCCCGCAGATCGCAATCTGCACCACCAGCAGAACGTCGCGCGCGTTGATCCGCTTCCCCGCACTGGTTCCTGTCCCCGCCTTCACCACCGCGTACGGACTCGACTGCAGCACCTGACGCACCGGCACGGCCCCGAAGATCAACCCGCTCACTAGCGCCAGCGCCGCCGCCACCACGTACACCTTCGCGTCCGGGTTCACCGCCAGGTGGATGGGCCATTCCGGAAACGGCTGCCATGTGCTCATGGCGCGCAAGAGCGCCACGCTCCCCACCAGTCCAATTGCGCCTCCGGCCACCGAGATCATCATGGCCTCAGTCAGCAGCCCTCGCAGAATCCGGCTCCGCGTCGACCCCAGCGCCAACCGCAGCGCCACCTCCTTTGACCGGTCCGCCGCCCGCGCCGCAAACAAGCTCCCCAGGTTGGCGCAGGCCGCCAGCAGAATCAGCCCGGTCAGCAGCATCAGACCCGCCATGAACGCCTTCACCGGCTTGCCCAGAAAGTCTCCGTACAAACTTGGCCGCGTCAGCACAAATGTCCTGTCGCCTACTTCCTTGGGATAGGTTTTTTCCAGATACGCCCCAATCGAATTCAGGTCCGCCGCACCTTGCGCCGGCGTCACTCCCGGCTTCAAGTAACCCATCACGTCGAAGATCCAGCGCTCCCCGCGAGCGTTCAGGTCGTCTCCCGCCAGCAATGGATCTTCCACCAGCGGCACAATTACTTCCGGATTGAAAAACAAGAGCGTCCCGTGAAAGTCCCTCGGGGCCACTCCCAGGATCGTGAAAGGATGCCCGTTCAGCCGCACCACGCGCCCCACCACCCCGCGGTCGTCGTGAAAATAGGTGTGCCAGAACGAATAGGTCAGCACCACATACGGAGCGCTGTTGGGCCCGCGCTCGTCTTCGGCGTGAAACAGTCTCCCCAGGGTCGGCTTCAGACCAAGCGCATCAAAGTAGTTCCCGCTGCCCGCAATCATCCATACGCTCGTCGGATTCTGCCCGCTATCCAGCCCCACCTGCAGGATGTTATAGGCCACCACACTGTCAAACGCGTGGTTGCGGTCGCGCAGATCCAGGTAATCCGGATACGACTGGTTGCTTCCCGTGTTCTTTCCATGCTGCAGCGTGTAGAGGCTCCCCGGCCTGGCCACGTTCAGCGGCTGGATCACAAACGCATTCATCACGCTGAACACCACCGCGTTGGCCCCGATTGCCAGCGCCAGCGTCAGCACGCCCGCCAGCAAGAACCCCGGCGACTTGCGCAGCACCCGGATGGCATACTTCACGTCCTGCCATATCAGGCCGGGGAAAAAACCACCCATTGCCGCCACGCTCTCTTCCCGGATCCTCTCTCGCGCGCCAAACTCGATGCGGGCACGGCGTTCGGCTTCCGCGCGGCCCATTCCGCGGCGCTCCAGGTCGTCGGCGCGCAGATCGATGTGCTCGCGCAGTTCCTCATCCATCTCTGCAGCCACATCCTCGCGGCGGAACATTCGGTCGAGAGCCGATTTAAGCCAATTCCGCAGATTCATCGCCGGCCTCCTGCTTCCGCTTGCTCCATCCAGCGGCGTTCATTTACTCCCAACGTCAGCAACCACAGCATCGGAAGCGCCTCACCAATCACCACGGCCAGCATCATCGCCGCTCCCAGCCACCGCGGCAAAAACCGCGCTCGCAGCATCAGCGATCCCAGCAGAAGGCAGTAGAACGCGTGCGCCACCATCGCCACATTCATCCCGCCCGGATGCCACCGCGCCGCCTGCAACCCCAGGCATGCCAGCCCAAACACAAGCACGCCAATGGACGCCCGTCGGTTCACCGGCGCGAAGATCCCAAACAGCAACAGCATGGCCGCCGCATAGCAGCCTACCGGGATCACCACGTCCGCCAGTCCCATCCGGCCGGGAATTACGAACTCGCCCATGATGGCTGTCGCCACTGACAGAACGTACAAGGCTCCAGCGATCCGCGCGCGCATCCGCGCCGTCCAAACCCGGTTTCCCTCGACCATCACATCCGTTGTCATCTGCGTTCTTCTCCATGCTCAGAGGCCACGCCGGCGACAATCCGCCGGCCATGAGCTAAGGGCTAATAGCTAAAAGCTGCTTCTAGCTCGCTTCCCCCGTTGCCCCCAGCGCCGCGGCCATTGCCGCAGCCAGCCGGTTCCAGCTTGCCGTCTCCTGGCTCAACCGTTTCCGCCCCGCCGCCGTCAGCTCGTAGAACTTTGCCTTGCGATTGTTTTCCGATTTGCCCCAGTTTGCTTTCAGCAATCCCTGCCGCACCAGGCGGAAAAGCCCCGGGTACAGCGCGCCCTGCTCGATCAGCAGCGCCTGTCCCGAAATCTGCTCGATGCGCAGCAGAATTCCGTACCCGTGCAGCGGCCCCAGGGAAACAGCGCGAAGGATCAGCAGATCCAGCGTGCCGGGCAGCAAGTTCGCTTGGTCACCCATTCTCACTCCTAACTCGCTTAGGGAAACACCCCTAAAATGATTAGGAGAGTATGCCCTCTTTCCTAAGCTGTCAAGGGGAAAGTTTTTGGGACCGGAAGCCTGACCGTTTTGGCCGCCGCGTGTGCTATCGTTGCCCTTCGGAATCACCCGGTTTCTGGATGGGGTCAATGAAGGGAACTCTCGCACTCCTCGCCGTCGCTGTTCTCGCATCAGGCTTATTAGCGCCTGCCGTTGCCCAGAATGCGCCCGCGCAGCCTCCCGTGCTGGACGAGCGCGCAGCCGCCGGCAGCCAGCCCGACGATCCCGGACCGCTCGCCACCGATCTCTCGCCGCGCATGAAGCGCCGCGACATCCTCAAGGCCATGAAGAAGGTGGCGGACTGGCAGCTTCAGGAGTCCGAAGGCAAGTACAACACTGGCTGGACCTATGCCGCCCTCTACGACGGCTTCCTCGCCGCGTCCACAGCCACCGGCGACAGACGCTATCACGACCGGGTTCTTCAAGTGGCCGACCAGAACCACTGGGACCTCGGGCCACGCTTCAGCCACGCCGACGACGAGGCCATTGGCCTGACCTACCTCACCTTCTATGCCGAGAAGCATTCTCCTGCGATGCTGGCTCCCACGCGCGACGGCATGGACAAACTCCTCGGCCGGCCCGACGAGCCTGGCAACAATCTATGGTGGTGGTGTGACGCACTTTACATGGCGCCGAAGGTCATGGCCCAGCTCACCGTGGCGACTGGTGACCAGCGTTACATCAACTTCATGGATCATGAGTGGGACCTGACCACTGCTGCGCTTTACGATCCCGCCGAGCATCTTTATTTCCGCGACAAGAGCTTCCTGGCCAAGCGCGAGCCCAATGGGCAAAAGGTCTTCTGGTCGCGCGGCAACGGGTGGGTTCTCGCCGGCCTGGCGATGGTGATCCAGCGGCTCCCCGCGGATTCACCGCTGCGCGCAAAGTACGTGGCCCAGTTCCGCGACATGGCCGCGCGCATTGCCGCGCTCCAGCCTGCGGACGGCCTCTGGCGCGCAAGTCTTCTCGATCCGGGCGCTTACCCTGCGCCGGAGATCTCCGGCACCGCTTTCTTCACCTACGCCATGGCGTGGGGCATCGATCATGGCATCCTGGACCGCAAGCGTTATCTTCCTGTGGTGACGCGGTCCTGGCGGGGGATGCTGGGGCACGTCTACGCTTCGGGCCGGCTGGGCAATATCCAGCCTATCGGGGCCGAACCGGGCCAGTTCAAGCCGTCCTCCAGCTATGTCTACGGGGTCGGAGCATTCCTGCTGACGGGTTCCGAGCTGTGCCGCATTGCGAGATGAGATTAGAATATGCGAGAAATAAAAAACGACGATGTCCTGCGGAATGATGGATTTACACCCTGAAACTGCAGTGAATTGCGCACCTTCCTCGCGGGGGGCTTTCGGGCTGTGCTGCTGCCGGAATTTCGCCCTCCCTCCGCTCCTAAAGAGGCGTAAACGACGACGCCCGCCGAGAGGCGGGCGTAATTCAACCAGTGAGTAGATTATAGCACGATGAGTGCCATGGCGGACACAGCAGCGGGGTTCGCGGGGTGAATTCGGGCCGGCGTCCAGTATCCCGACGTCTCGATTGCACGGAAATTAACTGCTTCCGAGGAAAATCTAGCCATTATAGCCATATTGGCAGTTATCTGATTGTCAGATTGAGGTTTATGCATGCGCGCCCTTCTCTGACAACCCGCTGATCGCGATAAGACTGCGATGAACGGATCATGGCGGGGACCAGGGCGCACTTGCAGACGTGTTTTGCGGCACAGCACGCCCGGAACCAGAGAACTATGCTCATTACCGAAGAGCAAACGCTCCGCGCGGGAGCAATAGCTTCGCCGGGAGGCTGCTGTGGCGGGACTGCTTGGGGATGTTCGCTTTGCCTTGCGGCAACTACGCAAGACACCCGGATTCACGATTACCGCGACGGTGATGCTGTCGGTGGCCATCTGCGCCAACTCGACGGTCTTCACTTGGATTGACGGGACGATGCTGCACCCGATACCGGGAGCGCGGGACCAGGGCGCGCTGGTGAGCGTGATGCGGGGGGAGTGGAGCATCTCGCCGGCCCCGCCATTCTCCTACCTGGACTACCGCGATCTGCGGGAGCAGAATCGCAGCTTCGACGGGATCCTGGGGTATCACCACGACTGGCTTACGGTGACAAGCGGAGCAGTGCCGGAACGAATCTATGTGGCCAACGTGACGGCGAACTATTTTGACGTGCTGGGCGTGAAGCCCTTGTACGGGCGCTTTTTCCGGCCGGAAGAAGAAACTGCGGGACGGAACATCCCCTATGTGGTCCTGAGCTACTCGTTCTGGAAGACGCGCTATGCGGGAGACACAGGCATCGTAGGCAAGCGGATCGAGATTGCGCGCCACCAGGGGACCGTGATCGGGGTGGCGCCGGAGGGGTTCATCGGCGCGATGCCGGGGTTGCGGCAGGATGTGTGGGTGACACTCGATCCTCTGGGGACGGGCGGGTGGCGGATCACGAATCGCGGCGCGTACTGGCTGAACGTGGTGGGAAGGCTACGGCCGGGAGTGAGCCGGGCGAACGCCACGCAGGATCTGGACACGATCATGCGGCGCATTGTGTCGGCTTATCCGGACGATCATCTCGGCACCAACACCATCACCCTGGATCCGATGTGGCGTTCGCCGTTCGGGCCAACGGCTACATGGCGCGTTCCCTGCCTATTCTGCTGGCGATTGCGGGGTTGGTGCTGCTGCTGACCTGCGCCAACGTGGCCACGCTGACGCTGGTGCGGTTTGTGGCGCGGCGGCGCGAGATTTCGATCCGCCAGTCGCTGGGGGCCGGGCGAGTGCAACTGATGCGGCAAATGGCGCTGGAAGGACTGATTCTTTCGCTCTGCGCGGGGACCGTGGCGCTGCTGCTGACGATGTGGACGGCGAAGTCATTCGCGCGGTTCATCCCGCCAAGTGCAAATCCGATTGCAGTGAACGGGACCGTCGATCGCGGGGTTGTGATCGGAATCGCAGTCCTGGCGGTGCTGGCCAGCTTGCTCTGCGGCGCGTTTCCAGCCTGGCGGTCATCCCAGGTGCCCGCCGTCGAGGCGCTGAAAGAAGAATCGGCAAACATCTCCGGCGGCTCGCACAACCGGCGGCTGCTCAGCGCCCTCGTGGTGGCGCAGATTGCGCTGTCGCTGTCGCTACTGGTGAGCTCCGGGCTGTTTCTGCGCACGCTGAGGAACATGGCCCATGCGGACCCGGGATTTGAGCAGGATCATGTCCTGACCGCGTCAGTGGGATTGAATATTGTGGGCTACCCCGAAGACCAGGCGCCGTTGATCCGTGACAGGATTCTCAATCGCGTGTCGGCATTGCCGGCGGTGACGGTTGTCTCCATCACGGACTGGATTCCGCTGAGCCTGAGCCGGAAGACGGCGGATGCGTATCCCGAAGGCTATGCGCCGCGCCCGCATGAGTCGCTCGAAGTGGGAAGGGCCGACGTGTCGCCGCGGTATTTTGAAACCCTGGGCATTCCTATGGTGGAAGGGCGCGACTTTAGCGTAACTGACAACGACAAGGCGCCGCGAGTGGTGATTCTGGACCAGACGGCCGCAAACCGCTACTGGCCCGGTCAGGATCCCGTGGGGAAGAAACTCCACATATGGAACAGCCTGTTCACCGTGGTGGGTGTGGTGAAGAATACCAAGCACCTGATGATCAACGAGCGTCCCGGGCCCATGATCTACATGAGCTATTACCAGGAACCGGACTGGGAATTCATCGTACAAGCGAAGACGAGGGGCAATCCGGCGGACATGGCTGTCGCGGTG
Source organism: Occallatibacter sp. (assembly GCA_035552475.1). Lineage (GTDB taxonomy): Bacteria > Acidobacteriota > Terriglobia > Terriglobales > Acidobacteriaceae > Telmatobacter. Next base: position 36,676 of record DASZLE010000020.1, read on the forward strand.
GAGCGCGCGATCCACGAGATCGACGGACAGCTTCCGGTGTTCGACGTGCGAACGATGCGGGAGACAACAGCGATGGCGAGCAGCTTCGCGGTCATTGAAAGCACGTTTGCGGGGATGTTCGCGGTAATTGCGCTGATTTTGGCGGCTACGGGTATTTACGGTGTGGTGGCGTACCGCACCCAGTTGCGAACGCACGAGATCGGGATTCGCATGGCGCTGGGCGCTTCGCGTGCCGACGTGCTGCGGCTGGTGCTGGGGCAGGGCCTTTGGCTGACGTCGATTGGCCTGGTGCTGGGGCTCGCGGCTTCGCTGGGACTCACTCGCTTTATCTCCACCTTGCTTTACGGGGTGGACGCCAACGATCCGGCAACGGTAGCCGGCGTGGTGGCGCTGCTGGGGGCGATGTCGCTGCTGGCGTGCTACCTGCCGGCGCGCCGGGCGATACGCACAAATCCTGTGGCCGCCATCCGCGAGCATTGAGGAGCTTGCGGCTGCGCGCGCGAGCGGGGACGCCGGCCAAGTATCATTCTCCAAAGCAATCGAGTTGGTGAGTGCATGACGATTTCCGCACCGAATGCCGGAGAACCGCGGGCGCAACTGCGCAAGACGATGGGGTTCTGGGATGTGCTGCTGTTCAACATCGCCACGGTGCTGGGGCCGCGGTGGATTGCGGCGGCGGGGCACAACGGGACCTCGTCGATCAGCCTGTGGGTGTTGGCGGCGGTGTTTTTCTTTGTGCCTGGCGCGTTCGTGATCAACGAGCTTTCGTCGCGGTTCCCCGAGGAGGGCGGGCTGTACGTGTGGGCCAAGGAGGCGTTCGGGCCGTTTCACGGGTTTGTGGCGGGATGGACGTACTGGATCTACACGGTGTTTTATTTTCCGGGGCTGCTGCTGGCCTCGGCGTCGATGTCAGCGTACGTGCTGGGCGGGAAAGGCGTGGCGCTGGCGGAGAACCGCGAGTATTTGATCTTGTGTTCGCTGGCGCTGCTGGCGGTGGCGGTGGGGCTGAACATCATCGGGCTGAATATCGGCAAGTGGCTGCAGAATGCGGGCGGCGTGGGGACGTACGTGCCCCTGCTGATCCTGGTAGCGGTGGGCGCGGTAGTGGTGTGGAAGCACGGCTCGGCGACGCACTTTACGCTGCACAACATGCTGCCGACGGTGAACTGGGGTACGGTGAATTTCTGGTCGCAGATTGCGTTTGCGTTTACCGGCCTGGAGCTGGTGAGCGCGATGAGCGAAGAGGTGCGCGATCCGCGGCGGACGCTGCCGCGGGCGGTGTTTGGAGCGGGCGCGCTGATTGCGCTGATTTACATTGCGGGCACGTTCGCGATCCTGGCGCTGGTGCCGGCGGGGAATATCGATCCGCAGAGCGGGGTGTTCAACGCGATCACGGTGGGGAGCGTGGCGCTGAAGGTGGGCGTGCTGGGCGTGCTGGCGGCGATGCTGGTGACGGCGGGGAATGCGGGCGGCGTGGGGTCGACGGTGGCGGGGATTGCGCGGGTGCCGTTCGTGGTGGGGATCGACCGATATTTGCCGGCGGCGTTCGGGAAGATTCATCCCAAGTGGAAGACGCCGTGGATTTCGATCCTGGTGCAGGCGGGGCTGTCTGGGACGATTCTGCTGCTGAGCCAGATACGGACTTCGTCGGCGATTGCGGCGTACCAGGTGGTGGTGGACGCGGCGATCATTCTCTACTTCATTCCGTTCCTGTACATGTTTGCGGCGGTGATCAAGCTGGCGGGGCGGCGGGACCGCGCGGAGAATGCGCACGCGGTGCTGGTGCCGGGCGGGAAATTGGGCGTGTGGGTGTGCGGCGGGCTGGGGTTTGCGGTGGTGCTGTTCGGGATTGCGCTGTCGTTTATTCCGCCGGGCGAGGCGGGGAGCGCGTGGGTGTTTGAGACGAAGCTGGTGGGGAGCACGGTGGTGACGGTGCTGATCGGGCTGGGGCTGTATTGGCGGGGGAAGCGGCAGCGGGGGTAGCGGTGAGCGGATGCCGAAGGCGGCGGGATTTTGAGCCGGCGCACACGGTGGACAGGCGACCGTGGATGGCTCCCGGTGTGCCTAGCGAAATACAGGAAATAGGGAGTACGGAAACATTGCAAAATTGGTTTTGTAGTCATGCGACCGGCGGACGTGGCGACCATCAACGGCCCTTCATGAAGACCGTCAGAACCCAGACAATATTTAGAATGGCGAAAACCTTGAACAGACGCGTGTAGAAATTGCGCTTTGGATCGCTAAGGCCTTTCAACTCGCGATGCGTCTTGATTAAAAGGAAGTTCCCGATTGCAAGAAAGACTGCGCTGCCCGCCAGATAAGCAAGGAGTGGCGTGGACTCAGGCAGTGCATAGAGCAGCGCGAAAATCCACCCGAGCATCGCGAGTTCCACAGCGATTAACTTCAAGCGGCTCATCGATCCTCTTTCGCTCACCTCAATTCCGCCATTAACAACGGCCTTACTTCACCTGTGCGACGCGCACCAGCAGGATGTCGTGGCCGTGGATTTCGAGTGGTCCGTTCTGAGTTAGGGTGACGTCTTTGCCGGTCCAGAGATCTTTTCCGGTCAGCGGGCCTTTGAGGTCAAGCTTCGCCAGATCGAGGTGGAAGGGGTGGGTGGAGATGCGGTCGCTGCCCGCGTTGACGACGGCGATGGCGACGGCGCCGCCGGAGAGGTGCTTGAGCCACACATCGACCTCGCCTTCCGAATACATGCGGCGCGCCTGGTGGCCGAGCTTGTCCTGATCGATGGCGATGACGTCGGCGTTGGTGAGGATGGAGCGGATTTCAGGCTTCATGTGGGGCAGGTCGTTGCCGGCGAGCAGGGGCGCCGAGAGCATGGCCCACATGGAGAAGTGCAGGCGATTCTCGCCCAGCGATAACTTGCCGTTGCCCACCTCGAGCATGTCGGGATCGTTCCAGTGGCTGGGGCCGGAGTATCGCTCGAGGCCGGCTTGCTCGCTGAGGATGGAGTAGACGGAATTCCACTGAGGCTCGATGTCGCCAGTGGTGCGCCAGAGGTTGCCGCCGATGCCGGGCGCCCACTCCCACACCGAGTCCCAACCGTATTGGCAGAAGGAAAAGACAATGGGGCGGCCGGTGGCCTCGAGGGCTTTCGCCATTTTGGTGTAGGCGGTGTGCATCAGGCGCATCTGCGCGGCGGGGTCGTTGGGCGCCTGCTTCAGCATGACGGCGGGGATGAAGCTGCACAGGTCGTACTTGAGGTAGTCGATGCCCCAGGCGGCGTAGGTTTTGGCGTCCTGGTCCTCGTGGCCGAGGGAGCCTTCGTAACCGGCGCAGGTTTTAGGTCCGGGGCCGGAGTAAATGCCGATCTTGAGGCCTTTGGAGTGGACGTAGTCGGCGAGCGCTTTCATGTCAGGGAATTTGGAGTTGGACTGGATGTTGCCGCTGGCGTCGCGCTGGCCTTGCCATGTGTCGTCGATGTTGACGTAGATGTAGCCTGCATCCTTCATGCCGGTGGAGACGATCTGGTCGGCGGAGTCGCGGATGTCCTTATCGGTGACCTTGCCGGCGAAGTAGTTCCAGCTGTTCCAGCCCATGGGCGGAGTTTGCGCCACCTGGCTGGAGTAGGGCGTTTGCGCGGTGGCGAGGACAGAAGCGGCGACGAGAATAGCGGACGAACAGAAGGCGGCGATGCGCATGAGGAGACTCCCGGAGAAAACGGTTTCAGCGGGAATGGTACGCTGCGCGCGCTGGGTTGTGCAACGATGAGCGAGGCGGGCGGGGTTAGCGTTTTCCGCCTTCGCCAACGATGAAGCCCTCGGGGCAGACGGGGCGCCCGCAGTGTGGGAGCGGCTGCTTATAATCGGTGGACGGAATCAAGCACGTACGAATTGCGCGGTTGAATTGTTGGTGGAGGTTTCACTGTGTTGAAGCTTAATCGAAGTGTTGCGCCGGCCTGCCTGGGCGCTGCGCTGTTTCTTGCTCCTGTCTCCCTGCTTGCGGCACCCGCGGAGGAAGCCGCACAGTCCAACCTGAGCGCGCAGCTCGACGCTATTTTCAATAAGCACGCGTACGAGGCCAAGAGCGTGCAACTGGCGTGGCAGAAGGACGGCGCGATTTACACCATCCTGGAACCGGCTGCGGGCTCGGGCAAGGGGATGGACATTGTTGCGTACGACACGGCGACTGGGCAGCGGACGGTGGTGATTTCGGCGGCCAAGCTCGTACCCGCCGGGGCCGGGCCGCTCGCGATCCAGGGGTATTCGTGGTCCAGCGACCGGAAGAAGCTGCTGGTTTTTACGAACGGCAAGAAAGTGTGGCGGCTGCCAACGCGCGGCGATTACTGGGTCTACGACGAAGGGGCGGGCAAGCTGACGAAGCTCGGTGGCGATGCGCCGGAGTCGTCGCTGATGTTCGCAACGTTCTCGCCGGATGCGACCAAGGCGGCGTGGGTGCGGGAGCACAATCTGTACGTTGAGGACCTGGCCACGGAGAAGATCACGCAACTGACCTCGGATGGATCGGCGGACATTATCAACGGGACGTCGGACTGGGTGAGCGAGGAAGAGCTTGACCTGCGCAACTGCTTCCGATGGAGTCCGGATTCGCAGTCGATCGCGTACTGGCAATTCGACCAGTCGGGCGTGGGCGAGTACACGCTAATCAACGACACGGAAGCGGAGTACCCTGCACTGTTCAAGTACAAGTATCCGCAACCGGGCACAACCAACTCCGCCGTGCGTGTGGGCGTGGTGGCGGCGGCGGGCGGGGCGACAAAGTGGGTGACGCTGGAGGGCGATCCGCGGCAGCATTACATTGCGCAGATGGAGTGGGCGGGCAACTCAAAAGAAGTGATGGTGGAGTACCTGGACCGGCTGCAGCAGCACGATCAACTGCTGCTGGCCGACGCGGCAACGGGGCAGGCGAAGCTGTTCTTTGAGGATTCGGACAAAGCCTGGGTGAATTCCCAGCCGCTGAAGTGGATCGGCAAGGAAGGCGCGAACGAGCCGGACTTGCTGTGGGTGAGCGAGCGCGATGGTTGGCGGCATGCCTACCGCGTAAATCGCAAGACTGGCAAGGCGAACCCGATCACGAACTTTGCGGCAGACATCATGGGCGTGGAGGCGATTGACGCGGGCGGCGGGTGGCTCTATTTCCTGGCGTCGCCCGACGATGCGCTGCGGATGTACCTGTACCGCTCGCGCCTGGACGGGAGCGGTGCGCCCGAGCGCGTGACGCCGCCCAACGAGCCCGGCTGGCACGGCTACAACATTGCGCCAGATGCGAAGTTCGCGGTGCACGTGGTGTCGACGTTCAGCACGCCGAACCACATTGAAGTGGTGAGCCTGCCGGATCACAAGGTGCTGCGCACGCTGGTTTCGAACGACGAATTGGCGGCGAAGGTGAAGCCACTCCTGAGCGAGCCCGAGTTCTTCAAGGTCGCGGTGGCGAACGGCGTGACGCTGGACGGATGGATGGTGAAGCCGCCGGACTTCGACCCCAACAAGAAGTATCCCGTGCTGACTTACGTGTACGGCGAACCGGCCGGCGCCACGGTGCGCGACGTCTGGCAAGGCTCGCGCGGGCTGTTCCATGCGGCGATTGCCGCGCAAGGCTACATCATCCTGAGCTTTGACAACCAGGGCACGCCGGCGCCGAAGGGGCGCGAGTGGCGCAAGGTGGTGTACGGCGCGGTGGGCGTGTTGTCGAGCGCGCAACAGTCGGAGGCCGTCCAGGCGCTGGCGCATGAGCGCAGTTACATCGACCCGTCGCGCATGGCCATCTGGGGCTGGAGCGGCGGCGGATCGAACACACTGAACATGATGCTGCGCTATCCGGGCGTCTATGGGACGGGCATCGCGGTAGCGCCGGTGGCCGACGAGAGCCATTACGACTCCATCTACCAGGAGCGCTACATGGGCCTGCCCGAGGAGAACAAACAGGGCTATCACGACGGCTCGCCGATCAACTTTGCCGCGGGGCTGGCCGGGCATCTGCTGGTGGTGCATGGATCGGGCGATGACAATGTGCACTACCAGGGGACCGAATTGCTGATCAACAAGTTTGTGGAGCTGGGCAAGCCGTTCGATTTCATGGATTATCCCAATCGCACGCACTGCATCTGCGAGGGACGAGGAACGCCGTTCCATGTCTACTCGCTGATTTCGCGCTACCTTGAGGATCACGTTCCGGCGGGAGCGCGGTAAGCACGGGGGCTCGAGCGGGATTTGAGAAAGAGAGGACGTATGGGCGCATCACGACGGGAATTCATGACGCTGAGCTCGTTTGCCGCGTTGGCGGCGGCATTGGAGTCGACTGGGGCCGCGAGCGCCGCAGCGCAGGTGCCGGCGCAGCAGCAACAGACGCCCGGCGCGCCCACCGCATTCGGTACGTCACCGGCTGTGGGGCCTGAGGTTACGCCGGACGATTTTGCCCACGCCGAAAAGCTGGTGCAGATAACCATGACCGCACAGGAGCGCGCGCAGGCCGCCGGCAACTGGCGGATGCAAATGGCGGGGAATTACGAGCTCCGCGCGGGTCCGCGCAAGCTGCGACTGGAACCGGCTTTGTCGCCCGCCACGTTGTGGAACCCGGCGATTCCCGAGGTGAAGCTGGACGAAGGCACCGGCACATTCATGCCTGCTCTGCCGCCCACGGGCGATCTGCCGCGCAACAAGGAAGACATTGCGTTTGCGCCGTTGACGCAGTTGTCGAAGTGGATTGAAGGAGGAGTGCTGACTTCGGAGGAGCTGACGAAGATCTATCTTGACCGGCTGGCACAGTACGGGCCGCAACTGCGGTGCGTGATTACGCTGACGCGCGATCATGCGGTGCAGCAGGCGAAGGCGGCGGATAGAGAGATTTCGCAGGGCAGATATCGCGGTCCGCTGCACGGGATTCCGTGGGGCGCGAAGGATCTGCTCGATACGGCAGGGATCCCCACGACGTACGGCGCCGAGCCCTACCGCAATCGCGTGCCGGACCGGGACAGCGCGGTGGTGAAGCGGCTGAACGATGCGGGCGCGGTGTTGGTGGCCAAGCTCTCGCTCGGCGCGCTGGCGTTGAACGACGTGTGGTTCGGCGGGCAGACGATGAATCCGTGGCTGACGGAAGAGGGCTCGTCGGGATCGAGCGCGGGGCCGGGCGCGGCAGTGGCTGCGGGGCTGGTGGCGTTTGCCATCGGCAGCGAAACCGGCGGCAGCATCGTGAGCCCATCCATGCGCTGCGGGGTGACGGGCCTCAGGCCCACTTATGGCCGCGTGGCGCGCACTGGAGCCATGACATTGTGCTGGAGCCTGGACAAGCTGGGGCCGATGGCGCGCAGCGTGCAGGACACCATCCTGGTGCTGAACGCGATCAGCGGGCCGGATGCGGGCGACCTGGCCAGCGTGCCTTCAAAGCTGAGCTTTGACGCGGGCCAGAGCATCAAGGGCCTGCGCGTCGGCTACTTTCCCGGATGGATGAAAGAGCCGCCGGCAACGGATGTGGATCGCGCCGCGCTCGATGCGGTGAGCAGAGTGGGCATGGTTCCCGTGGAGGTGTCGATTCCGGACTGGCCTTACGACTCGCTCAACCTGATGCTGTTTGCGGAGGCTGCGGCGGCATTCGACGACCTGGTGCTCGACCACAAGCTCGACGAGTTGAAGATGCAAGTTCCAGACGCATGGCCCAACGTGTTTCGGCAATCGCGATTTCTGTCGGCGGTGGATTTTGTGCAGACGGATCGCTTCCGGCGCAAGGTAGCTGCGGAGATGGCGCGCGTGATGGCGCAAGTCGACTTGCTGCTGGTGCCGAGCCTGCGTGACGAGATGCTGGTGATCACTAACAACACCGGGCATCCGTCGCTGACACTGCGCGCGGGGTTCGTGGAAGTGAGCGAGGCGCGAAGCGACTGGGCGCCCGATCCGGCGCATCCGCTGCCGAAGTTTTCGGCGCCGCGCCGCGTGCCGCACGGGGTCACGCTGATTGGACGGCTGTTTGAAGAAGGAAAGCTGTGCCAGGCGGGGATGGCTCTGGAGAAGGCGTTCAATGTGGCCGGCGAACGTCCCGCGGGATTCTAGTGTGTTCGTTGCAAGAGAGATTTGGCAGATGCGGCGCATAATTCAGATGAGGTTCCGAGAATGATTAGGAACGGATTCGGCCAGACCCTGCTCGCCCTTGCACTTTTTACGGTAGTCGAGTTTCTGATTCCCAATACGGCTCTGAACATCGCATTTTTTGCAATGTTGTCGTTGATGCTGCTCGGCTTGGTGCTGGTTGCATATGGAACGCTCGTGCGAAATCGATGGGGAATCAACACTCATCCGATCAATTGTCCAGTCTGCGGTCTAAAACTACCGAAGATCCGCAGGCCCAGATCGCTTCACGAGATGCTTTGGGGCGGCTGTACTTGCGAAAAGTGCGGTTGCGCGATGGACAAATGGGGAAATCGAATCACAGGCTGATCGCCCCCGCCCACTCCTATTTGGTCACAGATTGCTCCTTAAGAGCGCCGCTTCATACCGCGGCGTCTCCGCCATCAAACGCTCAACCTCCTCCACAGAGCAAATACCGCCTCTTGCTCCCTGGGAGATGCAGTTCAGCGCGGCTGCGGCGCAGGCAAAGTCGAGCTGGCGCTCGAGCGGCCAGCCTTGCAGCAGCCCGTAAATGAAGCCGGCATGGAAGATGTCCCCCGCGCCGGTGGTGTCGACCACGTTCACGCGGTAGGCCGCGCGATGCACGAGTTTCGCGCCATCCCACGCCAGCACGCCGTCCTGGCCCAGCGTGGCCGCGGTGAGCCTGCAACCGTACTCCTCGCGCAACGCCCTGAGCGCGTCGGGCAGGTTGCGCTCGCTCGTTAGCCGGCTGGGAAAGTCTCGGCTCACGATGAGGTAATCGACGTTGCGCAGGAGCTCGCGAACGCCGTCGTAGATCTCGTCGAGGTCGGCGATCACCGGAACGCCGGCTGCACGCGCCCACTGTGCTGCTTGAGTTGCCGCCGCGGTCTCGTAGCCGTCGACATGCAACACGCGGGCCTGCACAATCCATTCGCGGTCGAGATCGCCCGGCCGGAGCAGCAGGCGCTCGTCGCGCCGGCAGAGCACCGTGCGTTCGCCGCCGCCATCGACAAGAATGAGCGACTGCGGGCTGGCCGCATTCGGCACCTCGATGAGCCGCGCATCCACGCCCACGCGTGCGAACTCGCGACGGTGCAGGCGGCCCGCGTCGTCGTCGCCCAGCTTGCCTGCATAGCGCGCGCTCAAGCCCCACGCAGAACAGGCCACCATGGTGCTGGCAGCCTGGCCGCCGGGCATCACGGATGCGTGCTTGTACTCGATCTTGGAACCGCGCTCGGGAAACGCGGCGAGGGGAATCAGCGTGTCGGTGGCGTTCAGTCCCACTCCCACCACATCCACCATCGGCACATTGGACATAGGCTCCATTGTAATGATGCCGATGGGAGCGTATTCCGCAAGACCTGAAAGCCGGGAAGGTTGTGTCGTTGGCAATTGCCGGGCATAAATGCCCGGCCTACCATGCCCGGCCTACCATGCCCGGCGTTCCTCTTCAGGAGAAGCGCGTGGCTTTGCTCAATCTCCATGCGCATACGGCTGCGCTGGCGACAAGCACCACCGCAAGCGCGCCAGTCCACGTGAGGTTCATGTTCAACGCGGGCACGCGCGCCTTAAACCCAAGCATCACGAACACGCCCGCTGCGCAGGCCAGGATCAGCCAGTCCCACCAATCGCGCCTTCCGGCTTCCGGCGGCACGTCGCCGTGAAACGCGCGCGCCACTTCGGCGTGTTCCATGCCGTAGCGGTCGCACTCGCGCCGGATAGCCGCGGATGTGTGCTCGCTCTCGCGCTCGGTTGCGACTGCCGAGCTGACAGCGATGGCGCCCGCGATCATCGCCAGCGATCCGGCGACGACAAGCAGCCGGTGTACCGCATCGGCGTGTGCCAGCTCGCCGAAGACCAGCGCGCCCCACGCGAGCCCCCAGAGCTGATTGGTGTTGGAAAGCGGAATGCCGCGCCCGATGCCGAGATACTTGGTGGCAAATTGCTGGAAGATGTCGCCGACCACCCAAACGAATCCGCCGAGGAAGAGCCAGAAAAGCATCGGCGCAACGGCAGGCGAGTGAAACACAGCCGCGTGCAGGCCGCCATCGAATACCAGCACCAAGGCCACCATGGTCACAAGTTCACCCACGGTGAAGATGGTGACGAACGAGAGCGGGTTCATCCCGCTCAGGTAGGCCTTGCGGTAAGGAATGTACATGGAGCCCCACAGCAGGCTTGCGCCGCATGCCGCCAGGATGCCGCCGGCTGCGTGTTGCGCATGCGCGCCGCCTGTGTGCATGGTGCTGAATCCGAGCATGACCGCGGCGGCGACGATGGCCACTGCGCCCGCCACCACCTTCAGCACGTTGGTTGCGCCCGCACCTTTCAGCTCGCCGAAGAGCAGGCGGCCCCACAGGATGCCCACCAGTGAGTTGGTGTTCCACAGCGGAAAAGCGATGGCCAGGCCCACGTCGCGAATGGCGAAGACGGTGAGCGTGTTGGCCACGGCCCACAGCATGCCGGCGAGTATGGCGAAAGGAATGAGCTGCCGGTTGGCGCCGAGGTCGCGAAAGACCGCGCGCGTTCCCTTGAGCAGCGTGGGCAGGCTCCAGCGCGCGACGAAGACGCCGGCGACCATGCACAGCGATACCGCGTAGGGCGAGAGGCCCGCATTCACCAGTTTGGTTGGCGCTTCGGCCGCGCCCAGCCACACACCCGCGCCAATTCCACACAACACGCCCAGCCCGTGCCGCGAGGCGGCGCGTAAAGCCGACGCTGTCTCAGGCTGCGTGCTCATCGGCAGGTCCTTTCCGGTTGCGGACAATAGGCTGCGTTCAATGCATGGCCACGAGCAGGACCACGCCAAACAGAAACACGCAGAGCGGGATGAGGAAATGGCTGTCGGTCAGGATGGCGCGAATCTTCATTGTTGTTGTTCCGGTCCGGGGAACTTGGGCAACCATAAAGACGCGACGAGCGGCGTGTCAACCGCAGCCCGGTTCGCCTTTAAACGATGGCCACTCGCCGCGCCGAGGCCACGCGCGGAATTCCCTGCAGGTCGGGAGTGAACTCGATCAAGTCAAAGCCCGCGGCCAGCAGAAGCACGCCTACGTTTTCAGCCTGGCCATAGCCAATCTCCAGCACCAGGAAACCTCCGGGGACCAGTGCGGAACGCGTGGCGGGAATCAGGCGGCGATAGACCGCGAGCCCATCGTCGCCGGCGAAGAGCGCCATGGCGGGCTCATATTCGCGCACTTCGACGGCCAGTGTGTCCCGTTCGGATTCGGCCACATATGGCGGGTTGGAGACCACCACGTCAAATTGCTCGCCGGCCACGGGCGCCAGCAAGTCGCCGTGAAGAAAAAGGATCCGATCGGCAAAGCCGGCGCGCGCGGCATTTTCGCGGGCAGTCTCGAGCGCTGCAACGGAAACATCGGTTGCCGTGATCACCGCAGCCGGGCAGTCATGAGCGACCGCGATGGCAATGGCACCTGAGCCGGTGCCGACGTCGAGGATGCGCGGCTGGTGGAAACTTGCAGCGAGCTCGATGACTTTTTCTACCACGTGCTCGGTTTCGGGACGCGGGATCAGCACATCGCGCGTGAGACGCAGCGCTATGCCGTAGAACTCCGCTGCGCCCAGGATGTACTGCACGGGCTCGCCGGCCAGTCGCCGTTCCAGCAACGCCAGGTAATGCGCCGCCTCGTTCTCGTCCAGGCGCTCCTTCCGCCGCGCCAGCAGCGAAGCCCACTCCAGCTTCAGCAGATGCCGCAACAGCAGCTCCGCGTCAGGCCGCGCGCGCTCGGGATGCGGACCGGTGCCAAGCAGCGCCTCACCCTTGCGCAGCCACTCGTCCACAGTCATCAGGCGGCCTGTACCGCGCTGTCGTCGCCCTTGAGCTTTTCTGCCTGGTCGTGCGCGATGAGCGCATCCACGAACGGCTGCAGCCGGCCTTCCATCACCAGGTCAAGCTGGTGCAGCGTGAGCCCGATGCGATGGTCCGTCACGCGGTTTTGCGGGAAGTTGTAGGTGCGGATCTTTTCGCTGCGGTCGCCGGAGCCCACCTGCGATTTGCGCGTCGCCGCCAGTTCCGCGTTCTGCCGATCCATCTCCATCTCATAAAGCCGCGAGCGCAGCACGCGCATGCCTTTTTCGCGGTTCTTGATCTGCGACTTCTCGTCCTGGCAACTGACGACGGTATTGGTGGGCAGGTGCGTGATCCTCACCGCGGAGTAGGTGGTGTTCACGCTCTGCCCGCCCGGGCCGGAAGAGCAGAACGTGTCGATGCGGATGTCCTTGGCCTCGATCTTGATGTCCACATCCTCGGCCTCGGGCAGCACCGCAACCGTAATGGCCGAGGTGTGCACGCGCCCCTGCGTCTCTGTTTCGGGCACGCGCTGCACGCGGTGTACGCCGCTCTCGTACTTCAGCTGAGAGTAGGCGCGGTTGCCTTCGATGATCGCAATCACTTCCTTGGCGCCGCCCACGCCCGATTCCGACACCGACATCACTTCAACCTTCCAGCGATGCTGTTCGGCAAAGCGCGTGTACATGCGGAAAATCTCCGCTGCGAACAGCGATGCCTCGTCGCCACCCGTCCCCGCGCGGATTTCCAAGATGACGTTCTTCTCGTCGTTGGGGTCCCTGGGCAGCAGCAGAATCTTCAATTCTTCTTCGAGCGCGGCGGCCTTCGGCTCCAGCGCGGCGATTTCCTCCTCGGCCATCGCGCGCATGTCGGCATCGGACTCGGCCAGCATTGCCCTTGCGTCGGCTAGCCCGTGCCGTGCCTGCTTCAGCTCGCGAAACTTCTCAACCGGCGTTTCGATCTCGCGCAGCGCCTTGCTCACCTTCGAGGACTTCTCATGGTCATTCAAGATTTCAGGCAGCGAGAACTGCGCCTGCAGGTCGTTATAGCGGTGCTCCATCTGTTCCAAACGGTCCAGCATGTGCCCTCCGGGCCTTTACTGCCGCTTCGCGGCAACGGTTTTTTCGCATGGGATTTGAGAGGGGGACGAAAATGCGCAGAATGGCATATGCGGCGGGAGCCGCTAGAGGAGTGCCGGGATGGGCTGATGCAGAACCACTTCGCTTTCTATTCTAGCTTGAATCCGGCTTTTCGGCGCAGACCGGTCACCGGATAACAAAAAAAGGGCGGGACGGATTATCCGATCCGTCCCGCCCTTTGTTTCAGATTCTCAGCCGTACTTTCCGACGGCCTGACAGCGCGCCCCAATCAATGCGGATTCACAGCATAGACAGTCTCGTGCGAAGGCAGCAGAGCTCCGATGACTCCGCCGCCAATCAGGCCGATCACGCCTCCGATTGCGGCGGGAAAGGTCCGGCCGCCTATATCAAGACAGAAAGTTTGAGTCGATGGGCATGACTTATGGGCCGCTGCGCCGATTCCAGCCCCTATGCCGGCACCCGCTCCTGCGACAATCAGCGTGTTGCGCAGGCGATGCTTGTTCTTCATCAGCTTCACGCTCTTCACATCCTGACTAAGGATGTTCTGCGTAGTCCCGCCGGCCTCCAGCGATATGGACGCATCGGAGACGTTCACAAACGCTCCGGTCACTTTGGTCGAATTCATCTCCAACACTTGAATCTTGTCCCCTGCGTGGAGCTTGTTGAGGTTCTCCCAGGACTTACTTTGCGCCGGCAAAGTGCACGAAACTCCCAAGACAAAAATCGCGAACAACACCCTCCGCATTCCTGTTCCTGCCTTCCTGATTCTGGTGGATTGTCCTCCTTACTGTACTTTGATTTCAGCATCGGACACAGAATTATGTTTCTCGAGCGCGCGGCGCCCCGGTTTTGACAACCGATTGCGGACAGGATCAGAAGCACGCCACCGCGTCGCATTGGTTCATCAGCGGCACCTGCAGATTCGAGTCATGCTCGTGGTCGGAGTAGATGGTGATGGTGGCCGCCTTGTAGTCCTCGGGCTTCGCCGTCATGATATTGGGCACAAACGTCTGCGGGTTGCGGTCGTAAAGCGGAAACCACGTGCTCTGGATCTCCACAATGATGGTGTGCCCTGCCTTGAACACGTGATCCACGTCGTGCAGGCTGAATTTGTACTCGCGCACCTGGCCGGCACGGATGGCCCGCGGCCGGTTGAATCCGTCAAGATAGCGCCCGCGAAAGATCTCGTCGTTGGTCATTAGCTCGTACCCGCGCATCGCCGGGTCGGGATCGTCGTCCGGGTACTTGTCGATCAGCTTCACCACCATATCGTTGTCGGTGCCCGTGGTTGCCGCAAAGATATCGGCCATCACCTCGCCGGTGACGATCAGGTCTTTCTTCAGCACGGGCAGCTTCCAAACAGCCAAATCCTTGCGGTCGGTCACAAACCGCTGGTCCTCGGTCAGCCAGTTGTACCACTGCGAGCCTTCGCCGTACGTCGGCTGGATGGGCCGATGCCGGTACGGAACCGGATGCGCCGGATCGCTCGCATACTCGGTTTTCGTCGCCGCTTTCACGTCGTCCCACGCCGCCTTGCCGCCGCCCTCCAGGTGCAGCGGTGTCGGCTGCGCGTTCTCCGGCGGAAAGTGCGCGTACAGCATCCACTTGTTCGACCCCGTCTGGAAGCCCGTCGTGTCCTCCAAGTCCCAGCCCGGCTCGTCCTTCAGGTAATGCCCGAAGAACTTCGCTTCAACCTGGGCGCGAAACTCCTTCCCGATCGGCTCGCCATACTTCAGATTCCCCAGGTGGCGCGTGGTTGCCGCCCACGACCCATGCCGCCACGGGCCCAGCACCAGAAAGTTCTCGTGCTTCGTGTCGTGCGGTTCCAGCACGTTGTATTCCTCCTGCGAGCCCCACATGTCCTCCTGGTCGTAATAGCCGCCCACGGTAAGGGTCGGTACGGCCACGGTCTTGAGATAATTCTCCACTCCATGTTCGCGCCAAATCTCGTCGTACGATGGGTGATCGATGAACTGCTGCCATATGGGCAGCATCTTCGATCCGGAACGCTTCACGTCCTCGATAAAGCTCCCGCGGTCGAGGAAGAAGTTGTACCCGTCCACCGGCTTGCCGTCTTTGTCCTTTCCATAGCTGACCTCCGCGTTCTCCTTGTTGGTCTCCATCATCAGCCCGTAGTCGTAGCCGTACGACTGCCGGAAGGCGCCGTTATGGAAGAAATCGTCGCCCAGCCACGCATCGATCATCGGCGCCTGCGGGCTGATCGCCTTTACCGCCGGATGGGGGTCGATTCCCGCCTCGATTGCCGTGAATCCCGGGTAGCTCGTGCCCACAAAACCTGCGCGCCCGTTGTTCCCCGGCACATTTTTCAGCAGCCACTCTACGGTGTCGTACGCGTCGGTGCTCTCATCGGTGTTTTTCGGGTTGCTGTGGTCCGTGAGCATCCGGTTCATCACAAACTGGCCCTCGCTCTTGAAGCGCCCACGGATATCCTCGTCGACGAAGATGTAGCCGTCGCGCGCCAGTTCCGGCCGCCGTGCAAAGATGGAGCCCCGTGTGGATCCGCCCACCCCGTACGGGGTGCGCTCAATCAGCAGCGGCAACGGCGCTGCGATGTCCGATAGCTTCAGGATGATGGCGTGCAGCTTTACTCCGTCGCGCATGGGGATCATGACCTCGCTGCGCTGGTAATCGTGAAAGACGTGATGCACCGGCGCGCCTGTCCGCTGAAACACACTGTCCGCGTCGTCGGATATCGTCACGCTGGCATTCCCCGCCCCGTCCGTCGTGAACTTGAACGTCACCTTCTCATCGGGAATCCCGAACTCCGCGGCCGAGATGGTCTTCAGCTCCGTGGGCACTTTTCGCTCCGATTCCCACACCAGCTTGCCGTTCTGTGGGTAGAAGCTCCACGGCGTGTCCGGCTCCGCGGGATCGGCATACTCCCCGGCCAGCGCCTGCAACTGCGCCTCGGAGGGCTGCTGTGCGGCGGCTTGCGCCTCAATGCGCGGAACGCCGATGGGGAGAACGCAACCCGCCAGCGCAAAGAACAGGACGGCCAGGGCAAAACGGTGACGCAACAAGGACGCCTCCCATGCAGTGCTACTCAAGGATAAGGACGGAACCCGGCGGGAGGATGGAGTATCTCTCCGCGTGGAAAACAACACCCCATTCTACATAGAACGATTTGGCCCGCTGATCCGTCTCTTAAACGGGCGACGGAAAAGCGCTTGGAAACCGGCGCTCCAAGCCTGCAAGTTTCGATATTCATCATTGCGTAGCATCTGACGGTCTCCAATCGTTCTCAAGCTGGATGGAGTGGTCTGCTTTTCTATGCGTTTCTTGTGCTCTCGCTTTGTTTTCTGGTTGCCGGCAATCCTGGCTACCTGCACAGTTTTGCCGGCACAGGCTCCGTCCGAGCCGGGCAGCATCGCCGGCACGGTAGTCGACCCCACGGGCGCAGTGATTCCGCAGGCCCGCGTCAGCCTGAGCGGCACCGGGCACTCTCCCATCGTGGTGAATTCCGACGGCGTCGGAGCATTCTCCGTGCTGCGGCTTGCTCCCGGCGCGTGGGATATCGAGGCGGAGGCCGCAGGATTCAACCCAGCCCACCAGTCGGTGCAGGTAAAACCTGGCGCGGCCACACGGATCACCCTCACCCTGACCATTGAGACCGATAAGCAGCAGGTTGTCGTCTCGGCAGATTCGCTTGACACCAGCCCCGAGAAGAATGGCGGCGCCATCATCATGAAGGGCGAAGATCTGCGCGCGCTTTCCGACGATCCCGACGAGCTTTCGCAGCAGCTGCAGGCCATCGCCGGCGGCGACCCAGACTCCGGCGGCGCCCAACTCTACGTCGACGGCTTCTCCTCCACCAAGCTTCCGCCCAAATCCGCCATCCGCGAGATCCGCATTAACCAGAATCCCTACTCCGCTCAATACGATTCGCTTGGCTGGGGCCGCATTGAGATCCTCACCAAGCCCGGCACGGATAAGCTGCACGGCGACTACTGGATGCAGGGCAACGACTCCCCCTGGAACGCTCACAATCCCTTCGTGACCACGCAGCCGCCCTATGACTCCTACCAGTTCGACATCGACCTCAATGGCCCAATCTCGAAGAACGCCTCCTATTTCATGAGCGCATACGGCCAGAACGCCGTGAACGACGCCATCATCAATGCCGAAATCCTCGACGGCGCCTTCAATCCCGTCGCCTTCACCCAGGCCCTCACCACCCCCACGACCACCCTTTCCATCTCCCCGCGCTTCGACGTGCAATGGGGCAAGGTGCAGACCATCAGTCTTCGCTACCAGTACAACCGCAACACAGCAACAAATTCCGGCATCGGCCAGTTCGAGCTCGCCTCGCAGGGCTTCAACAGCAGTAATGTCGAGCAGTTTGTCCAGTTCATTGACACGCAGGCATACAGTCCGCGTGTCCTCAATGAGACGCGCTTTCAGTACATCCGCGACCGCAACACCCAGACGCCGCAATCCTCCGCGCCCACCATCGCCGTGCAGGGTGCTTTCACCGGCGGCGGCAGCAATACCGGCATCAACCGCGACAACCAGGACCACTACGAATTCCAGGACATGCTGCGCCTCGCCCGCGGCCCGCACGACATCACCTTCGGCGGCCGCCTCCGCGCCGCCCGCGATTCCAATTACTCCACCGGCAATTTCAACGGCCAGTACACCTTCGCCTCGCTTGCCGCCTATCAGATCACCGTCCAGGGCATTGCCAACGGCATGAGCCCGGCCGATATCCGTTCCGCCGGCGGCGGCGCCAGCCTCTTCGCTCAGACTCAGGGCGCACCCGCTGTCGTCGTCAGCAGCATCGATGCCGGCATCTTCGCTGAAGACAACTGGAAGGCCAATCCCAACCTTACTGTCAGCTACGGCCTGCGCTTTGAAACCCAGAACAACATCAGCGACCACGCTGACTTTGGGCCCCGCGTCGGCGTCGCCTGGTCCATCCCGGGCGCCAAGGACAAGCCGCCCCGCGCCGTGATCCGCGCGGGCGCCGGCATCTTTTACGAGCGTTTTGACGCCAACGCCGTCCTCCAGGCCCGCCGCCAGAACGGCGTCACCGAGCGCGAAGTTGTCGTCAGCAACCCCGACTTCTACCCCGCAGTCTGCTCCGCCGATCCCGCAGTCTGCAGCGGCGTGCCGCAAGTCGCTCCCGCCATCTACCAGATCAACCCGAACCTGCGCGCGCCCTATTCCATCACCACCGGCGTCAGTATTGACAAGCCCATCGGCAAGTACGTCTCCATCTCCGCCAATTACCAGCTCACCCGCGGCGACCACCAGTTCCTAACGCGCAACATCAATGCGCCGCTGCCCGGCACCTACAATCCCGACGATCCCACCAGCGGCGTCCGCCCGCTCAGCACCGATCAGAACATTTACCAGTACAACTCCGGCGGCGACTGGTTCGGCCAGCGCCTGAACATCAACGGCAACCTGCACACAAAGAAAGCCGGAATCTTCGGCTTCTACCGGCTAGGCAAAGTTGAAGCCGACACCTCCGGCCTCGCCAGCTTCCCCTCAGATCAATACGATCCGCATCAGGACTGGGGCCGCGCCTCCTGGGACCAGCGCAACCGCGGCACAATCGGCGGCTACACCCGCCTGCCCGGTGGATTCACCATCAATCCCTTCCTCATCTATCGATCCAGCAGCCCCTTCAACATCGTCGTGGGCGAGGACCTCAACGGCGACACGCAGTTCAACGACCGTCCGGCATTTGCCACCGATCTTTCGCGCTCCAGCGTCGTTCAGACAAAGTGGGG
Organism: Occallatibacter sp.; assembly: GCA_035552475.1. Classification (GTDB taxonomy): domain Bacteria; phylum Acidobacteriota; class Terriglobia; order Terriglobales; family Acidobacteriaceae; genus Telmatobacter. The sequence goes on from DASZLE010000020.1 coordinate 55,400, forward strand.
GCTCTTCGATACGAAACCCATGCCGGGGCAGAAGATTATTCCCATCAACTACGGCACGGGACCGAGTCTGTTTATCGTGAACCTGCGCCTGAACCGCAGGTTCAACTTTGGTCCCAAACTGCCGGAGCCGCCCGCGCCCCAGGCTCCACCCGCCACAGCGTCAAAGGACGCCAAGCCCGCTCCACCTGCCTCCGCACAGCCCGCCGCAAAACCCGGCGCCAAGCCGGAAAAGAAGGAAGTCGAGCGGAAATACACCTGGAGCATCGGCATCGGCGCGCAGAACGTTCTCAACCATCCCAACCTCGCCCCGCCCGTCGGCGTGCTCGGCTCGCCGCTCTTCGGCACGTCCACCGCCCTCTCCAGCGCGTGGGGCAACAATCCCGATCGCAGCATCAGCCTGGAAACATTCTTCCGCTTTTGAATGCGGGAGGCCTTCGCCATTTCTGCTCCGCTCGGGTTTCCGCTCGAGCCCAAAATCTGCGAAGATTGAAGCATGACGACGACAGTTGCCGCCCCTTCCAAAGTCTTTGCCGACCGCATTGGCCGCATTGAAGTCTCCGCCACCATGGCCGTGGCCGCTGAGGCCGCCAAGCTGCGCGCCCAGGGCGCCAATCTCGTCGACTTCGGCGCCGGCGAGCCGCACTTCCCGACGCCCCGCCACATCAAGGACGCCGCCATCGCCGCCATCGAGGCCAACTTCACCCGCTACACCGTCGTTCCCGGCATCCCGGACGTCCGCAAGGCCATCGTCGAGCGTCACGCCTGCGACTTCGGCTCCGACTACTCCATCGACGAAGCCATCTTCACCACCGGCGAAAAGCACGCGCTCTTCAACGCTGTCCAGATCCTCGTCGATCACGGCGACGAGGTCATCCTCCCCGTCCCCTACTGGGTCAGCTTCAAAGACATCATCCAGTACGCCGGCGGCAAAGTCGTCCTCCTCGAAACTTCCGAGGCGGAAAACTTCCGCATCACCGCTGAAGCCATCGAGCGCGCCATCACCCCGCGCACCAAGGCCATCATCCTCAATTCCCCTTCGAACCCGGCCGGCTCCATCGTCTCTGCGGAGGACCTGGAGCGCATCGTCCGCGTGGCTCACGAGCGCGGCATCTACCTGCTCCTGGACGAGTGTTACGTCTACCTCAACTACGCCGGAAAGCCCGTCTCGGCCGGCTCGTTCACCTGGGCCAAGGACCACATGGTCGTTCTCGGCTCGCTTTCCAAGACTTATTCCATGACCGGCTGGCGCGCCGGCTATGCGCTCGCGCCGAAGGCTATCGTCGCCAACCTGTCAAAGCTCCAGTCCCAGCAGACCTCGAACGCCACCAGCATCGTGCAGAAGGCCGCCATTGCCGCCCTCTCCGGCTCGCAGCAGTGCGTCAGCGAGTTCCGCGCAGAGTTCATTGAGCTGCGCGACCACATGCTCTCGCGGCTGGCCACTATTCCCGGCGTCACATGCACCAAGCCGGAAGGCGCCTTCTACGTCTATCCCAATATCTCCGCGTTCCTTGACCCGACGGGGGGCAAAGGCGGCATCCGCACGGCCACCGAGCTGGCTACCCGCCTGCTCCACGAGGCCCACGTGGTCACAGTGCCCGGCGAGGCCTTCGGCACCACTGCGCATATCCGCCTCTCGTACCCGGTGACCCGCCAGAATATCGACGAAGGCACCCGGCGCCTGGCGGAGTTTCTCGGTCGCCTGGCCTGATCCTGCAGCCCGCTGCGCGTTTCCTACGCGGACATCGTCAGTTGGTGTGTCCCATGACGTGCCCGCCATCACTGTTCAACTACTGCAGTCATCGGGTAGGATGTGTCTCTCATGTCGAAGCGGATCGAATTTTGTCCAGTGATCCTGGCCGGCGGCAGCGGTACCCGTTTCTGGCCCCGATCCCGCCGTGCCCGGGCCAAGCAGGTCCTCGCCCTGGATGGCGAGCGTTCCATGATCCAGCAGACCGTCGAGCGGCTCAAGCCCCTGGCCGGCCTGAGCCATACCTGGGTCATCACCAACGAGTACCTGGCCCTGGAGATCGCGGACCAGCTCAAAGGCGTCCCCGAGGGGCAGATCGTCCAGGAGCCGGTGGCCCGTAACACTGCCCCCGCATGCGGCCTGGCAGCGTTGCTCATCGAGCACGAAAACCCTGACGCCGTCCTCGGCGTCTTCCCGTCCGATCACGTCATCGCCGACGAGCCGCGCTTCCTCAAGGCTCTCCAGAAAGGCATCCAGCTCGCCGCCGCCGGCGAGAATATGGTCGTCCTCGGCATTGAGCCCACCCGCCCTGAAACCGGCTACGGCTACATTGAAACCGGCGACTACACCCGCGACGACTCGGCCCTCCACGTCCGCCGCTTTACTGAGAAGCCGAACCTGAACCGAGCCCAGGAGTTTGTAGCCGCCGGCAACTACTACTGGAACTCCGGCATGTTTCTCTGGTCGGCCCGCACCCTGGCCAACGCCGTCCGCGAGCACCTGCCTGAAACCGCGCCGCTGCTTGAGAGCATCGCCCAGGCCTACGGCACCCCTCAATTCGACCAGGTCTTCCGCGAGCTTTACCCAAAGTGCGAGAACATCTCCGTCGACTACGCTATCCTCGAACCGCGTTCCGCCAAGGGCGAACACCTCTCCAACCTCTACTGCCTCCCCGCCGAATTCTCCTGGAACGACCTCGGCTCCTGGGCATCCCTCTACGAGTACCAGACCGAAACCCGGCTGCGCGGCGACGGCGATGGCAATGTGGCCGATACCGAGGGCCACACGGCGCTCGACGCCGCCAACAACTACGTCTACAGTCCGCGCAAGTTTGTCGCCCTGGTGGGCGTCCAGAACCTCGTCATCGTGGATACTGAAGACGCACTGCTCATCGCCGACCGCGAGCACTCCCAGGATGTGGGCCAAATCGTCAAGGAATTAGGACTCACCGGCCGTACCGATTTGATCTGAGCAAGCCTACTACCCCAAAAATTCTGGAACCGGATGCCCCGGGTCCCTCGCACTTGGGGACCCGGCAGGACGCAGCGAGATAATGGCGCCATGGTCTTCACCAAGCGCCTGCGCGACGGCGTCCGCTCCGGCCGCATCACCTGCTCCGTCCGCATCTGGCAGAGCCCGCACGTCAAGGCCGGCCATCGCTACCGCATGGACGAAGGCGAAATCGAAATCGACTCCATCGAGTCAATCGGCTTCCCCGACATCACCCCGGAACTCGCCCGCGAATCCGGCTTCCTCGGCGTCATCGACCTGCTCAAAGTGGCCAAACACGGCCCCGGCGAGAACATCTACCTCGTCCACTTCCACTACATCCCGCCAAAGAAGATCCGCGCGTCGTCGCGCAAAAGGGCTGCATCCTAATCTTCTGTGCGCCGGTCCCTGGCGCGTCGCAGCATTGCCCGCATCGCATTCATTACACTGTTCTATTCAAGGAGCACGATCCTTCGTATGTCCCATCCCCAGATCAAGTTCGGCACCGACGGCTGGCGCGGCGTCATCGCCGACGACTTCACCTTCGCCAACGTCCGCACCGCCGCCGCAGCCATCGCCGCCTACGTCCATTCCCGCCGCGGCTCCGAACACGAAGACCCATCCCGCGGCATCTGCATCGGCTATGACACCCGCTTCGGATCGAAAGCCTTCGCCCACGCCTGCGCTGAAGTTGTTGCCGCCACCGGCATTCCCGTCCTGTTAGCCCCTGACATCACGCCCACGCCGGCGCTCAGTTACGGCGTCCGCCAACAGGGCGCGGCCGGCGGCATTATGATTACTTCCTCGCACAACCCCGCGCAGTGGAACGGCGTGAAGTACAAAGCGTGGTACGGTGGCTCCGGCAAGCCCTCCATCATCGACTCAATCGAAGGCTTCCTCGGCGCGCCCGTACCCCAATCCGCCCAGCCCGCCGAAATCCGCGAGTTCGATTTCCTCCCTGACTACCTCCACGCCATTGAGAGCTTCGCCGATCTCGACCTCATCTCCCGCTCCGGCATGAAGTTCGCCATCGACTCCATGTACGGCGCCGGCGGCACCATCCTCTCCGACATTTTTGATCGGCTCGGCGTCGATCACATCCAGATCCGCGCCACTCCAGATCCGCTCTTCCCCGGCATCAATCCCGAGCCCATCGAGCCGAACATCCGCGCCCTGGGCGAGGCCACGGCGGCCAACCACTGCCACGCCGGCCTCTGCACCGACGGCGATGCCGACCGCATCGGCGCCACCGACGAGCACGGCAACTTCGTCGACCCGCACAAAATCTACTCTGTCCTGCTCGACTGGGTCCTGCGCCGCAAGGGCTGGCCCGGCGCAGTCACCCGCGCCTTCAATACCACCAAAATGCTGGACCGCATCGCCAGGAAGTACGGCCGCGAACTGCTCGAGCACGGCATCGGCTTCAAATTCGTCTGCGATTACATGATGGAGCGCGAGATCCTGATGGGCGGCGAGGAATCCGGCGGCATCGGCTTCCAGCGCCACCTGCCTGAGCGCGACGGCCTGCTCAATGCGCTCCTGCTGGCCAACGTGATGGCCGAAGAAGGCAAGACCCTCGGCCAGCTCGTCGCCGATCTCCAGTCCGAATACGGCGAGCACCACTACGGCCGCATCGACCTCCACATCCCCGATGAGCAAAAGAACGCCGCCATTGCTCGCGCCCGCGCGCTTGAGGTCGGCGACATCGGCTTCGACAACATGAAGATCCTGCGCCAGGAAACGCTCGATGGCGTCAAGTTCTACCTCGACAACCCCGAAGCAAAGACCAAGCCCAACGCCGCCGAAACCTGGGTCCTGCTGCGCGCCAGCGGCACCGAGCCGCTGATGCGTATCTACTCCGAGTCCACCTCGAAGGAAACGGTGAACCGCCTGCTCGAGTCGGCGCGAGTGTTCGCGCTGTCCAGCAAATGAGACGCCCCGGCAAGCAGAGAAGAGGTACAGCCATGTTCATTCATATCTTCGGCTTCCGCTGGAAGCCCGAGGCCACCGACGCCGACAAGGCGCGCGCCGCCCACGACATTGTCGCTTTCCGCGACCACATTCTCGGCCTCATCGACGTGCATGTGGGACCCAACGTCTCTCCGCGAGGACAGGGATATACCTTCGTCGGCCTCATGACCTTTACCGACAAAGCCGCAGCCGACGCCTACACCCAGCATCCCGACCACTTGAAACTGCTTTCCTGGCTCAAGCCGCTCATCGACCCGGTGGAGCTGGATTTCCAGGCTTGAAAGACCGGGGCCGGGAATCGGGAACGAGGCAACTCCGCCAGCCCCCCTGGCTCCGCCGCTCTGCGCGTTATCCTGAACAGTCACACCGAAGCTGGTCTCCCGCGTCTCGATTCTGAGACTTGGGATGGAAGCTCGAAGGAAACCATCACCATGTCAGAAGACACTGCCGCCAACACCGCCACCGATCAGCCCGCCCCAATCCTCTCCAAAGTCCCGGCTCCAGCCGCCCCGCTAGCCACTGTCGCCACCCTTGGCCAGTACGAAGGCCAATCCGTCACCCTCCGCGGCTGGCTCTACAACTCGCGCGAATCCGGCAAGCTCCTCTTCCCCATCTTTCGCGACGGCTCCGGCACCGTGCAGGGCGTGGCCCACGTCAAATCCGTCCCCGCTGAAGTCTTCGCCGCCCTCAAAGGCCTCACCCAGGAATCGTCGGTGATCGTCCAGGGCAAAGTCCGCGCCGACAAGCGCGCCCCCGGCGGCTTCGAGCTCGACGTCGAAGAAATCCAGGTCATCCAGCGCGTTCCCGAGTCCGACCCCTACCCCATCACCCTCAAAGAGCACGGCGTCGACTTCCTCATGGAGCATCGCCACCTCTGGATCCGCACCCCGCGCCAGTCCGCCATCCTCCGCGTCCGCGCGGAAATCATGCGCGCCGCCGCCGAGTATTTTGACTCCAACGGCTTCATCCGCACCGACCCGCCCATCCTCACCCCCGCGGCCTGCGAAGGCACCTCCACCCTCTTCCCCGTCGACTACTTCGGCGACCCCGCCTACCTCACCCAGTCCGGCCAGCTCTATATCGAGTCCACTGCCCTCGCCCTCGGCAAGGTCTACAGCTTCGGCCCCACCTTCCGCGCGGAAAAATCCAAAACCCGCCGCCACCTCACCGAGTTCTGGATGATCGAGCCCGAGGTTGCTTTTTGCGATCTCGACGGCCTCATGGAGCTCGCGGAAAACTTCATCTCCCACATCGTCCAGTCCGTCCTCAAAAACCGCGCGTCCGAGCTGGCCGTCATCGGCCGCGACCCCGCCAAGCTCGCCTCCATCCTCCCGCCCTTCCCACGCCTGCGCTATGACGAAGCCGCCAAGATGCTCAACGAGGCCCACCGGAAAGGCGAGCTCGAGCAGCCCTTCGAGTACGGCAACGACTTCGGCTCCCCCGACGAGACCTGGCTCACCAAGCAGTTTGACAAGCCCGTCATGGTCCACCGCTACCCCGCCGCCGTCAAAGCCTTTTACATGGAGCCCGACCCCGACGACCCCACCTTCGCCCTCTGCGTCGATGTCCTCGCCCCCGAGGGCTACGGCGAAGTCATCGGCGGCTCGCAGCGCGTAGCCTCCTACGACCTGCTCAAATCCCGCATCGAGCAGCACAACCTGCCGTTAGAAGCCTTCCAGTGGTATTTAGACCTGCGCCGCTACGGCAGCGTCCCCCACGCCGGCTTTGGCATGGGAATCGAGAGGTTAGTAGCATGGGTCTGCGGCTTAGACCACGTAAGAGAAACCATCCCCTTCGCGCGGACGCTGCACCGCATCTACCCGTAACCCGCAGCCAACGTAGCTCCGACCTCTCTCCAAAGCTTGTCATCCTGAGGAGCCTGAGCGACGAAGGATCTGCGGTTGCAGTTCGACCACACCACCACGCCCTTCGCCAAGACCGGGCGCAGGCTATCGGAGATGGGAAACCTGGCGGGTGACCCTGGTCTCATATGAGTTGTCCCCCGTTCGAGGGTGCCCCCGGTCCCTCGCATTCGGGGACCGGGGAGGGACTCTCACGCCGTCGAAAACCGGGGACGGGAAACCCGCGGACAAAACCCAAGGTTCGTAGCTTGGCTCTTGATCCGTCTTCTCACTTCAGCGCCACAAACACCTGCGTGTCCCGCGCCGGCGCTCCCCCCGGCCCCAGCCCATTCAGCTCGATCTTCAGCGTCTTGCGCTTCTTCGCCTTGAAATCGTCGCTCACAATGTTCGACTCTCTCCGCTGACCGCCGGCCTTCATCGTCACCCGGAACTCCTGTACTCCCGGCGGAACAAGCACGTTCTCGAATGTGCTCTTGTTTCCAGCCACCCCGTTCAGGTACACCTTCCGGTTCATCTCCACCGTGAAGGCCGTGCCGTCGGGAATGCGGCTCAGCTCGATCTTCAGCTTTGCACTCGTCTTCGGGTCCAGCGTCTTCGGATCGAACCCCACACTTGCAGCCGCTGCCTTCGGCCTGGGCACCGTTGCAGCCGGAGCCGCAGCAGCAGGAGCAGCCGCCGCCGTAGCCACCGGCGCGGCAACCGCATCCGACGTGTTCGTCCCCTCATCTGCCGCCGGCGCAGCCGCGGCCGCCACCGGCCCCCCGCCCTGTTGCGCAGCCGGCTGCGCAGCTACGCTTCGGTGCCGCGCAAACCACCATCCGCCCACCGCCAGCGCAACCACCACCACGGCCGCCATGGCGCCTGCCACCGGCCCAATCGCAGCCCGCCGCCGCACCACCACCGGCGCTGGTTCCTGCCGCGCGGCCGCCATCTGCACCGGCACCGCAACCAGCTGCACCGGCGCGGTCTGCCTCACTGACAATCCAGCCGCGCTCTCGTCCAGCGTGGCCTCTGTATCGCCTAACGTCGTGATCACCGACGTCCGCATCGCCGTCCCCAGCGCCGTCGCCTCGGGCGCAGCCCGCAGCGCTGCCAGCGCACCAGCCAGTTCTTCGCCGGTCTGGAACCGGTCCGCCGGATTCTTCGCCAGGCACTTCAGAATCGCCGCTTCCAGTTGCGGCGGCATCGACGGGTTAAACCGCCCCGGCGGCACCGGATCCGTGTGCACCACCTTGTACGACACCGCCGTCATCGTCTCGCCGTGGAACGGCTGCTCTCCCGTCGCCAGCGCATACAGAATCACCCCCAGCGAAAACAGGTCCGCGCGCCCATCCACCGGCGACCCCGTAAACTGCTCCGGCGGCATAAACGCCGGCGTCCCCAGCAACTGCCCCGTCGTCGTCACCTCGCCCACCGCCATCTTGGCCACGCCAAAGTCGGTGATCCGCGGCCGCTCGCTGCCGTATACCTCCGGCGAAGTCATCAGGATGTTCGCCGGCTTGATGTCGCGATGGATCACGCCCTTCTTGTGCGCGTACCCCAGCGCCTCGGCAATCTGCTGTCCCAGCTCGCACACCCGGTCCAGCGTGAACCGCTCCCCGCTCCGCGCCGCCGTAGCCAGCGTCCGCCCCTCCACGTACTCCATCACCAGGTAGGGAGTGCCTTCGTCCTCGCCCACGTCGAATACCGGCACAATCCCCGGATGCGCCAGGCTCCCCGCCGCCCGCGCCTCGCGGTAGAACCGCATCCGGTACTCCTCGCCCTTGTGGCTCTCCAGGGCCGACGTCAGAATCGTTTTCACCGCCACGGTCCGGCCCATGGAAGGGTCGTTCGCCTTCAGCACGCTGCCCATGGCGCCGTGCCCCAGCTCCTCAAGAACCTCGTACCTGCCAATCAGTTTTGGGGAAGTCATGCCGTGCATTTTACCGCGATTGCAATGGCGTTCACATACAACTTACAGAACCGAAGGGCGCGACGCCCGTTCCCTTCACTGCTCCATACGAATTTCGCTCACCTGGATCACCGGCGCAATGTCCGTGTAGTTCGGAATATCGCCCTGGAGCACGTCCGCGTTGGGCAGAAACGCGGCGGTAAAAGCATCCACCGACTCGCAGGTAAAGGCGCAGATGGCCATGAATGGCGGCGCTTGGCCGGGCATGCCTCCATACAGACCGATCTCCACTGAAACCGCCTTCACCGCGGCTCCCAGCAGGCCGATCGCAAGCGGCATGTGGGTGTTCAGGTAGTAGTCGACGTCGAACCGGCAATTCGGCTTCGAAGGATAGAAAATCGAAACTCGGACCATTCACTGACAATATCCCATCCCGGAACACCCTTTTTCGCCTCGATTCCGGCCTGTTCCTCCGACTTGTCAAGTACCTGTGGAAAACTTTTCTCTTAACTCATTTGTTTTGTAAGAGAAACAATAGTAACCAAAATGCAGTTACCAATACCCTAATGTGCTAGCATAGTCTCAGAGTTGGAAAAAGTATTGCCCACCGTCGCCTTAGCCCGGTGGGCATTCGCATTTCTGGACCCGAAAGGAACGCTATGCAGCTCGCCAGCCGCACCTCCGCCCGGCCCACCCTCGGGATCCGTCCATCCCCCGCTCACCCTGCCTCAAAGCCTGCAAAATCACTGCACTTTGAGCCTTTATCCTCTTCATTCCATAGAACATCGCCGTTTTTTATTTTCGTGCATTCCATTCGGGCGGCCACTTCCTCGTTCCCTTGTTCCCTCATCCCCTGCCTTTTCGGTCCCCTGATTTACTGCATTTTGAGTCCTTATCCTCATCAATCCAAAGGGCATCGCCGTTTTATTTTTTCGCGCAAATCCGCACCGGTCGGCGGAATTTTTTCCAGTTGGAGGTTTTTTCAGTCCAGGATCAACTCTGTTTCCGGCTCCGGCCGAGAAGTGGGCAGGGCCAGCTCCTCCGACCGCAGAAAAGTTCCCAGCGGCAGGTTGATCGCGATCTCCACAATGTGCGGATCAAACTGAGTGCCGCTGCACTCCACCAGGATTGAAATGGCGCGCTCGTGCGTCATTCCGCGCCGATAGGAACGGTTGGTGGTCATGGCATCATAGGCATCGGAGACGTGGATGATCCGAGCGTCGATCGGCGTCTCGAGCTCTCGTTGTCCGCGCGGGTAGCCAGTGCCGTCCCAGTTCTCATGGTGCAGCTCGACGGCGGCCAGGAAGGGTGCAAATCCCTGCACGCCTTCAAGAATGTGTCGCCCGATGACAGGGTGTTCCTTCACCAGCGCGAACTCTTCAGCCGAGAGCTTGCCAGGCTTCTGGAGCACGTGGTCGGCGATGCCGATCTTGCCGATGTCGTGCAGGAGGGCGCCGATGCGGATGCGCTCGATCTGTTCATTGTCCAGGCCCAGCGCCGCGGCAATGCCGCACGACAACTGGCTGACGCGCCAGCTGTGGCCAGCAGTGTACTGGTCGCGTGCGTCAAGGGCATGGGCCAGCGATCCTACGAACTCGAGTACCGCTCGCTCAAGGCTTTCGCCGGAGGCCCGTACGGAGACTGCGGCGCGGTTATAGATCTCGACCAGCTCCCTGATCTCCGCAATCGACGAAGGGTGCGTTGTGAGCTCTGAAAGTTTGCCGGTGCGGACCGCGCCGCGAAGTTGCAAAACCACCGCCGCAATGGGCTCGACGATGGAACGGGACGATCCGATACCGCAAAGCATGGCGACCAGCGTGCTGGCCAGTACGAGTGACAGAAAGAGAGTGTTGAGCCGCGACTGGATGGGCCGCATGGTCGCATCGACGTTCTGGAAACTGAGCAATTGATATCCGTGGCCGAAGGACTTCACCCGCAGCGAGATCCAGTCTGCACCCCCGAGACGGAGATTGCACTCTTCCTGCGCCGCGCATCCCGCCAGCGCGCGGTTGAGGTCACTGGCCGAGAAGCCGGGAAGATTCGACTCGACAACTTTGCCGTCGCGGGTGAGAGCGGCCAGGGTGGTGAGTCCGGCAAGGTCGAAACGTTCTCCTACGGAGAGCACCCCGAGATATTCTCCGGCCTCGTCCATGGGCACGGAGGCTACCTGCAGGATGTGTCCATCCAGATCCAGCAGGCCGGAGGCATTTCCAGGCAGTTTGTGCAGGTCCTGCGGGATCAGCTGACCGGCGTCATGGCGGAACACGCCTGCCAGCGGGGCTCCGTCAGGAGCGCTCACCAGCATGAAGTCGAAACCCATGCGCTGGCCGAGCTCGCTCAGCTGGTCTTCCACGGTTCTGTGCGCGCTTTCGCTCTCCGGACGGGAGAGCAGCAGGACCATTACGGCTTTGAGGCCGGTGTTCTCGCCGGCTACTTTCAGGAATCGGCTGTTCTGCAGACTCCCCTGCGCATAGAGCCGCGCCATGGCTAATTGATTCTGGCGCAACGATGCGCGCAGACCGTCGCGAACGGTGGACTGCGCGAACCGCTGCACCATCCAGAAGCTGCTGGTGAGCAGCGCTGTAAAGGGCAGAAAGCATAAAAGGAATGCCCGCGTTTGAAAGCGGCTGGTCATGGCGCGGCGGCTTCCGACGCGACCGGCCAGACGTGCAGCGCACGGCAGCCGACAGCAATCGCCCCGAGAGCGCAGACCACCCTAAGGGTCTCCCATCGCATAAACGAGCTCCTATTCGCATCCCAGGGTGATACCGGCGGGCTCCAAGGGGAAGCACCGAAAGTGTGATCCCGCTCCAAGTGTAGGGCCGGCGGAAAGTGGCTGGAAATACAACTATCCAGTCATGATTGACAGTGCCCCGGTATCCCCCCGTGTGGGGCAGTTATTCGACGGTCCCCTTCGACCTGGGTCAACAGGAAACTTGTCATAAGAAAGTCACGGGAAGTTCGCGGACACAGGGGATTCTTCGCGGAAACGGAGAAAGACCGGGAACATTGTCATCGAGAGGCAACAAACCCGGCCCGTCAACGCTAGTGAACCGCCTGCTGGATTGCCGCCGTCAGACCGTCGGGGTTGAAGCCGAACGGGCCGGGCTTGCTCTTGAAGAGGACCCTCCCGCCCGGAGCGATCAGATAAAGCCGATCGGGCCAGCCGGTGTAAGCGGCCTCTACGCGATTGTCGAGGCTATCCACAAGTGCCGGAAACTTGATCCCCAGCTTTCGAACACAGGCGCCGGCCACGGAAAAACGCTCGCTCTCATTCTTCGGGCTGGCAAAGAGCACGTGGTCGCGCACATTGGACTGCATCTCCCACACATCCGTCGGGTGTGCTTCAAGAATGTAGACCGCGTAGAAATCGATCTTGTCCTTGTACTGCTCAGCCAGTTTGTTCAGGGCGGGAACCTCCCGCCGAAAAGGCGGTCAGGTATAGCTCCCGAAGACCAGCACGACAGGCTTGTGGGCCCAGAGAGAGGCGAGTTGGACGGGTGTCTCGGCCTGCAGTGTCTTGACGGCGAAGTCGGGCGCATTGTCGCCTGGATTCACCTGCCCATAGCGTGCCTGCGTCCACATGGTTTCAAAGGGAAACAGGAAGTAGGCCGGCATGGGCATGTGCATCATCACGCGCCCAAACACTTCCGGCGGTTGATGCATCGCCCAGTCGATATACCCGACAAAGGCCAGCCATGCGACAAAAAGGACGCCGCACGAGCGAAGCAACCATCGTTTTGTTGTCGCCTTCATTGGCTGGTCTCTCCCCTTACCTTGTCATCGCGTTCATCTCAAGGTAGTGCTGCGACTGCACTCCAAACGCATCGGCCACGCGGTTAAAAAACGCAAACATCGCCGTGATATAGACTGCCTCGGCGATTTGCGGCTCGGTCCAGCCATGATCGTGGAGCGTCTGCACATCTTCATGCGTGGTGCGGTACGCCGCCTCCGTCACCTTGGCCACATAGTCCAGAAGCGCGCGCTCCGCCGGAATCAGGTCCGCTTCATCCAGCTTCCCTTCCACCAGCGCTTGCACCGTTTTTTCATTGGCTCCCTGAACACGCAGGAAGTAGGCATGCGAATCCAGTCAATACGGGCACCGGTTCAGATACGAGACCCAGCTTGCAATGGCCTCTTTCTGGCGTCGATTCAAGTGCCCTTCGGAGAAATGAATGGTGTCGCTGAATCGGATCACTTCGCGCAGAAAATCGGGCCGGTGGCTGAAACACTTCATGATGCCCGGCATCTTCTGCCTGCCGGATTTGGCGCGCCACTCGTCATAGACTACGGCTACATCGCCGGTCGCGTCAGCGTCTTCAACGATCCTGATCTTGGTTTCGGGGTCAGCCACGGTTCACAATTGCCTGTTTCCTCAGGACTATACCATGGTGCGATACGAAGCAAGACCATCCATTCGGATGAAGCGCCAGCCGGCCAGCAGTTCGGTCGCGCTCGACGCCCTAGAGCACAACGCGATGGTCGCCCTGCTTGCGCGTGACCCTTTCCCGATCGAGATATTCGAGCAGCGGAATGGCGTATTTGCGCGAGACACCTGCCAATAGTTTGAACTGGCCCACATCGAGAGTTTTCCCTCGCAGCAGTTGCACTCTTTGCTTCAAATCGGCAAGCGCGCTCTGATCCACGCATAGCGAGTCATCCCCGAGGCGCACCAGCTTCTTCTCGCGGAGAAGCGCCGTGATCGCCTGCCGCATTTGCGCCGCATCCATCTTCAGTTCCGCAGCCAATTCGCTGGGCGCGGGAGACGCAAGCCCCGCCAATGCATAGGCCCGCAAAACTGCCGAAAGCTTCTCCTGTTCGTGGTGAGTTTCAGCAGTCTCGCTCTTTGGCGGAAGCAGAAGATCATTGAGAATCGTCAGCTTTCCGGCCCGTTCGAGTGTGCGCAGCGCCCAATCCAGAACCTCTGGCCGCAAGCGCACCTGGCTCCCCAGGGATGACCGCTTGACTCCGGATTTTCCCGCCCGCGCGATCATCTTCTCGAATTCGGCATGCACCGTTGCCACCGCGTCGAGCAGCGCCTCCCGGCCCAAAAGCAAATCCGCGCCGAGCCGGTGAATCAGTTGGTCCCGAATCGTTGGCTGCAGAATCGTAGCGATGGCATCGCCTGTCAGGCCGGTCTCCGCCGATAGTTCGGCCACCATGATGCCGGCCTCTCCGCGCCGCGCCGCCCGCAACGCAAGCTGTTCGTCAGCCCCGGCGTGGAGCAACTGCCGCAGCCATTCCTGAGTTCGCGCCTTCCTCTGCTGCGGGACGGGATGCGCATCGAGTACAAGCCCTCCGCCGACGGTGGCGATGGGCGCGCCCTGCCGCAGAACAAACCTGTCGCCGGGCAGCAGCACAACCGGCTTTGCCAGCTTTAGCCGCGCCAGGCGTGAGGTGTTCGGTTCCACGGGCCGATAACCATACAGCGAAATCGTCGCCATGCATTCCGACGCGAAGGCATGGAAGTGGACCCGCGCGCGATGCTTCAGCGCCGGCGCATCCGCAAGCATGCGGATCTCAGCATCGATTGTGTCCACGGCAACAATCGTCGAGGTCTCAACCAGCGTGTCCCCGCGATGAAATTCCGCAGCCTCCATCCGAGTCAGGTTCAACGCCGCGCGCGTGGCAGCCTCAGCCTTGATTGCCGACTGACCGTGCACCTGGATTCCCCTGATCTTCACGGTCTTTCCTCCAGGCTCGACCGCAAGTTCCTGCCCCGCCGCCACAGATCCAGTCATCAGGGTGCCGGTAACTACTGTGCCAAAGCCCTTCATGGTGAATGCGCGATCGAGGGGCAGCCTCGCCATTGAGCCGGACTTCCGGACCGGAATGCGCGCCGCAAGCAGCCCCAGCTCTTCTCGCAACGCATCGAGCCCTGCGCCCGTGAACGCGCTCGCGCACACCAGCGGCTCCGCAGCCAGAAAGGTGGTGCGGAGAAAAGTTTCAACCGAATTGCGGACGTCGCTGAGCGTCGCTTCGTCCACCGCATCGGTCTTGGTAAGCACCGTGACTCCGCACTGAATGCCAAGCAATGCGCAGATTGCCAGGTGCTCCTCGGTCTGCGGCTTTACGCCTTCCTCGGCGGAAATCACCAGCAGAACCGCATCGATGCCGCCGGCGCCGGCCAGCATGTTGCGCACAAACCGCGCATGGCCCGGTACATCGATAAAACTCAGTTGCACTGTCGATCCATCCGCCGCAGGCAAGCTCAGCGAGGCAAACCCAAGGTCGATGGTGATGCCCCGCCTCTTTTCTTCCGGGAGGCGATCGGTGTCGACACCGGTCAGTGCTCGGATCAGCGCGGTCTTGCCATGATCGATATGCCCCGCGGTGCCGATGACGATGGTCTTCGGCTGCGCGCCCGGCTCGGACTGTCTCTCGGAAAATTGTCCAGCCATGTCAGCTTTCCGGCGACGTCACGTGCGAGGACGGCACTTGCTTCAGGGCTTCTATCAAATGCGAGTCATCGCCGGGTTCAACGGTGCGCAGATCCAACAGCACCCGATCGTCCGCAATCCGGCCAATCACCGGAGGGTCGAATCCGCGCAGCGCGCCAAGGAGTTCCTCGGCATCAAGCGCCGCATGCGTGAGCGCGATCGCAGCGCTCTTTAGACGCGCGGTGGGAGCCGTACCTCCGCCCAGCACGCTCTCTACTTCGATAACTTCCGCCGCGAATTCGGAGTTATCGAGAGCATTCGCCACACAGGCACATCGGCTTCTAACCGCCTCGGCGCCCATCCTCAGCATTCCTATAACTGGTATCTCCTCGGCCGCACCCGAATGATACTGATGCAGCGTTGCTTCCAGCACGGCATAACTTAACTTATCCACGCGATAAGTGCGGAAGAGCGGATGCTTCCGGATCGCATCAATGAGATGAGTCTTCCCAACGAGAATTCCGCACTGGGGTCCGCCGAATAACTTGTCTCCGCTCGCAGCCACCAGGTCGCAGCCCGCGCCCAGGCTCTTCACCAGGGTTGGTTCGCCTGCTATACCAAAATCATCGAGCGAGTGCACGAGCCCCGTGCCCTGATCTTCAAAGACAGGGATGTTGACGCGCCGTCCAAGAGCGACGAGTTCCTCAAGCGCCGGCCTCTCGACGAATCCGTCCATGCTGAAATTCGATGGGTGGACGCGCAGAATCAATCCGGTGTTGGGCGAGACTGCCTTATCATAATCGGCGATGCGCGTCCGATTGGTTGTGCCTATTTCACGCAGTTGAGCGCCTGACTCCTCAAGGATTTCCGGGATCCTGAAACCTCCGCCTATCTCCACCAGTTCGCCGCGGGATACAAGCACCTCTTTGCCCTTTGCCAGCGCGTGCAACGCTAGATAAGTGGCAGCCGCGCAGTTATTCACTACAACTGCCCGATGAGTTACCGCACAAGCATCGGCCCCAGCCGCGGGAAGCAGCAACGCCAGTATCAGTGACTCGACATGAACGTCGCGCTTGCCGCGTTCGCCCGACTCAAGATCGAACTCCAGGTTCGAATAGCCGCCGGCAATATCGACAACATGCTCCAGAGCTTTCCGGCTCAGCGGCGCGCGTCCCAGATTCGTATGCAGCAGGACGCCGGTCGCATTGATCACGCGGCGAAGCGAGTAGCGTCGCCTTTGATTCAGCTTTTTCTCGATCGTCTTTGGCAGATCGGCTATTCGTCCTTCCAGCGTTTCCCGTGACTGGACTCCGCATGCAATATCCTGACGAATCTCTTCGAGCGCAGCCCGGCATGCGTCCACTACGCGAATGCGCGCGTGCACTTGCAATAGCGGCTGCAGCGGCTCCAGGAGCAAATCGTTGACGGAGGGCAGCTCGCGATAAAGCTGTTCCGCGGAGTTACCCGAGGTTTCTGCTTTCACCGCAACTTCATTCGTCTCTCGCATGCAATCCGGCCGCCTGTCTTTTGAGCTAGCGCAGCACAATCCCCGGCTTCCCTTCCAGCACTCGTCCAATCCGCGCCGCCGGAATTCCCGCCGATCTCATTGCTTGAAGCAGGCCGGCAGCCTCGGGCTCAATCACGCTGATCAACAACCCGCCGGAAGTCTGCGGATCGAACATCAGGGTGCGAACCGCCTCGGGAATTTCGCTCGAAGGATCCTGTGTAACCACGCACTCCGCGTATTCTCGATTCGCCAGCAGTCCGCCCGGGATCGCACCGGACGCAATGGCTTCAAGAGCGCCCGGAAGCCGCGGCACCTTCCCCGTCTCGATCTCGAGCACAACTCCACTGGCCATCGCAACCTCGCGCCCATGACCCATCAGCCCAAACCCCGTCACATCGGTCATGGCATGAACGCCGGCGTGCTCTTCCACAATCGCTGCCGCACGTTGATTGAGCGCTGTCATCGATTTCACCGCGGCGTCGACCCACGCACCCATTGCTTTGCCCTGTTTCAATGCGGTCGTGATCACGCCGGTGCCGAGGGGCTTGGTCAGGATCAGCGCATCGCCCGCCTGCGCGCCTCCATTGGTGTAGACACGCCCGGGATCGACCAGCCCGGTCACGGCATAACCGAACTTCATCTCCGTATCGCGAACACTGTGGCCGCCAACCACGGTACAGTTTGCTTCCTTCAACTTGTCCAGCCCGCCGCGCATCACCTGCCCCAGAATTTCGAGATCGCCGTCCTGGGGATAGCAAACGATGGAAAGCGCAGTCAGCGGCCTGCCACCCATCGCATACACATCGCTCAACGCATTGGCAGCGGCGATCTGGCCAAACATAAATGGATCGTCGACCATCGGAGTAAAGAAATCGACGGTCTGGACCAGGGCAATATCTTCGCCGATCCGGTACACGCCCGCATCATCCGATTGATCGAATCCGACCAGCAGATTGGGATCCGCTTGCGGCGGCAGCCCGTCGAGAACCGCTCTTAGCGAGCCCGGCGCAAGTTTGCTGGCGCAACCGCCGGCCTTTACCTGTTGTGTCAATCGCATTGAGATGGGGAGCTCCAGAAGAACTTTGACCGTGGCTGAAGGGATTGCGGCGAGTCCGTATTATAGTTGAAACTCTGTGCGCGAATGGAAGTGCCTGGGCTCCGGTGATCCTCCCGGTCTTCAAAACCGGCGGTCGTCCTTCACGGGCGACGGTGTGTTCGACTCACACGCACTTCCGCCACCATGAGCTGGTTCTGCACCAAACACTGCATGGCCCTTGAACATGTTGCACGCGTCAGTGCTGGTGGTCTCCGTGGTCGCCGTGGTCATCATCGTCGCCGCCGGCCTTCATCGCCTTCAACTCATCCGGGGTCAGGCTGGGCAGATGGCGTACGAATGCCACGATCTTCCAGGCGTGCTCGTCGTTATCGCCAGGCGCGCCGAAAGCCGGCATGCCGGACCAGCGCACGCCGTTCTTGACAATCCAGTAAAGCTCGCCATCCGGCATTTCCTGGGTGTCCTGTGATCGCAGGTCGGTTGGCGGAGGGTCCATGGTGCCGTGAAACTTGGTGTGGCCCGAACCATCGTCCGCGTGACATACCGCGCAATGCTCTTCGTAGTGGCCGGCCGCATCCTTCATATCGACCGTTGCCAGCGGGTTCTTTAGCTTGGAATAGCGCGAGGGAATAGAGCTATCCAATGCGCTCATGGCCAGGCTGGCCTCGAAGGCGGGCGGATGCGGGCGCACGCCCAATCCGCCGCTCCAGATCGCCACGCAGGCGATGGCCGCTATCACGAAAACCGCCAGGGACAATGCCGCCCAGATCGTCACCGCTTTGCGCATCATGCTTGTGCACTCCGGAAACGGGGAATCCGTCCGAACGAGTATAGAGGGCGCGGCCCGGCAGGAGCACGTGAAGATTTGCGACTTTGTCGCCGGCGCCGCACTCCTGCGCAAACGCCTGCAAAGACCGCGCACTTTCTTGTTCCGGGCCGGATTTTCTGTCCTGGCTTCTACAATCGAGGGGATGCCTGAGCTGCCTGAAGTGGAGACGATCGCGCGCGGCGTGGATGCGCGTGTGCGCGGCGATCGCATTGCCGAAGCATGGTTCGGGAGACACCGCGAACCGTTCAAAACGCCGCCGGCCGCGCAGGCCAATGGGCTGGAGGGACGCCGGGTCCTGGGAGTGCGCCGCGCCGGAAAGCACATCGTTTGCGATCTGGGCTCCGCAGCCGGCGTCGTTCACGAAGCAGCCAAAGTAGGCGCGCAGTGGATTGTGCACCTGGGCATGACCGGACGTCTTCTGGTCACCACACCCGATGCGCCCGTGGCGCCGCACACGCATGCCCGGTTGCGGATGGAGAGCGGGCGGGAGCTGCGGTTCGTCGATCCGCGCCGGTTCGGACGGCTGGAGTTTCGGGACCTGACCCGGGACGAGGATTTCGGCGCTCCGGGGGCGGAGCCCCTGAAGATCGGGAAGATTGAGTTTGCGGCGCTGTTCCGCGGACGCCGGACACCGGTGAAAGCGGCCCTGCTGAACCAGGCGCTGTTGGCCGGGGTGGGAAACATTTATGCCGATGAGAGCTTGTACCGGGCGGGAATCCGGCCGCGGCGCCACGCCGGGCGATTGTCGGCCGTGGAGTTGGAACGGCTGCGGAAGGCTCTCAAAGAAGTGCTCGAACACGCGATCCGGCTGGGCGGCTCGTCCGTATCCGATTACGTGGACGCCGAGGGAGTGCGGGGGTTCTTCCAGCTTGAGCATCGTGTTTACCAGCGAACGGGAGAGCCGTGCCGGAGATGCGGGACAGCGATTCGGCGGATAGTGGTGGCGGGGCGAAGCACCCACTATTGTCCGGGGTGCCAAAATTGAATTTCTATTGTTTTTTGTAGCGGAGGATGCCCCGACTCCAGAATTGCGGTAAATCGGTTTGGGACAGGGGTCGCAAGTATTTGAATTCAGTGGAAGTTCCGAACGGCATGGGGATTGCAACCTAGAAAGGCGCCAGTGATGATCAGGCCACCAGAAATGGATGGCCGAACAAAGAAGGCACCCGGCAAGAGCGACGCCCAAAGGCGAATCTCCCATAAGAGAGACACCGGCCGGGGAGCCAAAAAGCGGTAATCATACCGCGATCATAAAATACGGGGGAGGCCAGTGACCCCGGTTTGAGGCTAAAGGCGCCACTCGATGCGAGTGGCGCTTTTCCATTGGACACTTCTCGGGCCACATCGCTCCAGGGAGAGAAGCTGGCACCCGTTCCGCAGGAGGCACTTGCCAGCGGACGCGGCTCGCGGTAGTATCAAATTTGCCGATAAGCGGCTGAGGCGCGCCCCCGGACCTGGGTCGAGCGCGCCCGCTGCTCAAGCAAAGATAGCTCGCCCGGGAGCTCAATAAACGGCTCGAGAGTGGCGAAGTCTCCCCGATTGGAAAGGCCTCACGAGAGGAACAAGGACGGCGCAGGAAGCCATGCGGTTGCCGGCCGGATTCTGTTTGGGGATATCAGGGCAGTCATGTGCGCCGGGTCCAAGAGGCTCAGCACGAGAAGAGGCCGGCCTGATTGAGCTGCGGCGGGGTGGAATTCGGCAGCGGCAGCGACTGGGGTCCATTAGAGGAAGGTTCCGCACGGGTCAGAGACCGGCGGGATGCTGTAAGCGAAAGAAGGTCATGGTAGATTTGCGGACAGCACTCCGCTACGCGACCGAACCGGCCAGCACCGAAGGGTGCGGCACGGTCGCCATTCCTAACCTGAGACAGGGCCGATCCGAGACAAGGTAGAACCGTGTGCCGACAAGGCCGCGGCGAAGAAAGAGCAATGCATCCAACAGCAAAGTGCCAGGAAGTGCACGCATGACAACAGAATCGACGCAGCCCCAGCCTGAAGTGGGGGCGAGCCCGGCACCAGGCCAG
Organism: Occallatibacter sp.; assembly: GCA_035552475.1. GTDB lineage: Bacteria > Acidobacteriota > Terriglobia > Terriglobales > Acidobacteriaceae > Telmatobacter. The sequence continues at coordinate 75,873 of DASZLE010000020.1, forward strand.
GGCCAGTCGCAAGGGCATCGGCGCCGTCGGCGCCGCCGCAAGAACAAGTCGAACCACGCAGGCGTTCCGCAGGTGCAGCAGCCCCAGGGCCAGCAGGCCCAGAGTCCGCCGCAACCGCATGCGGTCGCGCCCCCGCCCAAGCCGCAGCAGCCGCCACAGGGCCAGCACGGCCAGGGGCAGCAACATGGGGGGCACGCCCGGAAGAAGAAGAAATTCTTCAAGAGCGGCCCACCGCAGCCCCCGCCGTCGCCGGGCAACAGCATCCATCCCCCGCACCAGGGCAAGCGCAAGAACAAGCAGCGCGGCCCGCGAGAGTTTGTGGGTCCCATGGACCACAGCTACCGCGTAGCGAATGGCAACGTGGCGGACGTGCCCGCGTCCACCATTCCCACCGCGGGCAATGGGCACGGCAACTACTATCAGGATGCCTATGCGGCGCAGGCCGGGCCGGCGCCGATCGCGCACAATGCGCCCACGCGTATCTTCTGCTTCATCGAGGACCTGTTCTTCCTGGCCAAGATCAATGAGACGGCGCGGAAGCTGGGTGTGAAGGTGGAGTTCGTGAAGGGCACGGACAAGGAAGTGGTGCGGCGGATCCTGGAGGCGCCCGAGGAAGAACGCGCGCGGCTGCTTGTCTTCGACCTGAACAACGCCAACGCCAAGCCGATGACGCTGGTTCCGAAGTTCAAGACGAAGTTCAAGAAGGGTGTTTCCGTTATCGGATTCCTTTCGCACCTGCAGGGCGACCTGAAGATGAAGGCCGTCGAGGCGGGATGCGACACGGTGATGCCGCGTTCGGCGTTCTCACAGAGCCTGCCGAATCTGCTGCGGCGGTATGGGCTGGAAGAAAAGGAAGAGCTCGACGCGCAGCCTGCGTTCTAGGGAGCAGGGAATGGAGACAGGGGCGCACCTGAATGGGTGCGCCCTCGTCTTTTTCTGTGGGAAAGTGCAGAAAATAAAAACGGCGATGTCTTGTGGATTCATGGTTTTATGCCCTGAAACTGCAGTGATTTTGCACTGTTTCCCGCCCACCGATCCGCTCATGAACCCGACAGGGGCGGCTCGGTAGAGTGCGGAATAAAAAACGGCGATGTCTTGTGGATTCATTGATTTAAGCCATAAAATTGCAGTGATTTTGCGCTGGTTCCCCACCCACCCATCCGCCCATGAAACCGAGCGGATGGATGGGGCACAGCCGTCATCCCTGGTACCCAGGTGTTCACACGGGAAATGAAAAGCCCGGCTGAGGAAATTCTCCTTGGCCGGGCGCGTTTTCTCTTACTGTTTTTAGCTTAACAAATTCGAAACCTTGGACTGCATAAATCCACAACTATTTCTTCTAATAGAAGGCAAAGGGGTTAGGTATGTTTTCCACAGGGTGAGGGGCTTGACTCGGTTGCACCATAAATGGTGCGGGGCGATATTTGGGCGCGATCGAGGGTGATGCGACGGCCATCCAGGGATCATCTGGTGATCCCGCGCACCTTCAAATTTGTGGTTGGGAACGCGCGTCCATGAGACCCGGGGCACGCGCACTCGACGGGGCGGTAGATGATCGCTGTTTTTCTTCACATATCATTCATCTAGATAGATGATAAGCGACGGGCTGGGCAAGGTCATGTTCGTATCATTCATCTAGTTAGATGATAGGTGACGGGATGATGCAAGAGCCGCTAGGGACCAATTCCAGGACCAAGCGGCTGGGGGATATTCTCCGGCGCGGAGGGAGTGTTCCGGCGAGACGTGAATGTGGAGACGATAAGCCAGGCTCTGCCACGGGATTTGGAGTAGGCACCCGGGCCACCCGCCCGGCAATTAAGGAGAACAACATGGAAGGTGCACTTATTTTGGCATTCACTGTAGCGCAGGTGATAGTCGAGCTGCTATTTGTCGTTTGGATATGGATAAGAAGATCGCTGAGAGAAACCGGGGCTGCGCCCACAAAGCGAGAGCAGCTACTCTGGCTTGCTGCGGTAAGTTTCACTATCGGTGTCGCAATTCACCTTTACTACGGTTTTGCTCACGGGATTGAGGCTTCCTACAAAGGGTTCTTGATATGGGCGGGGATTTCATTCAGCTGTGTAGGATTTGTTCTAGCATTGGTCGGAAGAGGAAATGGGAGAATCGTGACAACTATAGCTTCGCTAGAACTCGCCGCGTGCTGGTTGATGTTCCCATAAGGTCGGAGGAGGAGCATGAAACTCCTGTGCCTCGCCAAAACTCTATCCGGGCTGAGACAAGCTCCGCTCTTTACAGTAAAGAGCTGGTCCGGAAGGGTTGTCGGAGGCGGAGGAGGATGAAACTCTGGCTCGGAGCAGCAGTGGGAGCGCAGGATCAGCGCGGCCGGATTGGTTGGCAAGGGGTCGTTGGGCGCACAAAGCCTTCGTTCAGAGGAACAAAGATTGTATCGAGTTGCGGACCCACTACGCGGCGAGACGGTATCGATGATGCAAGCCACCCAATCGCGGCATGGAAACGACCTTGCATTGCCGTCCGGAATTCGTTTCCGCCTCGCGGCCTGCTGGCGTTTCCTTCGCCAGACCGAGGTGAAAGTGTCCGGATCCGAACCGTCGCCGATTTTCATGCGTGGTTGTGAGCCGAAGGATCATGGATGACTACTTTCATTGGCTCCCTCCGGGAGCCACGGTTCCTGCAGGCTGAGCGCCGGGCCTGGACGTGCAGTAAATTAGAGGCGAGTTGTGGTTGGGCAGGCTTCCGCGTTCCCGGATCCCCGGTTGCGAGGGACCCAGGGCACCCGCGCATCTTGGATTAGGCGGCGAAAAGCAACCGCGGATCTTTCGCTCCGCTCAAGATGACAGCTTTTGGGTGATGACAGCTTTTGTGGTGACGCCTGCTCAGCAGATTCCCTGCGGGGAATGACAGAAAGAAAAGCAAGAGC
>DASZLE010000021.1:0-55073 GCA_035552475.1 Occallatibacter sp.
GGTGGAACTGGCCGACGGCCTGGAGCCGTCTGTGGTGTAGTAGATCGTCGCGCCCGCGAAGGTGTTGGAGATGGTCAGCGGCTGCGGCGTCAGGTATTGGCCGCTGGGCAGCGAGAAGGTGGGTGCGGCCGGCCGGATCCAATACTTGATGTTGGTAACCTCGGTGTTGTGGTAGCCGAGTTCCCCAGCGTAGGCCTTGATGACGGTGCCGGCATTGCTGATCGTGAGAGGGGCGGAGTACCTGGCCGAACTGGCTTTCGGGGTTGAGTCGTCCAGGGTGTAGTAGATGACGGCGCCTGGTGTGCTATCCGAGATGCTCACCGTCTGCGGCGACGTGTAAGTTCCGGAGGACAGGCTGAAAGTTGGCGTGGCGGGAGTCGGGGCTCCGTCCGGAAGATATTCCCAAAGGTCGTTGAATTGGCCACAGGTTGGATCATAGTCACTCCCTGGCCAAATACAGCCGTTCCCCCCAAAGAGCCAGAGGTGGCCGTCGCTGTCGGTCCAGATCGAGGCGCTATCGCGGCCCGGAGCGAGGTTTCCGGCAGAGGGTATTCCAAACGTTCCGTACGAGCCGGCACATACAATAGCCCGCGGATAGTGGTTTTTGCACGCGTTCGGATCGCCTCCTGTGTACGGATGGCTTCCGTCCATCCATGCCCATTCGTTCAGGGAAGGATTGAACTCCCAAATGTCGTTGAGATCTATGCTTGTTGCCTTTTCTGAGGCCGCGGAGCCCCCCAAGAGCCAGAGATTGCCGTTGCTATCAGTCCAGCTCGCAGCGCTGCTGCGTTCTCCAGGAATGTTTCCAGCAGCGGGCGATCCCAATGTGCCGTACTCGCCATAAAGGGGACAATAAGAGGAACAGGAGGGGTTCGTGTTGCTTCCGCCCATCCATGCCCATTCATTCAGGGAAGGATTGAACTCCCAAAGGTCGTCGAAAACGGTCGGAAATCCCCTCGAATCCGCGAGGCCGACGCCGGCATAGAGCCAGAAATGGCCGCTGCCATCCTCCCAGGTCACCGCGCTACTGCGCGGTCCTGGGATGTTGTCCGGAGCGGGCGTTCCCAAGGTTCCGTACACGCCAACCTGATTGACGGTGCTGCTTCCGCCCCTCCAGGTCCACTGGTTGGTGGAAGGATTGAACACCCAAAGATCGTTCAGTTCGCCCCCATTTCCCGTCGAATCAAAGCCCCCGCCCCCAAAGAGCCAGAAATTCCCTTTGCTGTCGGTCCAGGTCGAGGCGCCAGAGCGGCTTCCAGGGATGTTCCCGGCGGCGGGCGTTCCCAGCGCGCCGTACACACCGGCATGGCCGCAGGTTATATTCCAGGGATCGGGCGGGAGGCAGCTACCAATCGTGCTGCTTCCGCCCATCCATGCCCATTCGTTGCTGGAAGGATCGAACTCCCAAAGGGCGTTGACTGCGATGTTTTCATTCACCCCGGGGTCATAATAACCGCCTCCGAAGAGCCAAAAATGGCCACTGCCATCCCTCCAGGTCGAATATCCACCGCTGGCTGCTCCTGGGGTGTTCCCCGGAGCGGGGGTTCCCATCGTTCCATACACGGGCATCTGGCTGGTGAAGCTGCTTCCGCCCATCCATGCCCATTCGTTCGTGGAAGGATTGAACTCCCAAAGTTCGGAGCCGACGCCCCCAAAGAGCCAGAGATTGCCGTTGCCGTCCGTCCAGCTCAACGCGCCTGCGCGCGCGCCTGGTGTGTTGTCCGGAGCGGGCGTTCCCAATGTGCCGTACACGGCGGGCTGGTTGGGCGCGCTGCTTCCGCCCATCCAGACCCATTCGCCTGGCGGCGTCTGGGCTGGGAGGCAAAAGCCGGCCAGCAGAAGAAGCATGGCCAGCAAAACGAACCGATTGAGGAATTGCGTTGCGGCGCGGCAGCTCTCGGAAGAACCACCCAGGATGGAAACCGGAGAGATGGGAGTTTTCATTGGACCGAGGCCTTGCACGCCCAGAGGTGCGGGTGAGAGGTCGGTCGGGGGAAGGGTCGATCGGAGCCCTGGGCAGGCACGATTATAGGCGCTTACGTGGTTGTTGGGAGCATGTTGGCCCATGTTGTGTGACGCGGGTCACAAATCGCCCTGCAAGGGCAACAGGAAACTGGGCGAGCAGGACGCTGAATCACGGACGAAGGAGTTAATTGGGCGAGGCTGCGGGTGCGGGCTTTGTTCGAGATGCTGAGGGCAAGCATTCAGGAGGCTTGGAGACACACCTACAAATGCCGATCAGGCTTGATAGCTGTGACATGGCTGGCGCAGCCGGGCTTATCCGGAAAGAATATTGTGCGGTGATGGAGTGTGCACCCGCGGTCAGAGCCGTGGTGGCGTAGGCCACATCGGAGGCCAGCGTGCCGGAGCCGAGTGCTGTGGTTCCGTCATAAGAAGATGACGGGGCCGGTGGGGGTTCCGGAGATCGGCGTGAGACAGGTGCGTGGCTACTCTTTCCACTGGAAACAGATGCCGAAGCCGTCGGGGTCTGTGAGGTAGAGCTGCTTCATGCCATACCACGCAACTTGAGGCGGGTCCGGGTTGAGGCCCTGGCCGACGAGATGCTGGTATGCGGCGTCGACGTCGGGACAGCCGAAGTAGAGGCAGATATCCTGTTGACCGGGCGAGGCGGCGGAGTCCGATGCTGCGGCGACATTGTCTGGATCGCAGGCGGAGTTCAGCATGACGCAGGCGGGGCCGCTCTCCAGCATGGCCCAGCCGACGTCGTCAGGATCGTCGGACGTGGATTGGGAGGTGCCGGTCAGGGTGAAGCCGAGCAGGTCGCGGTAGAAGTGGATGGACTTCTTCATGCTGCAGACCTGGACGAGGGGCGCGACATTATTGACTTCTATGGGCATGAAAGGCTCCGAAGGACAGGCGCAGGGCCAGGAACCGAGGGGCGAAAGGCGGTCGCATCCTTCGCGCGAGGGATGCGCGGAAGATGGGCGGCCCGGTCGAGAAGCGTTGACGGTCCGGTCAGGACCACTGTTTGCCGAGCGCGTCGAGGTTGGCATGGGCCAGGTCCGCGGGAGTCATCGCGGGCTCAAAGGTGACCTCGGCATTGAAGTTGAGAAACCACGGTTCTGCGAGGCGGGGAATATCCGACGCGTGGTCCATATTGACAACGACCACGCCGCCCCGGCAACCGTCCATGGAGGTGAAGTAGGCAGCCTCGGGCTTGATGTCGTCGAGGATCTTTTTCATGGTGGCGGAGGCGGTGCCGTTGCGGACCAGGCCGTTGAACGGCTCGACGGGAAGCTTGATGAACATGAGCATGCGCATAGTGAACCTCTGGGGTGCAAGTGGGATTGCAAAGGGGGAACGATTTTGAGGCGAAGATACTACGCGGTGCGCGGAAAGGTCAATGAGGGGTTAATAAGGGGGCAGGCGTAGAGGTCAGGTTTGCGGAGCGGGTTTTGCGGCTTCCCACCCATTCGCGCTTAAAACTGCGCGAATGGATGGGGCACGGTTTGTTCGTGGTTCGGCTGCTATTCGACCGGACCGCGCGTTATTCGTAGCGCAGGGCGATGGCCGGATCGACGGCGGCGGCACGGCGCGCGGGGATGGCGCTGGCGAGCAGCGTAACCAGGAGCAGGGTGAGGGAAGCGGCGAGCATCAGGATGGGGTCGCGGGAGCTGGCCTGGCTCTCCGGCGACCAGTGCGCCATGAGGCGGCTGAGGGCGAAGCTGAGGATGAGTCCGAGACCGGCGCCGATGGCAACGCTGCCGACCATGGATGTGAGGACGAGCCTGAGGACGTTTGCGCGCGATGCGCCAAGGGCGAGGCGGATGCCAAGCTCGTTAGTGCGCTGCGAGACGGTGTAGGAGACGACGCTATAGAGGCCGACGGCGGCGAGGGCGAGGGCGAGGGCGGCGAATCCGCCGAAGAGCCAGGCGACAAGATGGCCACGGGCCCACTCGGGGGTGTCGCGAATCCACTGGGCGAGATCTTCGACGCGGCCATTGGTCTGCTGGGCATGGTCGACCGAGTTGACCTTGACCTGAACCGCGTGCAGGAGCGCGAGCGGAGAGCCCACAGACGACTTGACCAGGATCTGGGTGTACATGGTGGTGAGGAAGGGATAGGGGACGAAGATTTCAGGCTCGACGGGTTTGGCAAGGCCGTTGTCGAGCTTGTCGCCGACGATGCCGATGACCAGGATGGGAGACGAGGCGGCGGGAGAAATCAGGAGGAACGGGGGCCGGGCGACCGAGGCTAGTTCAGGGAGTTTAAGCGAGTGGCCAATGGCGTCGCCGTGGGGGAAGTAGCGCTTGGCGAAGGTCTGATTGATGACGGCGAGGGCGGCGCCCTGGTGGTTCTCATCGGCGCTCCAGATGCGGCCCTGAAGCAGGGGAATGCTGAGGACGCGGAAGTATTCGGGGCTGACGAGGTTGAAGCGAAGATCCTGGTTATTCGAAGAAGGCTGGCCGACGATTTCAAAGTGGGTGTTGAAGCCATTGTCGGGCGGGGTGGCGTTGGAGGACATGGCGGCCATGGACACGCCGGGCACGGTGCGGACAGCGTCGAGGAGTTTTTCGAAGTAGGGAGCGCGTTCGGCCCAGGTTCCATAGGTGCCCTGATGGACGGGGATGCCGACCGACATTACGTGGGTTGGGTCGTAGCCGAGGGGAGTGTTGGAGAGGCGGACAAAACCTTCAATGGCGGCGCCGGCTCCGGCGAGGAGCAGCAGGGTGAGAGCGATCTGGCCGGAGATGAGCGCGCCGTGGAGGCGCTGGCGGCCGGAGCTGGCGGTAGTTCTACGGGAGCCGGCTTGCACGGTCCTGGCGACGTCGGGACGGGATAGCTCGAGTGCGGGCCAGAGGCCGAAGAGGACGCCCGTGGCGACGGCAAGGCAGACGCAGAAGGCGAGGACCGGAATGTTGAAGTGGATGGCGGCCTCGTGGGGGAAGGAGAACTCAGGCAGGTTGGCGACGATCATTCCGATCATCTTCCAGGCGAGGAGAATGCCGAGGCCGGCGCCGGTGAGGGAGAGGACGAGGGATTCCGTGAGGAGTTGTCGGACCAGGCGCGAGCGGCTGGCGCCAACGGCGGCGCGGACGCCGAACTCGCTGCGGCGCGAGGCAGCGCGGGCCAGCAGCAGGATGGACACATTGCCGCAGCCGATGAGCAGAAGCAGGGCCACGGATCCGAACATAAGGTAAAGGGTGCCGCCGATGTCGTGCATGAAGTCTTCATTGAGGCCGACTACGGTGAACTTCATGGGGGTGTCAGGGAAGTGCTTGGGGGTTTCCTTGCGGAAGGCGTCAATGAGCGGAGTAAGGGCGGCGTTAGCCTGGGCGTGGGTGATGCCGGGTTTCAGGCGCAGTCCCACGTAGTAGCCGGGCACCGTGTCCTGGGTGATTTTTTTGGGCAGGTAGGCATCGGCATCGTCCCAGGTAAAGCGCGGGGCGGAGACGCCGATCACGGTGTAAGTTTTGTCGATCAGGTGGATGGTTTGGCCGATGACGGAGCGGTCTCCGTGGAAGTGGCGCGTCCAGAACTTGTAGCTGAGTTCGACCACGGGCTGCGGATCCTGGCCGTCGATGGCGTCGGAGGGTTGGATGTTGCGGCCGGCGTAGGCGGGGACGCCCATAAAGGTGAAGGTATTGGAGCTGACGTTATCGGAGGCCACGTCTTCGGGGACATCGCTGCCGGTGATGGTCAGGTTCCAGGTGCCGTCGGTGAGGAAAGCGTCTTCGACGACAGGGGACTGGCGGATGCGCTGCCACTGTCCGCCGGTGAGGCCGAAGCCGCGATTGCCGCCGCCGGGAGCGAGCAGGCGCATGTGGACCATGCGATCGGAGTTGGCGTAGGGGTAGGGACTAACCACGATGGCGTAGACCACGCTGAAGACCGCGGTGGTGGCTCCGATGCCGAGGGCGAGGGAAACGATGGCGGTGAGGGCAAAGCCCGGCATCTTGACTAGCTGGCGGACGGAATAGCGCAGGTCAAGGAATAGATTCCGCATCGGGGCCTCTTTCTGGGTTGGCGCCGTTCCGGGGCGCGGGGGCTGCGGCACATCAAGGCGTAAACCACGAACGATTTCGTAGATGCACTTGGAGTGCCATCCAAGGGTTGGCGTAACTCACATATTTATCAACGGAGAAGGGAAGCGCGCGGTTAACACGGTGTTCATTCGCGGCCGAATCTGTCCGGAAACGGACGGCGGGTGAGCGGAGCGCCAACTCATAGCGCATTCCGCCACCGCCGCGTTTTGGCGAATTCTCCGTGACATGTGCAGCACATGCAACTATGCTTGGAGCATGGGACGGATGATTCAGGTTCGCAATGTTCCGGAGGCTCTTCACCGCAGCCTGAAAGTCAGAGCCGCGACTGCTGGAATGTCGCTTTCCGATTATCTGCTGGGAGAGCTTCGGGAGATCGCGGAACGTCCTACGCTGGCTGAGTTCCGCGAGCGGTTGCATGCGCGCAAGCCGCTTCCGGTCGCACTCGACACGGCGGGGATGGTGAGCGAGGAACGCTCGGCGCGATGATTGTGCTCGATACCTCGGCAGTCGTCGACTGGCTGCTGCAAACCCCGGCCGGACAGCGCATCGAACACCGCATCTATGCGAGCCAGGAGACTCTGCATAGCGTGCATTTGCTCGACGTGGAATTTGTGCAGGTCTTGCGTCGCCTGGTGCGCGAGGGAACGCTGACTGCGAAGAGGGCCAGCGAGGCGATTGACGACCTGGCGGCGCTTCGGATCACGCGCTATGCTCCGGTGCTGCTGCTGGAGCGTAGCTGGCGGCTGAGGCAGAATCTGAGCGCCTACGATGCGGCCTACGTGGCGCTGGCCGAAGGATTGCAGGCTCCGTTGATTACGCGGGACCGGCGGATTGCAGCGGCGCCCGGGCATTCGGCGGCGGTTGAGGTGTTCTGAACCGGGCCCGATGGAGAAAGAAAAGCTACGAAGCCCAGTTTCATTGTCAAGCGAACATCTGCATCTGTTCCTGCTTCAATGAGTTGATCCGATCAAACAGCTTGATCTTTTCGTCGGCTCTTTGCCTGGCATGGTCCGACATGTACGATAGAAGTTCTTCAAGCTGTTCGACCGTGGATATATTCTTGAATGTTCTCGCTTTATTTATGAATACGGCGGACTTCTTTTTGCGCACCAAAAGCTCTATAACGTTGCTGAGCGTACCCGTGCTCTTCGCATCCCAGATCATCAGACCAAAGTCTGCTACCTCGGCCATGCGAATGTCCTTGGCCGTGAAAAACGCGCGCGATCCTTCTGAATGGCTTGTTTTGACGCGTTGAACAGGCCAATTTCCCACGTTGTTCCTGGGGCGTTCCCCGCTACAGAAGACAGTTGTCTTTGTTGTCCCGTGGTCGAACAGGTACGACTGAATCGATGTGTCCGCGCCGTCAGCATCACCCACAACTACTTCAAAGTCCTGAGCCAGGATGTTGTCGATGCGCGCCTTGACTTGGGAATCAAGGTGCTTGATGTTCATCGAACCAGCAATGAAGACTCTGGTTTTCACTCATGACCTCCACGTCAACGCGGCTACGTAGATTCTGCCTACTTTAGGGTGCGTGCGCAGCACCCAACCTGCATCCCACGGGCCTCTAAACTGCCTGAGTGAGACTTTCAAGATGCGGCTCCTTTCCTTCAGATCTGGCAATGAGGCGACGCAATAAGGCGACATTACTGAGCTTACGTTTTGGAATGCGGTTTTATAGCAGCCTTTCTTCGAATTCATGACAGAAGCTGTCTAATCTCGAAAGCGACATCGCCCACGGCCCCGGCCAGCCCGCCCTCACGATATACTCAAGAGTGCTATGGTGCCCGAAAAAACCTTCTATCTTGAGACCTTCGGTTGCCAGATGAACGCGCATGACTCCGAGAAGGTGATTGGCACACTGCTGCGTGAGGGCTACGCGCGCGTGCAATCGGAGGAAGACGCGGGGCTCATCCTCTACAACACCTGCTCCATCCGCGACAAAGCGGAACAGAAGGTCTTCAACCGCCTGAACGACTACAAGAAGCTGTACAAGGCCGGCAAGCGGTTCGGCGTGCTGGGGTGCGTGGCGCAGCAGGAAGGCGAGAAGATATTCGACCGGGCGCCGTATGTGTCGCTGGTGTCGGGGTCGGCCAGCTACCGCAAGCTGCCGGAGATGCTGGCGCGGCTCGAGGCCGGCGAGCAGCGGATCACGGGCCTGGACGACCGCCAGACCGAGGAAACGTTCGAGACCGAGTTCACCTCGCGGCAGAATCCCTGCCGGGCCTACATCACCATCATCGAGGGCTGCGACAAGTTTTGCGCCTATTGCGTGGTGCCGTACACCAGGGGCAAGGAGCGGAGCCGCACGTCCAGCTCGGTTCTGACGGAGGCGCGGCGGATCGCCGACCAGGGCTACACCGAGATCCAACTGCTGGGGCAGAACGTGAACAGCTACAAGGACACGGAAGGGAAGTTGAGCTTCGCGGAACTGCTGGCGGCCGTTGGCCAGGTGCCGGGGATCCGGAGGGTGCGGTTCACCACCAGCCATCCGCGGGACTTTACCCGGGAGATTGTCGAGGTCATCGACGCCGTGCCGACGCTGTGCGACCATGTGCACCTGCCGGTGCAGTCGGGGTCGACTCGGGTACTGAAGGCGATGGCGCGGGAGTACACGCGGGACTGGTACCTGGAGCGGATTGCTTGGGTGAAGAGCGCTCGGCGGCCGATTTCGCTTTCGACAGACATTATTGTGGGGTTTCCAGGGGAGACGGCGGATGAGTTTATTGAAACCATGGACCTGCTGGCCGAGGTCGAGTACGATTGCGTGTTCGGATTCAAGTACTCGGCGCGGCCCAATACGCCGGCGCTGGTAATGATCGACTCGATACCGGAAGCGGAGAAGGCGCAACGGCTTCAAGTGCTGCTTGACCGGCAGCGCGAAATCCAAAGGATCAATTATGCCAGGCATTTGGGGCAGGTAATGGAAGTGATGGTCGAGGGACAGAATCCGGCGCGCGGGCAGCTTAACGGCCGCAGCAGCCAGAACAAACCGGTGAATTTTACCTGGGACAAACCGATTGCGCCGGCGCCGGGAACCTACATGCAGGTGCGGATCACTGCGACGCATCCAAACAGCCTGGTAGGCGAGGCGATATAGGCTAGCCGAAATTGCAGGGACGGGGCTACGCAGCGTCAGAGCCGGGAAGAGCGGGCTCGGGAGGATTTGGCGATGGATATCGAAGTTCGTATACGCGGCCTGATGATGGATCCGGCGACGAACATGCCGATCGTGGTGCTGAAGGATGCGGCGTCGGATGCTGTGATGCCGATCTGGGTAGGGATCTTCGAGGCAAACGCAATTGCAGTCGAGATTGAGAAGCTGACCGCGCCGCGCCCGATGACGCATGACCTGGCGCGAAATCTCATCCATCACTTGAACGGAAGCCTGGAACGCGTTGTAATAACAGAGATTAGAGACGATACATTCTTTGCCAAGCTATGGCTGCGGCAGGGAGACGATCCGGTGTTAATCGATGCACGTCCTTCCGATGCCATCGCGCTGGCATTGCGTTTTGATTGTCCCATCTACGTGGCGGAGACTGTGATGCAGTCCGCGAGATTGAGTGCGGCCAATGCGACCGAGGGTCAGACCGGAGAGCAGCTCCGCGGCTGGCTTGAGGGGCTTAACGACGAGGACCTGGGCCGATACAAGATGTAGTTGCCGCTCAGGCGGGGCGTGGTCGCTGCGTGCTGGGACTGGACGCCCCCACGACAGGTCGGCCTACATAAATTCAGCGCAGGGAAGAGGCTGAGCCGACGACTTGCAGCCACCCGTTCGCTGTATTTGAGTTCGTTTGGCTTTAGTTAACAGAATATCTGTTATCAGACATTAACCATGTTTCACGGCCAAGGGCCACCGCGGCGGGCTTTCTGGCTACCAATCCGCCATCCGTATCGATCCAAGTCGAATAGAGCGCTTCCCGGCATGTATGATGTTCGGGAATCGTATGGATTGGCAGGCCTTCTTTCTTACGCTGCGGCTGGCGGGGCTAACCACGGCGATCCTCATACTGATCGCGGTGCCTCTGGCAGCTCTGCTGGTTCTGGGGCGCGGCCGGTGGCTGGCGGCGCTGGAGGCCGTGGCGGCCCTGCCGCTGGTTCTGCCGCCCACGGTCCTGGGATTCTTCCTGCTGATCCTGCTGGGACCGCGGACCGGCTTCGGCCGAGGCATTGCCGCCCTGCTCGGACACCCGCTGGCGTTTTCCTTTTCCGGGCTGGTGGCGGGGTCAGTCATCTACAGCCTGCCCTTTGCGGTGCAGCCACTGGTGGCGGGATTTGCCGCGGTGAACCCGGCCCTGGTGGACGCGGCGCGTCTGCTGGGGGCCGGTTCGCCCCGAGTCGTGATTTCCCTGCTGGCTCCCCTGGCTCGCCGGTCTCTGATGGCCGCGGCGGTGCTCAGCTTCCTGCACACGGTGGGCGAGTTCGGGGTGGTGCTGATGCTGGGCGGCGATATTCCTGGGGCGACGCGGACCCTTTCCATCGTGCTCTACAACCAGGTGGAGAACTTTGAATACGCGGCGGCCGGGCGGACGGCAGCAGTGCTGTTGAGCCTGAGCCTGGCGGCGCTGGTGGTGGTGTATTCGGCCGGGCGGACGCGCGGGGGGCGGCATGCTTGAGGTCGCGCTGGACGCGCGGCGGGGCGGGTTCCGGCTGAAGCTGGAGTGCCGGCTGGCGGCGCAATGGACCGTGGTGTTCGGGCCGTCGGGCGCCGGCAAAAGCACACTGCTGCGGCTGCTGGCGGGGTTGGATCGGGAGAGCGTACGCGGCGGAAGTGCTCGCGTAATTCACGAAGGAAATGCCTTAACAGACTCATATAACAGCATTTGGATGGCTCCAGGACGCCGAAACACGGCGCTGGTGGCGCAGCAGCCCGCCCTCTTCCCTCACCTGAATGTGCGCTCGAATGTCGGGTATGGAATTGCGCATCTTCCGCGCAATCAGCGGGATGAGCGGGTACACGCGATGCTGGAACTGGTGGACGGATTGGAGATGGTGGACCGGCATCCGCGCAGTCTTTCCGGGGGCGAGGCGCAAAGGGTGGCGCTGGCGCGTGCGCTGGCTACCGGGCCGAAATTGCTGCTCCTGGACGAACCGTTTTCCGCGCTGGACGGGACGGCCGCCGATGCCCTGCTGGACCGGCTGCATGCGTGGGTGGTGGCCGAGGGGGTGCAGACGATCCAGGCGACGCACGACGCGACGGATGCGTTTTCGACGGGAGCGGAAGTGGCGCTGATGCGGAACGGGGGGCTGGTGGGGCTGGGGACGGCGCGGGAAGTTTTGGCGGAAGAGCGGCATAGGATTCAGTCGCGGCTTGGCGGATCGACTGCTTAGAAACCGACAAAGACCGGCTCGGGCTGGAGGGCGACGCCGAAGCGTTTTTCGACGGAGGATTTGATCTTCGCGGCGAGCTCGAGGATTTCGTCGGCTGACGCGTCGCCTCGATTGATGAGCGCGAGGGTGTGGCGGGTGGAAATGCCGGTGTTGCCTTCGATATAGCCCTTGCTGAACCCGGCCTGCTCGATGAGCCATGCCGCGGGCAGTTTGACGCGGCCTTCCATGGCGGCGGGAAAGCGGGGCGGCTCCTTGCCGGCGAGGAAGCCGATGCGGTCGGCGCGGGCCTCGTCGACGATGGGGTTCTTGAAGAAGCTGCCGGCGCTGCGGCAATCGGGGTCGCCGGGAACCAGGAGCATTCCCTTCCCCATGCGGATGCGGCGCACAGCCGCGGCGACTTCCGGCAGGCTTGGGTGCGAATCCGGGCCAAACTCGCGCTGGAGATCGGCATAGCGGAGTGCGGGCGCGCCTCCGCGCCTGAGTTGGTAGCAGACCCGGGTGACGATAAAGCGGCCGCGGTCGGCGGAATTGAAACGGCTTTTGCGATAGGAGAAGCCGCACTCGGCGGCGCTGAACTCGTCCATGCGGCGCTCGCGCGTGTCGAAGGCGCGCACGCGGCCGATGATCTGGGCGACCTCCTGCCCGTAGGCGCCGACATTTTGGACAGGGGTCCCGCCGACGGTGCCGGGGATACCGGCCAGGCATTCGATGCCGGCGCAGTTCTCGTCCACGGCACGCTGGACAAAGGCGTCCCAATCCTCGCCGGCCTCCACGCGGAAGAGGACGCCGGAGTCGCCGATGTCCTGCTCCTCTATGCCGCGAAGGGCGATGTGGAGGACGAGGCCGGAAAATCCTCCGTCGGCAATGAGCACGTTGCTGCCGCCGCCGAGGACGAAAATCGGGATGCCGCGATTGCGGGCCCATTCAGAGGCTTCGACGATCTCATCCTCAGACTGTGCCCGGACGAACCAGCGCGCAGGACCGCCGATGCCGAACGTGGTGCACGGCCCGAGCGGCTTGTTTTCTTCGAGGAGCATCACTTACAGGGCACAGCAGGTGTTGGAGTAGATGAACGTCGGGTGCCGTAGAATAGAAGAAGGCGATCCCCGCCGGAGGTTCTTCAAAGAAATGTACCCTGAATTGATGGTAATACCAATGCGCGAGGAATTGACGCGCGCAGGAATTCAAGAGACGCGTACCGCCGATGAGGTGGATGCGGCGGTGAACCAGCCTGGCACGACACTGCTGGTGGTCAACTCGATTTGCGGCTGCGCTGCGGGCAAGATGCGGCCTGGGGTGCGGTTGGCCCTGGCCAATACGGCCAGTCAGCCCGATCACAAGATCACGGTGTTTGCGGGCCAGGACCGCGAGGCCACGGAGCGCGCGCGGGGCTATTTCGGCGGGAATCCGCCGACGTCTCCTGCGGTGGCTATCCTGCGCGACGGCAAGCTGGTGTACCTGATGCAGCGGTTCATTATTGAGCAGGCTACCGCGCAGCAGATTGCGGGCGAGCTGATCCGGGCGTTCGATGAGTTTTGCGCCAAGACCACGGCGTAAGAGCCAGCCGTCAGCTCTTAGCTTCTTGGCCGAAGACTTGCGAAGACTCCCCTTGGCCTTCTTGGGCTTCTTCCGGTTCAGGGTTCGCTGGGACCACTTGCGCTCTGGGGAATCCTTTCACGGTGATGATGAACGGATTGCCAGCGGAGACCTCTTCGATGAGGTCTTCGAGGTGCTCCCGGACGTACTCAATGTCAAAGTAGCGCATCATGGCAAGCATTTAGTTCTCTCATCGGCTTGAATTCTAGATCGTTCAATGGCAAAACGGCCTCCCGTGCGGGAGGCCGTTTGTGCTCGGGATCGAACCACGCCGCTCAGTCCCCTGCTGCGGCCTTCGCGGCCAGGTTGCGGCGGACTTTGCTGTGCTTGCGGCTGTAGCCGAAGTAAATAAACAGGCCGAAGACGAGCCAGCTTCCGAAGCCAATCCAGGCGGGGCGATCGAGCGAAACCATCAGCGCCACGGAGACGATCATGCCGCAGATGGGGACCACCGGGACCCACGGCGTGCGGAAGGGGCGATGTATCTCCGGATGGCGCACGCGCATGACCCACACGCCCAGCGACACGATGGTGAACGCGAGCAGCGTGCCCAGGCTGACCAGCTCGCCCAGCAGTGTGATGGGAAAGAAGGCGGCCAGGCAGGCGGCGAAGATGCCGACGACGATGGAGGTGAGCCAGGGAGTGCAGAAGCGTGGGTGGAGCTTGCCCACCCAGGGCCAGAGCAGGCCGTCGTGGGACATGGTGTAGAGCACGCGGGACTGGCCGAGCATCATGACCAGCATGACGGAGGCAAGGCCGGCAATGGCGCCCAGGTCGATGAGGATAACGGCCCAGCGCACGCCGATTTCGACGGCGCCGTCGGCCACGGGAGCGGGCACGTTGAGGCGGCTGAAGGAGACCACGCCGGTGAGCAGGCCGGCTACCAGGATGTAGAGGGTAGTGCAGATGATGAGCGAACCGAGGATGCCGAAGGGCATGTCCTTTTGCGGGTTGCGCGCTTCCTGGGCGGCGGTCGAGACGGCGTCGAAACCGATATACGCAAAAAAAACGACGCCGGCGCCGCGCATGATGCCGGACCAGCCGAACTGGCCGAAATGCCCCAGGTTCTTGGGAATGAATGGGTGCCAGTTGGCCTGCATGTGCTGCCAGTGGCCGAAGGCGAAGGTAGCGGCCAGGCCGATGAAGATGAGCACCACGGAGAGCTTGATCATGACGGCGGTCGAGTTGAAGTTGGCGGACTCTTTCACGCCGACGACGAGGACCACGGTGATGACGATGAGGGCGGAGAGGGCGAAGATGTCGACCTGCGCGGAGAAGGGATGGCCGAACAGCGTGATGGCCAGGTGCGGATTTGGATTGAAAGGGAGAGTGACGCCGAAGAAGCTCACCAGGTTGCTGACAAAGCCGCCCCAGCCGACAGCGACGGTGGCGGCGCCGAAGGCGTACTCGAGGACCAGCGCCCAGCCGATGATCCAGGCGACGAGCTCGCCCATGGTGGCATAGCCGTACGTATAGGCGGAGCCGGCGATGGGCATCATGGATGCGAACTCGGCGTAGCACAGTCCGGCAAAGACGCAGCCGATGCCGGCGATGACGTAGGAGATGACGATGGCCGGGCCGGCAAACTGGGCCGCGGCGGTCCCGGTGAGAACAAAAATGCCCGCGCCGATGATGGCGCCGATGCCCAGCGTGATCAGGTTGATGGGGCCGAGCGCGCGCTTCAGTTTGTGCTGCTCGCCCTCGCCCTGCGCCTCCGCCATGATGGTGTCGAGAGGCTTGGTGGCAAATAATCCATTAGGCATGCGCGTCCTCCGGGGAAACAGAAATGCGGCGCACCGCTGGCAGTGTCGACCGGCAATGGTTTTCGTACGGACTTGCCATCAACGAGGGAATCCCTCCTGAAGCGGCTTCACTAGAAGTGCGGCTAGCTTTGCGGCGCCTGGCTTTGGGACCGGCGCGACCATAAAAAATAAACGGGGATGCCCAGCAGAACGAGTACAAATCCCGGCCAGGTGTACTGGGGTTTGTACCGCAATAATACGATACAGATCCATCCGGCCATCACAATATAAAGCGCGGGCAGCACCGGGTACCCCAGTGCGCGATAAGGTCGCTGCGCCGCGGGCCACTTGAAGCGCAGAACGAACAGTCCAATGATGGTGAGGATATAAAAGAGAATCACGGCGAACATGATGTATTCGAGGAGCTGGCTGTAGGTGCCGCTGAGGCAGAGGATCGCGGTCCAGATGGCTTGCACGATGAGGCCTGCGACCGGTGTGTGGTACTTCGGGTGCAGCTTACCCACGCTCTTGAAGAAGAGGCCGTCGCGGCTCATGGCGTAATAGACGCGCGCGCCGGCAAGCGTCAATCCGTTGGCGCAGCCAAAGGTGGAGATGAGGATGGCGGCTGCCATCAGTTGCGCGCCGCCGGAATGAAAGATCTGCGAGAGCGCGGCTGTGGCAACACGGTCCTCGGTAGCGTACTGGACGCCGCGAGCCATCGCGGTGGCGCCATTCGGATCGCCGTGAAACGGCAGCACCAGGATGTAGACCAGCGAGGCAAGGAAGTAGACGGTGAGGACGAAGCCGGTGCCAAGCACCAGCGAGAGCGGGATGTTGCGGCGGGGATTCTTCACTTCGCCGGCGGTAAAGGTGATGTTGTTCCACGCGTCGGAGGAGAAGAGAGAGCCGACCTGCACCACGGCAAGGATGACGAAAACGTTGACCAGCACGATGGGCCCGCCCATGCCTACCTCGACGGGGTGCAGCGAGTGCCAGCCGGCGTTCTGCCAGAAATTGCTCCAATTGGCGCCGAAGTTGGCGGCCCACGCTGTGTCGCTGCGGCCCAGCATCAGGCCGATCACCACCAGGCCGGCGAGCGAGAGGGCTTTGGCCGAGGTAAAAATATTCTGGATCATCGCGCCCAGCCGCACGCCGAAGATGTTGACGAAGGCCAGCAGGAAGACGATGAAGATGGCGACCAGGTTGGCGGTGTTGAGGCCGATTTCCATGTTGCCCATCTCCATGGGCCCCACGCGGACGGGCGGCACGTGCGCGATGTGCCAAAGCCAATGGGTCGTCGAGACAGAAGGAAAGAAGACGCCGAGAAATTTACCGAAAGCCACGCAGACCGCGGCGATGGTTCCGGTCTGGATGACGAGAAACAGCGTCCACCCATAGAGGAAGCCCCAGACCGGGCCGAGAGATTCGCGCAGGTAGATATACTGGCCGCCGGCCCTGGGCATCATGGCGGCAAGCTCACCGTAGGAGAGCGCGGCAATCATCGTGAGCACCGCGGTGACCACCCATGCGCCCAGATACAGGGCCGGGGAGTTGGTATCGCGAGCCATCTCGGAGTCGACGATAAAGATGCCGGAGCCGATCATGGAGCCGATCACCAGCGCGGTAGAGCTGAAGAGCCCGAGGCTCTGCACCATTTTGGTCGCCGAGGATGTTCTGGGAGCGGCCTCTGAACGGGGAATGATATGAGGGGTCGTCACTGCTGTTGATTCTTACTCGCTTGCGGTGCGGTTGTCTCCAGTTTTTTAGATGCGGTCCAGCGCGGCGAACCAGCGGCGGAACTCTGCCGCGGGGTCGGGGGCGTGGAAGATGGCCGCGCTCACGGCCACGGCGGTTGCGCCGGCCTGAAGTACCGCGGCGGCGGTTTCAAAGGTGATCCCGGCGGCGGCCGTGAGGACAATGCCCGGGCCCGCTTCGGCGCGCAGGCGGCGCACTCCGTCCACGCCGATGGGGCGCTTGTCGGTCTGCTTGGTCGTAGTGATGAATACGGGGCCGATGGCAAAGTAGTCGGCGGGCTCGGCGAGGATACCGGGGATCAGGGCGTCGCTGCCGGCGAATGTGCCCACGATGCGGGATGAGCCTACCAGTCGGCGCGCCTCCCGCACCGGTACGTCGCCTGCATCCACGTGCACGCCGTCGAAGCCGAGCGCATCGACGAGGTCGGCGCGGTCGTCGAGGATCAGCTTGACCTGGCCGGCGGGCAGGCCCGCGCGCAGCGCCTCGGCGTCCGTGCGGATCTCGGTGTCCGGGCCGGTTTTATTGCGGTACTCAAGCAGCGTCACGCCCGCATCGGTGAGTGAAGCGCCCAGCCGGCGCAGGAATATGTCGCGGGCAGTTGCGGGGATCTGCGAGGAATCAAGGATGGGATAAATGCGCGGAAACGTCCAGGGCATGCTATTAGGGTAGTCTCGCGGGCTCGGGTGCCTGTGATGCGCGTTTTATCGATTGCGGCCCCGAGCAGCACTTCCCTGCTGCTTATTGCGCTCGATAGGCTGCCGCTGTTGCCCGGATTCCGTCGCCGTACGACGTGCCCGCGAACCCAAACGCGCGCGCGTACTTCGACGAGTCGAACAAGTACGGCGAGTCGTTCTGGTACAGCATCTCGTTCACTTCGCGAATCATGGGATTGAACCAGCCTGCTACGCGCAGCATTTTGCGGCCCAGAACGCGGTGCTTCGGCTTGACGCCCATCGCATCGGCGGCTTTCTCGATAAATCCTCCACCGGAAAGTGGGCTGGACGCCGTGGGAAGATGCCAGATCTGGTTCCATGCCGAATCGGTCTCAGCCAGCATCAGGAGCGCCCGCGCCGCGTCTGGAACGTAGGTGTATGAGTGCGGCAAAAAGTCGCTGATCAGGCAATTGGCCTTCTGTCCTTTGCTGAACGGCTCAAAGAACAGGGTATTGGGAATCCCCAACGCGGCGCGCGGCCCGTAGAAATCGGCCGAACGCGCAATCATCGCAGTCAGACTGCCTGATTTCCAGGCGTCCTCGAGGGACGTCGCGATTCCGGCGCGCACTTCGCCTTTACGGCTGATGGGCCGGTAGCGAGTTTCCTCCGTCATGGCGCCCCGTACCCGTCCGTACATGTACACATTGTCGAAAAAAACCAGCCTGGCACCGGCGCGCTTGCAGGCCTCGATGGTATTGGCCATGATCGGCGGCCAGGTCTCCTGCCAGACGCGACGATCGTACTTGAGGCCTACCAGGAGAAAGACGACGCTTGAGCCAGCGGTCGCGCGGACGGCCTGATCCCTATCCGAGATGTCCGCGGCGATGGTCTCCGCAGCTCCTTTCGAGCCGCCTGCTTTGCGGCTTACTTGGCGAAACGGCGTGCCGCGCGCGATTAGGAGTGCGCTCAGTTCGTTCGCAATGGCGCCGCCGGAACCGAGAATCGTGATCATCGTAAGCCGATTCTCTCATTCGCGGATGCGGGCCAGCCAGCGATCGAGCGGATATCGCCGCCGGCCCTCATCCCTGGTCTCTGCCTCCAGCTCCCTGCTGCTTACATCTCGTCGGCCGAGGGCCCGAACATGCCCGGGACCTTCGCGCCCAGCAGCCGCATGTAGACGCTCAACTGCGCCCGGTGATGCACCAGATGGTCAATCACCATCTCCCGCCAGACGCGGTACTTGGTATTTGAAATCCAGATCTGCCCGTTGGCCCCGAACTCCCACGTGCGGTCCCACTTGTCCCCGGCGGTTTCCGCCAGAGCTTTCTTTGCTTCCGGAACCTGCTTGTCGAACGTCGCCAGCACCTCGGCCTTGGTTGCCGCAGGTGGAGGGTTCATGGACGGATCCCAGTCAAGCCGGTCTTTGGTCAGCGTGTAGAGTGCCCAGTCTCCCGCGATTCCTGCCACGTGATCGGCCAGCTTGCCCAGCGGCATCGACTTGGCGTGCGGCGTCCAGGCAAAATCGGCGTCCTCCGGAATCGCATCCAGCATCTTCCGCGTCCTGGCAGTCTCGCTATCAAACTCTTCAACAAGTTCTTTTTGAAAGTCCATCGGCGCAACCTCCATTTGTTGCTCAGCCAGCATAACCCAGTTCCCTGTGAATAGGCGAATAAAAAGCGATAATCTATCGGGAGCTCTCGCCCGGCTTCGCCGATCAGGGACCGCGGAGACAAACCCTTCGAGTCGCTCCCTGCCCGCGAAAACTCGAGCTTTTCCATGACGAGAACTTCATCCTCGGGCCAAGGCGTCCCGCCATGAGCTTGCATCGAAGTAGCTTATGGAGTTTCTGTTCGGGCGTCCCGCATATCTAGTCGTAACGGTTTGGGCCGGTCTGGCAATGTCCTCCGCATCCGTCTTCAGCCAACCTTCTTCAAACGAACTGCCGGACGCCCCCGCGCCGGCCTTAGCGGCTGGGATGCCGGAACCTCCTCCGGATGCAACCCGCGTGGTCACCTGGCGCAGCTTGCCGGGGGATTTCCTGCACGATCAAAAAGACATGTGGTTCACATTTCCCGGCCAGCTTGCGCACGGCCATCACTGGGTCCCGCTGCTTGCTGTCTCCGCCGTTACTGCGGGACTGGTGTTCGGAGACAAGTACGAAATGCCGTACTTTCGCTCCCACCAGGGGCAGTGGGACGACACCAATGACGTCTTCGACCCCCTTATCACTACGGGCGAGGTGATCGCCGTTCCCGCCGGACTGCTGATGGCCGGCTATATCCGTCACGATTCCCGCGAAGTGGACACGGCACTCCTGGCGACCGACGCGTACGCTGACAGCGCCATCATCGATCTGGCGTTGAAGGCCGTGACCCGCCGCAATCGCCCCGCCGACTTTCCCGCGCCGAAGCCGTACGAAGACACATTCTTCAGGGCGCAAGCGACGGGAAGCAGCTTCCCTTCCGGCCACGCTACCGCTGTGTTCTCCGTGGCGACCGTTGTGGCAAGGCGCTATGCAAGGAAGCGCTGGGTGCCGTTTGCAGCCTACGGGATGGCGACAGTGATCAGCCTTTCGCGCATTACGCAACTCGCGCACTTTCCTTCCGATGTCTTTCTGGGCGGTGCGCTGGGCTATAGCGTGGCGCGGTACCAGGTGCTGCGGCCCCAGTGACCGGGAAACAACGCCGTCAAGGACTGCCAGCCCCTGGAGCACCCGCGAGTATCCTGCCTTTCGCCGCATGAACGCCCTAGCTGGCGCGCGTAGCCGGAAATTATCTTGACAACATTCGCGGCGCGAGTGTTCCATCTTCTCTGAATCCCGGACCTTCCCCGATTCTTATCCGGTCACGGGATGCGGGCTCCCCCAATTCACTTTCCCCGACCAAGCACCCGGATCCAAAAACCGAATTCTTGAGGAGGACACCATGCGCATTGCCATGCGTAGTATGGCGCTGTGCCTTTTCGTTTGCATCGTCACCATCCCTGATTTTGGTCAATCTGTCGGAGTTCTATCCGGCAAATACCCGAACGCTCAACCCGGTTACGCTCAACGCCAGGCAGTTCACGTAAACAACGTGCCAGAGGGCTTCTCACGCAGCGGCCTGGTATTCGATGCAGTGACCGGCAAGCTGATCGGTGGCGGATCTGGCAGCGCAAAGATCACCGCCAACGTCCACGCTTCTGCCGCGCCGGCAGAGGACAGCGACTACCACGTGGAGGACCCGCGTCCGAACCTGCCAACCATCGACGGCCTGAACACCCTGGCCACATTCGACGGCTCATTCGTCGCTCAGGCCGGACCCAGCGCCAGTGGAGATTTCCGCTTTACCATGATCGGCAACGATCCACGACTTGGCGGTACCACCGAATACTCCGCGGCCATCGACGAGGTGTCGCTGCAGCTCCTCAATGCCGATGGCAGCGTGTTCACCACCGTGCCCTTCAGCCCATTTGAGAATATGACGCTGGAGTCACCCAACTTCGAGCCGCTCGATTACCGTTCCGGACATCAGGTCGAGTATGCTGACGCGATTCATCGCGCCGAGTTCTACAACACCATGAAGGCGAATTGGCACACGCTGCTGATTCCCCACGTGGTGAACCGGGTCACCATCCAGGTGCCGTTCTTCGTCAACCTTCAACTTTCGAACGGGGACATCATCCAGGCACGTTCGTACTTCACCGGCACCGCCGGGGACGGCAGCACCTTTGTGCTGATGCTGTCTCCGTTGTTCAATTTCTTCTTTGACAACGAGGTGGTGAACGAGATCAACCTGGGAAACTTCACCACGGACGCGGTCAACATGACGCTTTTCCCCAACACGTATCTGTTCAACCTGAATGTGAACAATCCCAACACTCCCGGCGGCTGCTGTGTCCTGGGATTCCACACTTATTTCCTTGACGGCGCGTTTCCCGAGTCGCGCTGGGTAACGGAGTACGCAAGCTGGATTTCACCGGGCCTTTTTGGCGCCGGATTCCAGGATGTGACGGCCCTGTCGCACGAGACTTCCGAAGCGTTTGCCGATCCGTTTGTCGACAATCCCACGCCCAACTGGCAATTCCCAGGCGAACCCGCAAATGCCAAGGTTTGTCAGAACAATCTCGAGGACGGAGATCCTGTTGAGGTCTTGCCGAACGCCACCTCGCCGGTGGAGGTGAAGGAGCAAAACTTCGACTTCATCTACCACCCGCAGAACCTGGCGCTGCGGCAGTGGTTCGAGATGGGAACAACTTCCGGCGCGATCGACGGCGCCTTCAGCTTCCCGGACGAGACGGTGTTGCCGCATTCGGCGCTCCCGTGCCCGCAGTAAACCCGGGAGCCAAACCTGCTGGTTCGCGAGTAGGGGAGCACGATTCCCCGCTCGCGGTCCGTTCAAACGAGGGCCAAAGTGTCTCATACGGATGGGACACTTTGGCTCGATTTGTTCCATACGGGTGAAACACTTTGATCCAGTTTGTCCCACGTATCTTGTGACTTAGCTCACCGAATCCTCATGGCAGGGTGAAGGCCACATAGGCGCCGCCTTGCGGTGTTTTCGGGTCGCGCGCGCCGCTGGCCGCAATCACCACATACTGCTTTCCATTCACCATGTAAGTCGCCGGCGTGGCTACTCCTGCGTAGGGCAAAACGGTCTCCCACAATAGCTTGCCCGTGGCGGCATCGAACGCGCGAAACTTGCGATCGTGGATGGTTGCGCCGATAAAGAGCACGCCACCCGCTGTGACAATGGGGCCGCCGTAATTCTCTGAGCCGGTGTTGGTCATGCCCTTTGCCGCCAGCTCCGGGTACTCCCCTAAGTTTATCTTCCACAAGTACTTGCCGGTCTTCAGGTCGATTGCGTTGAGCGTCCCCCAAGGCGGCTGGAAGGCAGGATAGCCGTCGGGGTCGAGGAACTTGCGATAGCCGGTGAACACGTACTGCCCGCCGG
This sequence comes from Occallatibacter sp., assembly GCA_035552475.1. Taxonomy (GTDB): domain Bacteria; phylum Acidobacteriota; class Terriglobia; order Terriglobales; family Acidobacteriaceae; genus Telmatobacter. The sequence goes on from DASZLE010000021.1 coordinate 22,020, forward strand.
CTGCGGCATCGTTGGGAGCGGAGGCGGCGGGGGTGGTGGTGGCTCCGACGCTGAGGTAGCGGAGGAGCGCCTCAAGATCAGCGCCCTGGAGCGCTGCCTGCGGGGGCATGCGGCCCTTGCCTTTGTGAATCAGGTCGGTGACCTGGGCGGCGTTCATGCGGCTACCGAGGCCGGTCAGCATCGGAAACGAGGCGCCGTTCCCTTGCAAATTATCGCCGTGGCACATGCCGCAGCGCCGTTTGTAGACGGTCGCCCCCGATGCATTTTCTTCCGGGGCCTGGGGGGCGGGCTGTGCGGCATCGCTGTGCAGTTCTTTGTTCGCCGGCGCGGACACCGTTGTGTGCAGATAGGCGATGAGATCCTTGATGCCCTGGTCCTCGAGATTGGGGAACGAAGGCATGCGGCCATTGCCGAGGTGGATGTTCTGCGCGATCTTGTCGTCGGTCAGGCGTTTGGACACGTCGACGAGCGAAGGAATGCTGGGCGGCTGGCCGGCGCGATCGACGCCGTGGCAGAGGGCGCACTGCTGGCGGAAGTTGCGCTCGCCGGGGCTGCCGCCACCGGCGCTGACCAGGCCGCCGGTCCAGACCATCTCATTGGCGTTCACATAGAGGACGCCGTGGGCAGGGTCGACGGCGGGGCCTCCCCATTCACCGCCACCATCGAACCCGGGAAAGACGACAGTCTGCTTGTCTACGGCGAACGGGACGAACTGGCCGCCGCTGCGGAGTTCATGAAAAGCCTTGACGGCCCACGCGTGAGCTTCCGGCGTGCGCGTGGTCAGCATGTTTTCAGTGAGTTGCTGGCGGGCGAAAGGCTCGGGAAAGTCGGGCAATGGCTGGGTTTTTGCGGCCACTTCACCGGGGACGGTGCTGGGGGGGTAGGGGCGCTCGGTGATGGGATAGAGCGGCTTGCCGCTGAGGCGATCGAAGAGATAGAGGTAGCCCTGCTTGCTGGCCTGGGCGATTGCCTGGATGGTCTTCCCGTCGCGCTGAATGGTGAACAGCGCCGGCGGCGAGGAGAAGTCCCGGTCCCAGATGTCGTGGTGCACGCCCTGGAAATGCCACAACAGCTTGCCGGTGCCGGCATCGATGGCGAGCAGCGAGTCAGCATAGAGATCGGCGCCCAGCCGATCGCCGCCGTAGAAGTCCATCACCGCGGAGCCGGTGGGCACATAGAGGATCCCACGGCTTTCATCCAGCGACATGCCGGCCCAGTTGTTGGCCGAGCCGGCGGTCTTCCAGGCATCGGGCGGCCAAGTCTCGTAGCCGGGCTCGCCTGGGTGAGGAATGGTGTGAAAAACCCAGCGCAGCTCTCCGGTACGCACGTCGAACGCGCGGAGGTCGCCGGGCGGCGCGGGATGCGTCTCGGGCTCGCGGCCGCCCACGACGATCAGGTCTTTGTAGACGATGCCCGGGGTGGTGAGCGTGATGGACTGCTGCTCATACGGCTCGCGCAGCCCCTTGCGGAGGTCGATGCGGCCGTTTTCGCCGAAGGAGGAAATGGGTTGGCCGGTCTTCGGATCGATGCAATAGAGATAGTTGAGAATGCCGGCGAAGAGGCGGCTCTGGTTGCCGTCGGCCCACCAGGAGAGCCCGCGCGAGGGCTGCGAGAAGCCGAGATCGCCGGAGCCGCTGGCGCCGAGGCCGGGATTGAACTTCCATGTGACCTTGCCGGTTGCGGCGTCCAGCGCGATGACCTGAAGCGATGGCGTGAAAGCGTAGAGGGTTGGACCTACAACAAGGGGGTTGGTCTGAATGCCGCCCTGTTCGCCGGTATCGAAGGTCCACGCGACTTTCAGGCTATGGACGTTGGTGCGATTGATCTGGCGAAGGCGCGAATAGTGGTCGCCGTTCTTGCCGCCGTTGTAGGCGGGCCAGTCAGTGGTCTGCGCGGCGGCAATCGCTGCACAAGCCAGCGAGAAAAGAATCTGCAATACGAAGCGGCTTTCCGCTCGGCGCATCGGCGCAACCCCCAAGGATGTTCTGAATCAAGATGAGATTCTTACACTTTGCACCGGCGCAGGCAAAATCCTCTGCATCTGAGTCGGAAAGGCGTCCCGGACGGCATGAGGTAAGCTGGCATATAGTCGTTTAACGATAGATCGTTGAACGATTATGCCAAAACGAAAACTCGATCCACTGCCCACCACCGCGTTCCAGATTCTGCTTGCCCTGGCCGACCGGGAGCTTCACGGCTACGGAATCATGCGACAGGTAGCCGAGCAAACCGAAGACCGCCTGCGCCTGGGACCGGCGACGCTGTACGGGTCGATCCAGACTCTCCTCGAAGCGGAATTCATCGAGGAGGTCGATGCGCCTGCTGCAGCCGAACCGGATGAGAGGCGGCGCTATTACCGCATGAGTGTAAGCGGCCGCAAAGCCGCCCGAGGCGAAGCCGATCGGATGGCGGGCGTTCTGCGCATCGCGCGTGCAAAGAAAATCCTGGGAGGCGAACGTGTCTGAGCGATTGCTTCATGCCCTGGTGGCGCTGTATCCCGCTGCCTTTCGTCGCGAGTTCGGCGAAGAGTGCGCGCGATTGCTCCGCGATAGGTTCTGTGACGAACGCGGCTTGTACGGGCGGGCCCGGCTGTGGCTCGATCTCATTTGCGATTGTGTGACCGGGCTGCCTGGGCTTTACGCGGCGGCTCACGCTCTGCCTGCGTCCGCGCGCGAGCCGGCGGGAGCCGCGTGCACGTCAATGTTCTGGATGTCAGAAGAGCGGCCCATGCGCCCTGCGTCCGTCGCCTACGCGTGTCTTCTGTCGCTGGTGGCGTTCGGTTCCCTGTTTCTGTGGGTTGCGGACGTTCATACCGAACGGCAGGCGCTGCTATGGTCGGCGTTCTCGTCGCAGCCGCACCTGACCAAGCATCGCCGCAATGGCGTTGCCAGCGAGATGGCGGGAATGGCACGCGCTTCGCAGCGCCCTTTGTCGCGGGATTCAGTTGCGGTACTGCGCCGGGCTGCAATCGTGAGGAGTCCTCAAAGCGCCACCGGTGGAGCGGGCGCCGGCAGTACGACAGCCGAGCCGCGCGTCGAGGACGCGACCAATGCAATGGTCGAGGCGTTCGAGACGCATTCGATCGTCATGTTCGGAGAGACGCACGCGAATAAACAGGAGTACGCCTGGCTGTGCGGCCTGGTGAAGGACCGGGCATTTCATGCGCGCGTGGACGATATCGTGGTGGAGTTCGGAAACTCCCTTTTCCAGAAGTCGGTGGATCGCTACATCGCCGGCGAGAGCGTGCCCTTTGAGCAGGTCGAGAAGGCGTGGCGCGACATGGCCGGATCGGTTGGCCCGGTATCGCCTGTTTATGGGGAGTTTTACAAGGCGGTCCGGGAGTCGAACCTGATGTATCCGGGGCACAAGATCCGGCTTTTGCTCGGGGACCCTTACGCGGACTGGAGCAAGATCAAGGACGCCGAAGATCTGGGTCCCTTTGTTTCCCATCGTGATGAGTGGTACGCGCAGGTGGTAAAGGACGAGGTGCTTCAAAAGAAACATCGCGCGCTGCTGATCATGGGCGCAGGCCATTTCCGGCGGGCGAACGGGCCGGGGATGGTGGAGCAGGCGGTGCGAGCGGCGGGAGTGGATCCTTACCTGGTGGTGTTCGGGACGAACGTGGTGGGGACCTACGACGACGTGGACCCGCGCTTCGACAGGTGGAAGACTCCGGCGATTGTCTCGCTGGCAGGAAACTGGGTTGGCGATTTGCCGGCCATGCCGGTGCTGACGTGCGGAGCGGCGGCGCCCAATGCTCTGAAGATGTCAACCGCCGCGGACGCCATGCTCTATGCAGGTCCGCGCGATACGCTCGTGCAAGTGAACGTGCCGGCAGCAGAGCTTCAAGACACGGAATATGGCCGGGAGATCAACCGTCGGCTGATGATCGAGATGGGACGTACCATGACGTTCACAGAGCCCAACGAGACACCGGAGTGCCATAGGCCTGCGAGACAAACGGTGGTAAATGGACCCATCGGCCCACCACCGCTGCCGATGCCGCGGAGCATGCGCGATCCGCTGCCGCCGCGCCCACCGTCGCAGTAAATGCGGGGCGGGAGACTTCTGCGCTGAGCACTCTTACTTCCGCGGGCTCGAGAACATGGCGCGGAGCGAGCCCGTCAACTCATCAGGGTGCGGATCGCGCGGCTGGTCCATCTTCGATGTTAGGGATGACCCCAGAGACTCGAGGTTGCCGTTTACCGGCGAAAGATTCGCCGGCGGAAAGCTCGAAGTCGGCGCGGAATTCACGAAGCGCCGCTGCAGCCGCTCGATGGCTGCGATATCCAGCCGGTAGTCTTCTTCAATCTGGCGCCGAAGGCCGTCCATTTGTTCCCTGCTCAATCCAGTACCCATCTAACTCCCCCCAAATACTGCAATATCAGAGACGCCAACAAGTGTGCCATACATCCGTACGCTTGAAACTTGCACGAAGGATGTAGTGCGGTGTCGCTTTTGCATCAGTAAGGGTTATCGGCGAAACTCGTGGAGCATGCAGGCGGAAACGTGGAGTAAGTCAGGTCAGACATTAGTGGGCACTTATTATCTGACGGCGCGTTTAGTCCTGACGTGCCGCGAGAAACCGCTCCATGAATTTGGTGTCGAACTCCCCGCGGCGGAAGTCCTCGTTGGCGAATATCTCCTGGTGCAGCGGAATAGAGGTATCGATACCCTGCACGATGAACTGGCTCAGAGCGCGCTCCATCTTGGCAATGGCCTCGGCGCGATCGACGCCGTGGACGATCAGTTTAGCGATGAGCGAATCGTAGTACGGGGGGACCACGCCCTCGGCATACAGCGCGGTATCGACGCGAACGCCGTTGCCGCCGGGCACGTTGAAAGCGGTGATTTTGCCCGCCGATGGCGTGAACTTGACCGGGTGCTCGGCGTTGATGCGGCACTCGATGGCGTGGCCGCGCATCTCGGGCTTTGCCGGAAGGATATTGGAGAGTTTCTCTCCGGCGGCGATGAGGAGCTGTGCCTTCACCAGGTCAATGCCGGTGATGAACTCCGTAACCGGATGTTCGACCTGGATGCGCGTGTTCATCTCAATGAAGTAGAGCGCGCCGTCCTCATCCATGAGGAACTCGACGGTGCCGGCGTTCTGATATCCGATCTCGGAGAGGCAGCGGCGAAGGGTCTTGTCGATATCGTCGCGGATCTTCTGCGTCACCTGGAGGCTGGGCGCTTCCTCGATGAGCTTTTGATGACGCCGCTGAATGGAGCACTCACGCTCGAAAAGCGTAGCCACATTGCCATGCTCGTCGGCCAGCACCTGAAATTCAATATGGCGCGGACGCTCGATGAACTTCTCCATGTAGAGTTCACCGTTGCCGAAGGCGTTGGCGGCCTCACTGGACGCGGCATGGTAAAGGTTGGGCAGATCCTCGGCATTGCGGACGATGCGCATGCCGCGCCCGCCGCCGCCGGCTTTGGCTTTGAGGATGACCGGGTAGCCCACTCTTTTGGCCCAATGCAGTGCGTCGCCCTCGGTCTCGATGACGCCGTCCGATCCGGGCAGGATGGGCACCTTGGCCTTCTTCATAACCTGGCGCGCTTTTTCTTTTTCGCCCATCAGCCGCGTAACTTCAGGTGGCGGCCCGATGAACTTGATGTTCGAGGCGCGGCAAACCTCAGCGAAGTTGGCGTTCTCGCTCAGCAGGCCGTAGCCGGGATGAATGGCGTCGACGTTGGCGATCTCCGCCGCGGAGATGACGGCGGGAACATTCAGGTAACTGTCGGCAGGCCGGGGCGGGCCAATGCAGATGGCTTCGTTGGCAAAGCGGACATGGAGCGAGTTGCGGTCGGCTTCGCTGTAAATGGCGACCGTGCGGATGCCCAGTTCATGGCATGCGTTGATGACGCGCAGCGCGATTTCGCCGCGATTGGCAATGAGCACCTTACGAAACATTCGGGTCCTTTGTCGCTAGCGCCGCTAACTCCGCTTTCACGCTGTCTTCACCGCGAACAGCGGCTGTCCAAACTCGATGGGCTGGCCGTTGGTTACCAGGCACTTCACAATCTCGCCGGCAATATCGGACTCAATCTCGTTCATCAGCTTCATGGCTTCAATGATGCAGACCACCTGGCCTTTGTCGACGTGATCGCCGGGGGACACAAAAGAGGCGGAGCCGGGCGAAGGCGAGCCGTAGTACGTGCCCACGATCGGCGATTTGATGATATGCAGACCCGCGTCGAGTTCCGCGGTTGGCGGGGCTGCCCCAGCGGGCCCCGTGATGAACGCTGGAACAGGCTCGCCGGCCACCGGCTGCGCAGCGGTGCCTGGCGCTCCCAGAACGTGCGTGATGCCGGCTACCGGAGGTGGGGCCGGCTGGGTGAACTTGAGCCGGATCTTCAGGTCGCCGCGGTCCAGGTCGAATTCCGCCACCTGGTTTTCCTTGAGAAACTCGACCAGCTGTTTCAAATCCTCAATATCTTCTGGTTTCATTCGTTCCTTAGCCTTCCCGCCCGCGGCGGAACAAGATCAAATCACAACTCGATCAGCGCCTTGGGCGCGGGGGTGAGCACTTCCCCGCCAGTCCGCGTGACCACCACCATGTCCTCAATCCGAACACCGTACCGGCCGGGCAGATACGCGCCAGGCTCAATGGTGACCACCATGCCGGCCTGAAGGCGGTTGGTTTGTCCCGTGCCAAGCCGCGGCGCTTCGTGGATTTCCAGGCCCACGCCGTGGCCGGTGGAGTGGGAAAACGCCTCGGCCAGTCCCGTCCGGCGCAACACGCTGCGCGCGGCTTCATCCACTTCGCCGCAGGAGACGCCCGCCATAACCGACGCGACTGCCGCCACCTGAGCCTCAAGAACCGCCTGATACGTGGCGCGTTCTTCGGCGCGGGGACGGCCAAAGTACACGGTGCGTGTCATATCCGAGCAGTAACCCTTGTGGATTATACCGAAGTCGAGGGTGAGAAAACCCCGGCGCGGCAGGCGCGCCTCCGTGGCGCGTCCATGCGGCAGAGCTGAGCGCTCCCCTGACGCCACAATGGTTTCGAACGACATACCCTCCGCGCCATCGAGCCGCGCGCAGTGCTCCAGCTCGGCAGCCACTTCTATCTCGCGCAGTCCAGGCCGCAGGAATCCGAGCATGTGATCAAAAAGCCGGCAGCCCATGAGTGCCGCTTCACGCATGATGTTGAGCTCGTCCTCGTCCTTGACCAGGCGCAGAGGTTCGACCAGCGATGCGGGCAGCGCCGCAAGGAAACTGCGGCGCAAAGCGGCCGGCAGCGCGGCCTTCATGCGGTTCAGATCGGCGACTGTAGTGTGGGTGGGATCGAAGCCGGCGAACTCGACGCCGGACTGGGCTGTGAGCCACTCCACGGCGCAGATGGCCGGCGAGCGTGAGATGATTTCGACTTCGACGCCCTGAACTTCAGACGCGGCCTGTGCCCTGTAGCGGCCATCGGTGAAGAGCATGGCGCTGCGCCGCGCTATGGCGAGAGCCGCGCTCGATCCCGTGAAGCCGCATACGTAGCGCACATCGGGAAGATGCGTCACCAGGAGGCCTGAAAGCCCGGCGCGTCTCATCCGGCGGCGCAGTGCGCCAATACGGCGAACGTGGTCCACCGGTCAGTTTTATCACGCGTGGCCGCAGCGCGGATGCCACATAGACGTCGGAGGTGCGCGCCTTGCGCCCGTCTCGCCCAAGACCGTATGGTGGGGGAGGCAGCCTCCCAACTCACGCGGAAACCCCACATGGATGTTCTGAAACGCCTCTTCGAGCAGCATTTCCACAAGCCGGCCCAGGACGCAAAGCCGCTCCAGGGCCAGCTTGGCGGCTCGGGGCGCGTCATCGTGCGGCTCACCGGCGAGGGTGCAAGCGCGGTCGGCATCGTGTACCCCGTCCGCGAGGAAAACATTGCGTTCCTCGAGTTTTCACGCCACTTCCGTCGTCATGGCCTTCCGGTTCCCCAGATCTACGCAGAGGCCCTGAACGAAAACGCTTACCTCGAGGAAGACCTGGGCGACACCTCGCTCTATGAGTTCCTCGGACAGCACCGTTCCGGCGACGAGATTGCCGCGCCCGCCGTGGCGGCGTACCGCCGGGTGGTTGAGTTGCTGCCACGATTTCAGGTCGAGGCTGCGCGCGACCTGAACTACAAGGTCAGCTATCCGCGCTCCAGCTTCGACCGCCAGTCGATCTCCTGGGATCTGAACTACTTCAAGTACTACTTCCTGCGCCTGGCCGGCGTGCCTTTCAGCGAGCAGGCGCTGGAGATGGACTTCAGCCGGCTGACGCGCTTCCTGCTCGCGGCTCCCCGCGACTATTTCCTCTACCGCGATTTTCAGTCACGCAACATCATGCTGCGCGACGGCGACCCGTGGTTCCTCGACTACCAGGGCGGCCGCAGGGGCGCGCTGCAATATGACATCGCTTCCCTGCTCTTCGACGGCAAGGCTGACCTGCCCCCGGCGCTGCGCCAGGAACTTCTCGATCACTACCTGGATACGCTGGCCGGCTTCCTTCCCCTCGACCGCGGCTTGTTCCTCGAGCACTACTACGCCTTTGTTTACGTGCGCATCATGCAGGCGTTGGGAGCCTATGGTTTCCGCGGCTTTTACGAACGGAAGCCGCATTTTCTGCAGTCGGTGCCGTACGCGATGAAGAACCTGCGCTGGCTGGCGCACAACGTGAAACTGCCCATTGCTTTGCCCGCCCTGATGGCTGCGTTTCAGGCGATGCAGGGTTCCGAGAAGCTGCAAAGCCTGTCCGCGCCGGAAGACGGGCTTACCGTGCGCATCTTCAGCTTTTCGTTCCATCGCCAGGCGCCGGCAGATGACTCGGGCAATGGCGGAGGGTTTGTCTTCGACGGGCGCGGCCTGCCTAATCCGGGGCGCGAGCAGCGCTTTCGCGCGCTTACCGGTTTGGATCAACCCGTCATCGATTACCTGGCGTCCATTGAGGACGTGCAGCAGTTCCTGGCGCGCGCGCAGGCCATGGTGCAAGCCAGCGTGGACGCGTACCGCAAACGCCACTTCTCCAGCCTCATGGTGTCGTTCGGCTGCACCGGCGGCCAGCACCGTTCGATTTACCTCGCGGAGCAACTGGCGGCGCGCCTGCGCGGAACGCCCGGCGTGGATGTCCAGGTTCGCCACGTCGAGTTGGAGAAGATGGGCCGATGAAGGCGATGATCCTGGCGGCGGGCCTGGGCACGCGGCTGCGCCCCCTCACCAACGACCGCCCCAAGGCCCTGGTCGAAATCGGCGGGCGGACCATGCTTGAGATCGCGCTGGCCCGGCTGCGCGCATTCGGAATTCGCGAAGTCATCGTCAACACCCACCACTTTGCCGGGATGGTCGACGAATGGCTGCGCCAGCGCGGACCGCGCGACATGCGCATCAAGATCTCGCACGAAGAAGTTCTGCTAGACACCGGTGGCGGGCTGAAGAAGGCGGCCTGGTTCTTTCAGGAGCCGGGTTCCGAGGCGGGCGAGCCGTTTCTTCTGCACAACGTGGATGTGATCAGCACCATCGACTTGGCGCGCATGCTGTCGGCGCATCGCGCGAGTGGCGCGCTGGCCACGCTGGCCGTGCAGGATCGGCCCACGTCCCGCCCTTTGTTCTTCGATCAAAAAGGCGAGCTCTGCGGGCGCCGGGCCGGACTCGACTGCCCCCCGGAATTTGTGCGCTCCGTTGCCGTCCCGCTCGCGCTCGCTTTCGCCGGCATTCACGTGATCTCGCCGCGCATCTTTTCCCTGCTCGCCGAAGAGGGTGCATTCTCCATCATTCCCACTTATTTGCGGCTGGCAGCGCAGGGCGAGAACATCACTGCATTCCGCAGCGACGGGTACTACTGGCGCGACCTGGGCCGGCCGGAGCAGATCGAGCAATCTGCGCACGAGATTGCCGCAGGGCTGTATCCCGGATGATGCAAAGCTTACATCGCCGGTTTGACGGGCTTCTTCTGCTCCACGTCCACGCTGACGGTGCCCGCCTGTATCTCCGACTGCCTATCCATCCACTCGTCGAGCCGCGAGCGCTTGAAGCGCCACCGGTTGCCCAGCTTGAACGCCGGCACGAATCCCTCAGATGCGTATTTGTACAGCGTGTCCGGCGAAATGCCCAGGTAGTCTGAGGCCTGGCGAATGTCCATAACTTCGCGCACTTCAGGAACCAGAAGATTCGAACGCGCCGCACTCCGCATTGCTTGCCTCCGAGGGATGGTCAGTGATCCGGTTGGCCGGGCGATATACCGGTAGTTTTGTATTTAACTCCGTTTTTCTCCGGGCTTCAAGTGGGTTTTCCCGCTGTGTGCCGGATTCGACCCTACCCGGCCCTCTCAACCTGTCGCCATCTTCTCCCAAACTCGAGGAATCCCTAGATCCTGTGTGGGCTCGAAGAGTCGCCCGCAATATCTAGCCCCAGTTCCCCAGATGGCACCCTCATTCCAGCGCAGAAAAAACATTCTCCAATTCATTTGTGCGCCGGACGCAGAATGAACACCGGCGGAAGCAATCGCCTCCAGATAAGCTTTTGATAAGACGGCAAATATCACACCCCTCTCGCTGTAAAAAAGAAATTCTTCTCCAAAAGCAACGGGCGGACCGCCTTGGTCCGCCCGCCTGTAATCAGAAGTTTGTGCCTTAGTTTTGTTTGTCTTCGCGCCGTTGCAGCGTCGGCCGGTCGTCTCCGTCCTGCGCGTTGGGGTCCGTCGTGCTGGCCCGGCGCAGTGAAGGCTTATTCTCCTTGGTTTCCAGCAGCCGCCGTTTGTTTTCAATGCGCGCCAGCCGCGCCTTCACCTGTTCAAACTCCGAGGTGGTCACCAGGTAATCCTCTTTAGCCGGCAGGATGCGCGCAATCTCCTCCTGCGAGTGCAGGATGCGGTCAGGCGTTTGCGGATGATCAGAGAACGCCCGCGCCACCAGTCCCGGCTTCCGCTTCTCCAGCGCCTGCACCTTCTCAAAGAACGAGATGAAGGCCTGCGGGTCGTACCCAGCCTTGTACATGTACTGAATGCCGAGGTAGTCGGCTTGCGCCTCGAAATCGCGCGAGAACTTAAGGAAGGTGATGGGCACCGCGAACTGCGCCGCCTCGTAGATGCCGTACCCGGTCCAGCTGTAGCCGGTCATCATAATCAGCGGGATGGTACCCAATTGCGCGTAGTTCATGCGGGTCATCTCGCGGGCCGCATGGTGCGCGCACACGTGCGCCACCTCGTGCGCCATTACGCCGGCCATCTCCGCCTCTTCGTCCGCATTCAGAATCAGTCCCGAATTGACGTAGAAGAACCCGCCCGGCAACGCCATCGCGTTGATCTCGTCTGAATCGATGATCTTGATGGTGAACGGCACCTTGCAGTCGGAGTTCTTCACAATGTTCTGGCCGACGCGGTTCACATACTCTTCGATGACCGGGTCGGTAATGAACTTGGTGCTCTTGTCGATCTCCGCGGCGTATCCGCGGCCCATCTTTATTTCGCTGTCGGTGGAGTACCAGTTCCCCATCCCGCGGGCGCCGATATCGCGGTTCCCCACCGCGTTTACGTCCTCGACACTGCCCGTCTTTACCTTGACCGGGTCGCTGCCGACCTCGACCACCTTTTCCGGGTCCACGTTGACATTCTCGTCGGTATCCTTCTTATCCTTCTTGCCCTTCTTGTCCTTGTCGGGCTTTTCGGTCGGCGGCGGAGGCGGAGCGTCGCCCGTGACCGGGGCGGTACCCGGCGCGGGCTTGTCGGCGGTTGGCGTGTTCTGCCCCTGCTGCTGATCCGGCGGGGTGTTCGGTTGCGCTGAGGGCGTGCCGGCAGGCGGGTTGGACTGCGGTGTGGACTGGCTCCATCCCGCGACGCTCAACGCCAGAGCCGCCGCCACTGCCGCCCACGGAGCGGCCTTTAAACTTCCCAGTCCCGTTCTCATACCCCACCTCCGGACCATGCGAAGCTCCGCTTCGCTTCGTCCTGTTAGACGCCAGTATCGTCCTTTTGGACAGCTATTGGACGAATTATTCGTCTGTTTGGTCCAAACGCGCGATGCTTCCGGCCAGCCGGCGCGAGCATTGCTTTCCCGGGTACTCCGTTTCCCGCTGCCTGCCGTCTGCTTTAGAGTAGATTCCACAGTCACAGGGGAGGTTACGGTGCGCCGAGGACTTGCGATGCTGGCCATATGGGTGGTCTGCGGAGCCGCGGCCCTTCCCGCACAGCCCCATCCCCCCGGCCCGCCGGGACCCCTGGGCGCCTTCATGGCCTCGCGCCATGCGCGTCCGGCGCCTCAGGGTGCACAGCGCACACCTGAAGTTTTCCTGGACGCTACCGCACTCGGCTCGCCCGTTACTCTGGACAAGAACTGGCGCGTAGGCATTACCGCCAATCCCGCCGCCGCCCAGCCCGATTTCGACGACACCGCCTGGGACGTCCGCAACGCCGGCGACTTCATCCAGGAGGTCCCCGACCAGGACCACCCCGCCAACGCTCCGCCAGGGCCTGGCGCGCCCACGGATCACGGACATCCGCCCGCGGATCATCAGCGTCCCTGGGTCTGGTTTCGCCTGCACATCAAGCTGGCCCCCGGCCACGGTCCGGTTGCCGTACTGGTTCAGTTGCCCATCTCGCAGACGTCCTCAGTTTCCGTGGGCAGTGGAAGCCCGGGCGTCGACGTCTTCGCTGACGGCAAGCAGATCCAGCCTGGCGGGCCTCATGGCGACGACGCCATTGGCTACCAGCCCATGTCGCGGATCTACAACCTCAATGTTCCAGCGAACGCGGCCTCTGTCGTCCTCGCCGTTCGCACCATTTACATTCCCGTCGGCTATTCCTACACCGGATTCTTTTCCAACCGGACTTTCCTGCTCGGTTACCCCGACGACCTGAACCGCTCCCTTGAGCTCTGGTGGAACCATTCACTCTTTGAGCGTCTCCCTCGTCTCGCCGTCTCCATCCTTTTCAGCGTTCTAGCGGTGTTCCTTTTCGCCCTCTACTTCGCGCAGAAGGGCCACAAGGAGTATCTCTGGCTGGCCCTCCATGAGCTGACCCAGGCCCCGCTTGCCTTCATCGAAATTGCCGGAATCACCGCGCAGATCGACCAGCTCCTCTACACTTCGCTGTTTCTCGAACTGCTGGTCATCTCCGCCTATTTCTATTTCGAGTTTCTCGTGGCCTTCCTCGATCTGCCGCATCGCTGGGGTCCTCGCCGGCGCCGCTGGATCATTATGCCGATGCGCCTTGCCGCGCTGCCCATGCTGGCAGGAACAGGACCCATGTTGATGCTCGTGGGCCGTCGCAGCACATTTGTCGCGATCGTGCTGGTCATCGTTCTGCTGCTGGCCATTGTCTGGTTCATCGGATGGCTGGTCTTCTGCTTCACCACTCTCATAGCGGCCACCGCGCGCCGCAATTTTGAAGCCGGCCTGCTCCTGTTCCCGCTGGTGCTCACGTTTGTGGGCATTCTCGAACCCATGCTCACCGAGGGCATGAACGATTGGACCAGCCACGCATATCGCTCCCCGCTCACCATCCAGGCCGGTCCCATCCCCATCCACTTCGCCTCCATCGCCGACTTCGTAGGCCTGCTCGCCATCGTGCTCATCATCTTCGTCCGTTTCCTGCGCATCCAGCGCGACCAGGAACGCGCCTTCAGTGAGCTGGCCGCCGCCCGCAGCGTACAGGAGCTGATGATTCCGCAGGAAAAGATTCAGACGCCCGGGTTCGAGGTCGACTCCGTCTACAACCCCGCCAATGAAGTCGGCGGCGACTTTTACCACGTCGAGTCAACCGCCGACGGCGGCCTCCTCGTTGTCATCGGCGACGTGGCCGGCAAGGGCCTGAAGGCAGCCATGAACGTCTCCATGGTGATGGGCGCGCTGCGCCGCATCAGCGACCATAGCCCGGGCACGATTCTTTCCTCGTTGAACCGCGTGCTGGTGGGTGGCGAGAGCTTCACCACTTGTCAGGCAGCCCTCTTCAGCGCCAACGGCGAGCTCGTCATCGCCAACGCGGGACACCTTCCGCCCTACCTCAATACCCAGGAGGTTGCGCTTCCGGGCGGCCTGCCTCTCGGCGTCATTCCCCATGTGCACTATGAGGAGAGGCGCCTCTATTTGCATCCCGGCGACCGCCTCCTGCTCACCTCCGACGGCGTAGTGGAAGCGCGCAAGGGTTCTGGCGAGCTCTTTGGTTTCGATCGCCTCCATAACCTCAGCAACCAGTCTGCGTTTTACATTGCCGACGCCGCCAAGTCCTTCGGCCAGGAGGACGACATCACGGTCCTCACGGTACGGCGCCTGGCGCAGGCCATGGCCGCGTGATTCCGAACTCAGGGCATCCCGGTCTTACCCAGTGAGAACCACAAATGAGCCCGATACCCATCCGCCTCTGCGTTGAGGACGACTTTGAAGCCATCTGGGAAGTGATCAACGACGGCGCGCAGGCGTATCGCGGCGTCATCCCGCCCGACCGCACGCACGATCCCTACATGCCGAAGGATCACCTGCGCTCGGAAATCGCTGACGGCGTCCTCTTCTGGGCATGCGAGAAGAACGACGCCATCGCCGCAGTCATGGGCATTCAGTACGTGGGTAAAGTCACCCTGATCCGTCATGCCTATGTCCGCACTGCGTTTCAACGGGAAGGCCTCGGAGGCCACATGCTGGCACATCTGCGCGCCATCGCCCGTGGCCCGCTGCTCATTGGGACGTGGGCAGATGCTGCCTGGGCCATCCGCTTCTACCAGCGCCACGGCTTCGAGATTGTCAGCCACAAGGATAAGGAGCTACTGCTCCGCAAGTACTGGAAGATCCCCGAGCGCCAGGTGGAAACCTCCGTTGTCCTCGCCGAGCCGGGTTGGGCCGTTCCCGGCTGATCGGCACACGCGCTCGCCAAGCACCTGAATCCCAACAAACACAACATACTTCTACCTGCTTTGCATCGTAGCTCTTCATGAGCCGTACGCTGCTCCCCGGAAAGCCCTACCCTCTTGGCGCCACGTCGTACAAAAAAGGAACGAACTTCGCCGTTTATTCCGATATGGCCACCCGTGTCGATGTCTGCTTCTTCGACGACGATGGCAACCAGGTGGACTGCATTACCTTGCGCGAGAAAACTGCGCATGTCTGGCACGGATTCGTTAACGGTATCCAGGCCGGACAGCTCTACGGCTTCCGCGTGGATGGCCCCTGGGATCCCCAGCAAGGCCTCCGTTTCAACTTCAACAAGCTCCTCGTCGACCCCTACGCCAAGGCCATCGCCGGCAACGTGGACTGGAAACAGCCCATCTTCGGCTATGACATGGCATCCGGCGACACCAATCAGATGAGCAAGGAAGACAGCGTCAGCGGCGTGCCAAAATCGGTGGTCATCGACACCCGATTCGACTGGGGCAACGACCGCTATCCGGAGACGCCGCTGCCCGATTCCGTCATCTACGAGGTAAACGTCCGCGGGTACTCCATTCAGAATCCAATGGTGCCCGAGCAATTCCGCGGCACCTACGCCGGCCTGGCCTGCGAACCCAGCATCCACTACTTCAAAAAGCTCGGCGTCACCGCTGTTGAATTGCTCCCGGTCCATCACTTCATCGATGAAGGCCACCTCGTCGAACGAGGCCTGCGCGACTACTGGGGCTACAACACGCTTGGCTTCTTCGCGCCCATGTCCCGCTATAGCTCCTCTGGAGATCGCGGCGGACAGGTGCGCGAATTCAAGGAGATGGTCAAGGCGCTGCATGCCGCCGGCATTGAAGTCATCCTGGACGTCGTATACAACCACACCTGCGAGGGCAATCACCAGGGCCCCATGCTCTGCTGGAAGGGCGTCTGCAACACCACCTACTACCGTCTCGTCGCCGACGATCCGCAGTTCTACATGGACTACACCGGCACCGGCAATACCCTCAACGTGCGCAATCCCCAGGTCCTGAAGATGATCATGGATTCCCTTCGTTACTGGCGCACGGAGATGCGCGTGGACGGCTTCCGCTTTGACCTGGCGGCCACGCTTGCCCGCGAACTCCACGACGTCAGCCGCCTCAGCTCGTTCTTCGACACCATTCACCAGGACCCCACGCTGGCCGAAGTCAAGCTCATCGCCGAGCCATGGGATGTTGGCGACGGTGGCTACCAGGTGGGTAACTTCCCTGTCCTCTGGGCAGAGTGGAACGGCAAATATCGCGACACCGTCCGCCGCTTCTGGAAAGGCGACGAGGGCATGCTCTCCGACGTCGCCTACCGCCTTACCGGCTCCAGCGACCTTTATCAGTATGACGGCCGCAAGCCATACGCCAGCATCAACTTCGTCACTGCGCACGACGGCTTCACTCTCAACGATCTGGTCAGCTATAGCCGGAAACACAATGAAGCCAATGGCGACGAGAATCGCGATGGCACCGACAATAACGATTCATGGAACATGGGCTCCGAAGGCCCGACGGACGACCCCACCATCCGCATGCTGCGCGAGCGCCAGATGCGCAACTTCCTCGCGACTCTGATGCTCTCGCAGGGCGTGCCCATGCTCACCGGCGGCGATGAGTTCGCACGCACGCAGCACGGCAACAACAACGGTTATTGCCAGGACAGCGAAATCTCCTGGTTCAACTGGAACCTCGACGATGCACAGAAGCGCCTGCGCGACTTTACATGCAGGCTCATCGAGCTGCGCCGTTCCCATCCCAATCTGCACCGCCGCAAGTTCTTTCAGGATCGCCAGATTCGCCGCAAGAACGGCGAACTCGTCGGCGTTATCAGGGACGTTGCGTGGATCAATCCCGATGGCAATGAGCTTCCGGACGAAGCCTGGACCTCGCCCTGGTCGCGCGCCATTGGCCTGTTGCTCAACGGGAAAACTCTCCAGGTCACCGACGAGGACGGCAACTGGGTTATCGACGACAGCTTCCTGCTGCTCGTCAACGCCGCCGACTCAGGCGTGGAATTCATCCTGCCTGCTTCTCCCAGCGGCAATCCCTGGTGCCAAATCATCGACACCGAGAACGTCGACGACCCCTTCGCTGAAATATGGAGCGGCGACAAGGTCATCATCGGTCCGCGGTCACTCAAGCTGATGAGCGACGATTCCCAGGCCGGCGAAGAAGGCCGCCCGCCAACAATAAGTTGAGCGGAGTACGACGAGCTGGATCCTAACTCCGCTAACTCCGCCAGCGCCGCTAACTCCGCTCTGTCTTAGTCGTAGTATTCCAGCCCCAGGTGCGTGATCAGGCCCGCGCCCACGATGTGCCGCAGCGTGTTCTTCAACTTCATCGATTGAATGAACAGATCGTGCTCCGGATAGAGCCCCTCGCGCGTCTGCGGGCTCTTCAGATAGAAGCTCAGCCACTCCTGGATGCCGATCGATTGCAGCTCCGGTGTCCGCTTGGCCAAATCGAGGAAAAGCACAAGGTCCAGCGCGATGGGCGCCGCCAGAATCGAGTCGCGGCACAGGAAGTCTACCTTGATCTGCATCGGGTAGCCCAGCCACCCGAAGATGTCGATGTTATCCCAGCCTTCCTTGTTATCCCCGCGCGGCGGGTAATAGTTGATGCGGACCTTGTGGAAGATGTTCTTGTACAAATCCGGATAAAGCTCCGGCTGGAAGATGTAGTCCAGCGACCCCAGCTTCGATTCTTCCTTGGTCTTGAACGACTCCGGATCGTCCAGCACTTCGCCGTCGCGGTTGCCCAGGATGTTGGTCGAGTACCATCCCGACACGCCCAGCAGCCGCGCCTTGAACGCCGGCGCCAGCACCGTCTTCATGAACGTCTGCCCGGTCTTGAAGTCCTTGCCGCAGATGGGAGCCGCATTCTTCTTGCTCAGCTCGATCATCGCCGGCACATCCACCGTCAGGTTCGGCGCTCCGTTGGCGAACGGCACGCCCTCGCTCAGCGCCGCGTAGGCGTAAATCTGCGAAGGTGCAATCCCGGGATCGTTCTCCTCCAGGCCCTTCTCGAACGCTGCAATCGATTGGTGCACCGCGCTCGGCTCCAGGAAAATCTCCGTGGACCCGCACCAGATCATCACCACGCGATCCACTGTCTTTCTGAAGTTGCGGATGTCTTCACGCACCTGGTCGGCCAGCTCGCGCTTGTTCTTGCCCTTCTTCACATGGGTGCCGTGCAGCCGCTTCACATAGTATTGGTCGAAGACCGCCGGCATCGGCTTGATCGCTTCCAGATACGGCTTCAACTGCTCCAGCGTTTCTTTCTCCAGCACCTTGGCGTGCGCCGCGCTCTCATAGACGTTGTCTTCAAAAATGTCCCAGCCCGTGAACACCACATCGTTCAAGTCCGCCAACGGCACAAAATCCTTAATCAGCGGCGACTTGTTGTCCGTCCGCTTGCCCAGCCGGATGGTCCCCATCTGCGTCAGCGATCCAATGGGCTTGGCCAGCCCGCGCCGCACCGCCTCCACTCCCGCAATCATTGTGGTGGCCACGGCGCCAAGTCCTACAACCATCACGCCCAGCTTGCCCGTTGCCGGCGCAATCTTCGCTGCGCCACTCTTTTCTTCACTCGACATCGCTCTTGTCCCGGTCCTTTCTTCTTCGCGGCTCACAGGGCCGCTTCTTTGTTCTTGCGCGGCGCGCATCGTTCCGCGCCCGTCGCCCTCTCAAACTTCTTCCGCCGCCCCGCGCCTGCGCCGCACGTGTGTCCATACAAACCACAGCAGCGCCGCCAGCAGCGCAATCTCTACCGCCAGGTGGAAACGATGGAAGATCTCCTGCAGGCGCGGGTCCGTGTTCCACGTCTGCCCCAGCTTAATGCCCACCCACGCCAGGCAGAAATACCAGATCGAGGAGCCCACCGTAGTGTAGAGGTGAAACCTCAGCCGCGGCATCTTTGCAATCCCAGCCGGAAAGGCGACGAACGTCTGCACTACCGGCAGCATGCGTCCTATCAGGATCGCAATCGATCCGTAGCGCCCGAAGAACCAGCTCATGCGGTCCACGTCGTGCGCGTTCATCAGCACCCATTTGCCGTAGCGCATCACCAGCGGCCGTCCACCTTTTGCCCCAATCCAATACGCAATCGCCGATCCCACATTGCAGCCCACCACCCCCGCCGCCACAACCAGAAACAGGTTGAAGCGCCCCAGGTACACCAGGTAGCCGGAGAACGGCAAAATCAGCTCGGAAGGGATCGGAATGCCACCCGAATTCAGCGTGAGCAGCGCCGCGATGCCGGCATAGCCGCCACTGCTGATCACATGGGTAATAAATTGAACCAACCCGGCCAGTATTCGTTCCGTCATGCGCGACTTTAAGTATATCGTCTGCAGCCGATCTCGGATGTCCTCCAACTCCTTGCCCCGGGGCCTGCTCTGAGCGGAGCCGAAGGGTCCCTGTCTTCTCGTTCCCTCGTTCCCTTGGTCCCTCGGTCCCCGATCCGCTACGATTGACCATGTTCCACCCGAGGTGAGATTTGTCCGAGTTTCCTCCCGTCCCGCTCACGCTTGAAGGCGCCAGCGTCCTGCATCAATTCTTTCGCTTCGACTGGAAATCATGGCGCGCCTGTGGGGCCGGCGAACGCGAGCGCATTGCAGGTGAAGCTGTTGCCGCGCTACAGGCTCTTGAGCGCGATCCGCAAGGCAAAGTCCACACCGCCGTCTACTCCGAGCTCGGCCACAAAGGCGATCTCATCCTCGTCCACTTCCGCGACTCGCTGGAAAGTCTCAATCAAATCGAGCTCGCACTCGCCCAGACCCCCTTCTACGACTTCCTCACTCCCGTGCACTCCTACGTCTCCGTTGTCGAGCTGGGCCTTTACGAGTCCACTCGCAAAACCTACGAAGCTGCCGCCGCCAAGGGCTTCGAGCCACACACGCCGGAGTGGAACGCCGACGTTGCCGAGTCCCTCAACCGCGCCTCGGGAGCCATGGCCCCGCGACTCTGGCCCGCCGTCCCCGACGCGAAATACCTCTGCTTCTACCCCATGGATCGCAAACGCGACGAAGTGAAAAACTGGTATATGGTTCCTTTCGCCGAGCGCCAGCGCATGATGCACGAGCACGGCATGATCGGTCGCCGCTATGCCGAGCAGGTCCGGCAGATCATCACCGGCTCCATCGGAATGGACGACTGGGAGTGGGGCGTGGACCTCTTCGCCGAGGATCCCGTCGTCTTCAAGAAGCTCATTTACGAGATGCGCTTCGACGAAGTCAGCGCCGAATACGCCCTCTTCGGCCAGTTCTTCATCGGCCTGCGGCTGCCCGCTGAGAAGCTACCCAATTGGCTCGAAGGCAAGTTATGAGCGAATCACATTGACTGAACCTTTTCGCCCGGAATACCGCGATCTGCTCTTCGCCGCAAAACGGCGACTCTCCGAACGCTTCGGCGCTGCGTAAGGAACATTTGCCTTACAATAGATCGAGGAGGCTTTCGATGTCCACTCTGACCGTGACCGCGAAAGGCCAGATCACCCTCAAGAAAGAGTTGCTCCGGCACCTTAACGTCGCTCCCGGCCAGAAGGTCGAAGCCGACCCGCTCCCCGACGGCCGTATCGTCATCCGCGCCGCTCGGCCCACGGGTTCCATCGAGGCTTTCATCGGCAGCCTCGCAGACCCGAATGGTCCTAAGCTCACCATTGAACAGATCAAGGAGATCACCGAGGAAGGATGGGCGGGAATTCGATGAAAATTACCGCCGACACAAACCTTCTCGTGCGTGGCGCCGTTCTCGATGACCTGCGCCAGGTGCAATTGGCGGCAAAAGAACTTCGAGACGCCGACCTGGTCGCTATTCCTGTTTCGGCACTCTGTGAGTTCGTCTGGGTGCTACGGCGAGGATACAGACGATCCCACTCCGAGATTGCGCAGTCGCTTCGCTCGCTCGTAGACAGTGCGAATGTGGTTATGGACCGTGGCGCTGTTGAAGCCGGTCTCGCGACGCTTGAGGCTGGAGGCGATTTCGCCGACGGCGCCGTGGCCCACGAAGGCATGTGGCTCGGCGCGGAGGAGTTCGTCAGCTTCGACAAAGACGCTGTCGATCTGCTGACTTCGCAGGGCCTCCGCGCCCGCCTTCTCTCCTGAATCTCATCCGCATTACACTTCTGATCATGCCCGCTACCAAGCCCGCCGAGCCCAGTTCCGCAAAGAAGCCAATCGTCAAGAAGCCCGCAGCTCCCGCATCAAAAGCCGCACCGCCGGCTCGCTCGGCCAAAGGCGATCTCGCCCCCGACCGCGTCGCCGCCATCCTGAAAGCCCTCGACGAAACCTACCCCAACGCAGTCTGCGCGCTGAACCACCGCTCGCCCTGGGAACTCCTCGTCGCCACCATCCTCTCTGCCCAATGTACGGACGTGCGCGTAAATATAGTTACGCCGGAGCTCTTCAAGCGCTTCCCCACCCCGCCGGCCATGGCCAAGGCATCGCTGCCCGAACTGGAATCGCTGATCCGCACCACCGGCTTTTTCCGCAACAAGGCCAAGTCCATCAAAGGAGCGGCGCAGGCCATCGTGGAGCGGTTCGGCGGCCAGGTGCCGCAGACACTGGATGAGCTGATCACGGTGCCGGGCGCGGCGCGCAAGACCGCCAACGTGGTCCTTGGCGTCAGCTTCGGCAAAGCCGAGGGCGTGGTGGTGGATACGCACGTGTTCCGCATCGCGCGCCGGCTCGGACTGGCCAAAGGCGACACACCCCAGGCGGTGGAGCAGGAGTTGATGCGCGTGCTGCCGCGGGATAAGTGGATCGACTTCTCCCACCAGGTGATCCACCACGGTCGGCAGGTCTGCGTGGCGCGCAACCCCAAGTGCCGCGAGTGCGCGCTGGAACCGCTATGCCACTCGAAAGACAAGACGTGGCAGTCGTGAAAAGCAGGCAGCGCCCTGGGCCCTCATACCGTCACCTCGTTCCCTGCTAAACTTGAAGTTACCGTCCATTGCGGCGATTGGCATTCAACAACACCGGCCGAGGTCAGCGATCATGTCTGAAATGAATGGGAACAAGAATCTTACGGGAACCACTCTCCGCCTCAAGGTAGGCCTCGCGGAGATGCTCAAGGGCGGCGTCATCATGGACGTAATGAACGTCGAGCAGGCCCGCATCGCCGAGGAAGCCGGAGCCGTCTCGGTCATGGCTCTCGAGCGCGTTCCCGCCATGATCCGCGCCGAGGGCGGCGTGGCCCGCATGGCCAGCCCCAAGCTCATTAAGAGAATCATTGAGGCCGTTTCCATCCCCGTCATGGCCAAGGCCCGCATCGGCCACTTTGCCGAGGCGCAGATCCTGCAGGAGCTCGGCGTCGACTTCATCGACGAGTCTGAGGTCCTCACCCCCGCCGACGAGGCCCATCACATCGACAAGCATGCCTTCAAGACCCCCTTCGTCTGCGGCGCCCGCAACCTGGGCGAGGCCCTGCGCCGCATCGCCGAGGGTGCAGCCATGATCCGCACCAAGGGCGAAGCCGGCACCGGGGACGTGGTTCACGCCGTCCAGCACATGCGCCAGATCGTCAAGGAAATGAAGGCCCTCACCGTCCTCAGCGACCAGGAGCTCTACGCCGCGGCCAAGGAGCACCAGGCCCCTTACGAGCTCATCCGCATGGTTGCCCAGACCGGCAAGCTGCCTGTGCCCAACTTCTCCGCCGGCGGCATCGCCACCCCCGCCGACGCAGCCCTCATGATGCAGTTAGGCGCCGAGGCCATCTTCGTCGGCAGCGGCATCTTCATGAAGGAGCGCGCCACCCCGCTCGACGTCGAAAACGATCCCAAGGAGCGCGAAGAGGCCTCCAGCCGCGCCAAGGCCATCGTCATCGCCACCACCCACTACAACGACCCCAAGGTCCTCGCCGAAGTCAGCGCGCAGGTCACCGGCGCCATGAAGGGTCTGGCCGCCGCCGCAATAGAAGAATCGCAACTCCTCCAAACCCGCGGCTGGTAGGGCCTCTCCGAAATAGTACGCCGGGATTGACGCAGGTGCGGCATTGCCGCATAATTCAGATGTGCCCTTGCCCCTGCTGACAATCGTTGAAACCAACGCTTTCGTCCGCAGAGCGGAGAAACTGCTTTCAGTCGAAGAGCACGGGGAATTGCTTTTCTTCCTTGCTCTTCATCCGCAGTCGGGAGATGAAATCCCCGGCACGGGCGGCGTGCGCAAGGTGTGATTCGCTGCAAGGGGCAAGGGGAAATCGGGCGGAGTGCGGGTCATCTATTACTTCTATGACAATGCGACCCCGCTGTATGCGATTTTCATCTACGGTAAGAATGAGCAGGTCAACCTTACGCCGCTGCAAAAACGCGAGGTTGCAGCTTTCGCCGTGGCCATCAAGACGGAGGCGAAGATGCGGAGGATCAAACCATGAAGCGGAAAAACGTTGCAGACGAACTGGTCGCGGCCATGCGGGAGGCGGCCGCCATCGCCCAGGGAGAAGCTGAACCTGCGGCCGTCCATCACTATCCCCTCCCGCCGGAGATCGATGTCCGCGCGGTGCGCGCGGCTACCGGCCTCAGCCGTGCGGAATTTGCCCGGCGTTTTGCTCTCGACCCGCGCGCCCTCCAGGATTGGGAACAAGGCCGCCGCCGCCCCGATCGCGCCGCCCGCGCATATCTCACCGTAATCGCCCGCCATCCCGAAGCGGTCCAGGAGGCTCTGGCAAGCTAGTCCTGTCAGCCCGAAAGCCACGACTTTCGTGAGTTTTCGCGGGCTGCAGGTCCTTACCGACTGTGGTGGAAGTCTGGTTTTGAAAGGGCACGACTTTACAGCTTGTTGAAAAACTCTCCCGAAAGCTGCTTTGTAAAAAGGGCACGACTTTACAGCTTGGTGAAAAACCCTCCCGAAAGCTGCTTTGTAAAAAGGGCACGGCTTTACAGCTTGGTGAAAAACTCTCCCGAAAGCTGCTTTGTAAAAAGGGCACGGCTTCAGCCGGGCCGCAAATGGCTGTGAAGAAATCTCCGGGCTTTAGCCCCTGCTACGCTCGTGTCGCGATTTGGCTTGCTCAGCGACCTTTTTCACCAAACTGTTCAGTTGTGCCGTATGTGCCGCAGAATCATTCGGACTTTAGTCCCTGAGGGATGGTTTCCCGACGTGGTCCAATGGCGCTAAGCATCCCAGGCCCGGAAACCCGCATAGGGCGCACCCCTTTCACTGAGGAGGCCGAAACGCCTATGAAGAACCCGCCCCATCCAGGCAGCCTGATTAAGACCGAAGTCATCGAAGCGCTTGGCCTCAGCGTGATCAGGGCGGCAGCGATCCTGCAGGTGCGCCGCGCCACCCTTTCCGATCTTCTCCACGGCAAGTCCGCGCTGACCCCAGACATGGCGCTGCGCATCGAGAAAGCATTCGGCCCGGAAATGGACCACCTGCTGCGCATGCAGTTGGCGTATGACGTGTCGAGAACCAGAGCCCGCGCAAAAGACATTTCGATCGAGCGGTACGTGCCCGCCTGAAGCGTTCCGCCAGGCTGCCGCCATCAATCTGGGAAGCAACGCCGTTCGCTCCCCTTCTCCAGGGCGCCGGCCCCACCGCATGTGCTCACGCCGACAGCTTATTCAGCAGGTCGATCTTTACGGCGCCATCCGGAAACACCGCGCGAATCTCCAGCGTCCCGCCCATCGCCTCCACATAGCTGCGCAGCGTGCTGAGGTACATATCGGTTCGCTTTTCGAGCTTTGAGATATTGCCCTGGTCCATCTCCAGCACCTCTGCCAGCCGCGTCTGCGTCATCTCGCGGGCATTGCGAAGCTGATGCAAAGGCATCTTTGCAAGCTCCTCTTTCACGCGGGCAGCAACCCGGGCCCGTCGTTCGGGGGACATCTTGGCTTCCAATTCCCTGAAGTTTCTCGCCATGTCTATTCCTCTCCAATCTCGCGCAGGTGCTGCGCATAGATTGCATCCGCCTTTGGCACGAACTCCTGATACCAGCGGAGATTGCCTGTCTTGTCGCCACCGATCGACAGTATTCCGGTGCGGCGCGGGTTGAAGGCATACAAGACTCGATACGGGCGGCCCTCATGTTGGACTCGCAGTTCGCGCATATTGGGAAAATCCGAACCATGAACCGCGTCGGCATAGGGCCGTGTCAGGGCCGGGCCGTGCTCTCTAAGAAGGTTGACCGCAAAGGCCACATCATCTTGCGCGTCCTCCGTCAGCCCGTCCCACCCTCTCCAAATTCGTCCGTAAATTCGACTTCCCAAGCCACGCGTCCATTATGTACTTGTTTACATATATCGTCAAGGGAATCATGATTGCGAAAACCACGCGTGATGACTAGTCATCTGACTAGTGATAATATGGGGTTGAGAGGTTCCCATGGTCTGGCCCGTTTACGACGCCAAAGCCCGCTTCAGCGAACTCCTTGACGCCGCCCTCAAAGAAGGCCCACAGGTCGTCACCCGCCGCGGGGTCGAAGCCGCCGTGCTCGTCCCCATCGACCAGTGGAAACGCCTGCAAGCCAAGGCCAGGCCCTCCATCAAGGAGATTCTGCTGGATCCGAACGGCCCCCACGACATCTACATCCCACCCAGACGGCGCTTTCGATTTCGTCGTCCAGTCGATCTCGAGTAACCGCCATGTTCCTGCTCGATACGAATATCATTTCTGAGTTACGGAAGACAAAGCCGCACGGCGCTGTCTCTGCATGGATCGGCAGCCTCAATGACGAGGACATCCGGGTACCGGCGGTGGTCATCGCCGAGCTCCAGGATGCCGCCGAACTCGCACGTCGCCAAGACCGTCAAAAGGCGGACGAACTGGAGCAATGGATTGATCGCATCATGGCCTCCTTCGTCGTTCTTCCCATGGACGGGCCAATGTTTCGGGATTGGGCTCGCCTCATGAGCGGCAAGTCAGACGATTTGGCCGGAGATGCAATGATCGCCGCCACCGCGCGTGCGCATCGGCTGACTGTTGCCACTCGAAACGTAAAGGACTTCACAATCTTTGACGTCGAGGTCTTCAACCCTTTCAACTACGGCTCACAGGGAAGAAAGAATTGAGCAAATCCGATTCGCCCCGCATCGGCGTCCTCGCCATCCAGGGCGACTACGCCGCCCACGCCGCCGCCCTCGCCGAGGCGGGCGCCGACCCCGTCGAAGTCCGCAACCCCGAGCAACTCGACTCCCTCGACGGCCTTATCCTTCCCGGCGGCGAATCCACCACCATCCTCAAGTTCCTCGAACGAACAAATCCGGAACGAGCGAATCTCGCCCGCCCAAATCTGCCCCAACCAGCTCCGCCCGCCCCCACCTTCTTCGACCGCCTCCGCGACTTCGCCGCCCATAAACCCGTCTTCGGCACCTGCGCCGGCTGCATCCTCCTCGCCCGCCACGTCACCCACCCGGCGCAAAAGTCCCTCGGCCTCCTTGACGCCACCGTCGAGCGCAACGCCTACGGACGCCAGATCGACTCCTCCATCCTCACCGTACCCTCTTCCCTGCCCGGCGATCCGCTGGAAATGGTCTTTATCCGCGCCCCCCGCATCACCCACACCGGACCCGAGGTCGAGGTCCTGGCCCGCCGCGACGAGTCCCCCGTTCTGGTACGCCAGGGAAAATTGATGGCCGCAACATTCCATCCTGAGCTATCCTCTGATCGTCGGGTGCATCGTCTGTTTGTTGAAACCGTTCGCGGTGTTGCGAGGTCAAAGCAGTAACCGGGACGGCAAACAGTTTCGCTTCCCTCTCGGGAACGACCATCTCATGCCTTCCTCCGTGCGTCCAAGCATGAGTGGGGTTCATCTCACAACAACAGAGGTCGCTCATGCCCATCGCCTTCACCCGCACCCCAGCGGAAGTCGAACGGAAAGAACCAGGCATCGGCGGCAAACCGCCTGTTGACCGCCGACCTACCGGCGGCGGAGGCGGCGGCGGCGACGACGACTGGCAAAATCCAAAACACGGCCCGCGGGAGCGGCTCCAGCGCATCCGCTTCTTCGTTTTCTTCGCTCTCGCCGGCGACATGATGTTCTTTGCCGCCCTGGTAGTCCTGTTCTTCGCCCGCCAGGCCGGCATGCACATGGATCCCCGCAGCCACGAGATGATCGGCGACTGGCATCCCGTCCAGCTTCCGCCGATCGTCTACCTCAATACCGCCGTCCTCATCCTCAGCAGCCTCACCATGGAGATGGCCCGGCGCAACATCTTCCGCGAGATTGACGTGCTGGAGGAGTGGCTCGGCCTGGGAAAGCCTGCGCTCAGGCGGGCTCTGCCCTGGCTGGCTGCCACGCTGGTACTCGGGTCGCTCTTCGTCGCCGGCCAGATGGTTGCATGGAAACAGCTTACGGCCCAGGGCTTCGCTTTCACCCAGGGCGTCACGCCAGCCAGTTACTTCTTCTATGTGGTCACCGGACTGCACGCCGGCCATCTCGTGCTGGGCGTTCTCGCGTTGATTCTGTGCGTTACGGCGCTGGGCTGGTTCCGGCGCGTCGAATCACGCCAAATCGCCGTGGACATCACCAGCTGGTACTGGCATACGCTGGGCGCTGCCTGGATCCTGCTGCTGGCGGTTCTCGCCGTCGGCCAATAACGCCTACGCCAACGGCGAACATCGGCCTCGACTACAACGAAATTACCGGCGCATCGATCGTCGATGAAACAATCAGCGGCAGCAGGGCCCGCAGCCTTGCCAGCATGTCCTTGGGATGTACCGGCTTCTGCAGCACCTCGAGTCCCTGGCCGTCTCTCCCTGCCGCCTCCAGAATGGAGGCGCTCGCCGCTTGCCCTGAGAACAGCAGAACCTTGCATGCGGGGAACCGGTGTCTGATCTGCAACGCCATATCGACTCCACTGATTCCGGGCATCACCACATCGCCGATCACGCAGTTCGGACAGCTGATTTCGCAGGCTAAGAGCGCACTTTCACCATCGTAGAAGGCTCTCGCCTCATACCCGCTCGTGTTGAGAATCACAGCTAATGTGTCTGCAATCACCGTCTCGTCATCGACCACAAAAACCTTAGTTGGCATTCGCTTTTCCGTTCTTCGGCATTACAGGCGAGGACCCTGTTGTCGACGTTGCCGGTTGCGATGGACTCACGACGAACATTCCGGTCGGTCCGATCTCTTCCACTGGGTAAGCACTCACCGGCACCTCGGCCAAAGGAATGATTTCGAATTGTGGCCTCTTTTTCAATCTGTCACCTGGACTGAGACTAGGCCCATTCAGTCAATACGGGGACTTTTTCTTAATTGGCGCTTAGGGCTTAGTTTTGTGTCGCTTAGGAGCAGATATTGCGACGAGCAGCGCCAACCTTTGTGGCGTTTAGCGCCAACTTTTATGACAGCTTAGACCCTAATTTTGCGCCAGACAGCATCTTGTTCTTGCCAAATTCAACGAAACCTGCCTAGAATCAGCGAATAACTTAGCGTTTCGTTAAAACATTATTATTTCTGTTTTGCTTTGATAGCGTTTGTTTAGCGTCTCGTTAGCAATTCGGAGAGGAGCTTCCGATGGACGGAACGGCTCGTAAGTTCAACGTTACAGAGCGCGCCAGTGTTCCCACCGGCCGTAACGGGAAGCACAAAACCATTACCGCTCAGATCCTGGATAACCTTGAAGGCCTCAGTTCCGGCGAGGCCCTGAAAATCCCGCTATCCGAGCTGCCCGACACGAAAATCAACATCCGTTCGGCACTGAGCAGAGCGAGCCACAAGATGGGCAAAGCCGTGGGCACGGCTGCCGACGACGACTACCTGTATGTCTGGAATCTGTAAGGGCCTCCGCCGCCAGTCACACAACTAGAGGACTTGGGGTTTCCCCGGGGTCGCGCCCCCTGTGTGCCAAATCCGGCTCCGTAGTATAGAACTCTGAATAGCCCGGTGCTCAATTTCGAGACAACCCGAACGGAATTCCAGGAAATACTCGCCAAGCCCATTCGCGAACTCGGGCTCAAACTCGAGGGTTCCCCCCTCGAACAGTTCGTTCAGCAGCTTTATCGCGAACTGGAAGCCAAGGGCATCCATAAGTTCCGTCCGCTTTGTTATCTCACCGATGAATGGGGATGTCCCTCCGGCGAGCCCGTCATCGGCATCCCGTTCTATCTCGCCAACCCTGACCTGGCCCAGCTTGAGCGCGATATGAACGACCTCGAAGACGCGCGCGAGATCATGATGTACCTGCGCCACGAGGCCGGGCACGCATTCAATTACGCCTACCAGCTGTACAAATCGGCGGAGTGGCGCCTTCTCTTCGGTCCGTTTCGCCGCGCGTATCGCGATAACTACCGCCCCATCCCCTTCTCGCGAAAGTATGTTCGCCACATGGCCGGGTGGTACGCGCAAAAGCATCCCGATGAAGATTTTGCCGAAACCTTTGCCGTCTGGCTCACGCCTCGCTCGCAATGGCGAAAGCGCTATCAGGGCTGGGACGCGCTTGCCAAACTCCAATACGTCGATCGCATCGCGCACCATCTCGCAGACATCGAACCCATTCGCCGTCGCGGCCGCACTGACATCACCGTCGATGAGATGGAATCGACGGTCGGCGAGTTCTATCGCCTCACCCTCCCGGAGGAAATTCCCGTGGAGGAACTGGCGCTCGATACCGATCTGGCCGACATCTTCAACATCTCCCCCAAGCGGCATAAGGCCGTGCGGCCCGCCCATGAGATGCTGCGTCAGCATCGCAAGCCCATCATCGACAAGGTCGCATACTGGAGCGGCGTGCAGCGTCCCATCGTCAAGCGCCTGGTGGAATCCATCTGCAAGCGTGTTGAGGACCTCGGTCTCCGCGTGGACGTTCGACGCGAGTCTGACTACCTCACCGAATTCACCGTGTACACAACCGCACTCTCCATGAATTACCTGGTCCGTGGAAAGTTCATTCATCCCTGAGGCGCGCGGGCCCGCCGCGGCGGGCCGTTACTCCGATTGGAGGTTGCATGTCTGGAGCAAACTTGAAAGTTACCGTGCTGTACGACCTGTGGGAAGAACAACCTGCTGAAGTCGAGGAAGAAGCTCCTCCGCCGCGCCGGCGCAAGGGGCAAAAGATACGCAAGAAGAAGCCCGTAAAGCACGATCGCGAAGAGATCTTCGAAGCCCTGGAGAAACTCGGTCATCAGCCGTCGTATTACGTTCTCGATGGCCGCTCGCAGTCCCTGGTAGGACTCGCCAAATGCGGCGCCGATCTCATTTTCAACCTCACGGAATCCTATGCCGGCGACGACACCAAGGAGATGCACGTCACCGCATTCCTTGATCTGCTCGATATCCCCTACACCGGCGCGGGACCGCACGCGCACATCCTTGCCCAGGACAAATCCATCGCCAAGAAGATGTTCGCTTTTTACGGAATTCAGTCGCCCTGGTTCGCCACGGCCTGGCGCGGCGTCATTGACCACGCCCATGACATCTCGTTCCCCCTCATCGTGAAGCCCACCTCTGAGGATGGCTCCATTGGCGTCGATGCCGCATCCGTAGTGACCAGCGTGAAGGAGTTGATGGAGCGCCTCTCCTATATACAAACGGAATTCGATTCTCCCGCATTGATTGAGGAGTACATTGAAGGACGCGAGATCTACGCCTCCATCCTCGGCGGTTACGAAAACGCGCGTGCGCTTCCGCTTGTGGAGCTTGACCTGTCGAAGCTTCCCAAAGGCATGCCCAGAATCGCCAGCCAGGACGTGAAATTCGAGAAAGACTCTGAAGCCTACAAGCTCACCAAATCGGCCATCGCCGAGGACCTCGATGAAGAAACCACAACCCGGCTCACGGATATCGCCGTCAAGGCCTATCGCGCCGTCCAGCTTCGCGATTATGGCCGCGTGGACATGCGCGTATCCGGCAAGGGCGAGATTTATGTCATCGAAGCCAATCCAAACCCCTGGCTCTCCAGCGGACAGGAATTTGCCATGGCCGCAAAAAAATCCGGCCTCTCCTATACCCAGATGATCGGCGAGATCGTAGACCTAGCCATGGCTCGCCGCGCCTGAGGCACGCCTGAAAGATAGCAACCAGCCACGCCTGAAAGATAGCAACCAGGCACGCGCGTAGGGGCGGGACTTCAGTCCCGCCGAAAGCCGCAAACAAAGGACCGGGGCTTTAGCCCCTGCGCCGCCCAAAGTCGACAAGTCAGCTCGCCCGATTTCGCTCCCCCGCAATATTCGGAGTACAATTCCCGCAATATTGCGAATCCAAACCCGCGCTTCCCCAAGAGGAGGCCGGTGACCAGCAATCACACGGGCGGCCAGCCCGCCCGGAGATAAGAACTTTGCTCGGGTCGCTCTTTCCCTGGCATCCCCCTTGCCGTCGGCCCCGTTCCATGCACTTGAGAGGTCTCCGTCATGATCGCCAGATCTGCGTCTTGTTGCCATCGTCTCGCCCACCGCAAGATGACCCTTCCGCTGCACGGTCTGTTCGCCATGCTGCTGCTCGCCGCCGGCCTCGGAGCCTGCTCCGCCGCCGCGCAAACAGCCACGCCCAACCAGGCCTCCTTCGATCTCGGCAGCGTCAACGTCGGCAGCGCCGGCTTGCCAGCCACCGTCACCTTCACATTCACAGCCGGCGGCTCCATCGCTGCCCCCGAGGTCTTGACCCAGGGTGCGCCTAATCTCGACTACACCGACGCCGGCGCCGGCACCTGCACCACCAACGGAACCGCCCACGTCTACAACGCCGGCGATACCTGCACCGTCAATGTCACGTTCTCGCCCAAATCCGCAGGCTCGCGCCTGGGCGCCGTCGTGCTCTCGGACAATTCCACCCCCGCCATTCCGGTCGCCACCGCCTACCTTCAAGGCTCGGGCGCCGGCCCCCAGACCGCCTTCATCCACAACAGTGTCCCGAATGCCTTGCCGTATTTTTCCAATCCCCCGTCCTTCGTACCATACGGCGCAGCCGTGGACGGCGCCGACAATCTCTTCTTCACCGGATCCAGTCCGCTGTTTGAGCTCCCAGCAGCAAGCGGCTATGCCCATTTGAAGACGTTGCAGAATGTGGGTCCCTACACCTTTGGCCCCGCCCTTGCGGTGGACGGAGCTGGCAATATCTTCACTTTCGCCGGGGGAGAAATCGCCGAGGTCCTCGCAGTCGGAGGCTACACAACAGTGAAGGCCCACGCCAGTGGCTTTAGCTTTCCCCATGCCATTGCACTGGACGGAGCCGGGAACGTCTTCGTCACCGACGAAAACGGCATTTACGAGGTTCCCGTGGAGACCGGCTACGCCACCGTCGTCACGCTGCCCCCCGTGCCCGACACCGATGCCACTGGTCTTGCCGTAGATGCCGCAGGCAACGTCTTCTTCACCAATTGTCGATACACCATAGTCTGCGGGGGAGAAGTGGAGGAACTCACGGCTGCCAGCAACTATACTCAGACGAATGTCATTGCCACTGGCCCCGGCTTTTGGGATTTCCTGGCTGTCGACGGTTCCGGCAACGTCTTCGCCACTGACATTCAGCTGGGCACCGTCACAGTAATCTCAACAGCCGGCGGCGCCAATATCGCCACTCTGGCTTACCAGTTCCCCGGCTATTCCTATCTCGATGGCCCCCGACTCTTGGATATCGCTGTCGACAGCAACAACCGCAATCTCTTCCTCATTTTTAATTACGCGATCGACGAGATGGACCTCGGAGACCCTCCCTCGCTCACCTTCGCCCCAACGGCCTGGAACCTTTTAAACGAATATGCCCCGCATATCATCCCCGAGCAAACCGTTACCGTCCAGAACGTCGGCAATCAGCCGCTCGATATTACGAACCTCGCCTATCCCCCGGACTTCCCCGAAGCGTTGGGGGTAACCAGGGACTGCACCCCCTCGACTACCGTTGTCGCTGGGGCCGGCTGCACCCTCAGCATCGACTTTTGGCCCCTGGCCACAAGCGCCACCGGCGCCAACACACCCCTCAGCGAATCGGTGAGCCTGACGAACAATAACCTGAACGTCGACGGCACGGTGCAATCGGTATCGTTAAGCGGAACCGAAAGGGCCAGTTACACTCCCCCCGTTATTACTTCCCCCACGCCCTACAGCGCAATGAGCGGAGCCAATGCCACCTTCACCTGGAGCCCCGGCATCGGTGTCACTCAGTACCGGTTCACTCTCGGCTCTGCCTGGGGCGCGAGCGACATCTACAACGGCTCGCAAACCACGGCAACCTCGGCTGCTGTTACGGGGATTCCGACCGTTGGAGGCGTTATCTTCGCCACCCTCTACTACTACCAGCCCCTGCCCAACGGCGCCTTGCAGCAC
>DASZLE010000022.1:0-39215 GCA_035552475.1 Occallatibacter sp.
CTCTACCTGCTCGCACCTTTTCTGGCTCTTTCGCTCGCGCTAACCGCGATCGCGCTCATCCCCTTCGGCCCACCCAGCGTCCGCTTTCCCAATGGGCAATCCGTTTTCGTGGTTTCGGATATCGATATCGGGCTGCTGTTCCTTTTCGCCATCACCTCGATCGGCGTCTACGGCGTTGCGCTGGCCGGATGGTCGTCGAATAGCAAATACCCGCTGATGGGCGGCCTGCGCAGCTCGGCGCAGATGATTAGCTACGAAGTTTCGCTCACCATCTCCGTGGTGGGCGTGTTGCTGCTCGCCGGAACCTTGAATTTCAACGAAATCATCTCGCGTCAAAGCGGCAATTTCTTCCTGCACTGGAACGTCATTCGCACCGGCTACGGATACTTCCCGCAGATCGTAGGTTTCCTCTGTTATCTCACCGCGGCTATCGCGGAAACCAACCGCATCCCCTTCGATCTGCCCGAGGCCGAAACGGAACTCGTTGCCGGATTTCACACCGAATATTCCAGTTTCAAATTCGCCATGTTTTTCATGGCCGAATACGCCAACATGATTACTGTGGGCTGCGTGGCGACGCTGCTGTTCCTGGGCGGCTGGACAAGCCCGTTCGGGGACCTGATTGGACCGTCACAGAGCATGTTTGCCAACGTGGTGTTTCCCATCTTCTGGTTCGTGCTGAAAGTTTTCTGCTTTCTGTTTCTGTACGTATGGGTGCGCGGGACTCTGCCGCGCTTCCGCTACGACCAACTGATGAACTTCGGCTGGCGGTTCCTTTTGCCGCTGGCAATTTTGAACGTTGTTGGCACCAGCCTGTGGTACGCGTACAGGCACTAGGGCGAGGCGTTGCGCCGCGGCTTCACGAGGAGAATGCGGGCGCCTGGCTCAATTACAATCGGAGAGGTTCTTCCCGAAGCGAAGTCTGCTTTGCGGCCTCCCCACAATCGGCGAGACATAAGTCTCGCTGCCTACTGCACGTGACGGAACAATGCACCTGATTCTTTTTATCGTGTTTGGCGGATTGTGCCTGGCGGGAGCTGTGAACCTGCTGCTGCAGAGCCATCCCATCAACAGCGCGCTTTCGCTGGTGGTGGTAATGAGCTCGCTGGCGGTGCTTTACCTGCTGCTCGGCGCGGAGTTTCTGGCCGCAGCACAAATCATTGTGTATGCGGGCGCCATCATGGTGCTGTTTGTGTTTGTGGTGATGCTGCTGAACGCTGGGCGCGAGGAGCGAACCATGGGCAGCCGCGCGGCGAAGATCGTCGGGTTTCCGGCAATCGCCGTGGTGCTGGCGGTCGTCGCAACCATCATTCTGAAGGCGCAGGGGCTGGGCACCGTCTCCTTAAGCGACCCGATCACCTCCACCGAGGAGTTGAGCCGCGTGCTTTTCCACGAACTGCTGCTGCCGTTTGAAGTAACCTCGGTGCTGATCCTGATTGCCATTCTGGGAGCCGTGGCACTGGCGCGCGCGGGCGATGGAGAACGGAGAGTGAGCAAATGATTCCGATCTCCTGGTACCTGCTGCTGAGCGCAGCGTTGTTCTGCCTGGGCGTGGTGGGATTCCTGATCAAGCGCAACGTGATCACGGTGTTCATGTCGATTGAGCTGATGCTGAACGGCGTCAACCTTTCGTTTGTGACCTTCGCGCACATGTGGCACAAGGTGAATGGGCAAATTTTTGTTTTCTTTGTGATGGTGGTGGCAGCGGCTGAAGCGGCCGTGGGACTGGCCATCATTATCGCCATCTTCCGGGCGCGGGCAACGCTGGCCGTGGACCGCATCGACTTGATGAAACTATGAACGGACCGTTGTTGTTTTTGCCATTCATTCCGCTTTTGCCGTTCCTCGGCTTTTTGCTGAACGGCGTGCTGGGCAGCAAGTTGCCCAAGCCGGTGGTGACGGCGATTGGGCTTTTGGCGCCACTGGGATCGTTTGCGCTTGTGGGGCGGCTTGCATACCTGGTGTGGTCCGGCGCGCTGGCGCTGCCGGTGGTTGAGCCGAACGCGCCGGCGTGGATCAGCGTGGGCAATCTGCATGTCGATTTCGGATCGGTCATCGATCCGCTCTCGCTCACAATGCTCCTCGTCGTGACCGGCGTGGGCTTCCTGATCCACGTTTATTCCGTTGGCTACATGCACGAGGACAAAGGCTACTCGCGCTACTTTGCCTACCTGAACCTGTTCCTGTTCTTCATGACGCTGCTGGTGCTCGCCGGCAATGTGCTGCTGATGTTTGTGGGATGGGAGGGCGTGGGCCTGGCGTCGTACCTGCTGATCGGGTTCTGGTACCAGAAAACGGTGGCGGCGGATGCGGGCAAGAAGGCCTTCATCGTCAACCGCATCGGTGACTTCGGATTCCTGATTGGAATCTTTCTGCTGCTGGAGAATTTCGGCACACTGACGTTCGGGGAGATCGCGGCAAAGCTGGCGGCGAGCCCCGGATGGACCGGCGGAGTTCTGACGACGATCTGTATCTGCCTGCTGATCGGCGCGACGGGCAAGAGCGCGCAGTTGCCGCTGTATGTGTGGCTGCCGGATGCGATGGAAGGCCCTACGCCGGTGTCCGCGCTGATTCACGCGGCAACCATGGTGACGGCGGGCGTGTACATGATCGCGCGTACGCACTTCCTGTTTGACCGGTCGCCGCTGGCGCTGACCGTGGTGGCGATTGTGGGCGCGGCGACGGCGATCTTCGCGGCGACCATCGGGCTGGTCCAGACCGACATCAAGCGAGTGCTGGCGTATTCGACCATCTCGCAGCTTGGGTACATGTTCCTCGGGTGCGGCGTTGCGGCGTATTCGGCGGCCATCTTCCACCTGATGACCCACGCGTTCTTCAAGGCGCTATTGTTCCTGGCGGCTGGCTCGGTGATTCACGGGTTGGGCGGGGAGCAGGACCTGCGGCGCATGGGCGGCCTGTGGAAGAAGATGCCGGTGACGTTCTGGACCATGACCGCGGCGGTACTGGCGATAGCAGGGTTCTTCCCGTTCGCTGGATTCTTCTCAAAAGACGCGATCCTGTACGAAGCGTTTCTCTCCGGTACGAATGGAAAGATCTTCTGGGCGGTGGGCCTGTTCACTGCCCTGCTCACCTCCTTTTACATGTTCCGGCTGTGGTACCTGGCGTTCCTGGGCAAGCCACGCAGCCCGGAGCTGCACGCGCATGAAAGCCCGTGGTCGATGACTGGACCGCTGGTGATACTGGGAATCCTGTCGGTGTGCGGCGGATGGATCGGCGCGGGGCGAATGGGCACGTGGCTCGCGCCGTCAGTGGGCGCGCATGCCGCGGAGGCCGGCAGCACGCAGTTGGAGTGGGTCCTGAGCGGGCTGGCGATGGTGGCCGCGCTTTTGGGCTGGCTCGCCGCGCACATGCTTTACCGCGAAGGTTCAACCAGCGCACAGAAACTCGCGACCAGCTTCTCGGGGCCCTATAGGCTTCTGCAGCACAAGTACTGGGTGGATGAGATCTATGGCGCGGTGATCGTGAAGCCCTTGCAGGCATTTTCGCGCTTCGTGCTGGAGTGGGTTGTGGAGTACGCGATTCTGGGCGGGCTGGCCTGGCTTCTGGGGGGCACGGCGACGTTTGGCGGCGCGGTGCTGCAACGATGGCAATCGGGCAATCTGCGTTCGTATGCAGGGTGGCTGGCGATGGGCGCGGCAGTGCTTCTGGTGTTTGCGCTCGCGCCATACCTGTTTGGCGTGCACGGCCCCGGCATGAAGTGGGTGGGATGGTGAGACGATGAGCCAGATCAACCAATCGATTCTCACATGGATCCTGCTGACGCCGCTGATTGGGGCGCTGGTGGTGGCACTTCTGCCAGACCGCGGCAAGCTCGCGGCATGGCTGGCGCTGGCGACAACACTGGTGACCTTTGGGCTCACACTGCATCTGCCCGCGCATTTTATTGCCGGGCAGCCGGGATTCCAATTCGAGATCAACAAGCGCTGGATCGAGCTGGGCACGACCGGCCAGGGCATCTTTTATCACCTCGGGGTGGACGGGCTAAGCCTGTGGCTCGTAGTCCTGAGTGGCCTTCTGGGACCGGTGGGCGTACTGGCGAGCTGGAACGCGATCCGCGAGCGCAAGAAGGTCTTCTATTCACTTTTCCTGGTGCAGCAGACGGCGATGTTCGGCGTGTTCCTGGCGCTGGATCTGATGCTTTATTACGGTTTCTGGGAGCTGACCCTGGTGCCAATGGCGGTGCTCATCGCCATGTATGGACGCAAGGACGGACCGAAGGCGGCAACAAAGTTTTTCCTGTTCACATTCATTCCATCCGCGCCGCTGCTGGTGGCGATCCTGTGGCTATACGCGAAGACGGGAACATTCAACTTCAGCGAGTTGCAGAGCCTGATTACCGCTGGCGCGCTGCCGGCCGGAGCGCTGTTCTGGGTGGCGCTCACGTTCCTGGTGGCATTCGCGGTCAAGGTGCCGGTGTTCCCGCTGCACGGGTGGCTGGCAGACAGCTTCAGCGAGGCGCCGGTGGCGCTGGCCATGGTCATCGCTGGCAAACTGGGCCTGTACTCGATGCTGCGTTTTCACGTGGGACTCTTCCCTGCCCAGGCGAAACAGATTGCGCCGCTTCTCATCGCGCTGACGGTAATTGGCATCCTTTACGGCGCGTGCCTGGCGCTGGTGCAGCGCGATTTCTGGAAGCTGATCGCGTTTGCCTCCGTCAGCCACTTCAGCCTGATCACGCTGGGCATTTATGGACTCACGTTCATGGGGCGCGATGGCGCGATCTTCCAGACCATCAATGAAGGCGTGATCGAGGGCGCTTTGTTTGTGCTGCTGGGGGTGCTGGACACGCGCTACTCCACCAGCCAGATTGCCAGCTACGGCGGCGTGGCCGCGCGGCTGCCAAGGACAGCGACTTTCTTTGTGATCACAATTCTGGCCATGGCCGGGCTGCCGCTGATGAACGGGTTTGTCGGCGAGTTCCTCATCCTTTCGGGAACGTTTACCGGGATAAGCCGGAGCTGGGCGATTGTTGCGGCGCTGACGATTATCCTCGGCGCAGCGTACGTGCTGTGGCTGGTGCAGCGCGTGTTCTACGGGCCAGAGAGCCCAATGGCGGCGACGCAGCCGGCGGACGATCTTCGCGTGAACGAATGGGTGGCGGTGGCGCCACTGGCTGTGCTGATGCTGGTGATGGGCGTGGCTCCTAACGTGTGGCTGCGCGATTTTCAACAGGTGGCGGTGCCTCCCCCGCCTGCACATTCCGTCGTATCCATCGACCTTCTCCAGCCCGGATCTAATTCTGTTGTCAACCCCGCGGAGGCACGCTAGATGAACGCATCCGACAGCCTTCGCATCCTGCCTGAGATTGTCCTGACGCTGACCGGCGTCGTGGTGATGCTGATTGACGCCAGCCTGCCCCCGAGCGTGCTGCGCCGACCCTTGGGATGGGTGGCGGCGATTGGAACGACAGTAGCGCTGTGGGCCAGTTTGTGGCAACTGAACCTGGGCACCACCACAGGGTTCTTCAATACCGTCGAGACGAGCCCCTTCACCGTGTTCTTCCACGCGCTGATCTGCGGAATCGTGCTGGTGACGTTGCTGCTTTCGATGGACACGTTGCCCGAAGACAGTCATCACCAGGGCGAGTACTACGCGCTGATGGTGTTTGGCGCGATGGGCATGTGCCTGCTCACCAGCGCCGTGGAATTGCTGGTGGTGTTTATCGCGCTGGAGATCTCATCCATTTCGACCTATATTCTTGCCGGCTATCGCAAGCAGACGGGCCAGGGCCCCGAGGCCGCGCTCAAGTACTTCCTGCTGGGCTCATTCGCGACCGCGTTCCTGCTCTACGGGATTGCGATGGTCTTCGGAGCGACTGGAACCACGCAGGTTTACGAAATTGCGCGCCTGGCGCCAACGGCGCAGAATCACGCTTTTGTCGTGATGGCGCTGATTATGATGCTGGTCGGGATGCTGTTCAAGGTATCGGCGGCTCCGTTCCACGTGTGGACCCCCGATGTCTACGAAGGCGCGCCGTCACCGGTAGTGGCGCTGCTCTCCACCGCTCCCAAGGCCGCTGTTTTTGCGCTGCTTCTGCGCGTCACGTACGAAATGCTGCCTTCCCTGCGGCCGCTATGGTCGCCTCTGCTGTGGGCCGTCGCCATCGCTTCGATGACCATCGGCAACCTGGCCGCGCTGCGGCAGCAAAACGTGAAACGCATGCTGGCGTATTCCTCGATTGCGCATGCCGGCTACCTGCTGGCGGCCTTTGCCGGAGCCGGTTCAACAGGAATTGCAGCGGCGGCCTTCTACACCGCGGCGTACGCGGCCATGAACGTGGGCGTGTTTGCGGTGGTAACGCTTGCCGGAGGCTACGAAGAGCAACTCCCACTCATCCGCGATTTCCGTGGCCTGCTCTACCGCCGGCCGCTGCTCGGCATCCTGCTCATCTTCTTCCTGATGTCGCTCATCGGGATTCCCTTCACCAGCGGCTTCTTCGGCAAGTTCTACGCGTTTTCAGCAGCGGTTGGCGGCGGCGCTGTCTGGCTGGCCCTCATCGGCCTGCTGAATTCGGGAGTTGCGGCGGCGTATTATCTGCGGCTGGCATTCTCCGCGGCGCAGCGGCCAGACGATGCAGATCGAGGCCTGAAGATTGCCCTGCCGCAGGCCGGCGTGGCGGTGATGGCGGCGCTGGCGTTTACCGCGGCGGCGACCCTGACGCTGGGCATTGTTCCCAATGAGGTGCTGCGCGCCGCGCAGACGGCGGCGCACACGCTGCAGCCGCCTCCTTCCGATAGCCAGGCTCCGGAGATCAGTCCCCAGCCGCTGCCGCATCCTTAATCAGGGCCGGTGCGGGCTGCCATTCGGCATCGCGAATGAGGCTGCGATAGAGCGCAACCGTCAGGCTCTGCACGCTTGTATGCATGAAATGTTCTACAACCCAGGCGCGGGCAGCCGTGCCCATCTCCCTGCGTAATTCAGGTGACAGCAAAAGCCGCTTGACTGCGGCGGCGAGAGCCTGAGGATCGCCAGGCGGAACGAGCAGGCCGGTGCGCCCGTGCAGAACGGCGTCACGCGCACCGGTGGCGAACGTGGAGACGGCAGGTAGGCCGCTGGCGGCCGCTTCCAGAATGGCGTTGGGGAAGCCCTCGCGCAAGGTGGGCAAAGCCAGAACGTCCATGGCGTGGTAGTACGGGGCGGTATCACTCACAAATCCGGTGCAGTGGATGCGAGGGTGGTTCGTAATGCGGGCACGTTGAGCCGGGCTCAGGGCATCCTCTGAGTCGTCAAACCAGCCCGTCAGAAGAAGCCGGGCCTCAGGAAAATCGACCTGCAGGCTGTCGAAGGCGTCGAGCAGCTCCGGGATGCCCTTGTCGCGCGTGAGGCGGCCGACGAAGCCGACGACCGGAGCGCCGGCGGGGATACCGAGGCTTTCGCGCACGCGATCCGGGGTGGGCGATGAAGGAGGTATGAAGTGCCGCACGTCAACGCCGCTGCTGCTGCCATTGCCAATGACGCGAACCTTGCCGCGCTGGACAAAGCCCAATGCGTGGGCTTGCGAACGCAGGCTCACGCTA
Source organism: Occallatibacter sp. (assembly GCA_035552475.1). Lineage (GTDB taxonomy): Bacteria > Acidobacteriota > Terriglobia > Terriglobales > Acidobacteriaceae > Telmatobacter. The sequence goes on from DASZLE010000022.1 coordinate 7,539, forward strand.
TTACACACGACTAAGTGAGAGCACGCTGCCGTGATCCGCTCGCAGAGTTGGAGAATGCGCCGCGTCATGCCCGCAGCCGTCTCGAGGCGCAGCCCGCGCAGGATGTAAATGCGGACTGGAACCCGGCAGAGAAAACTGGCAATGCTGCCGAGCAGTCCTGCTTTGGGCGTGCTGAACTCGGCGATCGCAGGTTGGAGCCGGATGAGCGCGAAGCAGAGCCGGACAAGAGAAATGAGATCGGCCAGGGGCGAGATGCCGCGCTGCATGGAAATGGCGCAATGCTCCACACCCTCTTCGTCGGCAATCCGCGTGACGAGCTCGCCCGGGCTGGAGATAAGCACCACACGAAATCCAGCTGCGCGCAGGGACCGGAGCCGGCCCCGGAGGACGAGACACGTTTGGGGGTGTGTGACACCGACGACGATCAGCGGCCGGCCGAACCCGCCAAAGCGCAAAAAAGAACCCAGGGGGCAGGCTTCCAGAGTACCCATCGGGAATGACCCGTACCTCTCTCGCCCCGCGGCGAGATTGATGAGAGGAATCTCATGAACTGTATCAATACCGGACACTTCCGCCTGTGACTGAGGTCACGGATCACAGCGTGCGCGTTCGTTACGCTGGTAACCCGAACCATGAATACACGCGCCAGGATTCTGTTGCTGATCCCGCATTTAGGCGGAGGCGGTGCTGCGCGGGTAACGGCAATTCTGGCAGCACAGCTCAATGCAAATAGATTCGAGGTGCATCTGGGCGTGGTGACCGGGGATGGCGCGGGTTGCGGTTCCCTTCCGGCGCACGTCCACGTGCACGCTCTGGGCGCGCGGCGTGTGCGGGAGAGCTGGCCGGCAATCTGGCGGCTGGTACGGCGCATTCGTCCCGATGTCATACTCTCCGGCATGGCGCACCTTAATGTTGCTGTGCTGATGTTGCGGCCGTTGATTCCGCGCGCGACGCGCATTCTGGTTCGGCAGAATGCCGAACCGGGCAACCGCGATGCCGGCCGGCTGACCCCGGTGCTCTACCGTCTGTTGTACCCAAAGGCCGATGGGGTGATCTGCCAGACGCAGTCGATGGCGGAAGCTCTGGCGAAAGCGACAGGAACGTCTGCCAACCTGCATGTGCTGCCCAATCCAGTGGACACGCGGTCAGCATGCTCGCGAACAAGTGAAACGGGTCTCTGGAGCGGGCCCGGGCCGCACCTCCTCGCCGCCGGCAGGCTGGCGCCGGAGAAGGGCTTTGACCTCCTGCTCCGCGCGATGGCTCTGCTTCGCGGGCAGTTTCCGTCCGCGGATCTGACCATTTTGGGCGCAGGTCCTGAAGAGGATTCTCTCTTGGAACTGGTGCGGGAACTCGCGCTGGAGGATCGCGTTCGCTTTTCCGGTCATGTTGCCGATCCGCAGGCGTGGTTCCCGGGCGCTTCCCTGTTTGTTCTGCCTTCGCGCCGTGAAGGCCTTCCCAACGCATTGCTGGAGGCGGCGGCCGCGGGCCTGCCCATCGCTGCGACACCCGCGCGCGGTGGCTTGGGCGAGTTGCTGGCAGGGAACGATGGTGTGTGGCTGGCGCGCGATGTTTCCGCGGAGGGCATCGAGCACGCCATCGCAACCGCGCTGCACACCTTGACGACCGACCAACGATTTTCTCATCCCTGGATCGAGAAGTTCCGCACGGAGCACGCTGTACCTCGCTACGAGGCCCTCATCGAAGCGGCCCTGGCTGAAGGGGGTGAACCGAGCGGCGGACTTCAGTCGGGCATCAGCGCGTTGCGCGTCGAAGCGCGGCGCGCAGCAGGAATCTGGCGGTCAGGACTGCATCCTGCGCCCGCTCCCACAGAGGAAACACTCCCTCTGCAAAGGTCTCGATCACCCGTTCGAACGAGGTGAACCGCACCGCCTGCGATCTCAGGAATGCCTGCAGCTCCGCGGCATCGGTTGCAGTCATGGTGTTCGGATGAATGCAAATGGTCCACAGGCCCGTTGCCTTCTCTGCGGGCCGCCAGAGCTGTTGCGGGATCCAGAGCACGCCCGATCGGCGGACCGGCACACGAGTGAATCCGTCGCTCAGATACGCGAGTCCTGCCTGGCGGAGCGCCCGCAGAGTAGCGCGGTCGAAGCCGTGTCGCGGCGCAACCCACAACCGCGGCTTTAGGCCGTGATTGCCCAGGATGGCGAGGCCGGCCTCGATCCATTGGACCTGTTGCTCAAACGCGACGCCGCCAAATTCCGAGAAGCGATGCAGGGGCACAAGACTGCGTCCATGTTGCGCGCACAGGTGCCGATATCCGTGCAATGCAATGGTTGCGCCGGCGGCTTCCATCGCGCGCATCTGCTGCCAAAAATGGGGATCGGGCGCCGAAACTGAGAGATCGGGATCGCGGTTGTCGGGAATAACGGACAGCACGGGATGGATGCCGGATTCGAGGATCATGTCGCGCAGATGCTCCCAATGGCCGGCATGCATCGTCGGGCACAGGTCGTCCACGCGAAGCAGATATTGCGCCGGTGCGGGAATATGCGTCATGGGCGGGCTCCGGTGTCGGCGTGACGCTCGCGCTGGCTGAGGAGCCGCAGCGCCCAGAACCACAAAAATGCGCAGGTGCTCACAGTCCAGAGCGAAGTGGCCAAAGCAATGCCGGCCACCCCCATCCATCGCATCAAGACGAGGTTCAGGACAATGTCGAGGACGAGATTGATGGCGCCGCAGTAGAAGACCAGGTCCATGCGGCGCATTGCCACGATCAGCCGGTAAGGCACGCGGCTGACCACAAAGAATGGGATCTGCAGCGCGTACATGGCGAGGACCGCAGCGACGGCCCGGGTATCGCGGGAGCCAAACGCACCGTGTTGCAGCACCAGGCGCACCAGGAGTCGGGAGCCGGCAATCAGCGCCGCGGCCACCGGCACGGAGACCATGGCCGTGCGCGCGCCCCATACACGCAAGGCGGTGCGGCAAGCGGGCCAATTCCCCACGGCCACCAGTTCTGACAGGTACGGCGCCAGCGCGGAAGAGATGGCCCCCGCAAGCAGCGAGACCGCCACGCTGACGAACCGGCCGGCAAACACCAGAGACGAGACGCTTCCGGCCGGCAACATGGCGGCCATGGCCTGGTCCACCAGCAGGCCGCCGGAGGCCACGATGGAGCCAAACAGGGCCGGCGCATACTGGCGGGCGATCTCTTCAAGCGGCTCGGTCCATCCGTACCAGCGCAACTGGAATCCGTAGCCGCACGACCGCACCGAGTAGGCCATCCATCCCGCGTACGCCGCCATGCCCAGCAGCGTAGCCACGGCCAGGGCCCAGATCCCCGCGGAACCGTGAAATGCGAACGCGCCGGCGATGATCGCGAGCGGGACGATCGCAGGCACCAGCGCAGGTACCGCAAATCGATCCGCCGCGTTCAACACCGCCGTACAGCTGCTGGCCAGCCCTCCGAGCACCACGCATGGAAGCAAAGCGTAAAAGAGGTGGATGGATAACCCGAGCTTCGATGGCGCAAAATTGGATGCGATCAGCCGAAAGAAGACCGGCGCAAGGAGTGCCATAACAGCCGCAACCCCGGCAAGCAGAAGGCACAATGCCGTCATTGCGCTCGCCAGCAGCTGCCGGGCGCGTTCCAGGCCCTCTCCCAGCCGCACTCGGATGAGCGTGGGAATCAGCGCCTGGTTCATTGACTCGGCGATGACGTTGATCAGAAGGTTGGGAATGAGAAGAGCGGCCAGGAAAGCATCCATGGCGTCGGACCGGCCATAGAATCCGGCAACCGCTGACTCCTTGCACGTCGCCACCAACTTGACCGCAATTCCGGCCATGACAATAACCGCGGCGGCGCGCACCGTCCTGCGGTCTGCGGAGGAACGTCGCGGAAGCGTCAGGGTTCCGGCCATGACAGCCTCACCTGCACAGCGTTTCGGCGGCGCGCGATTCCGGCAGCCGCGGCTGAGGAAAGACCTGCTCCATCTCGTCAGGCTGCTCTGCTGCCAGCCGTTCTGCAGCAACGATCATGCCGAGCAAAAGCCACGTCGTGCGGTTCTCCTGGACCGTAGCCACCAGCGAAGTGACCAGCCAGACCAGGAACGCCGTCCCCAGGGCCAGGCGTGCAGGCCCACACAGGACAAGAACTGACCGTCCCGCGACCGCCACCATCGCAGTAGCAAGCAACAGGACAATCACGCCTCCCTCCACCGCAATCGCCAGCGCCGTATTGTGAGCCGTATCCACAGGAGCAAGGCCGGCAGCGGCCACAAACGTTCCGGCCCCCGATCCGACGAATGGCGCATGTCTGAAGGCCAGCCAGCCCGCGCTCCATATATTCAAGCGTTGGTTTAGATTCTCTCCATTAAGTTGTTGTGGAATAGTAAGAAGGCGGTCGATAGTTCCTGCTGGAACCGTCATCCAGAACGCCAGCAGAACAGCCGGCAGCGCCATCCCCAATCCGAATACGGCACGGGAACGCCTTCGCGCCAGCATGATTCCGCAGCCGGCCATGGCGACCAGGGCGGCAATGAAGCCGGCGCGCGAAGCAGTCAGCAGAACTCCGATCAGCCCCATCGGCATGTAGACCATGGCCAGAAGCTTGTCCATCCTGCGGCAGGGCGCGCTCAGAAGCAGTGCACCCAGCGGAAATCCGAGATCCAGAAAGCGGGCGACGTCGTTGGGGTCCTGTCCTGCGGCTACAAAGCGGATCTGCCCAGCGGCATCCGCCGAAGCGAAGTTCGCAATGGTGAGCATGGCCAGCACGCAGGAGCCCGCCACGTAACACCGGAGCAGCGCGCGCAGCTCATCCGGGGTCTCGGTCAGCTCCCACACAAACCACGCGATCATCATCTCCTGGAGGTATCCGCGGAAGTGGAACGCCGTCGCCTCCCGATCGATGCTCCAGAAGGAAGACAGCGCCAGCCAGACCAGGAGCGCCAGGACGAGCCAGTGCAACGCGGTCAGGCGGCGAATGCCCCGAGACTGAAGAACCGCCGGCGCCATCGCTGCCAGCAGCACAAGACCCAGAATGCGCGCAATGTTGCCGAGCGGCGGTCCCAGATCGAGCGAGTATTCCCACGGAATGGCAAAGGCCAAACCCAGCATCAGCGCCCAGGCCAGTCGGCGCACCGGTCAAAACCTCTGCGAGTAGACAAGCCCCGCGTAAATGCTCACCCCGGCAGCCGATTGCACCACCGACTCCATGGTCCGGTTCCACAGGTTCTTCATGGCGGAGTCAGGCACAAACAGGATGTCGCGCTCGCCGATCGGCAGGTCCGGATCGAGGCCGCGCAGCATGCGCTTCAGGTTCAGGGTAGTCACGGCGCGGCTGCCATTCTGCTCGTGAATCAGCAGCACCTTGTTCAGGGTGGCGTTCTGGGTCGGTCCCCACGCCAGCGAGACCGCCTGCAGCACGGTCATGGGCCGTGCCGGCTCCATGGTGAAGCCTCCGGGCCGTATCACGTCGCCCACAACGTAGACAACGCCGGCGCGGCTGATTTCAATGGTGTCGCCCGGCAAAAGCTCGGGATTCGGCGTAGCTCCCACCGTTGCGTCCAGCGCGATCAGCTCCGGCGTTTGCGAGTCCCGATGCGAAATGCTGATCACGCTTCCGGCTGCCGGGCTCAGGCCCGATGCCGCTGAAATCAGATCGAGCAGCCGATGGTGCGCACCATAGGGATACACTCCGGGGCGCGCCACCTCGCCCGCCACGGTCACATCCTGGCCCACGAACGCGGTCACCAGCACGTTGATCTGCGGATGCGTCAGAATGCCCTTCCCGACCAGCGCATCGGCAATGGCGCGGGCCGCCGCAGTCTCGTCCAGTCCCTGCACAGCAATCTCACCCACCATCGGCAGCAGCACTGTCCCCGCAACGGAGACGCGTACCGCGGAATGAAACTCAGGCGTGTGGTACTCGCTCACGTCCAGCAGTTCGCCGGGAGCAATGGGACCGGGCATCTGGGCGCCGGCCAGCCGGACGTCAGCGGAATTCGCTCCGGAAGCCGAAGCATTCCACACGGGTGGAGCTTCCTTTGCATTGGGAGTTGCCCGCGTCACCGTGCTCTGTGGAATGCGCGCGACGCCCGTCGGCAAGCCCGAGGTGCTGGGTGTGGGAGCCTGGGCGCGCAACGAGTAGCCGCTCAGGACCAGCGCGCACAACATCAATAACGTTCTGTTCGCCGACGGCCGCAGGTTCTCCATCATGAACACACCTCCCAGGGCCAGCCAGATGCCGGCAAAGCCGGCAATCGCGAAATCGAGAGGCGGATCGGGCACGGCCGCCTTGGCTGGGGGTTGCGCCGGATCCACGATCCAGAAATCCGATCCGTGCACGCCGGCGGCCAGCCCGGCAGACGCCACCTTGTCCTCCATGCGCAGATAAAGCTCGTGACTGGCATCGGCTTCCTGGCGCATCTGCTCAAAGCGCGCAAGAGCAGCGCTCGCCTCCTGCCCCGCGCCCGTGTGCTCTTCCAGGTTCTTGCGCACCATCTCTTCGCGCACCTGCGCCGTCTGCCATGCGCTGCGGAATCCTTCCCGCAGCTTTCCATCCTCCGCCTTCAGTTGCCGGTCCAGATCCTCAATCTGCCCGTGAATCTCAAGCAGGCGGGGATAGTTTGGCCCGTGTTCGGGAGCAAGCTGTGCCTGTTCTTCCTCCAGCGCGCTGCGCCGCGCGTGCAACTCACGGAACGCCGCCACCGACAGGCTTCCCGTTTCGCCCTGCAAGCGCGAGTCGGAGGCCAGCACCAGCTCCGGATCGCCCTCGCTGGCCGCGTGGTACTCCGCCTCGCGCAGAATGCGCTCGGAACTGGCCGCCACCAGCTCGTTGGCCAGGGCGTCCACCTCGCGCAACGACGCCACGTGATCCGCGGCGCCGGGTTGTCCATTGGAAAGCGTCTCCGGCGCAACCAGCAGGCCATGTTGCTTCTGGAAATCGGCCAGTTGCGCCTGGTCCCGGTCTGAGCGCGCTTTCAGCAACTGAAGTTGTTGCTCCAGCCATCCTGAAGCCTGGGCTGTAGCCAGGATCCGCGTCTCCGTTTCTTCGTCTTCGTATTGCTGGATCAACGCGTTCAGCACCGCCGCCGACAGTGCGGCGTCGCGGGTCTCGAAACGGATCTCCAGCAATAGCGTGCGCGGAATCGTCCGAACGCGCAGCGAATCCTGAAAACGTTCCAGCAAACAGGCGCGGGCCTCCGGCGATGGTGCTTCCGGCCGGAAATCCGGGAAACGCTTCAGGAGGCCGTGGGCGAACGCGGCCTGTGCGTAGAGCTTCTTCTCCTCGATCACGCGCCACGCCAGCCGATCGCTGCGGAACACGCTGGCCAGCGTTTCAAGCTGCGTTTGCCCGGTCGCAAACGATCCGGAATAGCTGCCGTTCGTCCCGTCCAGATTCAGGGTTGTCTCCGGAGCGATACGGAGCGCGACGCGAGCCTTGGCCTCGTATTCGTGCGGAACCACAAGACAATAGATGATGCAAGCCAGCAGCGTCCCGCCCAATAAAGACACGGCAAGCCGCCAGCGGGCCCGCAGAACCTGCCCCACGCCGCGCAATGAAGTGACCGATTCGCGGCGAGGACCTGCCCGGCCTTCCGAGAGCTCCCGGCCTGGAGCGGCCTCGATTACGGACGATTGAGACAAAGTGCGCTAACCCTCACCTGGAGATCGTTTCCCGTGTCCGGTGGGCGCGCAGCACTTCGCCCTGCCTAATGGGAAGTCCCTAGCAGTGTGGAACGCCGGCCTCAGACTTGTTAGTGAGTTGTGTCACATGTGTCGCGTCACCGCGGTTTGGGGCCCGTCCCTCATTCGCTCGTCTTTTGTCCGTTTGTCCTCGCTTTTGGTCCCTTTGTCCCTTGTCCCTTTGTCGCTGCCTTCCCCGATCGTGTATCGTGAGGGGTTTGGCTATGATTGCCCTGTCCGCCACGCTGGCCGAGCCGCAGCACTTCTCCCTTGTGGAGAAGCTCCTCTTTCTGGCTATTGTCGCCGCTTCCCTTGGCTTGTTCTGGAGCCGTTTCGGGCCCATCCTGCGCCGTATTCTCCAGTCGAGGAAGGATCCTGATTTTCATCTCGACCACCTCGGCCGCCGCGTGTGGGACTTCTTCTGGGAAGTCCTCTGCCAGGCCAAGGTCATTCGCCAGCGGCCGCTGCCCGGCCTCGCCCACGCCTTCGTGTTCTGGGGATTCCTCGCGTTTGCCCTGGTCACTCTGAACCATTGCGCCGTCGGCCTCGGCATGGGCTTCCTGAACCCGGAAAGCTGGTTCGGCCGTATCTACTTCTACACTGCCGCGACCTTCGCCGCCGCCTGCGCCGTGGGCGTCGCCGGTCTGTTCGTCCGCCGCTTCCTGGTGCGCCCGCGCTGGCTGGGCCAGAAGGTCTCCATCGAGTCGGGCGTCATCGCCGGCCTCATCTTCCTCCTGATGGTCACCTACCTGGCTGCGTTCTTCGCCACGGAAAGCTCGCCCACGGCGCGCGTGCTCTGGTGGGTGCACACGCTTACGCTGGCCTTATTCCTTCCCATCATCCCCCACACCAAGCATCTGCACCTGGTCCTCAGCCCCGTTACGGTCTTCCTCTCCCGTGGAGGGTTCTCCAGGATCCCGCCGCTCGTCGGCGATGAAGATTTCGGCTTGGTAACCGGCAAGGACCTTACCCGGATCGTGAGCCTGCAAGCCTACTCCTGCGTGGAGTGCGGCCGCTGCTCCGAGCATTGCCCCGCCACCAACACCGGCAAGGAGCTGAACCCGAAAGAGATCATTCTCGGCGTTCGCAGCTACCTGAATGGCCCCGGCCCCGCGTCTGAAGACCCGCTGCTGGGCCAGTACAACTCGCAGAAAGCCGTTTTCCAGTGCACCACCTGCGGCGCATGCGAGTTTCAGTGCCCCGTTGGCATCGAGCATGTGCCCATCATGGTTGGCCTGCGCCGCGGCGCCGTGAATACCGGCACCTGGGAGGACGACTACGGCACCAAGCTCTTCAACCAGCTCGAGCGCGGAACCAACGCGCTGGGCATCGGCGCTGTGGAGCGCGACAAGTTCATCCAGAAGCAGGCATTCCCCATCTTCGACGGCACCCAGGAGTATTGTTTGTGGCTCGGCTGCATGGGTGGCTACGACCCCAAGGGCCGCGAGATCGTGACGGCGTTCGCGCAGGTTATGAATTACCTCGGCACAAGCTACGGCGTGCTGAAGAAGGAAAAGTGCACCGGCGATCCGGTCCGCCGCCTCGGCAACGACCTCGTGTTTCAAACACTCGCCGAAGAGAACCTGAAGAACCTGGCGCAGAACAAGGTGAAGAAGATCGTCTCCATCTGCCCGCATTGCGTGCGCACCATCCAGGAGGACTGGAAGGCATACGGCACCCCGCCGGAGATCGAGCATCATACTGAGTTCATGGCCCGTTTCGCCGATCGCCTTCCCAAAGTAAGTTCAGGCTTAAAGGTAGGTCCGGGCTTAGAGGTAGGTCCGGGCTTTGAGGTAGGTCCGGGCTTTGAGGTAGGTCCGGGCTTTAGCCCGGACAATAAGGCAGCAAGATTGGAAGGGGCTTTAGCCCCTGAGGCCAAACCAGAAACTATCGTCTTCCATGACCCCTGCTACCTGGGCCGCTACCGCGACGTCTACGACCAGCCGCGCCAACTCATTCAAATCACCGGCACACTCGTCGAAGCGCCGCGCCACCGCGAACGCAGCTTCTGCTGCGGCGCCGGAGGCGGCCTCGCATTCCTCGGCGAAGAAACTGGCGAGCGCGTCAGCCACGCCCGCGCCAAAGAGCTCGTTGCCACGGGTGCGCAGACCATCGGCACCGCGTGCCCTTTCTGCAACACCATGTTCCGCGACGCCCTGGGCGAGATGGACGGTTCCGCGCCGCAATTGCTCGACGTCGCTCAGCTCATCGCCCGCAACCTTCCACAGCCACCCAACTAACGTTGTCATCCTGAGCGAAGCGAAGGATCTGCGGTTGCTTTTATGCCGAAGGCTCAAAACACTTCGCAGCGTCACAAGAGCACCATGATTATTCTGATCGAAAACTGATTAAGGAAACCGCATGAAGATCGTCGTAGCCATCAAGCAAGTCCCCGAACGCGATGCGCAAGTCCGCATCGACGCCGACGCCAAATGGATCGAGGAGTCCGACCTGCAATACGCCATGAACGAGTCGGACGCATACGCCCTCGAAGAAGCGCTGCAACTCAAGGAGAAGCACGGCGGCGAAGTCATCGTCCTCTCGGCCGGCCCGGAGCGCGTAGGCACCACCATCCGCGAAGCCCTGGCCAAGGGCGCCGATCGCGCCATCCACGTCTCCGCAGACGACCTCGGCCGGCGGGACGCCCTGGGCGTGGCGCGCCTGATCGCCGAAGCCATCCGCCCCGAGAGCCCCGACCTGGTCCTCACCGGCCTGCAATCAGACGATCTCGGCCTCGGCCAGACCGGCGTCATCCTAGGCGAAGTGCTCCAGATCCCGCACGCTTCGCTGATCCTGCACGTGGAAAAGACCGACGCGGGCCTCAAGGTCAAGCGCGAACTCGAATCCGGCTGGTTTCAGGAGATCGAGCTGCCCCTGCCCGCGGTGCTTACCATCCAGTCCGGCGGCAACAAGCTCCGATACGCCACGCTGATGGGCATTAAGAAAGCCAAAACAAAGGAGATGCGCACGGTCACGGCATCGGAACTCGGCCCGGACACGGCGCCCGTCGTGGTGCTCGAGGGCATAGCGCTGCCGCAAAAGCAACGTTCTACGCAACTTATCGAAGGCGATGCCAGGCAGGCGACCGCAACTTTGGTGGAAAAACTCAAGTTCGAGGTGCGCGTACTATGAGCGGCATTTGGGTAGTTCTTGAAGATCGGGATGGCCGCATCGGGCGCGCCAGTTGGGAGGCTCTCGGCGCCGGCCACCGCCTGGCCGGGCTTACCGGCCAGCCCATGCGCGCCGCAGTCATCGGCCACGCCACTGAACCTCTGGCCGCCGAAGCCGCAGCCAAATCCGTCGGCAAGGTGACTCGCATAGAGCATCCGCTGCTAAAGCATTACACCGCAGATGCTTACACCATTGCGCTGCACCAGTTCATTCAGGATGAGCAGCCAGATTTTGTTGTGTTTCCACACACTTACCAGGTACGCGACTTTGTTCCTGCGCTGGCTGCGCGCATGAACCAAGTCCTTATCAGCGACGTGGTTGCGTTCGATGACGGCCCAGTCTTTACGCGCCAGCTCATGCAGGGCCGTCTCACGGGCAATTATCGCCATCAGGGCTCGGGCCCATGCCTTATCTCTATACAAGCAGGGGCTTTCCGCGCCGACGGCATTGAAACCGGAAAAGCCGACATTACGACGTTCGAGCCGCAGATCGATGCCGGCGCCATCCGCACCAAACCGGGTGAACCCTTCCGCGGCTCTGCGCAAACCGTCGATCTCGGCTCGGCGCCTCTCATTGTCAGCGTGGGGCGCGGCATCAAGGAGGCCGATAACCTGCAGCTGGTGAAGGACTTGGCCGACGCGCTGGGCGCGGAGCTGGCCGCCTCGCGCCCCATCTGCGACAACGGCTGGCTTCCTATGGAACGCCAGGTGGGGAGCTCCGGCCAGACTGTGGCGCCCAAACTCTATCTGGCGGTCGGCATCTCCGGCGCCATCCAGCATCTTGTTGGAATGAAAGGCTCGCAGTGCATCGTCGCCATCAACAAGGACCCCGAAGCTCCGATCTTTGAGGTAGCCGATTACGGGATTGTGGGAGATTTGTTCGAGGTGGTTCCGGCACTGACGGAGGCGATCAAAGCGGCCAAAGCCTGATGTTGATGGCGTGAGCTGAATCACAAAAACCGTGACCCAACTCGGGGCTAGTTGTAACCCCCGTCTGTTACAACTCGGGCCGAGTTGTAACACCCGTCTGACTCAACTCGGGGGTAGTTGTTGGGACCATTCAAGAACCGGCAGCTCCGATTTCAAAATTATTTCTTCCTTTCTTCGCCTTAAGGTGTGTTCCCGAACCGGAGAGAAATCCGCTTCGAGATACCGACACCTTTGCACCGGCCGGGCTGCGGTTTGCACGATCGAAAACTGCCGGCTTATCAACAACCCCGCACAGCGTCCAATGTGCTACTTTCCTAACCGAGACCCTCGCATAAAGGATTAGAGACGCAGTTGGAGATTCCCGTGCCCGGCAAGCTGGAAATGATCGTCGGTCCCATGCGCAGCAACAAGACCGCCGAGTTGCTGCGCCGCATCGAAATCCGCCGCCAGTACGCCAAGCAGCACGTCCTGCTGCTGAAGCCCAGCGCTGACACCAAGGCCGCCGCCGGCCACGTGGAGAGCCGCAACGGCAACGGCTGCGCGCGCATGTGCGCGGTCGAGTTCCCTTCCTCCGATCCCTGGTCGGCGCTCCCCATCCTCGCGGACACGGAACAGGAGATCGGCAAGCGCGTCGAGTGCATCGCCATCGACGAGGGCCAGTTTGTCAACGACCTCTTTTTGTTTACGAAGCGCCTGCTTGAAGCCGGCCATGACGTCATGGTTTCCGGCCTGGAGCTTGACTTTCGCGGCTTGCCCTTCGGCGAGATGCTGGATCTTTCGTGGCTGGTCCGTACTTATGCCGGCAACATCACCGAGCTTGTGTCCTATTGCTCGTGCGGCGCGCGGGCACTCTATCCGCAGCGCCTCATTGAGGGCAAGCCCGCGCCGTACGAGAGCCCCATCATCATGGCCGGCGACAACTACGAGCCGCGCTGCGCGGAACATTTTGTGCTGCCGGGCAGGCCGCATTAAAGCTGCGAGCTTGTAGCCGGTAGCTTGTAGCCGGTAGCTACTGGCTACAGGCTACTGGCCCAGGCGGTAGGGCACTTCGCGTGCGCCCTGTTGCCTATCCGCAGCCTTCCGCGTTATGGTTCCCTTTCGCTCTCATCCGAGCCAATGAAGGGACTCTGATGTTTCTACCCGAGTCGTACCATGCCGCACTGTTCCTCATGCTCCTGAGCATGCTGTGCTGGGGATCGTGGGCCAACACGCTCAAGCTCTGCCCGCGCTTTCGCTTTCAACTCTTCTACTGGGATTACGTCTTCGGCGTGCTTCTGGGCGCAATTGTCTGGGGACTGACGGCAGGCAGCATGGGGCACGACGGGCCTTCGTTCATCACGGCAGTCGCCGGCACGTCCCATAGCGTGATCTTCTGGGCCGTCTGCGGCGGCGCCATCTTCAACATCGCCAACCTGCTGCTGGTCGCGGCCATTGATGTCGCCGGGCTCGCGGTCGCCTTCCCCATCGGAATCGGCCTGGCGCTTATTGTCGGCGCAATCTCCAGTTACCTGGTGCATCCGGCAGCTAATCCCGTGCTTCTCTTCGCAGGCGTGGCGCTGGTCACGGTGGCCATCATCCTGGATGCGGCCGCATACCGCCGGCGCGACAAAGATGCACCCGCAACCACCAAGCGCGGCATCGTGATCTCGCTCATAGCGGGCCTGCTGATGGGCAGCTTCTATCCGCTGGTGGCGCATGCCATGGCCGGTGATCCGGCACGGCCGGATCTGGCGCCGCCCGGTCCGTATGCGGTTGCGCTCTTCTTCGCCATCGGCGTGCTCCTCATCAACATTCACGCCAACCTGCTGCTGATGAAGAAGCCGCTCGACGGCAAGCCGCCTGTCAACGGAGCCGACTACTGGCGCGCCAACCTCACATGGCACGTGGCCGGAGTCTTCGGCGGATTCATATGGTGCGCCGGCGCAGTCTCCAATTTCGTCGCCTCGCAAGCCCATGTCAATATCGGGCCTGCCGTTTCCTACTCCATCGGCCAGGGCGCGACCATGGTCTCGGCGCTGTGGGGTGTTTTTGTCTGGCGCGAGTTTGCCGGCGCTTCGAGCTCCGCCAAACTGCTGCTCGCTTTCATGTTTGTTTTCTTTCTTCTTGGCCTGGGCGCGGTGGCCATGGCGCCCCTCTACTGATCGGGATCCTGCATGAGCAAGTTCGTAAAGCCTATCGTCGTCGTCGGCAGCATCAGCATGGACATGGTGGCGTGCACGCCGCGCATTCCGGCCGTGGGCGAAACCGTTATCGGCACCAGTTTCTCCACCACGCCCGGCGGCAAAGGCGCCAACCAGTCAGCGGCGGCCGCGCGGCTCGGCTATCCCACGCAGATGGCGGGGATGGTTGGTGATGACAACTATGGCCGGCCGCTGCTGTCCGCGCTTCGCCAGGCCGGCGTCGGCATTGAGGCCATGGAGTCGTCGCCGGGCTCGTCGGGGCTGGCGCATATTTTTCTGGCAGAGGATGGCCACAACAGCATCGTCATTGTGCAGGGCGCAAACGCTCGCGTCGATCGCGCGCACATCGACCAGCACGCAGGCCTGATCCGGTCTGCAGGAATCGTGCTGTGCCAGCTCGAGCTGCCGCTTGCCACAACCTGCTACGCCATTGAGATGGCTGCCGAGGCGGGAGTGCCCGTGATGCTGGACCCTGCGCCCGCCGCGCCGCTGCCGGAATCGCTCTTCAGCAAGATTGCCTGGTTCACGCCCAATGAAACGGAGGCCGCGGTCTACGTTGGCGAAAGCTACAGCGTGGAAGAGACCGCGGAGAAGCTCTTTGCCAAGGGCCTGAAAGGCGTTGCCCTTAAACGCGGCGCGGAGGGCGCATACGTGGCCGTGGCCGGAGGGCGGGCGGAGTGGGTGCCCGCATTCCCGGTGCAGGCCGTTGATACTGTGGCTGCGGGCGACTGCTTCAACGGCGCGTTTGCGGTGGCGCTGATGGAAGGGCTCGATCCATGGGCTGCCGCGCGTTTTGCCGCGGCAGCCGCTGCCATCTCCGTTACCCGGCGCGGCGCGCAGGCTTCGATGCCCAGCCGCGCAGACGTAGATGCGTTTCTGAAGGATGCCGGGAGTTTGGAGCCAGTAGCCGGTAGCTTGTAGCCGGTAGCCTATCGCCAGCAGCTTGGCCTTCGACTGATGAGCACGAGCTACGGGCTACAGGCATCCGTGGAAAGATGCCAGCAAGGAAGACTATGAACCGCACCCTGTTGCTTGGCGCACTGTTTGTTTCACTGCTGGTTTCAGCAGCCGCGCAGGACACCGCCTTTGCGCCGCGAGGCCAGCAGATTCCGCCGCCGGACTGCATGAACCTCCACGCGGCCTGGGAGCACTCCGCACCCCCGTGCAGCCCATTTACACATGAGCGGTGGCTCCTTGACCTGCAACACTGGCGGGCCGAACGCCGCATCCGCATTGCTTACGATCCCTCGCGCTACGTGCTGCCCGCGCTGCAGTGGCCGCAGTCCAGCTTCATCCAGCCGCAGATGATGGTGCACGATCGCTATTTCTACGATCCGGTTGCTGGCCGCTACACTGTCGATCGCTACCTGGATGATTTAGAGAAGCGATACGGCGGCATCGATGCGGTGTTGATCTGGGCCACCTACCCGAACATGGGGCTGGACGATCGCGACCAGCTCGAGATGGTGGAGTCAATGCCCGGCGGCGTTGAAGGCGTGCGCCAGATGGTTGCGGACTTCCATAAGCGCGGCGTGCGCGTGCTGTTTCCGATGATGATGTGGGACGAGGGCACGCATGACCCTGGCAAGCCGTGGCCGGATGCGATTGCCGAGCTGATGAAGTCGATCGATGCCGACGGGATCAACGGCGATACGCAGGATGGCGTGCCGCTGGGCTTCTCAGAGGCCGCGGACAAGCTGGGCCACCCTCTGGCCTTTGAGCCTGAAGGCAGCCCCAGCGATGAGGCGCTGGCCTGGAACGTGATGACGTGGGGGCAATACGCGCTTCCATTTATCCCCATGGTGGACCGGTTCAAGTGGCTGGAGACGCGCCACATGGTGAACATCAGCGACCGCTGGAACCAGGACAAGACCAGCGATCTGCAATTCGCCTTCTTCAACGGCATTGGCTGGGAAAGCTGGGAGAACATCTGGGGCTACTGGAACGGCATCACGCCGCGCGACGCCGAAGCCACGCGGCGCGTGGCGGCTATCGAACGCGCGGTGGCAAAGTTTCTGGTGAGTCCGGACTGGGAGCCGCATTATCCGATGCGGAACTTCGGCGTGTATGCCAGCCGCTGGCCGCTGGGGAATGCGGCTGTGTGGACGATCGTGAACCGCGCCGGATACGACATTGGCGGACCGCAGATGGATGTGGCTGCGGAGCCCGGCCAGCGCTTCTACGACCTCTACCACGGCGTGGAACTGAAAGCCGAGATCGAGGACGGGCACGCTACACTCGGCTTCCCCATCGAGGCGAACGGTTACGGCGCCATCCTGGCCACGCCGGGAGAGCCGGGCGCCGACATGCGCGCACTGATGGAGAAGATGGCGGCAATGACGGAGAAGCCGCTGGCCAGTTTTTCTCACCAGTGGCAATTCCTGCCGCAAACGATGGTCGCGATCGAGCCGAGCAAGCCGGCAGCGCAGGCGCAAGACGGCATGGTGCGCGTTTCCGGCGGCGCGTTTGACTTTCGCGTGCGCGGGATCGAGATTGAAGGCGACGACGACATTGGCATCGACGTCCAGTATCCGTGGGAAGATTCGCCGCGCCGCTTCCACGACCACGCGATGACGATCAAGCCGTTCTACATCGACAGGTATCCCGTTACGAACATGCAGTTCAAGCAATTTCTCGACGCGACGCACTACAGCCCGAAGGACAAGATCAACTTCCTGCGCGACTGGAAGAACGGCACGTATCCGGAAGGTTGGGACAAGCGGCCGGTGACGTGGGTTTCCCTGGACGATGCGCGCGCGTATGCGGCGTGGGCCGGCAAGAGGCTGCCCCACGAGTGGGAATGGCAGCTTGCGGCGCAAGGGACCGATGGGCGGCTGTATCCGTGGGGCAGCGCATGGCAACCGGCCAATGTGCCCACGCCGGACCAGGCGCAGAACGAGGGCCGCACCATGCGCGGGCCGGACCCGGTGGATGCGCACCCGGCAGGCGCCAGCCCGTACGGAGTGATGGACATGGTTGGCAACGTGTGGCAGTGGACGGATGAGTTCGAGGACGAACACACGCGCGCGGGGATTGTGCGCGGCGGCAGCTATTACCAGCCGCAGGGGTCTATCTGGTACTTCCCTCAGGCCCACCGGAACGACGAGCACGGGAAGGTGCTGCTGATGTCGCCGGGAATGGACCGGAGCGGCGGCATTGGTTTCCGCTGCGTGAAGGACGCTTCAGACTAGCGCCGGTTGCATCAATGGCTCGTCCCGATCAGAGGAACTTCCCTCAGGGGCTAAAGCCCGCTGTTCATGCGCCTCTGAGCGGCACGACTCAAGTCGTGCCGTTTCAAATCAGGATTTATGCAACCAGTTCCAGGAAGAATCTACGCCACTTCGTTTTCCAGCGTGCCGATGGGATCGATGGTAATGCGGATGCGGTCGCCGCTCTGCAGCGTAAAGTCCGAGGGCGGCACAACGCCGGTTCCGGTCATCAGAAAGCAGCCGTTGGGAAACGAATTGTCGCGGAAGAGATACTCGACCAGCAGCTTCGGATCGCGCTTGAGCTCGGTGAGTTTGACGCAGCCGCCGAAGATGCAGCGGTCGTCGCGATCAATCTCAAGAATGATCTCAGTGGCGTGCGGCAGCGGGCTGGAGCTGACCAGGATGCCAGGGCCCAGCGCGCAGCTTCCGTCGTAAACCTTGGCCTGCGGCAGGTACAGCGGATTCTCGCCTTCGATGTCGCGGGAGCTCATGTCGTTGCCGATGGTGTAGCCCACGATGCGTCCTTTGGAGTTGATCACCAGCGTGAGCTCAGGCTCGGGCACGGACCATTTCGCGTCCTTGCGAATGCGGACTTTTCCGCCCGTACCCACCGTGCGGCTGGCCGTGGATTTGAAGAAGAGCTCGGGCCGCGCCGCGCTGTAAACTCGGTCATAGAAATCGCCGCCGCCCGCGTCCTTTGATTCCTCCATGCGCGCACCGCGGCTGCGGTAGTATGTCACGCCGGCGGCCCACACTTCCTGGTGCTCAATGGGGGCGAGAATGCCGTCGAGTTTCGCCGGTTTGGCGCCGGAAATTGCATCGGTTACAGTTGACTCCAGGTCATCCTGGGTGAGCAGTTGGTCCCAGCTCATGCCATCCAGCCGATAGTGCTTTCCTTTCGCTTCAACCACACAACCACCGCTAGTCCGATAAAGCCTCATAGGTGACTCCTGGTCGCCCTATCATGCTACATCGGTTTGGCCGGATGGGTGATGTCTACGCGCCGCACCATGGATGGAAAATGCCGCTGCGGACGGCCGCCGCCAGCGACTCGATATCGGGGCCAAGCACGCGATCCTGTTCCAGCCGGGGAACAATACTGCGGACTGCAAAGAGCACGTCCTCCAGCTTCGGGCTGGTGCGGAGAGGACGGCGGAACTGTACGGCCTGCGCCGCGCACATCAGCTCGATGGCCACGATGTGCTCCACGTTCTGCACGATCTGGCGCAGCTTGAGCGCGCCGGTCATGCCCATGGAGACGTGATCTTCTTTGCCGCCGTCGGTGGGAATGCTGCCGGTGGAAGACGGATGGGAAAGGACCTGGCACTCGTTGATGAGAGCGGCGGAGACGATCTGCGCCATCATGAACCCCGAGGAAAGCCCCGGATCGGGCGAGAGAAAAGCGGGCAGCCCTTCGTTGATGTCGGGGTTGAGCAGCCGGTCAACGCGCCGCTCCGTGATGCCGGCCAGATCGGTGATGGCAATGGCTGCGTAGTCGAGCGCATAAGAAAGCGGCGCGCCGTGAAAGTTGCCGCCTGAGAGGACCGCGCCCCCATCCGGCGACTCGGGCGAGGGAAAAACCAGCGGGTTGTCGGTGGCCGAGCCGGCTTCGGTTTCCAGAATGCCGGAGACGTGAGCCAGCACGTCGCGGACGGCGCCGTGCACCTGCGGCATGCAACGCAGGCAGTAGGCGTCCTGCACGCGGGTGCAGTGCTCGCGGTGCGATTCTCGGATTTCCGAGTTCTGGAGAAGCGCGGTGAGATGCGCGGCGGCGGCGATCTGGCCCGCGTGCGGCCGCGCCTGCTGGATGCGCTCGTCGAAGGCCACTGGCGTGCCCATCAGGGCATCGAGCGACATGGCGCCGGAAACGTCCGCAAGCCGCACCAGCCGTTGCGCGCGGGCGGCGGCAAGCGCCCCTACCGCAACCATGGCCTGCGTGCCGTTCAGCAGCGCCAGCCCTTCCTTTGCGGCAAGCTGCAGCGGCTTCAGGCCGGCGCGCTGCAGTGCTTCCGCGCCGGGAATACGTTGCCCGTCGTGGAATGCTTCGCCTTCGCCAATCACCACCAGGGCGAGATGGGCCAGCGGCGCCAGATCGCCGCTGGCGCCCACGGATCCCTTCTCCGGAATGACGGGGTGGACGCAGGCGTTGAGCAAGCCGGCCAGCAGTTCTGCCACCTCCACGCGGCAACCGCTGAAGCCTTTGGCGAGAACATTGGCGCGCAGCAGCAGCATGGCGCGCGATTCGGACTCACTGAGCGGATTGCCTACGCCGCCCGCGTGGCTGCGCACAAGGTTCGTCTGCAGCTGGGCAAGATGATCGCTGGAGATACGGACGTCCGCCAGTTTGCCGAAGCCGGTGTTGACTCCGTAGACGGTTTGTCCAGTGGCCACAATGTGCTCGATGAGCTCGCGGCTCTGGGCCATGCGTTCGCGCGCGGCGGCAGCAAGTTCCACGGGGCAGCGATGGATCGAGACGGATTCAATTTCGCCGAGCGTGAGGGGTTGGCCGTTTAGACAAACTACTTCCATAATGCCAATGCTAGGCGAAGCATCGTCACTGGTACAGATGGATTCAAGCATGACAGACCGCCTCCGCTGCCTGAATCAACTATGATTACCTTCTATGGCAATGGATTCCACTACATTGATGGATAGCTACGGGCGACAGCTCCTGGACGAGCTGCAGGCAAACGCGCGGCTGAGCGTTGCGGAGCTGGGGCGGCGTATCGATCTCTCCCCAACTGCGACAGCGGAGCGCCTGCGGCAGATGGAAGAAACGGGCATCCTGCGCGGGTACACAGTCGAGATTGATCGCGAGGCGCTTGGCCTCGATGTGATGGCGTTCATCCGCATCAGCTGCAACGGGCTGCAGTATCATCGGCTGCTCGAATTTGTGCAGACTCTGGAAGAAGTGCGGGAGTGCCATCACCTGACCGGCGGCGACGACCTGCTGCTGAAAGTGACCACCACAAACATGAACGACCTGGAAGCGCTCATCGAAGCGCTGCTTCCCTACGGCACGCCGATCACCAGCCTGGTGCTGTCATCGCCGGTGGAGCATAGAAAGTACGCTGTCACGGGTAAGCTGGTGACGGTGACCAGGAAGACGCGGACGCGGAGACGGTGAAATTCAGCCAGTAGCCTGTAGCCAGTAGCTCGTAGCTCGTAGCTCGTAGCTCGTAGCCGGTAGCTTGTTCCTTCCGGTTTATGGCATCAAATCTGAATCTCGATCATCGAGCTACTGGCTACCAGTCTGCCAGCCGTGGGATATACTGCGGACGCGAATTCCCTATCGCAGGAGGTTGTTCCGTGAGATTTGTTCGCGCGCATGCGGCGCTGGTTGTCTGTTTCGCCTTGGGCACTCTACCCCTTCTTTACTCCCAGGAAAAGCCGGAAACCCACAAAGACGCTGAAGCGAAGACCATGAACGCCGCGCCGCCCGGAGATTCCGTCACGGAGGGCTCGGTCACCGTTGGCGGACAGCCGATCGCGTACAAAGCGGTGGCGGGAACGCTGACCGTGGGATCCACCGATGTCCAGGACGCGATGATCGGCCTCGACGGGAAGTACCTGCCGGATACCGGAATGGAGTTGCCGCCCAAGCCGGAGGATCAGCCTGCGATCTCGCGCATGTTCTACACCGCATATTTCCAAAAGGGCGCGAACGGGGCGGACCGTCCCATCACGTTCCTTTACAACGGCGGCCCGGGCAGCGCCACGATGTTCCTGCACATGGGAGCGTTTGGTCCCAAGCGGATTGTGACGCCCGATGGGCAGCACAAGGAGGCGGCGCCGTATCCGCTGGTGGACAACCAATACAGCTTGCTGGATGCCAGCGACCTGGTTTTTATTGACGCGCCGGGCACGGGGTTCAGCCGGGTGCTGGGCAAGGACGCGGGCAAGGCATTCTGGGGCACGGACCAGGACGCGCACGCATTCGACCGCTTCATCCGCCGCTTCCTGACCAAATACAACCGGTGGAACTCACCGAAATTTATTTTTGGCGAGAGCTACGGAACGACACGCAGCGCGGTGCTGAGCCGAATGCTGGAGGGCGTGGACCTGAACGGCGTGGTGCTGCTGTCGCAGATCCTCAGCTTTGACGATAGCGCCGACGGACCCGAGGGCAATCCGGGAACGGATGAGCCGTACTTTCTGTCGCTGCCATCCATGGCCGCTACGGCGTGGTATCACCACAAAGTGCCGAACCAGCCGGCGAGTCTGGAGCCCTTCCTGCATGAAGTGGAGCAGTTCAGCCTGGGTGAGTATGCCGCGGCTTTGTTGCAGGGCGCAGACCTCTCTGAGGACCGCAAGAAGGCCGTTGCGCAAAAGCTGGAGACCTACACCGGCTTACCCGCGGCTTACTGGATGAAGGCGAATCTGCGCGTGAGCGGCGGGGACTATTCCAAGGAGTTGCAGGCCGAGGAAGGCCTGACTACAGGGCGGCTGGACACGCGCTATGAAGGACCGGACATTGACCCGCTGAGCAAGGAAGCGGAGTACGATCCATTTACGAATTCAATTACAGCGGCTTACGTCACGGCCATTAACCAGTACGCGCGGGAAGACCTGAAATACGGCGAGAACCAGACGTACAAGCCGAGCGCGCGCCAGCCGGGATTCCATTGGGACCTGGCGCATGTGCCGCCGGGCGGGCAGGGTTGGGAGTCGAGCGTGAACGTGATGCCTGACCTGGCGCTGGCCATGAAGCGCAATCCCAAAATGAAAGTGATGCTCATGGGCGGCTACTTCGATTTGGGGACGCTCTACTTCGGCGCCACTTACGAAATGAAACATCTGCCGATGCCGCAGAGTTTGCAGGCAAACATCAGCTACCATTGGTTCCAAACCGGCCACATGGTCTATGTGAACGAGGAGTCGCTGAAGCACTTGCACGAGTACACTGCCGCGTTCATCCGGGAGAACGCGGGAACGCACTGACGAGGGACAAGCATGGGGCTTGTAGCCGGTAGCGTGCAGCTTGACACACGAACTGCAAGCTACTGGCTACGGGCTGCCAGCAGGAGGAAAAAATGACACTGACCCGCAGAGATTTTGGCAAGCTGGGCGCGTTGAGCCTGGCGGCCCGCTTTGTTGAAGCGCAGGCGCCGGCCCGCAAAACCGGATACGCCATCATTGGACTGGGCCGCATCGCGGACCACTTTATGCGCGGCATCCAGCTCACCACCAACTCGCAGGTGACGGCGCTGGTCAGCGGTCATCCCGACAAGGCGGCGCGGATCGCTGCGAAGTACAGCGTGCCGTCGAACTCGATCTACAACTACGAGAACTTCGACAAGATCGCGCACAATCCCGCGGTGGACGCGGTGTACGTGGCGCTGCCCAACTCGATGCACGCGGAGTACACCATGCGCGCGGCGAAAGCCGGCAAGCATGTGTTGTGCGAGAAGCCGATGGCGACGAGTCCTGCCGATGCCGAGGAGATGATCGCGGCATGCAAGGCAGCAAACGTAAAGCTGATGATCGCTTATCGGTGCCATTTCGAGGCTACCAATCTGCGCGCGGTGGAGCTGATCCGCTCGGGCGCCATCGGACAGGTGCAGGCCATCGAGAGCGCCTTCGGATTCAACATTGCGCCGGGCGAGTGGCGGCTGAACAGGATGCTGGCCGGCGGAGGGCCGCTCTACGACGTGGGAATCTATTGCCTGAACGCCTGCCGCTACCTGACCGGCGAGGAGCCGGAAAAGATCGCTGCCTTTGAATCGGTGATCGACAAGGACGGCCGTTTCAGCCAGGTGGAGGAGAACGTCTCATGGACCATGCGCTTCCCTTCCGGCGTGGTCGCAGCGTGCAACACCACATACGGCTCCAATATGACGGGATTCTTCCGTGTACACGGGTCGAAGGGCTGGGTGCAGGTACAGCCGGCGTTCAACTACGACGGAAGCGCACTGAGCGCCGACCTGGGCGGAAAATTAATCGACGAGCCGAATCCCGCCAAGGACCCGTATCAATTCACGCCGCAGGCTGAGCACTTTTCACATTGCGTGCAGAACAACCTGGAGCCGAAGACGCCGGGCGAAGAAGGGCTGCGCGACATGAAGTACATTGCGGAGATTTACCGGTCGGCGCGCACGGCGGTTTGAGTGAGCTTGTAGCCGGTAGCTTGTAGCTGCACCATCCAGCTGCTGGCTACCGGCTATCGGCTACCGGCTACAAGCCCAGTACCCTCCGGTTGCGCTCCGCGTCCGTCGCTCCGCCGGCGAAGTCGTCGAATGCCTTCTCCGTGACCCGGATAATGTGGTCGGCGATGAACGGCGCACCCTCCGCCGCCCCCTGCTCGGGATGCTTGATGCAGCACTCCCACTCCAGCACCGCCCAGCCCGGATAGTCGTACTGCGCCATCTTGCTGAAGATCCGGACGAAGTCGACCTCGCCATCGCCCAGCGAGCGGAAGCGGCCGGGGCGGTCGATCCAGTTCATGTAGCCGCCGTACACGCCGGCGCGTCCGGTGGGGTTGAACTCCGCATCCTTCACGTGGAAGGCGCGCACGCGGTCGTGGTAGAGGTCGAGGAACGCGAGGTAGTCGAGCTGCTGCAGCACCATGTGGCTGGGGTCGTAGAGGATGTTGGCGCGCGGATGCCCGCCAACCGCGCTGAGGAAGCGCTCGAAGGTGGCGCCGTCGTGCAGGTCCTCGCCGGGATGCAGCTCGAAGCAGGCGTCCACGCCGCACTCCTCAAAGACGTCGAGGATGGGCTTCCAGCGGCGCGCGAGCTCGGCGAAGGCCTCGTCGATGAGCCCGTCCGGCCGTTGCGGCCACGGATAGAAGAACGGCCACGCCAGCGCGCCGGAGAAGGTGGCGTGTGCGGTCAGGCCCAGCCGCTGGCTGGCCTTGGCCGCCCAGTGCAACTGCTGCACCGCCCACTGCTGGCGCGCCTTGGCGTCCAGGCCGGCCGCCGCGAAGCCCTCCAGCATGGTGTCATACGCCGGATGGCTGGCGACAAGCTGGCCCTGCAGATGCGTGGAGAGCTCGGTGATCTCCAGGCCGGCGCGGCGCACAATGCCTTCGATCTCGTCGCAGTAGGCCTGACTTTCGGCGGCGCGCTTCAGGTCGAAGAGGCGCGCGTCCCAGCTCGGGATCTGGATGCCAGCGAAGCCGAGCTTGGCGGCCCAGTGCGCCATGCCTTCCAGTGTGTTGAAGGGTGCTTCGTCGCCTGCAAACTGCGCCAGGAAGATGCCTGGGCCTTTGATGGTCTTCATGATGAACTCCGTAGTCAGTGGTCAGTGGTCAGTGATCAGTTGTCAGTGGTCGGCGATCAAAATTCAACCCAATTGCCGGACTTATTGCTCTCGATGGCGCGTTCAATGAAGCGCATGCCGCGCACGCCGGCGCGGATGCCGGGCAGCGTGGGCGGGGCTGCGGCCTTGCTGGTGCGCCAGGCCTCGAGCCAATCGGCAAATTCACGATAGAGCACGGCAAACGCTTCCAGGTACCCCTCTGGATGTCCGCCCGGCAGGCGCGTCACCGCAACCGCATCGGGCTTGAGGTACCCCATGCCCGCGTGGCGCGTCTCGTCGGGGCCACTGTTGCGGCGGATCGTGAGCGTGTTCGGCGTCTCCTGCTGCCAATGCAGGCTGGCTTTCTCGCCGTAGATGCGGATGCGCAACCCGTTCCCCTCGCCCGCGGCAATCTGCGAGGCCATCAGGATGCCCTGCGCGCCGTTGCTCAGTTTCAGCAGCGCGGTGCAGTCGTCGTCCACACGCCGGCCGGGGACGACCGAGCGCAGGGTGGCGTGCAGCGCGGTCACGTCCAGGCCAGTAATGTATTCGGCCAGGTGGAAGGCGTGGGTCCCAATGTCGCCAATGCAGCCTCCCGGGCCGCTCACGCCGGGATCGACGCGCCATCCGGCCTGCTTCTGGCCCGTCTCTTCGAGCGGCGCGCTCAGCCAGCCCTGGAGATATTCGACCGCGACTTTGCGAATGGGGCCGAGCTCGCCCGCGGCGCAGATCGACCGCGCATCGCGGACCAGCGCGTAGCCGGCATAAGTATGGGTGAGCGCGTAGGGGAGGCCGGCCTTCTCGACCACCTTCTCGAGTTCCACCACCTCGTCCCAGGTTGCCGTCGCCGGCTTGTCGCTGACCACGGGGATGCCGGCCTCGAGCGCGGCCTTTGCGATCGGCAGATGCGTGCTGTTCGGCGTGGCGATGACCACGAAGTCGATACCGTCCCCGTGCTGCTTTTCCTTTGCGAACATCTCCTGGTAGCTGCCGTAGGCGCGCGCGGGGTCAATGCGATAGGAAGCGCCGGCCTGGCGCGACTTCTCAGGCGAGGACGAGAACGCGCCCGCGACCAGCTCAATCCTGCCGTCCAGTTCCGCGGCCATGCGGTGAACCGGGCCAATAAATGCGCCGGGGCCGCCGCCGACCATACCCATGCGAAGTTTGCGTGACTGACTCATGACCCTCCAACGATGTAATTCAGCTTTCCAGTTGCGCGCGCTTCAAGCCCGGGGCAAGCATGCGCAGCAGCGCCAGCCCGATGAGATAAGCGCATCCAGAGTACAGGAACAGCGGCACGTAGCTGCCGGTAAGTTGCAGCACATTTCCGGCGATGGGCTGGAAGATGGCTCCGCCCAGCGCGCCCGCCACCTGGCCGAAACTGACCACCGTGCCAACGTGCTCCCGGGGAAACATGTCGGAAGCAGTGGTGAAGATATTGGCCGACCATCCCTGGTGCGCGGCGGCAGCCAGGCTAAGCAGGCCCACGGCAAACCATTCGGACTTGAGCCCTCCGGCCGCCATCACCGGCAGTACGCAGCACGCGCAGGTGAGCATCGCGGCCAGGCGCGCGCGCTTCAGATCCATCCCCAGCTTGATGTATCCCTTGGGCAGCCACCCGCCGTACACGCTGCCGACAGTGGAGCTGACATAAACGACGACGAGCGGCGGACCGAGATGCGACAGGTCAAGGTGAAAACGCGAGTTGAAGTACTGGGGCAGCCAGAAGAGAAAGAACCACCAGACAGGATCGGTGAGGAACTTGCCCACCATGAATCCCCATGCCTGGCGATAGCGCAGCAGCTTCCACCACGCAAGCGTGCTTGGCGGCGGCGCCGCGACGATCTCGCCGCGCGGCCCGTCCATCCGCTCGCGCGGTGTGTGGTAGCGGATGGACCACCAGATGATCCAGGCCACGCTGAAGATGCCGGTGATGAGAAACGCGGCGCGCCAGCCGAAGTGCAGCGCCACCCACGGCACGGCGAGCGGCGCCAGGATGGCGCCCACGCTGGCGCCGGAGTTGAAGACGCCGGTGGCCAGGGCGCGCTCGCGCGGCGGGAACCACTCCGCCGTAGCTTTCACGGCCGCGGGAAAGTTGCCGCTCTCGCCCAGGCCGAGAAAGAAGCGTGCAATGCCGAAGCCCAGCACAGAACGCACCAGGGCATGGCCCATGGCGGCCAGACTCCAGAGGCCGGTGACGATGGGGTAGCCCTTGCGGCAACCGAGGCGATCCACCAGCCGCCCGGCGAAGATCACCCCAAGCGCATATGCCACCTGGAATGCCGCGAGAATGTATCCGTACTGCTTATCGGTTAAGTTAATTGACGCTTCCACTGTCGGCCATCCAGGCAGCAGCGGTTGCAGGTGGAGAGTTGGCCCCGACAAATACGGCTTCAGGATCGACAGCACCTGCCGGTCCATGTAATTGATGGTGGTGGCCACAAACAGCATGGCGCAGATGGTCCATCGGCCCTCTAACGGCGGCAGCTCGGCAAGCGATTCCCGGTGTTCGTCGGTTCCAATCATTTACCAATCCGTCAGTGTGCCGTCGAGCTTGCGGTTTACGGGCAGGTAGGCCCGCTGGTACGGATACTTCGCTGACAATTTCTCATCCAGGTCCACACCCAGGCCCGGCCCGTTGCCCGGGTGCATCATGCCATCCTTGAAGCGGTACCGGTGCGGAAACACCGCGTCCGTCTCCTCGGTGTGCGGCATGTGCTCCTGGATGCCGAAGTTGTGAATGGCCGTACCGAAGTGGAGCGCCGCGGCCATCGCAACCGGCGAAAGATCCGTGGCGCCGTGGCATCCGGTCTTCACGTGATAGAGCTCGGCAAAGTCGGCGAGCTTTTTGAGATGCGTAAGGCCGCCCGCGTGGACGACCGTGGCGCGAATGTAGTCGATCCACTGGTTGCGGATCAGGTCGTGCGCGTCCCAGATGGAGTTGAAAACCTCGCCCACGGCAAGCGGCGTGGTGGTGTGCTCGCGGATGACGCGGAAGCCATCCTGGAGCTCGGCAGGCGTGGGATCTTCCATCCAGAAAAGGTGGAAGGGTTCCAGTTCCCTGCCCAGCCGGCCGGCCTCGATGGGCGTGAGCCGGTGATGGCAGTCGTGCAGCAGATAAAGATCGTCGCCGAACTTCTCCCGCACCCGCGCAAAGAGTTTCGGCACGTGCCGCAGATAGGGCTCCGTCTCCCATTCGTACTGTGACGGCAGGCCGCGCTCCGCCGGCTCGTAGCGTCCCGCGCTTTTGGACACGCCATACGTGCTCTTCAATCCGGCAATGCCGCTTTGCACGCGGATCGCCCTGTAGCCTTGCTCCTTGTGCCGCGCGACATCTTCGAGAGCCTCCTCAATGTCTTTGCCGTTGGCATGCGCGTACACCAGCACGCCATCGCGGCTCTTGCCGCCCAGCAAGTTATAGACGGGCGTATTGAGGGCCTTGCCCTTGATGTCCCACAGCGCCACATCCACCGCAGCGATGGCCGTCATGGTCACCGGGCCGCGCCGCCAGTACGCGCCGCGATAGAGATATTGCCAGATGTCTTCGGTCTGGAGCGGATCGCGCCCGATGATGCAGGGGATGACGTGATCGCTCAGGTAGCTGGCCACGGCCAACTCCCGGCCGTTCAGCGTGCCATCGCCCAGCCCGTAGATCCCTTCATCGGTTTCCACCTTCAGGGTGACGAAGTTCCGCCCCGGCGAGGTGATGATGACGGTGGCGTTGGTGATCTTCACTTTCAGCTCCTGGCCTTACGCAAGCCGTCAGCCCTCAGCCGTCAGCTCTTAGTCCCTGGCCCCTAAGTCCCTAGTCCCTGCTTCTATTGGTTCACCCCGCTGGCCAGAAACCCGCCATCTACGGCGACGATTTCGCCCGTGACGTAGTTGGAAGCCTCCGATGCCAGAAAAACCGCGGTGCCGGCCAATTCCTCTGCCTTGCCAAAGCGGCCCATGGGCACTCGCATGTGGAGCTCGGCTCCGCGCGGCGTGCCATTGATCAACTTGGCGTTCAATTCCGTGGGAAACATTCCCGGCGCAATGGCGTTCACATTCACGCCTGTCTTCCCGAGCTCAACCGCCAGCACCTTGGTGAGCGATCCCACTGCGGCCTTGCTGGCGCAATAGGCGGCAACCTGGTAGAAGCCCAGAAACGTGGTGAGCGACGCGATGTTGATGATGCGCCCGTAGCCCGCCTTCACCATGGTCGCGCCGAAAATCTGGCATGCGCGCAGCGTGCCGGTCAGGTTGGTTTCGATGACCCGCGACCACTCCGCTTCGCTCTCTTCGAGCGTAGGCGATTTATGCGTCACGCCGGCCGCGTTCACCAGGATGTCGACTTTGCCAAACTCCTTGATGACGCCATCGTGTAGCGCCTGCACGGTCGCGCGGTCCAGCACGTCGCTGGTCACGCGCAGCGAGCGGCGCCCCAGCGCTTCAATCTCAGCAGCAACGGCGCTTACCTGGCTCAAGCGGCGCGAGCTGGCGACAACGTCGGCGCCGGCTTCGGCCAGTCCCAGGCTGATGGCGTGTCCGAGGCCAGTGGTCCCGCCGGTCACCACCGCGACGCGTCCTGTTAAATCAAAGAGGCTCGTGCCCATCCATGTCTCCATGCCGCAAATCGATTCATGGCAACTTTACAAGATTGCTTTGGCGACCGTCATCACCGCGCGCGGCCGCCCTTCGCAATGTATCATCGAAAACCGATTCCCCCGGAAGACGGATCGGCGCTCGAAGTCCCGGCCTGCGGTACGGGAACCATGACGAAGAGGAAACGATGGAAGCGATTGCAATGCCCAATACGGCGCGGCGCTGGGACTCGATTTCCCTGGGCGAAGTGATGCTGCGGCTCGACCCCGGCGAGGGCCGCGTCCATACCGCGCGGCAGTTTGCCGTGTGGGAAGGCGGCGGCGAGTATAACGTGGCGCGCGGGCTGCGGCGCTGCTTCGGGCTGCGCACGGCTGTCGCCACCGTGCTGGCGGAGAATCCCGTCGGCCGCCTGGTCGAGGATCTGATCCTGCAGGGTGGCGTGGACACGGCGCTGCTCAAATGGGTTCCGTACGACGGCGTGGGCCGCACCGTACGCAACGGGCTTAACTTTACTGAGCGCGGATTCGGGCTGCGCGCCGCTGCCGGCTGCTCAGACCGCGGCCACACCGCCATTAGCCAGGTGAAGCCGGGCGACTTCGACTGGGCTTCCATCTTCGGCGCGGAGAACGGTTCGCGATGGTTTCATACTGGCGGAATCTTCGCGGCGCTGTCAGGTTCTACGGCTGAGGTTGCGGCCGAAGCCATGGACGCCGCGCGCGCCGCCGGCACGCCGATCTCCTACGACCTCAACTTCCGCGATTCGCTGTGGAAGTCCATCGGCGGCAAGCAAAGAGCGCAGGAGGTGAATCGCGAGCTGGTGCGCAAGGTGGACCTGCTGCTTGGCAACGAAGAAGATTTCTCCGCCATGCTCGGCGTGCAGGTAAAGGGCGTCGGCGAGGATTTCGGCGAGCTGCCCATCGCGGGCTACGAGGAGATGCTGCGCGAAGTGGCTGCTGCGTATCCCAACCTGAAGGTGGTGGCCAGCACGCTGCGCACCGCGCATACGGCTACGCGCAACGCATGGGGCGCCATCGCGCTCTACAAGGACGAGATGGTGCACGTGCCGCAACGCGACGTGGAGATCTTCGACCGCGTGGGCGGCGGCGACAGCTTTGCGTCCGGCTTGATTTACGGCTTCCTGGCCGGGAAGGATTTTGAGTGGGCGGTGAAATGCGGCGTGGCCCATGGCGCGTTGGCCATGACCACTCCCGGCGACACCAGCATGGCTACGCTGGCAGAAGTGGAACGCGCCATGAAGGGCGGCGGGGCAAGAATCGCACGCTGAATTCGCACACTCAGTCGGACTTGTTGGCTCATGAAGGAGGAGAAACCTTGATTACTTCACGTATCGACCTCGATTCTGTTTCAAGAGAGCTTGTTGCGGGTCTGCCCCATGAACTCAGCAACCCCAAAGCGAGCAGAACTGACTGGACGAGAGCAGTTGTCGGAGGACTCGGCAATATCGGAAAAGCAAGAAAGTTGTGGGTGTGTTGCCGCAAGTACAAGGACTACTTCCAGGACCAGGGAGAATGGCTCCTCGATCTAGTCTGGATGAATCAGAGCGAAAACAGCATCGTACTCGCAGCTGAATCGGAATGGGGAGGAATTTCGCAGTTCGACGAGGATTTTGCGAAGCTTTTGTCGCTCAAGGCATGGGCCAAGATATTCCTGTTCGACAGCAGAGAACACCGGGGATCGGAGAGAATGGTGGCGAAAATCGAAGGATACATGGGCGTTTTCCCATATCACCTCTCCGGGGAGGACTATCTGCTGATCGAAGCAACAAAACAAGGCGCATTCAGGTATCACTTCCAGGTTCTAGACAACGGTTCTCTTTCGTCAGTCAAGTTCATACCATGGGAGACCCTGCCCTGGCCCTGGACGAGAGTTGTTTGAAAAGAAACAGCGCGAATCCGCAATCCATGAGGGAAAGATGCTAGGGACCACCGCTCAACGAATCGAACGCGTCGGCCTTATCCCCGTCCTCCGGGCAAAGAACACGCGGCAGGCCCTCGCAGTAGTAGAGGCGATGGTCGCCGGCGGCGTCACGGTAGTCGAAGTCACCATGACCTGCCCCGATGCCGAAGAAATCCTGCGCACCCTCAAGCAGCAACACGGCAACAAGCTTCTCCTGGGCTCGGGGACCGTGACCACGGCGAAGGAAGCTGAAGCCACCATCGCGGCCGGGGCGGAGTTTGTGGTCAGCCCAAGCCTGCATCTCGACGTCATCGCCGCAACCAAGGCCGCCGGCAAGGTCAGCATTCCGGGCGCGCTTACGCCCACCGAGGTCATCGCCGCCCACCGCGCCGGCGCGGATTATGTGAAGATCTTTCCCTGCTCCGCCGTGGGCGGCGCGCCCTACCTGAAGGCGATCCTGGCGCCGTTTCCGTTCCTCAAACTGATCCCCACCGGCGGCGTCACCCTCCAGACCGCGGAAAGCTTCATCAAGGCAGGCGCGCGGGCGCTCGGGGTAGGCAGCGATCTCGTAAACCTGGCGGCGATCGACCAGGGCAAGCCCGAAATCATCACCCAGGCTGCCCAGGCTTATCTTGACGTTTTGGCGAGGAGCAGGACGCGCTAGTGTCCTGAGTCATTAATTCGTTTACAAAACCTGGCTAGGGAATCGAGGATCTGGTCGGCGGTTTTGTGCCAGATGAAGGGTTTCGGGTCGCTGTTGTGGTGCTCGATGAAGTCGTTGATGGCCGCTTTCAGTTCTTT
>DASZLE010000023.1:0-52043 GCA_035552475.1 Occallatibacter sp.
GCCCATCGCCCACTTCGACGCGCTTGGAGTTCCAAGGTTGTTCGTTGGGAAATAGCTCAATCCGTCCGAACCGCCGGATGCGGACCCGCATGTCCGGTGGTGTGGCAGGGGAGGAGAGGTGACTCTCCCCCCTATGCCGATACGCCGTCCCTCCGGGACGAAGGGCGGGAGCGTGGTGGCAGAGGAGGTTGTTTTCTTCATAAGATCCAGGGCCTCGTGCGAAGACCCGCTCATCGCAAAAAGCTGCGATGAACGGGGCACAGCCCTCAGTGCGTGTGTGCTGACCTTTGAATCGTTGAGTGGGCCACCCGCCGATCATCGCGTCCCTGACGGGACGCGGGGTGGATTGGGCGCGCTTCCCCCGGATTTCATCCGGGGCTATTTTCGCGCCGTCCCTCCGGGACGAAGGGCGGGTGGCGGGCGGGAAATGGCCGCGCCCCTCAAAGGATTGTGGATCCCGAGAGGGGCGCGCGGCAGCAGCAAGTGAGAGCAATGGGCCCACTGCGCGAACAGCGGGCCCGATGCGCTTTAGAAGTTGGGTTTGATGTCCGCGTCGGCTGAGATGGTCCGCAGCTTGGATACGATGGTGTTGGGATCGTCGCTGATCCTGACGAAGGTTGACGGGTTGTTACAGAGCTTCGAGATCAAAGGAGAACTTCCGCGAAGCAGAGCCTCATTGGGGACACGGTACAAGTGACCGGTTTCCCTCTCGACATACGCTCCGGGTTGCTTGATGTTCTCCCAGGTGAACTCGCTGAGGGAAGCCAGGGTGGCAGCGTTGCTTTCCGTCGATACTCTCATGATCCTTCTCCTTGTCTATCCGGCTTTCGGGGCTATTGGCTGCCGAAAGCCGGATTGCGGATTGGTGGTGCGTGGTGAATGCACGCAACGTGTCATCGCCGCGGACGATTGCGGCGCTCCCGGCGAACAGACCGCTGATAGGGCGGCGACGCCTTCAAGCACGATAGGACGTGAACACGCTGTGCAACCTGGTCGATCGCTCCGGTGTTAGCGGGGCCGTTTGCGCGTGGAAGATTCCACTGACACGAAGCCGCGAGCGGCTTTGCAAGCGGAGGATGAGAACGGCTCCGCGATTGCAGCCCTGATTCAGGGCCGTACCGATCGCGGAACCACTCATGCGTCAACAACGGCAATCAAGCCGCGGCCTGAAAATGAAGAAGACGAGATTTTGCGCGCAAGCCAATTCGCCCGGCGTGTCTTTCGCCCTGGACGATGTCTGCAACTTATTTGTCTTTCGAGCTGAATCTCTCGCCGTACAGCCTTAATGAATTGAAGGCTCAGTCAGCGGATCGAGCGGCCAACGCAGTCTCCCGGGTAATCTACTGCCGTGGGCTAACTTATGACTTAGCCACTAACGTTTTTTCTCTGGTTATTCCCGAAGAGAAATCGGCACAATGGCAAGCCAGACGACTCATTCATGCGGGGCTGCGTCAGATCCCCGCAGATCACCGAATATACACCCAAAGGGAGCGCAGGTGTCAAGGATGACGGCGGCATTTTTGGGGCGAGCTGCGCTCGGGATGACGGCGGAGTTTTTTTGCGGCGAACTGCGCTCACGGCGGCATTTGTACTGCTTGAGGGCGGGCGAACTGCGCTAGCCGCGAACGGAGACGCCGGCGAAGTTGAGGACTACGATGCCGCGGACGGGCTGGCCCCAGAATTTGGCGGGCTCGAAGCGGTCCTCGAGGAGGAGATTTTCAACCTGGGAGCGGGTGGTGGAGTCATCGGGGCCGGAGACGATGTTGAAGTCGTAGACCTGGCCGGTGGAGTTGACGTAGGCCTCGACCACGAGCGGCCCGGGCAGGGAAGCCATTTCGTTGTCGCCGGTGCCGGCAATGTTCCCAAGAAACCTGGGAGCGGTGGCGGCGCCGAGGGGCTCGTCGCCGGCCTGTGCGGCTTTGGGCTTGGCCACGATGCCGATGAGGAGCACTACGGTTCCGAGGAGGAGGACGGCGGAGGCGAAACCGGCGGCGGCCTGGAGCAGGAAGGGGCCGATGGTGTTGCGCCAGGCGAGGTCAAATGTGGCAAAGGCGCGGCGGGAGCGGCGAGCGCGCTCATGGCTGACGGCGACGCGGATGCGGAGGGGCAGGTCTTTGGGCCCGAGCACGGGACCGAGGGCGGCGAGCGCGGCCTGGGCGCGGCGGAGGCTGGACCACTCCGAGGCGCAACCGGCGCAGGAATTGACATGCGATGCGACCAGGTGCATCTGGGACCCGGTCAGGTGTCCGTCGAGGTACTCCGAGAATCTGGCCTGTACATCACTGCAGCCGTTCATCTTGCCTCCTCTCCAAGGGGCATGTGTTGCGCGCCGGTGGCAGGGTGGCGATGTTGTTGGTGGGCGATGAGGATGGCCTTGAGGCAGGCGCGACCGCGCACCAGCCGGGATTTGACCGTTCCCAAGTTCACGCCCTGCATTTCCGCCACTTCCTCGTAAACGAAACCCTCGATGTCGCGCAGGATGAGGGTGGTGCGAAAGGGTTCAGGCACCTGAGCCAGCGCGGCTTCGACGCGTGCGCGGGTTTCCGCGTGCACGGCGGCATCGAACGGAGATTCTGCGGGATCGACCAGCATATCTTTCAGCCGGATGGGAGCGGAATGATCGCTCTCATTGATCTCCTGCTCGATGGGTACTTCCTGCTGCCTGTGACGCACCCACCAGCGGCGCTGATTGGATGCTTCACGCAACGCGATCCGGTAAATCCACGTGCGAAGGGATGATTCGCCGTGGAAATTGCGCACCCCGCGGAAGATTTTGACGAAGACTTCCTGGGTGAGGTCGGCGGCATCGGCGCGGTCCTGCACGGTGCGCGCGAGGAGAGAATAGATGGGCTGGTGGTACCGGGCGATGAGCCAGGCAAAGGCTTCGTCGGAGCCGGCCCGCAATTCTGCAATGAGGGCCGCTTCTTCCGAGTGGAGCGACAACGCGCTGGCTAAGTTGCCCATGGTGAGGTCCGCCTGCAACTTCGTATCCTCCAACGTTACCGCAAACCGGGCATGTTTGGCATCTCAGGCTGGGCCGATTGCATTCCCCTGGTGGTTTTGAACCGCTCCCGGGTCTACCTTGCCGGCCAGGGGCGCGGAAGACGGAAACATAGCGCTGGTTGGCGACCGATGTCCCGCTTTCCTATTGATTTAGACACCGGGTGGGGGGGGAATGTTCCTGGAAAACAGGGACCAGGGACATAGGGACATAGGGACCAGGGACATAGGGACTAGTTAGAGACCAGGGACTGAGGGACTGAGGGACATAAGGACATAGGGACCAGGTGAAACTGACAACTGGGAGCTGACAACTGTTTTATGGGAGCTGACAACTGTTTTACGGCACGAAGACGATGCGGCGGCCTTCGGTTTTGCGGGTCCAGGCGGATTCTACGCTGCGGAGGGGGATGCGTTCGATGTCGATGGTGAGGTCACCTTTTGCCGCCATGGAAAAGAGGGTGGGGATGGCGGCCAGGATGTGGTTTAGGTCGACGGAGCCGAAGCCGCTGCCGAGGAGTTTGAGGTCGATGCTACGGAGGGTGGCGCCGGGGAGGGAGATGGTTTTGCCGGCGGAATCGCCGATTTCGACCATGCGGATGGAGCGGGCGCGGTCGGGGCGGAAGCTTTTGGCGAGGGCTTCAAGGATGAGCTCGGCGGGGCGGCCCCAGAGATAGTCGATGACGACATCGATGCCCCGCTCGACTTCGGCGGCGAGGGCCTTGCGGATCTCGTCTTCGGGGTGGTCCAGGTGGATGACAGCGTCGAGGCCGGCGGAGCGGAGGGAGTCGGGATTGCGGCCGGCGCCGATGACACGCTTTGCGCCGAGGATGCGGGCGGCCTGGACGGCCATGCGGCCGGCGACTCCGGTGGCGCCGGAGATGAGGACGGTTTCGCCGGGAACGAGAGTGGCGCGCGCTTTGAGCGAGAGCCAGCCGGACATGCCGGGATTGGGGATGGCGGCGGCGATGGCGTCGTCGAGGCCATCAGGGACGGGCAGGCACTTGTCGATGGAAACGACGGTGCGCTCAGACATGGTGCCGAAAGGGCGGCGGGCGGAGGCGAAGAGGACGCGGGAGCCGTCGTCATCGCGGATGCCGATGCCGTCGATGCCGGGGACCATGGGGAGCTGGCCGGCGGCGGCGTAATGCGAACCACTGGCGAGGCTTTTGACGATGGGATGGAGGCCGGCGGCAAGGACATGGATGAGAACTTCGCCGGGGCCGGGATCGGGTTCAGGGAAGGTCTGATATTTGGGAGGCTGGCCCGCGACGTTGACGACGGCAGCGTTCATGGAGGGCCTCCGGGGAAGCAGGATGGGTTCACTGTATCATCGGCGGATCGTTTGACTTGCGCGCAGAGGCAGGCCGGGGTGACGGAATTGACGAAACGGTGAGGAGCGGCGAGAATAAGGGCTGCAGTATCCCGCCGAGTGGGCCTGTGGCGCAGCTGGGAGCGCGCTTCCATGGCATGGAAGAGGTCGTCGGTTCGATCCCGACCAGGTCCACCAATAAACCTTAAATATCAAGCACTTATACCGATCAGCATCGGAATCGCTCCGTGAGCGATTTGGTGTCAATTGGTGTGTCGACAACGCCTGCCGCCTCGCGGCGGCCCAAAGCTCGGCCGGCGCCATGCGCCGTGGAGTAGAGCCGCTCCGGCTGTTGCAGGCCGCCTGTTCTGTTGTATTCTTCGTAGTCGCTTTCCCCAAGCCGTTCATCCTGGACCTACTATCACCGGCTACCCACAGTTTTCGCGACAGGAGAGTTCTTCTTTGCGCATTTCCCGATGGTTTTCTGCTGGATCGTTGTCTTTTGTGCTGCGGGCTGCCGGCTTCGCAGTCCTGTTGGCGGGAGTGTCTGCGACCGGAGCCGCTCAAGATTCCGGCGCGGCACCGGACAGCGGTGCGAAGAAGGATAAAGGCCCCGCTGCCGGGTTTAAGGCGCTGGAGTTGCGGCAGATCGGTCCATTCCGGGGCGGGCGCGTGGATGCGGTGACCGGCGTTCCGGGCGAGCCGCTTGTCTACTACTTCGGCGGGACTGGCGGTGGCGTCTTCAAGACAACCGATGGTGGGCACATTTGGCATCCGATCACGGATGGCCAGATCGACTTTGGCTCCATTGGCTCGATTGCCGTGGCCGATTCGGATCATAACGTGATTTATGTGGGCACAGGAGAGAGCGCGATCCGCGGCAACGCTTCGCATGGCGACGGGGTGTATAAATCGACCGACGCGGGACAGACCTGGAAGCACGTTGGCCTGGAGGATACGCAACAGATCGGGCAAATCCGCATCGATCCGCACGATCCGAACCTGGTGTACGTGGCGGCGCTGGGGCACATGTCCGGCCCGAATGCGGACCGCGGCGTCTTCCGCTCGAAGGACGGCGGCAAGACGTGGCAGAAGGTGTTGTTCAAAAGTGACAAGGCGGGCGCCATCGATCTCGCCATGGACCCTACGAATCCGCGCGTGCTCTACGCGAGCTTCTGGGAGGTGGTGCGGCATCCATGGTCGTTTGAGAGCGGCGGCGAGGAAAGCGGCATTTGGAAGACGACCGACGGGGGCGACACGTG
Source organism: Occallatibacter sp. (assembly GCA_035552475.1). Lineage (GTDB taxonomy): Bacteria > Acidobacteriota > Terriglobia > Terriglobales > Acidobacteriaceae > Telmatobacter. Next base: position 5,575 of record DASZLE010000023.1, read on the forward strand.
GACCGAGCTGACGCACAATCCGGGCATGCCGAAGGGCGTTCTTGGACGCATTGGGCTGACGGTCTCGCCGGTCGATCCGGAGCGGGTTTGGGCGCTGATCGAGGCGCAGGATGGCGGCATTTACCGCACCGACGACGCGGGCAAGACGTGGACAAAGCTGAACGGCGATGCCTCCATCAAGCAGCGTGCGTGGTATTACTCGCAGGTCTTTGCCGATCCGAAGGATGAGAACACGGTGTATGCGGTGAATACGGCGTTCTTCAAGTCCACCGATGGCGGCAAGACATTTACGACCATTCGTACTCCGCACGGGGACAATCACGACATGTGGATTGCGCCGGAGGATTCAAAACGCTTTATCGAATCGAGCGACGGCGGAGCACAGATCAGCTTTGACGGCGGCAAGAGCTGGAGCACCGAGGACAACCAGCCGACCGGGCAGTTCTACCGCGTGGCGCTGGACAACGATTTCCCGTATCACATCTATGGCGCGCAACAGGACAACTCGACGGTGGAGATTCTGAGCCGGAGCAACTCCGGCGCAATTACCACCAGCGCCTGGCACGAAGTGGGCGGCGGCGAGAGCGGCTGGATTGCGCCCGACCCGCTGAATTCGAATTACGTGTACGCCGGCTCCTATGACGGCCTGCTCACGCGCTACGACGACAGGACCGGTTCCGAGCGGGACATCAATGCATGGCCCGACAATCCGATGGGCTCGGGCGTGGAGGCGATGAAGTATCGCTTCCAGTGGAGCTTCCCGATGCTGTTCTCGCTGCACGATCCGCACAGGCTGTATGCGGGCGCGAACGTGCTGCTGGCGACGACGGATGAGGGCCAGAATTGGACGGCGATGAGCCCCGACCTGACGCGAAACGACAAATCGAAGCAGGGCCCGTCAGGGGGTCCCATTACCAAGGACAACACCGCGGTGGAATATTACGACACGATCTTCACGATCGATGAGTCGCCGGTGAAGGCCGGGGTGATCTGGGCAGGCTCCGACGATGGGCTGATTCACGTGACCCAGGACGACGGCAAAACCTGGCAAAACGTAACGCCGAAGGACATGCCGGAGTGGATCCGCATCAACTGCATCGCAGCTTCGCCGTTTGACCCGGGCACGGCCTACGTGGCGGCGACGATGTATCTGTCCGACGATTTCCATCCGTTCCTGTACCGGACGACGGATTACGGCAAGTCGTGGACGAAGATCGTCAATGGCATTGCCGACGACGACTTTACGCGTGCGATTCGGTCCGATCCCAACCAAAGAGGGTTGCTGTTTGCGGGCACCGAGTCGCACCTCTACATCTCCTACAATGACGGCGATGCCTGGGTGCCGTTCCAGTTGAACCTGCCCGCGGTGCCGGTCACCGATATTGCTTTTCAAAAGCAGCAGGATGACATGGTGCTGGCCACGCAGGGCCGCGGCTTCTACGTGTTGGATGACATGCCGCTGGTGAGGGCGTTGAACCCGGCGAACTTCTCGCGCAACAAAGACGTGGAGCTGTTCCCGGTGAAGAAGGCGATCCGCATCGACGGCGGCGGAGGCGGTTTTGGGCGAGATCCCTCAGCCGGGCAGAATCCGCCGAGCGGCGCGGTGATCTACTACTTCCTGAAAACCAAGCCAAAGGACGAAGTGAAACTGCGGTTCCTGACCGCCGACGGCAAGCTGGTGCGCGAAGTCTCCAGCAAGCCGAAAAAGGGCGAGGAGCAGCCGGAATCCGACAACCCGCGGCGCCGCGGCAGCGGTCCGGCTCCAGCCAAAGAGGGCCTCAACAAATATGTGTGGGACCTGCGCTATAACGACGCGACGGGTTTCCCCGGCCTGCTGATGTGGGATGGCTCGCTGCGCGGGCCAATGGCGATTCCGGGCGAGTTCAAGGTGGAGCTGCTGGTTGACGGCAAGACGGCGGCGCAGAACTTCACGGTGGTGAAGGATCCGCGGGCGCCGACGACACCGGAAGACTTCAGGAAGCAGCTCGATCTGGCGCTGAAGATTCGCGATCGTGTTTCGAAAGCAAACCAGAGCGTGGTGGCAATTCGCGAAGCGAAGGATCAACTGAAGCCTTATCTGACCAGTTCGAACGAGAAAGTGAAAGCGCAGGCGAAAGAGCTGACCGACGAGCTGACCGGGATCGAGGAGGCCATCTATCAGACGAAGCTGCACGCGGATGAGGATGCGCTGAATTACCCGATTAAGCTAAATAACAAACTGGCATCGGTGGAAGGAGTGATCGAAGAGACGGACGTGGCGCCAACTGCGCAGTCGAACGAAGTCTTCGATGAGCTTTCGGCTCAACTCCAGACCCAGCTGGATCACCTGCAAAAGGTGGAAACCACGGCTATCGTGCAATTCAACAAGTTGGTGCGGGACGAGAACATTCCGGCGGTCACGCTGCCGCAGAAACCTGCCGAGGACTAGGGGACGGAAATGCCCGGCTCCGAAAATCGAAGCCGGGTGATCCCTATTTTTTGGGGCAGTTTTCTGTTGCGAGCGCGAGCCGGGCAAGAGCCGGAACCGAACGGACGCAAAATCGAGTTCTGGAACGTATGTCATCTCATCTCTCGCCTTTGCCGTTTCGAGCGGGTCACCGGCAAACCAAATCTTTGCCCATACATCGCCTAAACTTTGCTGCCGAATCGAAAATCTATAACGCCATTAAGCTCCCGGACGGATTGCCCGGAACTGGCCCTGGATCGGGCTTCCGGCGCCTTCCCATGAACGAACTCTCTTGCCTTCCTTCTCGTTCGCAACTGGGAATTCGAAAGTGCGCCCGGAGGCTGCTTGTCCTCAGTCGAATACACAATGCTCTTTCCAGGAACTGCCGGCAACCGCACTCCCACCACCAGCACATCTACAAGATTCATGGGATCGGCGGCAGCCAGCGTAACCGAGAAGCGATGATGAGCGTCTTTCACTGCACGCAGGCTGTCGGCCGCTTCAGCGAGCGCGAATTGCTCGCCCGCGAACCCACTTACAAAGCGTCCGCCGCGTATTTCACCACGATCTTCCAGCCTCCGCAACATTCGTAACAGCAGCCCCCAACGCGGGATATTCGACTCCAGCGCGAGCAGGTCGCGAAATACCACTCCATATCGTGCCAGCAACATCCTCGCCGCTGATTCGACTGCCTCGTCCTCGTAACGAGCCTTCTCCAAGTCGTCCGCTGGTACCGGAGCTTCTGCCCGAAACAACGACCATCTCCCGGCAGCGCTGCGCACCTTCCGGTAAGTGGATCGAGTTGCTGCGCGCCGTTCGGGATCAATGATTGCCCTCAAAGGATCGAAGCCATCCGCGGACGCAAGGCCCGCCGCAACCAGTTCCCATAGCGCCTGCCGGGAATTCTCACGATCCATGCCGAGGACGCGCTCGATGTCCTCGCCAAAGCAGGCGCCTTTCTGCTGAAGCAGCTCCCACGTCTTCAAGGCAGCCGGGGTCAACGTCTGCGCCAAATTATTCTCATCCACAGCCTGCTGCCGCAAAGCCAGGTCCAACCAGGCAGCAGAATCGCGAAGGTAGAAAGTGATCGGGGCGGCGGGAGAAGGGATCACTCTCCGTCGTCCGTTTCCATCCTGGTTGTGAAAGGCGGGATGCGGCGAAACCCGGCCCCATCCCACCGCGCCTGAAAGGCATAACCGATCCAGCCAGCGTGGATCGTAACCGGCGACTCGCGCCGGAAGTATCGTTTTCTCCCACTCCACGGCCGGAGCCTCAAAGCCCTCAAGCTTGGCGAGCGCCTCCAGCACACCCTCTTCTCCGGCAAGCTGCGATTGCGGGGCCAAGTGTTGCCAGCCGAGCAGCCACCGATAAAAGTCCGCAGGCGGGACAGGCTCGACAGTGCTGCGCCGCCCACCGATTGTGAGCTTGTGGATGCGCTGCAGTATCCGCCGTTCACACCATTCAACGTCAAGGTCATCCGAGGCCGGCGCGTGCTCGAAACTGCCGCGCATCAACAACCCCTGCACTTCGAGCGCAATGAATGCCGCAAGCACTTCCCGAGCTTGGAGAGAAAACAGGTTTGCGAAACGCCGCGCTGTGACCGGTCCGAGAATTTGGATCCAGCCCTGAACGCACTTCCGCAGCGCTTCTTCTCGTTCCTGCGCAAATGACCGCTCGACAGCCTGCAGCGTTTCGACCAAAGGTTTCCGCTCCATCGCGACCCAGCACGGAGTCTCACCCACTCGCGCCGCAGTCGCGCGCCCATGGGCTACCAAACGCTCGAAGAACCCGTACCAGTGCGCCGTCCGTTCGGAATCTGCCATTAACTCCGGCAGGACGACCAAACTCATGAGCAAGTCGTGCAATTCATGATGGTCGCGGATGTCAGGCCAGCACTCGCCGCGTACCGTGGCAATCGCGGCCGGATCGAGCTTGCCGGGCTTCTCCAGCACGCTTGCGGGGATTGAGCGGTTCAACGCGACGGCTCGTGCACGGCGCTCTTCCAGGCCCGCGTCATCCAGGAACGCATAAGGGTTTGCGTTCAGCAGTTCATGCGCGAACTGGGACGGGACCGGCGTATCCACTGCCAGACAGCGGATGGTTCCATCCTGGATGCCGCGCAGAACACGCAGAAGCCCCTCGAGGTCCATCGCTTCCTGCAGGACATCCCGCATAACCTCGCGCACCAGCGGATGATCGGGTATCTGAATATCGCCCTCGATGTTCTCAAAACAAGCGGCAGCCTGTGGGAATACGCTGGCCAGCAGATCCTCGGAACGCGTCCGCTGCACTTGTGGAGGAATGCGTTTGCCTTTCGAGTTTCGCAGCAATTGCAGGCTGCGGTTGGCTGCCCAGCGCCAGCGCGTCTTGAACACCGGCGCTGCGAGCGAGGCCTGTTCGAGGAGATCGCGCGCTGTGAGCTCGGTCAAAAACTGGAAGACGTCGGAAAGGGGAAAACTATGCTGCTCGGCCAGCGAAATATTGATGCCGTTATCCGTAGCGGCAGCCTGCAGTTCGAAATTGAAACCGCGGCAGAAGCGCTTGCGCAGGGCCAGACCCCAGGCCTTGTTGATTCGACCGCCGAAAGGCGCATGCAGGATGAGCTGCATCCCGCCGCCATCATCGAAGAACCGCTCCGCGATAACGGTGGCCTTGGTGGGAACTGCGCCGAGCACGGCTCGCCCGGCAACGACGTAGGACACCAGCTGGAACGCGCCGGATGCGCAGAGGCCGCACTTCTGTTCGAGCCAGGTCATCGCATGCGATACCTCGGGATGGGCCCTCGACACATACTGCGGCGAAACGTCCGGCGTCATCTCTGCGATGGTGCGGCGCAGATGGCTGACGCAGTCTGAAACGATGTCGGTGCGCTGTGGAGCTTCGCCGGTCCAGAACGGCACATTGGGCGGGGCGCCGTGTGCATCTTCCACATGCACCTGGCCGGCCGGGTCAATGCGCTGAATCCGCCAGCTGGTATTACCCAGCAAGATCACGTCGCCGGGACTTGAATCCACCGCGAAGTGTTCGTCCAATGTGGCAATGGGAACGCCCTCGGGCTCCAGAATCACCTGAAACAGGGCCGTCTCCGGAATGGCTCCGCCGTTTGTAACGGCGATCATGCGCGCGCCGCGCCGCGGGTGCAGCTCGCCGTGAATGCCATCGTGCAGCAGATAAGCACCGTATCGCCCACGGCTCGACTCGATCCCATTCGACAGAATCTCGACAATCTCGTCGTATTCCCGCCAGCTCAGGTCGCGATAGGGGTATGCGCGCCGGATGACCTCATATAGAGACTTCTTGTCCCACGGCTCTGCCCCGCACGCAGCCACCATCTGCTGCATCAGCACGTCGATGGGCTGAGGTGGAATCTCCAGCTGGTCGAGTTCTCCGGAATGCACCCCGTGCACCAACGCGGCCTGTTCGAGCAGATCATCGCGAGTGGTCGCGAACAGCCGCCCTTTGGGCACCGCGCCTCTCCAATGCCCGGAACGGCCCACGCGCTGCATGGCGACTGAGATCGAGCGCGTCGAGGCAATCTGGCAAACGAGGTCGACACTGCCGATATCGATGCCCAGCTCCAGCGAAGCGGTCGCTACCAGTACTTTGATGTCGCCGTTCTTCAGGCGCCGCTCGGCATCCAGGCGCAACGCCCGGGAGAGGGAACCATGATGGGCGGCCACATTTTCGGTTCCGAGCCTCTCGGCCAGGGCGAAGGAAACCCGCTCCACCAGCCGACGCGTATTCACAAACACGAGTGTCGAACGGTGTTTCTCTGTATGGGCCGCGATTTTGTCGAAGATCTCTTCCCACATCTTGTACGACGTGACCGAAGACAACTCATCGCTCGGCACTTCGATGGCGAGGTCTATGACCCGCGTACGGGCCACCTGAACGATAGTCGCCCGCTCATGTCCCGTCCCGGTCAGAAAGTCCGCTACAAGCTCTATCGGGTTCTGCGTCGCTGACAGTCCGATCCGTTGCGGAGGCGCAGCGAGCCCGGTCAGAAGGGCGCCCGGAGCAAGGCGGTTACGGCCGCACACCAAGGCGTCCAGCCGCTCAAGCGAGAGCGCGAGGTGTGCCCCGCGTTTGTCGTCCGCGACTGCGTGGATTTCGTCCACGATCACGGTCTCGACGCGGGAGAGATGTTGGCGGCTTTTTCGCGAGGTCAACAGGATGTAGAGCGACTCCGGCGTTGTGACCATGATGTGCGGAGGATTGCGCAGCATGGCAGCGCGTTCCCGCTGCGACGTATCGCCTGTGCGCACGGCGGTGCGAATGTCCTGAGAGAAATACCCGCGTTCAAGTGCCAGCTGTTGAATCTCGCGGAGCGGCTCTTCCAGGTTCTTCTGGATGTCGTTGGAAAGGGCTTTCAGGGGCGAGACATAAACCACCTGCGTTGCGGATGCCAGAGATCCCTCGAGTGCACGGCGGAAAAGCCGGTCGATGCAGACGAGGAACGCCGCCAGCGTCTTACCCGATCCGGTTGGCGCCGAGATCAACACCGGACGGCCCTCCAGAATGCCGGGCCAGCCGTGGACCTGCGGCTCCGTTGGCGTGTGGAACCGCGCGGCAAACCATTCCTGCGTGATGGGGTGAGCCCAGGAGAGCTCAGAGGGGAAGCCCATGGCGCATTCTAGCGCGTTCGCCTTTTGTTTGCCATGGGTACCCCGCGCGGTTTCATGAACATGAAGAAGGTCTCGATGCTGACGAAGGGAACCAGTTCACCAGAGGGAAAAAAGGGGCGCAGTCCTGCCCCACGTCAGGCAGGGAGTTTGTGTCACGGTTCAGGCCGGAGGGATGCCTGCGAGCGAGAATCTTCCGGACGACGGAAGAGGTAAGCGCTTACGAGCTTAAGGCCGAAGTCCCTTATGTAAGCCCTCCGACCGATTCCGCGAATATAGAAGTCACGAGCCGAAGATCCAATGGCAGCATCGCGAGTTGCAGCCAGCTTCAATCCAGCCCGCAAGGCCAATTCGGTGTAATTTGTATGCACATAATGTTCCACCTCGTGGACAACGCCGGCCTGGTCGGTGAACGTTCGACGATGTCCTGCGAGTATGGCGTCCGGATGCATGTCAGTTACAAATACGTAGCCACCGGGCATGCAAACACGACCAAGCTCCCGCACGGCGGGAACGGGATCGCAAAGATGACCTAATACGAGCCGACACCACACCATGTCGAATTCGCCGGATGCGAAGGGCATTTCGCGAATATCTCCGACAACGGCGTCAAGCAAGCCTCCTGCTGCGACCATCTCGGGACTCTGATCGATTCCTACAGCTCCGGGCAGATTGCGGATACGGTCCCCGACGCCGCAGCCGGCGTCGAGCAGATGAGCGTGGGGCAGGCCTTGAAGCATTCGACGAGCCAATTCGTCTTCAAGATGGCGCGTCAGAGTTTCCTGGGCAAAGGTGGAAGACCAGAGGGAATAAGCCTGGCGAACATCCAGCGGATCCCGTGAGACCAGCTGCGGCCGCATAAAAGTCCGCAGAATCCTTCCTACGCTGTTACGCGCCAGAAGCCGTTCCATTCCATCCATGCGATCTACCCCTCGTAGCTGTCTACGATGCAGAATCCCTGTCCCATTGACCCGGGCTGCCTATCTCCACATTTATCACTTTTCGACTCCGTTCACAGCCCGTTCAAGGTGGGGAATTGTCAGCGAATTGCAAGTGACAATGAATTGACATTGGCCAGACGACGCCAAGACACATCGTGATGCGCGGGCCGATATGGTTGCGACTATGCGAATGTTGCAAAGCCGTGTTCGTTTCGTTGAGGTGGTCGCGACCGCGTTGATTGCTGGAGTTTTTGTGATGGCGCCGCGCGGCGGAGCGGCGCAGGATACTCCGCTGATCTCGGGCGGTGTCGGGTTCTTCACCAACACCACCGGAGGAAACACAAACTACGTCCCCCGTTGGAACCCGGTGCTGGTGGCGCCAGTGGGGAACCACCTGATGGTGGAGACGCGGGCAACGGTGCTGGAGACATTTTTTCCCAAGGGCAGCACGGGGTATCAACACAGCTTCTTCAAGACCATGGATTACCTGCAGGGCGACGTGTTCGCGGGGCCACATTTGACCGTGGTTGGCGGGGAGTTCCTGACACCATTTGGCACGGCAAATGAGCGGCTGGGGCAAATCTGGGTGAACCCGTTTCAGGACCTGCCACTGATTTACGGAATCGGAACGATGAACACGGGGTCGAGCGTGGGTGGAATGGTGCGGGGGTCGGTTGTATCCACGGCGCGCGCCTCGCTGGACTATACGGCGTACTACTCGGCGAACAGCACCAATGCGTATTTTGGAGCAGAACGGTCGAGCGGGGGAAAGGGATCGGTCTACCTGCCGGCGGAGGGGTTGGAGATTGGCGCATCGTATGGGAGATCGCTGGCGGGGACGCACGAGAATTTTGAAGGCATGCATCTCTGGTGGGAGCCGATCGATAGCGGATTCCGGTTCCGATCAGAGTACGGGCACGCGCCGAATGCGTACGGATACTGGTGGGAGACGGATTACCGGCTTTCGCGATTTGGCGGGGCGGAGAGCGTGCTGGGGCGGCTGGAGCCGCAGTTTCGGATGCAGCAGACGTTCCGGTCGAAGCCGGACCCGAGTGACGGACTACCGGGGGTGAACACGCAGCGAGCCGATTTCGGTCTCAATTACCATCTGCCGCACGAGATGCGGATCCTCACGAGTTATTCGCGGCAGTTCTCTCCGAACGGCGACGTGAACATCTGGGAGACGGGGATCGTGTACCGGCTGCTGATCCCGACGTGGAAGGGGAAAGGGAACTAGCGTGGTTGCTGCGAGGTTGGCGCGGGTTCAGTGGATTGAGGAGGGGCGATGAAGCGAGTGGAACTGGTGGTGTTGGGATGCCTGGCGATGGGAGCAACCGCGATGATGGGGCGGATGCACGCGGAGCCACAGAAGGCGCAGAAACAGGCTGCGGCGAAAGACGCGGGCGGCGATGCGCAACGCGGGCAGCAGGTATTTGAGCAGAATTGCGCGCGCTGCCACGGTGCGCCGGAGGGGCTGTCGCCGCGGATCTCGGGGACGGTGGCCAGGCACATGCGGGTGCGAGCGAACCTGAGCGAGGCCGATTACAAAGCGCTGCTGAAGTTTCTTCATCCGTGAAGGCAGCGCGGACGGAATAAAACCATCGCATTTGGGTTTCAAGAGAGCGGCGGTAAAGCGCCAATACGTCATCCACGCGGTTCTGCGAGTCATGAGGAGAAAGAATGAAGAGGAAGATGATGCTGGTGTTGTGCGCGGGATTGCTGGCGACGATGGCAGCCTCAGCGCGGAGGATGGAAGCGCAGGCTGGGCCACGGCGTGTCGAGATCGACGCGAAGCGGTTCACCTATTCGCCGGGCGAGATCACGCTGAAAAAGGGCGAGCCGGTGATCCTGGTGCTGAAGAGCGAGGATGTGGCGCACGGACTGCGCATTCGCGAACTGAACATCAACCTGAAAGTGAAGGCGGGCGGCACGGGGGAGATGCAGTTTACGCCGGACAAGACGGGAGATTTTGTCGGGCATTGCTCAGTGTTCTGCGGAGAAGGGCACGGATCGATGGCAATCAAGCTGCACGTGGTGAACTGAGCATGCGGCGCATGATTACGGTGGCGTCGGGAGCGCTGTTGCTGGCGGGCATGGGCGGCTGCAAGGCAGCGGCTCCGGGCAAGCTGGAGACGAAGACGATGTCGTTTGCGAAGCATCGCATTTTTATCGGGAACAAGAAGCAGAAGAACCCGCTGCCAGACACGAAGGAGACACGCGACGACGGGCAGGAAGCGTTCGGGCATTACTGCGTGGCGTGCCACGGAATGGACGGGCAGAACAGCGGGGTCCCGTTCGCGAAGCACATGTCACCTCCGATTCCGTCCCTGGCGTCCGCGGAGGTGCAGAGTTATAGCGATGGTCAGTTGAAGTGGATTCTCGACAACGGGGTATGGCCATCGGGAATGCCCGGCTCCAAAGGAATTCTAAGCGACGATGAACTATGGTCGATCGTGACTTATCTGCGGCACCTGCCGGCGGCGGGGAGCCAGGGAGTTCCGCAGATTTATACACAGTAGCGGGGTGGATGATTTCCGCGCAGGCAATTGTCATCTCATTGTAAAATCTTGTGAATTCACCGGGGAACCGGCGCGTGTGCTCCAGAATTAAGGAAGAAAGGTCATCAAAATGATTCAAGACGCGGAGATTGCCGTTGCTGCACAGGGGGAGCGCGCGCCTGCCGTGAGCCTTGGCACCGTTCTGGTTGTGGAAGACGATCCTCGCATGCAGAAGGTGCTGCGGAGGATTTTCTCAGAGGAGCGGTACACCGTCGCGGTAGCGGGGGACGGGCAGGCCGGGCTGGATCTGTTCCGTAGCGAACGGCCGATCGCCGTGGTTCTTGATCTGATTCTGCCCCATATTTCGGGGCGCGAGCTCTGCCAGCAGTTCAAGGGCATTTCAAACGAGACTCCGATCGTGGTGGTAAGTGCGATCACGGAGGTTGCGGACAAAGTTCTGTTGCTGGAGTTGGGCGCCGACGATTATGTGACCAAGCCGTTCAGCCCGCGGGAGCTGACGGCGCGGGTGCAGGCGGCGATCCGGAGGCGGCGCAAGCCGACGGTGCAAAGCCTGTACCGCTTTGGCGACTGCGAAGTGGATTTCGCCAAGATGACGGTGCGGCGCGGGGGGAACGGAGTGACGCTGACCGCGCATGAGTTCAAGCTTTTGAAGTTCTTTACGGAGAATCCGGAGCGAGTGCTGACGCGCGACGTGCTGCTGAACGAGGTGTGGGGATACAACTTTTATCCCACCACGAGGACAGTGGATAATCAGATTCTGAAACTGCGCCAGAAACTTGAGCCCGATCCAGCCAACCCCACGCATCTGCTGACGATTTACGGTGCAGGATACAAATTCATTCCATGATGCAAGCCCGAGCCGACGCCACGACGACGCAGCTTCAAAGGGGTTGACAGGCATGCGCAAGAAGCTCGGTGTCCGTACGCACATGCTGCTGGCCGTTACGATGGCGCTGGTGATCGCGGTGGTGACGGGATTGAGTCTTCTGCTCATCCGGCACCAATTGGGGACGCAGGTAGCAGAGGACCTGAATCTGGACCTGAATCACTCGGTGGTAACGTTCCAGACTCTGCAAGCGGAGCGTGTGGGGGCGCTGGAGCGGGAGAATGCGCTGCTGGCCGAACTGCCGACTCTGAAGGCGCTGATGACGAGCGGGGACGACCTGACGATTCAGGATGGCGCGGCGGAGTTCTGGCACCTGAGCGGCACGGATCTCTTCATGCTGGCCGATCCGAGCGGCCGCGTGGTGGCGGCGTACGGGAAGAACGTGCCCGCCGATGCCGCGCTGCAGGGAGGCATGAAGGCGCTGCTGGCGTCGCCGGGCAAGCAATACCTGATTGATCGCGGTTCTTTGTACGCATGCGCGCTTCGGCCGCTTTTTTTCGGCAGCGAAGAGGATGGTACGCTGCTGGGGTACGTGGTGAGCGGCGTGTCGATTGAGAGAACCGTGCGGCAGATCAGCGAGCCGACGGGAGTGGAAGCGGCATTCTTGAACGGCGGTCGCGTTGTGGCCAGCACTCTGGGGCCCGATGCGGAAGCGGCCCTGGTGAGGCAGGTGCCGGCGTTTTCCGGCGCATCGCAGTCGGGTGAGCCGTTGACGCTTGGCAATGCGCGGTATCTCTCGGCGACCAAGGATCTTTCCGCAACGGCAACTTCGTCTTTGCAACTGGTCGTATTCAAATCGCTGGAGCCGGCCGAGCGCTCGATCAACCGCATCGACCGGATGGTGCTGATTGTGGGCATGCTGGCGCTGCTTTCTGGCACGTTGCTGATGATGGTTACGTCGCGCGTGGTGACGCGGCCGCTGGAAGAACTCTCGAGGAGCGTCAAGGCGTTCGGTTTGGGTGACGTGAAGTATCAAGTGCCGCTCCATGGCACCCAGGAAGTGCGGCAGCTGAGCTCGGCATTTGCCGTGATGCGACGGGAGATCCAGAAGGCGAACCAGGCGGTGCTGGAATCGGAGCGGCTGGCGACGATCGGCAGGATGGCAAGCTCGGTTTCGCACGATTTGCGTCATTATCTGGCGGCGATCTACGCCAATGCGGAGTTCCTTGCCAGCGACCGCTTCTCAGCGCGGGAGCGCGGCGAGATTTTTGGAGAGATTCGATCGGCTGTGAACGAGACCGCGGATATGCTCGAATCGCTGCTGATCTTCAGCCGTACCGGCGCGGGAACGCGGAGACAGCCGGAGCTGATGGCAACGCTGGTGGAGCGCGCGACCGCGCTGGTGAAGGCCCACCCGGACGCGGAAGGCGTGACCCTTACCGCATATTGCGGAGATGCGGCAGAAACTGCCATTTTGGCTGATGGGAAACAGATCGAGAGAGCGATCTCAAACCTTCTGTTGAACGCCTGTCAGTCCGTGCGGGGCCTGGGCGTGGAAGCACACGTTGAGGTTGCCATGGAGACGCAGGAACAGCAGGTGATCGTTAATGTGATCGACAACGGTCCCGGAGTTCCGGAGAAGATTCGTAACCGCGTGTTCGAGCCATTTGTAAGTGAGGGAAAACAAAAGGGAACGGGCCTCGGTCTCACTCTTGCAAATTGCATTGCGCTGGAACACGGGGGAGAGGTTGTGCTGCTGAGCAGCCGGCCGGGCGAAACGGTGTTTCAGTTGAGAGTGGCCCGTGAGTTTCCGCGATGCGATGGAACCGATGGGGCGGAGGGCAAATCTCATGACCAGGTGATTCCAGATGAGAATGTGCGAATGTGAGCAGCGAAATCGTGGAGCAGAAATCCGGCGTGTAACGAACTGGAAGGCGGCGGGTTTGGCGGCGATCGTACTGGGTTTGGCGCCGCCCGTGGTGAGCGCGCAAGGCTCCAGCCAGGGCCTGCTTTTGGAGCAGGTTCGGAATTTAAACGGGGCCATGGCGCGCGCACAGGCGCAACTGGAGCAGTCGCAGCGCCAACTGGACGATATGCGAAAACAGTTGGCGGAACTGGAGCGAGAGCTTGCGCAGACGGAGCCCGGCACAACGCCTTACCCGGCGGTCAGCGCGCCGCCTGCCGCAGCGCCGCCGAGCGCCGACTCCGCGATCCTTGAGGCGATACGCGAGCGGCAAGAGGTTGAGGAGGCACAAATAGCGACGCACGAACAAACGAAGGTGGAGAGCGCGTCGAAATATCCGGTAAAGGTGACGGGGATGCTGCTGTTCAACGGCTTCGTCAACACCCGGGCGGTGGATATGGCTTCCACGCCGACGGTAGCGTATCCCGGCCCGGGAAGCACGGGAGCGACGATGCGCCAGACGATCCTGGGAGTGGATGCAAATGGGCCACGCCTGTTCGGGGCGCGGAGTTATGCCGATCTGCGTGTAGATTTCAGCGGCAGCATTGCAGGAGACAGCGCCACCAGCTATTCGGGCGTTTACAGCGCGAGCACCGGGCTGCTTCGGCTGCGTACGGCGCATGCCGGACTGCAATGGGAACACACCGCCGCCTATTTTTCTCTGGACAGGCCCATCGTCAGTCCGGACACGCCCACCTCGCTGACGGCCGTGGCCGAGCCGGCGCTTGCGTGGTCAGGAAACCTCTGGACCTGGAATCCCCAGCTCGGTGTGAGGCAGGAATTCGGGAGGCGCGGGCCGGTTGGAGGTTTGGTAGAGGCCGCTCTGGTGGACGTGGGAGATGCTCCCCAGACGCCACAAATCAGCAGTTTGTCAACGCCCCCGAGCGGAGCCGAGCAAAGCCGCTGGCCGGGAGTGGAAGCGCGTGTCGCCTTGCTGGGTTCAGGGAGAGATGAGGAGCGGAGCCACGCTGGGTTGGGAGGGTATTTTGCGCCGCATCAAAGTTCAGTGGGAAAAGGCTTTGATTCCTGGGCTGCCACGGTGGATGCGCGCATACTCCTTCCCAAGCGCCTGGAATTGATGGGAAGCGGGTACCGCGGCGCAGCTCTTGGTGGACTGGGAGGCGGAGGGTATAAAGATTTTACGTACTGGTCCGATCCTGACACTGGCGGGTACTACCTGCGGCCGCTGGACGATGCAGGCGGGTGGGCGCAACTGAAGGAGCGGTTCAGCGAGCGATTCGAAATGAATGCGGCGCTGGGAATGGACAACGCGTTTGCCGGGGAGTTGCGGAGGTTTGCCGTTCCCGGAGGAACGATGTACCAGAACCTGGCAAGAAACCGCAGCGCCACGGGCAATTTCATCTATCGTCCGAGCGCGTACCTGCTGTTCTCTGTCGAATACCGGCGACTGGAGAGCTTTCCGCTACTGTCGACACCGGCACGGAGCGATGTGATCGGCCTGGGCGCGGGGTACAAGTTCTGATGCGGCTAACGCGAGCGACGATATGGATTGCGGGCGCCATTCTGGCGTCCACGTGGGCGTGCGCGCAGGACCAGGGAGAGCTCCGGCTGCATCTTGTTTCGTCGCTGGCTGGAAAGCCGCGCGCAGTGCCAGCCGTCCTTTGGCTGGAGCCGCAGCCCGGAACCGCGGCGGTTCCATTGCTCCCCAGCGGCCATTACAGGCTGTTGCAGAAGAATCGTACGTTCATTCCGCACCTCCAGGTGATCCCCGTGGGCGCCGTGGTGGAGTTTCCCAATGCGGATCCTTTCTTTCACAACGTGTTCTCTCTCTATGAAGGGAAGCGATTCGACCTGGGGCTGTATGAAGCCGGGTCGAGCAAGTCGACGACCTTCGCACGTGAGGGGGTGTCGTACATCTTCTGCAATATCCATCCAGAGATGAGCGCCGTGGTGCTGTCGCTGTCGACGCGGCTCTATGCCATCGCCGACGAGCATAACGGGTTCGACCTTCGCGGCATTCCGCCGGGGGACTACAAACTGCACCTGTGGATCGAGAGCGTACCGCAGGCCTTTCTGCGCGGCTTGGTGCGCAACGTGCATGTGCCGGCACGCACGACCGATCTGGGAGGGATCAGCGCGCCGATTCCCCGGGCGGGAACAGCGATGCACGCCAACATGTTTGGCGACGCCTACGACAAGGAAGCGCCGGGCACGTATTAATCGCGAGCAGGCGAATTCAACTTATTTGCGTGAGGATCCTGCCGTATCGGGCACGCTGGGCGTCAGAGCGGGCAAGCAGCGCGAACTGTTCGATTTCTGACCGGGATGGATGGAAGGTGAGGGGCAGTCTTTTCCAGTAGTACTTCAAATGGTCGGAATGCCAGCCCGCATATACTTTTTCCCAGGATTTCCCAGAGTCGCCTGCGAACGCGAGGTTGGCGGGATGGATTGGCTTGCGATAGTCCTGGAACCTGCAGTCGAGGGAAATGCGGAGTTGATTGGAGACATTCGGGGATGCTGCATGGACCGTGAGGCTATGAAAGATGAGCACGTCGCCCGCGTAGATGGAGCCAGCGGACCAGTCGTCCGCGGCGATCGTGTTCTCGGGGATCTCGGGGACATGAAGATCCTCATCCTCGTGCTTCCGGTAACCGAAACGGTGGGAGCTCTCAAGGATCCGCAGTGGGCCCACGTCAAGCGGGCAGTCGTGCAGTGGAATCCAGACGGTGAAGCACTCGGGATCGCCGCCCATGAAGCGATAGTCCTGATGGGGATGAACGGTAAGGCGGTCGCAATTGGGAAAGATCAGGCGACCGATTGGCTTTGGGTGAACCAGGGGGCGATCTCCGACGATCATCCGCATCACCCGGCTCAGGGCTGAATGATGCGGAAGCGCATGGAATTCCTCAAGGTTGAAAACCTGTTGATAGGTGCGTTTGAAGGCGGGATCAGGGTCGCCAAACGCGACGCCAGGGGCAGCGATTCTATCGAGGGGGTCGCGCTCACGCTGAAGCCAGCCGGCCTGGGAGAGAACGTCAGTGACTCCGCGCAGAAGCTTCGCGACATCGGCACGAGGGAGAACATCGCGAACGAGGACGTAGCCTCTCGAGTTGAGATCGTTCTTCAGCGAATCGGATGTAACTTCACTGAAGCGGATGTCGTGAAATGCCTTCATGCGTTCTCCACTCTGCGATGATCGCAACTTACACGTTAGCGGCGCGGTCTGGTTGGCGTGTCTCTTCCTGGTCTTGGCAGCGTCATCGCATTGTCATTTGCCGCGCGCTACGGCCAGGAGCGGGTACGGATTCCCGCCCTGGACGGTCGCACGAGGGCGCGTACACATTCAAAGTGACAATCGGTTTACAGCGCGATGACAAGCACGCCGAGGCCAGCCCAGTAGCCTCAGCATGTGCAACTCGCCGACACGAATCTTGCGGAATCGAGGCATCTGCCCGCTCTCTCCCATGCGACACGCAAGGGGGGGAAGGAGGGATGCAAACCGCTGCGGGGGGAATGGGCACTGCGAGAGGCGGTATTGCTGGCCTTTTGCACGCCTTTGCCGGACGAGTGTGTGAGGCTGCGGGGATTGTCACAGGGCCAATGGCGGAGACTACTGCTCTGGCTGGATTACAGCGGGCTGGCGCTGTACTTTCTGGACCGCATCAACGAACTGCAGATCTGCGATTGGCTTCCTGCTGAAGCGCTGGACGGACTCAGGCAGCGCCAGATTGACAACGCCGAGCGCACGCGCACGCTGATAGAAGAATCGATTGACCTTCAAAAAGAGTTTCAGCAAGCGGGCCTCCGCTATGCGGTCTTGAAAGGGCTGTCAAATTGGCCGGTATCCACGCCGAGGGCGGACTTGCGATCGCAGTTCGATCTGGATTTTCTCATCGCCGAAGAGGATCTGGACGAAGGGCGCAGGACTATGGAGCGCAGAGGCTACCGCCTCTACTCGACCACCGGAATGAGCTGGGAATTCCGGCGGAACGAACGGCCGGGACTCTCGATCAAGGACATCTACAAGCCGATGCCTTCGTTCCTGGTGGAATTGCACACCAAAGACCGTCGGCCGGGACAACGACGTTTGCTGGATCACACGGAGACGCGCGAACTGTTTGGCATGAGCATGCCGGTCCTCTCGCCTGCGGATCAGTTCATCAGCCAGGGCCTTCACGCATTCAAGCACGTGTGTACGGAATTTCCCCGAGCTTCGCATCTGCTGGAGTTTCGACGGCACGTGATTGCGCGCGCCAAAGACGCCGGATTCTGGAGCGAGGTGAGAGATCTGGCCCAGTGCGACCCGAATGCGCCGATGAGACTCGGCGCAGTGATTCTGCTCATCAGCGGCGTTATGGGCGAGTTTGCCCCACATGAGCTGACGCATTGGACGACTGACCAGATCCCGCGCGAAGTGGCGCTCTGGATCGAGTTGTACGGAAAGCGCACCGTTCTGGCGAGGTTTCCGGGAAGCAAATTGTACCTCCTTCTGCAGCGGGAACTGGGGCGTGCATGCCCATTGCCGGTGCGGCCAATTCACAGGAAAATCGTGCCACTGTATCTTCCGCTGCCGGTGGTCCATGCGGCTCCGAATGAAACGTTGCGCGTACGGACGAGCCGCTACCGCATGCAGTTGGAAGTCATTCTTACGCGAGCGTACTTTCACATTGTGCAAGGCGCGCGCTGCTACTGGGAGCTTCGGCGATTCCGGAGACAACTGGCTTTACTCAGGCGGAGAGCGGCTTGATGCGATCCGCCGCCGCCGCTTTCGAAGCGATCGCTTCGGATTTCGATTCGCGGTTTGGCGCGTGGCAGAGCGTGGCTGCTCAGCGGCGGGCGGTGCGCGACCTGCTCCTGCGGCAGTTTCCGCCGCGCGGCCGAATTCTGGAGGTTGGCGGCGGAACGGGTGAGGATGCGGCGTATCTGGCGCAACGAGGATTCAAAGTGCTGCTGACGGATGCCTCGCCCGCAATGGTGGGTATGGCGACGACAAAGCTGGCTCCCCTGGGAAGTCAGGCTGAAGTTGCCGCGGCGGAGGGGTTGGAAGAGTTTGGGGACGCGCACACATCGGCAGGAGGCGAGCTGTTTGACGGCGCGTTTTCCAATTTTGCACCTCTGAACTGCGTTGCCGATCTGGAGAGCGTGGCGCGCGGACTGGCTCGATTGCTCAAGCCGGGCGCATCCGCGATGCTGGTCGTGTTTGGCACATTCTGTCCTGGAGAGATGGTGACGGAAACTTTGCGCGGGAGGCCGCACCAGGCGTTCAGGCGCTTGCGCCGAGGCGCGGTGCCGGCGCGGCTTGGCGGACGCGACTTCGCCGTCACCTATCACCGGCGGCGGGCGCTCAAAAGCGCGTTCCAGCCGTGGTTTGTTCTGGAGAAACGTTTTGGGATCGGCATCGCGGTGCCTCCGAGCGGCGCGGAGCCTTGGATTTCATGCCAACCGCGGCTGCTGGCCGCGATGGAGCAGGTGGATCGTCTCCTGAGCCGTTCATGCGCGGTTCTTGGCGATCATGTGCTGTATCAGTTCCGCAGGTTGCCCTGAAAGCGCGAAGAGGCGCCAGAAATGAGAGTTCGGTGATGGTTGTGAGCCAAATTGCCGTAGTGAAATTTCCCACGCGCTGGGCAGAGTTTCGCCTGCGTGCCTATGAAGGAAGATGGACCGGAACGGAAATCGGGGGCGGGACAGAAACCGCGCTGGCGTTGGTCCTGGGAGATGTACGCCACGGATCTCCACTTGTCCGCATTCATTCTCAGTGCACAACAGGAGAGGTGTTCCACTCCCTGCGCTGCGACTGCCACGACCAACTTCACCTGGCGCTCGAACGGATTGCTGAAGAAGGCCGCGGAGCGCTCATTTACGAGCAGAAGGAGGGCCGGGGCATCGGTCTCCTGGAGAAGTTGCGTGCCTACGAGCTTCAGGACCGGGGCCTGGATACCATTGAGGCGAATCTTGAGCTCGGTCATCCAGTGGATGCGCGCGATTACCTTCTTCCCGCGGCAATCCTCGGCATGCTGGGGATTCGGTGCCTGCGCCTGATGACGAACAATCCCGAAAAGCTTGCGGCAGTACGTTCGGCGGGGATTGAAGTAACGGAGCGCGTGAGTGCGGACGTTCCGTCCACGCGCCATTCTGCCGGCTACATGGCGACGAAACGCCAGAAGTTGGGGCACTTCTCGCGCGAGGAAAGCACGGCAGCGCGAGAGGTGCTGGGGCGTACGGGTCTTGCGGTGTCTTCGGCGCGCCATGGAATGACACTGGACTGACAATTATGGGACAAACGTCCGGACCGGCAAGTCTAGGCTCGACCCCATTGATAGATGTGAGAAATATGTTCTTCGAGGTGGCATCGTGCCAGACATTCTGATCACGCATTCGTATCACTTGCCCTACGATTCAAAACAACTGCGCAAGATGCAGCCGTATCCTCCGTTGGGCATGCTGTACGCTGCCTCGGCGCTGCGCGAAGCGGGCATTTCGGTGGCTGCGTTCGACACGATGCTCGAAGAGCCGTCCAGGGGATTCAGAGCGGCCCTCGCAGCGCACCGGCCTCGCATCGTGGTTGTGTATGAGGACGATTTCAACTTTCTCTCAAAGATGTGCCTGTCACGGATGCGAGACGTGGCGTGGGAGATTGCAAGAGCTGCAAAAGAACTGGGCGCGGCAACCGTTGTTCATGGGTCGGATTCGACAGACAATGCGCGGTTGTTTCTTCAGAATGGCTTTGATTATGTACTCTGCGGAGAATCTGAGCAGACCCTCGTCCAGCTGTGCGGCTCGCTGCTTGGTGGTGCCACCCTCCCCGAACTTGACGGCATGGTGCGGTGCGGCCGCGATGGAGCGTTGATCCAAAGCGCGAAGCACCTGGCGACGAATCCAGAATGGACGGAGATACGGCTGCCCGCCCGCGATCTGATCGACATGGCTCCATACCGTGCCGCCTGGCGCGAGGCCCACGGCTATTTTTCGACCAGCATGGTGTCGAGCCGAGGATGTCCGTACCGGTGCAACTGGTGTGCCAAGCCGATCTCGGGCAACCGCTTTCATCTGCGGCCCGCGGAGAACGTGGCGAACGAGATGAAGCAACTGAAGAAGGCAGGCGTTGAACATATCTGGTTTGGCGACGACGTCTTCGCGCTGAACCAGGAGTGGGTGGGCCAGTTTTCCGAGGCCGTAACCAGGCAGGATGCGGCCGTTCCATTCAAGATTCAATCGCGTGCCAACCTCATGACCGAGGCGACGGTTCGGGACCTTAAGGCAGCCGGATGCGCGGAAGTGTGGATGGGCGTTGAATCGGGCTCGCAGGCCGTACTGAACGCGATGGACAAGGGCCTTACGGTGGAGTCGATCATTGCCGCACGCGAACGTCTTGGAAAGGCCGGCATCCGGGCATGCTACTTTCTCCAGCTTGGCTATCCCGGCGAGCGCTGGCGCGAGTTGCAGCAGACCATTGCGCTGGTCCGCGCAACGCGGCCCGACGACATCGGCGTGTCGTTTTCCTACCCATTGCCCGGTACCGTGTTCTACGAGAAGGTACAGGAGCAGCTTGGAAGAAAGCGCAACTGGGTGGACAGCGACGATCTCTGCATCATGTTTACGGGGGCTTACAAGACGGAGTTTTACCGCGCGGTTCGAGATGCGCTGCATGCGGAAGTTGATTCGTGGAGATCGACCGCAAACGAGACATCCTCGTCAGTAGATGATCTGTGGCGAACCGTTCAGGCGCTGGAGCCGGCCAGCCGGAATCCCGACGCGTTCGATCTCCCGGAACAATCACCGCGCGTTCCAGCGGGAGTTGTACTGCCTTTGGGACAATTGCTCTCTTCCGCCAAGGCGTAAGGGATAAACGGACCGCAAGAGGAAAGACGATGACCGTCACTGTGGAGCATCCGGCGATGGCTGAAGCTGCGGATCAGTCCATTGGGTTACGTTGCCCGCGCTGTACGGCCGACATCCCCGGCTTTGATTGCCAGCACTGCGGCTTTCCGCTTCGCTCGAGCAAGGGAATTGTGCATGCACTGCCTCCGGAACGGATCGCCCACTATGCACGCTTCATTGAAGAGTATGAGAAGGTGCGAGATGCCGAGGGCCGCGGGGGAGACAATGCCGCGTGCTATCTCAACCTCCCCTACAATGATGGTTCTGGAACACAGCATGCCCAATGGAGCATCAGAGCGTGCAGCTTCGATTATCTGCAGAGTAAGATACTGCGTCCGTTGCTGGGTGATGCCGACGCAAGAATCCTGGATCTTGGCGCCGGCAACGGCTGGATGAGCTATCGCTTCTCGCTGGCGGGGTATCGCCCCGTCGCCGTGGATCTGCTGACGAACGACCGCGATGGTCTTGGCGCCGCGGAGCACTACCGTAGCTGCGTTCCAGCACTCTTCCCGCGGTTTCGAGCTGAGTTCGCGCGGCTGCCGTTTCGCAGCCAGATATTTGATGCAGTCATCTTTAACTCGTCCTTTCATTATGCGGAAGACGCGGAAGGCGCTGTGCGGGAAGCACTCCGTTGCACGCGGCCTGGAGGAATGGTCGCGATCAGCGATACTCCGTGGTACTCCTGCGAGGAGAGCGGGCACGCGATGGTGAGCGAGCGGCGCGCGGCATTTCTCAGCCGTTACGGAACTGCGTCGCAGGCGCTGGCCAGCATCGATTTCCTGACAGACGATCGCCTGCGGCGGATGGAACAGCAACTGGGATTGAAGTGGGAGATCCACACTCCGCAATACGGTATCCGGTGGGCTCTTCGGCCCACTATTGCGCGGCTGCGGAAACGGCGCGAGCCTGCCACCTTCCGACTCTATTGCGCGCGGAAGGCCTAGCATGCAGATCGGGCGCATGCGAGCGCATGGGGCAGCCGCGGAGGCGCAGGTCGCTCTGCATGGAGCGCGAGTTGGGTTCACTCCGCACACGTGCGAGCAGGCGGAGATATGGATCGCCGGTTCGCGCGTGAGCCGGATCGGCAAGAAGCTCTCGCGTGCTTCTGCGGAGAGCTGGCCGGCAATTGGGATCGACCTGAGCGGCTTTCTCATCCTGCCGGGCTTCATCAATGCGCACGATCATCTCGAATTTGGCTTGTTCCCGCGCCTTGCGGATCCGCCTTATCGGAACTATGTGGATTGGGGAGACGACATCCATCGGAAGTTCCCGGACGTGATTGCGAGATACAAGGCAGTATCCAAGCCTGTGAGGATGTGGTTCGGAGGCATACGGAATCTCTTGTGCGGCGTCACCACGGTTTGCCATCACAATCCGTTACGGCCGGAACTGCAGCGAACCGATTTCCCGGTTCGCGTGATGCAGGAGTACGGCTGGGCCCATTCGGTGGCTCTGGGCGGTGATCTTGTAAGGGCGCACGCAGACACGCCTCGCGGCCGGCCGTTCCTGCTTCACGCATGCGAAGGCGTCGACATCGACATGCGCCAGGAGATCCAGGCAATCGATAGTCTCGCACTTCTGGACTCAAGCACAATTCTGATTCACGGACTTGCCATGGATCGCGAAGGCGTGGCTCTGTTGCAGAAGCGCGGATCATCACTCATTCTCTGTCCATCGTCGAACAAGTTTCTTTATGGAGAGCTTCCGGATTACGAGCGGTTCGCGATGATTCCAAACCTGACCCTTGGCAATGACTCGCCATTGACGGCGGAAGGGGACCTGCTGGATGAAATTCGATTTGCGATTCGTTTCTGTGGCATCCCGAGCGATGATGCGTATCGAATGGTGACGACTGCTCCGGCAGCGATACTCAGGCTGAAAGACTCGGAGGGATCTATCTGCGAGGGTGGGGCAGCGGATCTGATTGCGCTGCGAGATACAGGAGCCGCTCCTGCGGACAGATTGCATGAACTCTCCTTCCGCGATATCGAATTTGTGATGATCGCCGGCCGTGTGTGCCTGGCCTCGGAAGATGTTCTTGGGCGCCTGCCGGATTCCGCCAGAGTCGGACTGGAACCAATTCTGGTGGATGAAATCGTCCGGTGGGTGCGCGCGCCTATGCGCGATCTGATGACGGGAACAGAGGACGTCCTTGGCAAGGGAAATGTGCGCCTGGGAGACCGCGAGCTTTGCATCCCGGCCGGCGTGGAGGCTCTGCATGTTGGCTGAGGAAGGGCGCCGGCATTTCGGTGTGTTGCCATTCACTGGCACAGGCCACCTGAACCCGATGTTCGCGCTTTGTGGGGAACTCAAGGAGCGGGGACATAGGATCACATTTTTTGAGAAGCCGAAGATTGAACGCCGTGTACGCGATTGCGGATTCGACTTTGTTCCCATGGGCAGCAATCGGAACGTCATCAAGCAGGCACGCAAGGCCCCGGCAGGGCCGGCCTTCTGGTCCGATCTCCTCGCATTGCGCTTCAATCTAAGGCGCGTGATGCAAGATCTGGAGATGTATCTCGAAGAATCCCCCTCCGCGATCCGGGAGACGGACGTGGACGCTCTGATCATCAGCGAAATCGCGCTCACCGGCCCCACCGTTGCGGAGACTCTCGGTTTGCCCTACGTACTGGTCTCAACGTCTGTGCCGCATCATCACGGCTGGGGCTTCCATCCATGGCGGCCGGGATACAAGCTGTCCTCGTCGTGGGTCTCCCATTTGGAAAGCGCGTGGCTTGGCGTTTCCATCCTGCAAATGCGGGGTCCAATTCGGATTGCCATGGATGCATACCGGCGCAAGATGGGCCTCGGATCGCTGAAGCAGTTGGAGAGCGAGTTCCCGCCAGTAGCGCACATTACGCAGTTGCCGGAATGCCTGGATCCATTCCGTCGGTGGGTTCAGGACGGCGTCCATTACACCGGACCATGGATAGAAGAGTCCGCAAGGCCCGCGGTGGACTTTCCCTGGAGCCGGCTCGATGGAAGGCCGATGATCTATACCAGCCTCGGCACCACTCGCAATGTTCAACCAGCGATCTTCCGCATGATTGCGGAAGCATGTCAGGACTTCGATATTCAGTTGGTGATCTCTCTCGGCGCCCGCTTTGCACCGGAGACACTGGGCGAACTTCCCGGGGATCCCATCGTGGTGCGCTATGCCCCTCAACTTGCTCTCCTGGAGCGGTCGAAGCTCGTAATCACACACGCCGGTCCCAACACATCCTTCGAAGCGTTGATGGCAGGCAAGCCGATGGTCGCCATACCACTGGCGCACGATCAACCGGCCATCGCTGCCCGTCTGGCGCGATTGCGGGCCGCAGAAGTGCTTCCGGTGATGCGGCTCTCGACGCGGAGCCTCCGTGTTGCCGTGGCAAAAGTCCTCGGGGACGCGAGCTATCAAAAGGCCGCTGCAAAACTGCAGACGAATCTCCAGGCCATCCATGGAACGGAACTTGCTGCGAATGCCATCGAGGAAGCTCTCGGCCGAAATGCGGGAACCTACGCCCCCCGGATCAGCTCGTTGAGAGATGCGATTGCGTCCTCGATGGAGCAATAATGCAACTCAAATGTCGGAATTGCTGAAAGAGCCTGTAGCATCCTTTCGTGCCGGGACCGGATATCTCCTGCTGAATACAATTCCTGAGATGCGCGCTCCGTAGCGGTTCCAAAAGGCAACTGGATGAGTTCTCCTGATCCGGACGGGCTGCGGCGCAAATAGACAACGTAGTCCACCGATGCTTCGGGCGCGACATGCTCGATGGGGAGCTCCGAGGTGCGAATCTCGAGCGAGGGTTTTCCTTCCAGGCGAGGACTGAGCGGACAATGCTCAAGCTCAGGAAAAAGATCTCGTGCGGCCAAACGGAACCGCGCCCGGTGCGAATGGCCGATAACTCGCGGAGGATCGGACTCATTGATCAGATAACTCGTATCGTCGGAAGTGTAAGTCCAACCAGCCCGTGCGCAGGCATAAGCCAGAGTCGTCTTTCCTGCTCCGGAGTCGCCGAAGAAAAGAACTCCCCTCCCGTTCTTACTGACACACGCGGCATGCAAGTCCGTGACGGCCGAGGCTCCCAGCAGGAGATAGACAACTTTTTCCAGGAAGTTATAACGAAGATAGTCCACGTTGCGCGCAGCTGCCTGCGTCACCCAGGTAAAGTTGGTACCCGTCTTGAGGTCGAGCACCGACTGATTTTCGCCATCGGCTACCAGGGTGTAAAGATGGTTGAACTCGCGGCGCGTGGGCTCTGGAGGACACACTGCCGATACGCGGAAGACAACTCCGACCCGAACCTGCAACGCAGGAGCATCCCGGGAAACCCTCGCGTGGCCGAAGCTTTCAAACGCAGCCTCCAGCACCATGGGATGGTTGGTGAAAATCTCCACGGGATATCCCAGGGGAAAGTACATCTGGCGCAATGGCAGGTCCATGTCGCAGAGGAGAGCATCCTGCGGCCTGTGATGCGCGGCAGAAGTCGCGTCCGTGCTTTCGCGTGTTTGAAGATCAGAAGATGGCATACGCGGTCACCGGGCGCCATCAGCGCAGCGGCCTCTCCAAGAAATAGCTTCCGCAGACACAGGAAATGTCTCGCAATTGCCTTCGGTGTGTCATTTCTTCGGTGTTGCGCGCGCACGATCTCCTGCTGGAGGCCTTTTGCTCGTCTCGAGTGCGCAAAATCCCTGTAGCCCGCTGCCGCGTCCGGGTGCGATAATCGCCGCGCGCTTCCCAAGGGTTCTCTCCAGCCCAAAGTCCTGCTTCCGCAGCACGAGGTCGTCCGTCATGTGTGGAATCGTTGCCGTCTATTCGCGCCGTGATCCGGTCTTGCCGGCGACGCTCCAGCGCGCGACGCGCAGCCTTCATCACCGCGGTCCCGATGGTCAGCGTCACTGGATTTCGCCCGACCGAAGGGTCGGCCTGGGTCACGCGCGCCTCAGCATTATCGATCTGGTCACAGGCGATCAGCCGATTTCGAGCGAGGACGGCCGCACCTCAATCGTCGTCAATGGCGAATTCTATGGATACGAGGCCATCGCACGTGAGTTGCAAGGCCGGGGCCACCGTTTCTGTACGCGCTCTGACAGCGAGATTGCCTTGCACCTCTATGAAGATTTCAGCGTGCACTGCCTGCAGCATCTCCGCGGCGAGTTCGCGCTTGTCCTTTGGGACGAATCGCGGAGACGCCTGTTTGCCGCCCGCGATCGCTTCGGCATCAAGCCTCTCTTTTACGCCTGGCATAACGACGCTCTCTACTTCGCTTCCGAGGTCAAGGCTCTTTTTGCTGCAGGTGTCCCGGCGCGCTGGGACGAGGAGAGCGTTTACCTCTCCATGACGCTCGGTGGCCACCAGGTGCGCACTCTCTATGACGGGGTGTTTCAGGTGCCGCCCGGATGCTATCTGCTGGCTACCGAAAAACATGTGCAGCTGAACCGCTACTGGGATTTCGATTATCCCGTCGCAGCGCAGCCGGGGCCTTTGCGTTCCGATGCGGATTACGCCGCGGAATTCCGACATGAACTGGAAGAAGCCGTGCGCATCCGCCTTCGCGCCGACGTGCCTGTCGGCGTCTATCTCAGCGGCGGCCTGGATTCCTGTTCGGTGCTGGGGCTTGCGGCCCTGCACCACCACGAACCCATTCAGGCGTTCACGCTGACGTTTGAAGACGTGGCCTACGACGAGGGCCCGATCGCGCGCGAAATGGCCGCTCTTGCCGGGGCGGAATTCCACGCCATACCCATCCGCCAGTGCGACCTGGCCGACAACTTCTCCGATGCCATCGCCCAGGCGGAGACGGTCTGCTTCAATGCGCACGGAGTGGCCAAGTATGTCCTCAGCCGGGCCGTGCGCGATGCAGGCTACAAGGTGGTGATCACCGGCGAAGGCTCCGACGAAATCCTCGGCGGTTATCCGCACTTCCGCCGCGACATGCTGCTCTATAACCGGGAAGGCCAGGATCCAGATGCCATTCGCGATCTGCTGGCGTGGCTCGAGGAACATAACAGCGTCAGCCGCGGGCTGCTGCTGCCCGACGGCGAAATCGGTCCGCTGGAAGGCGTCAGGCGCATCCTTGGTTACGCGCCGTCATGGATCGAGACATTCTCTTCCCGCGCTGTGAAGCTGCGTCCGCTGCTCAGCGGCTGGGTTCAGGAGCGCTACGGCCATCGCGAAGGCGATTATGGCATCCTCGACGACACCGATGTGCCGGGCCAGCTCAAAGGACGCGATCCGATTCACCAGTCGCTCTACCTCTGGTCAAAGACCGTGATGGCCAACTACATCCTCACCATGCTGGGCGATCGCATGGAGATGGGGCACTCAATCGAAGGACGCGTCCCGTTCCTCGATCACAAGGTGGTGGAGCTAATCGCAAGGCTGCCGGTGAAGCAGAAGATCCATGGCATGACGGAAAAATACGTTCTGCGCGAGGCGGTCAAAGACGTGATCACCGATACGGTGTACCGCCGCCAGAAGCATCCGTTCCTTAGCCCGCCGGCAACTCTAAAGCCTGACGATACTTTCCATACTTTCGTTGAGGACACTCTGCGTGGCCAGTCGCTGAGCGATCTGCCGTTCTTCGATCGGAAGCAGGTGGTCGCGCTCCTTGACCGCCTGCCGCAGATGGAAGTGGGAGCTCGAACAGCAAGCGACCAGATCCTGATGCACATCGTCAGCCTGTGCGTCTTGAACCAGCAATTAGGTCTCTGGTCCGCGCCTGCGCAGCAGGAGTACTCAACGGCTGATCCCGTTCCCGCCGACTGACAGGCGGCAGGATTCCCTCAGGTGAGCCGCGATTGCGGGTGTTGAAAACTTGAAGTTGACAAGTGCGAGCAATTGAGTTACTTTGCAATGCAAAGTGTAACTGCGTATGAGCGACCTGAACAAAGCCCTGGGAGACATCAGCAGCATCCGCCGCCAGATGGCGCGCAGCACCGAGTTCCGGGGCTACGGTCCCGCCACTCTATGCGCTACCAGCGCTTTCGCGGTGATTGCTGCCGGCGCGCAGGGAATGTGGCTGCCGGACCCCGCCCACCACGTCGCTGCCTATCTGGCCACCTGGGTCAGCACGGCCATTGTCTCAGCAGCCCTGATTGGAACCCAGATGCACGCGCGAACGCGCCGCATCCACTCCGGCATGGCCGACGAGATGATTCGCATGGCCGCCGAGCAGTTCCTGCCTTCGGCTGTTGCCGGCGCCCTGCTCACTGCCGTTCTCATGGTCTTCGCTCCCAGCGTGCTTTGGATGCTTCCCGGTTTGTGGCAGATCACCTTCGGACTGGGCGTGTTCTCATCCTGCCGGTTTCTCCCCCGTCCCATGCTGGCCGCAGGGGCGTGGTATCTGGCCGCGGGCCTCGTCTGCATTGCGTTGGGCGATGCGCGCGCGTTCTCGCCCTGGACCATGGGAGTTGCCTATGGCGGCGGTCAGTTGCTGGTAGGAGCCATTCTGCAAATCACCCGGGGGGCTATGGATGACGAAGCCTAAGGCACAATCCGGCGAGGGTCGTTTTGCTTATGAAGGGCTGGACCGCGTCATCCATGAGCGGGCGCGCCTCAGTGTGCTGACCTCGCTTATCACAAACTCCAGGGGGCTGACCTTCGGCGACCTGAAGCAGTTGTGCTCTCTCACTGACGGCAACCTCAGCCGCCATCTCCGCGTGCTGGAAGAGGCAGAGATGGTCGAGATCGTGAAGGGTATCGACAAAAACCGGCCGCTCACCGTGTGCCGGATTACAGCCTCGGGGCACAAGCGATATCTCGAGTATCTTGAAACCCTGGAGCAGGTAGTGCGCGATGCAGCACATGGGGCGAAGGAGGCCGAAGCAGCCGCGATGCGCGGATTGCGGCCGTCGCGCGCGTGAAATTTTTTGGGCAGATACTTTGCAGTACAAAGTTCGTGAGGAAAGAAGCATATGCAAACCGAGACCCGCCGCGAACTCCACGTCGCCATCATCATGGACGGCAACGGCCGCTGGGCACGACGTCGCGGACTGCCGCGCGTGGCCGGCCATCGCGCCGGTCTAACCACAGCGCGCCGCATCGTCGAGCACGCTTCTGATACGGGCATTCGCTGCCTGACCTTATACGCGTTTTCGTCTGACAACTGGCGCCGCCCAGCCGTCGAGGTGGAACGCATCTTCTGGCTACTGCGTGCATTCCTGCGTCTGGAAACGGAGCGCATGCGTCGGCGCGGCGCTCGCCTTGAAGTCATCGGACGCCGCGACCGCCTCCCCGCCGCCGTTCTGCAAGCGATCCAGTCGTCGGAAGCCACTACCGCCGGCGGGAGAGGACTGCATCTGCGCGTCGCCATCGATTACTCGGCACGCGACTCCATCGTCCGCGCCGCGCAGGCCTGCCTCGAGTCGACCGCCGGCTCGGCCTTTCCTGAGACGCTTGCCGCCATGGTGACACGCAAGCTCGCCGGAATCAGTGGTGAGGTTGATCTGCTAATTCGCACCGGCGGGGAGCAGCGCCTTTCCGACTTCCTGCTGTGGGAGTCGGCTTATGCGGAACTCGTTTTTACTCCACGCATGTGGCCGGAGTTTGACGAAGCCGATTTCGAGGCGGCCCTCGGCGAATTCCGATGCCGCGAACGCCGCTTCGGCGCGATCCCGGAACCGGCAGCCTCCGCCCAGCCTGCAACGCATGAGACCTCGCAAACGTGGCCCATCGCCGCGCGCAGCCAAAACGAACCCTACGCAGCGAATCCTGAAGCTGGAAACGCAAAACCAATGGCATGACCGCGGTCGCCACCGCCGCGCACCCGTGACGTCTCATCCGGAGACCAGTTACCACCGCGACCGTTTACGATTGAAAACAATGATCGAAGACTCGCAGGAGCGGCCGCGGCGGCACGTCAGGTTGTGGCTGGCGGCAGCCCTCGTCGGTTTGGTGCTGGCGCTCATTATTGTTCCGCCGTTGATCGGCATTAACCGGTACAAGAACCGGATCACCCAGCTGGTTTCAGTGGCGCTGGGGCGGCCGGTCCGCCTTTCCGGCGTCGAGCTCCGCCTCCTTCCGCGACCCGGATTTCTGCTCACCGACCTCACCGTCGAAGAGGATCCCGCCTACGGCTCTGAGCCCATCCTGCACGCCACCTCGGTCACCGCCTCCATCCGCTTTGCCTCGCTCTGGCGCGGCCAACTGCAGATCAGCCAGATCAGTGTCGACGAAGCCAGCCTTAACCTGGTCCGCTCCGGCGATGGACGATGGAATCTCGACTCGCTCTTCCGCAATGCCGCCGCCTCCTCCGGGTCGGCCCCCGCCGTTCCCCGGCCCTACCTTGAAGCCACCAACTCCCGCATCAATATCAAGAACGGCCTGGAGAAACTCCCATTTTCGCTCGTCGATGCCGACGCGTCTCTGTGGCGGGAGTCTGACGGCCAATGGCGTGTGCGCCTCCGCGGCCAGCCGGCCCGTACCGATGTCAACCTCGATCTGGCCGACACCGGCATCATGCGGATCGAAGGCACGTTGCGTCCCGCTCCGCAGCTGGACCAGATGCCGCTGCACGTCGATGCCGACTGGCGCGACGCGCAGTTCGGCCAGCTCTCTCGCCTTCTCCTTGGCTCGGATGAAGGATGGCGCGGCGATCTGCACGGCGAGCTCCACCTCGACGGTACCGCGGCCTCAGCTCGGGTCCAGGTTCGGCTGCGCGCCACCGGCGTGCATCGCGAGGAGTTTGCTCCCGTGGCTCCGCTTGACTTCGATGCCGCCTGCGCCTTCCAGTTTCTCTTCGCCGGCCGCAGCGTCGAAAACCTCGATTGCAACTCTCCGGTCGGCGACGGCCGCGCGCGCCTTACCGGCAGTATTCCGGCCACCGGCCAGTCGCCGCGCCTCACGCTCGCGCTCGATCGCATTCCCGCGCAGGCGGGCCTCGATGTCCTCCGCACAATCCGCAGTAAAGTGGATGCGAGTCTCCAGGCCGCCGGCACCATCAGCGGGCGCCTCACCTACGATCTGGAGCCTCCATCGTCTCCGGGCCCACAGCGCGGCAAGCCAGATGCACATGCCAGCCAGAACCATACGCCCGCCGGGCCGCTCACGGGCAATCTGACCGTCGATGACCTGCGCATCACCGGCGACGCCCTCTCGCGCCCCATCCAGGTAGCTCGCATGACCCTGGAACCGGCGCAGCCGGCCGAGCGCACGGCGCTGACCACCAGCGTCACGATTCCGGCCGGCGGTCCCACCCCGCTCACGCTTCGCGCCCGCCTCGCATTCACCGGCTTCCAGGTCGGCGTCCATGGTCCTGTTTCCATTGCGCGCCTGCGCGAGTTCGCGCACATAGCCGGCGCCGTCTCCGAACCCGCGCTGGGCCAGTTCGCCGGCGAGCCCGCATCCGTCGATCTCGAGACGAGCGGTCCCTGGCTTCCTCCCGTTGAGGTGACGCTCGGCGCAGGCGCTGCTCCAGGCGCCGGGACGGTCCACGCAAATGGAACCATCGCGTTCCACGACGCCAACTGGAAGCCGCCCTTCCTCGCCAACGCGGTGCTCGTTCATCAGGCCACGCTGCATCTTGAAAACGGCGCCATGCGCTGGGACCCCATCGATTTCTCTTATGGTCCTGTGCATGGATCCGCCACCCTTGCGCTTCCCGCGGCCTGCGATACTCCCCCCGATTGCGCGCCGCGGTTCACCGCGCATTTTGGCGTCCTCGACGCAGCCGAAGTGCAGGGCGCATTGCTGGGTGCGCGCGAGAAGGGCACTCTGCTCTCATCACTGCTCGACCGGCTCAAGCCCAGCTCCGTGCCGGCATGGCCTGAAGCGGATGGAACGGTGCAGGTGGATTCGCTCGCCGCGGGTGTGTTCGCGCTCAGCGGAATCACCGCGGAGATGAAGATCGCCGGCCCCGGAGCCGAGGTCACTTCGTTCGACGCCGCTGCGTTTGGGGGCAAGGTGCATGGCGCCGCGTCGCTCCAGGTAGCAGCTCAACCCCAGTACACCGTCCAGGCTGCATTCACAGGCCTCAAACCCGCTCTCACGGGTGCGCTGTTGGCCATGAAATGGTCAGGCGCCGAGCTAAACGGCGAGGTGAAGCTGGAAGCATCCGGCTACACCGATAAGGACCTCGCTTCGTCGGCGAAGGGAACCATGACCTTCGATTGGCAGAAAGGCGGCGTCACCGGAGCAGACACTCCCCCTGCGCTCGGCCGGTTCGACAAGTTCGATGGAGAGGCTGCCATCGCGAATGGCGTGATCACCATCGGCACAGACCATGTTCAGCGTGGCGGAAAAAGTTCCGCGGTTCATGCCGAGGTGACGCTTGCGATTCCGCACAAGGTCACCTTTTCCGCTCCGAGGCGCTAACTCAGTCGCCGAGAGTTGCGGTACCGGTGATGGAAACCACGGTTTTTGCTCCGGAAGACTCAATCATTGTGTAGCTGGCCGAATAGGTTGCCACTGCGGTCGGGATAAACGTGATGTTCACCGTACACGATGCTCCGCCGGCCAGGATCGCCGGACAATTGCTCCCCGTGACCGAGAAAACGCTCGAGCCGGACAGGGTCCGGGAACGGATTCCGACAGGAATGCCTGTCGAGTTGCTCACGGTAAGGTTCAATGAAGGATTGTCGCCCACCACATAACCTGCAAAATTGAGCGGCGACGGACTAGCCTTCAGTACGGGTGTGGCGGATGTAACGCCGGTTCCTGAGGCTTCAACTGCGAGTGAGGCTCTACCTGTGACAGGGATTAAGACGGATCCGCTGGCCGGCCCCGCAGCCGCCGGAACAAACTGCACCAGGACGCTGCACGAAGCCCCGGCGGCAAGCGTTGTCCCGCACTGATTCGTCCCTGTAAATCCCGATGGGAAAACGGGAGCGGACAACGTTACTGCTGATGTGGCCGCATTCTTGACAGTAATTGTCTGCGCGGCGCTGGCCACGCCTACCTGCTGGTTGGGGAAAAGCAGGCTGCCGGGAGTCACCGTGAGCGTTGGCGAAGTGGCAGAGCCCGTGCCACTCAGGGTAACCATCTGGGTGGCTCCGGTCGGAACGTTATCGTCGCTGATGGAGAGGGTTCCGGCTCGCAGTCCGCTTGCCACCGGCGTGAACGCGACTTGCAGGGTGCAACCGTTCTGTGGCGCGATCACAGTCGGGCAGTTGTTCGAAACCGAATAATCTCCCGTAGCAGTAATCGAAGAAATCGTCAGCGGGCCGTTTCCCGTGTTGCTCAGCAGCAGAGTTTCTGGAGCGGAGGCCGTGTTGATGAGTTGGGGTTGAAATTGCAGCGTTCCCGGAACGATCACGGCATTCGGCGCCGTTCCCGTTCCAGTAAGCGCCACCTTAAATAGAGGGTGCACGCTCGTCGTCGAAATCGAAAGCGTTGCCGGCCTCGATCCTGTTGTCGTGGGATCGAACTCGACCGTGATCTTACAGGAGCTGCCGCCGGAAAGCGACGCCGGGCAAGTATCCGTCACCACGTAATCCGCGTCGGCGACGATGGACGAAATTGGCATCGGCGTTCCGCCAATGTTCTTCAGTGTCATGATTTTGCCGATGCTCGGTTCGCCCACGTTCTGGTTGCCAAATGCCAGCTTGGTCGTCGAGATGGTGGGCGCGGCGGGAGCCGTAACACTTTTCGCCAGTGCCAGCACAGCGCTTGCCTGGAGCGTCGTTTGTGCCATGGTTCCCGCGTAGACTCCTGTACCCGTAAGGCCCAGCGTTTCAGCCAGGCCGGGAACAAATCCGCCGACGACGAAGATTTCGCCGGCGGGATCCGCACTGATGCCCGCAATAGACGGAGACCAGTATCCGATCTGGGCATTGGCGCCGGTCATGTCGCCGAACCGCATCATCCATCCACTTGCAGTCGACACGGCAATTTGCCCGCCGGGCGCCACGGCGACACCGTTAATGCCGGACAGGTTGTAGGCGTAGACGCCGCTGTTGATCGTGCTCAACGTTATCCAGTTCGTGCCCGAGAGGTCGTCTATGCGGACAAGGCGCCCATTCCCTGAATCCGCAACATAGATGCGTCCCAGTGCGTCAAGGGCCACTGCCGAGGGGCTGCTGAACTGGTTAACCCCGGCTCCGGCCGCGCCGAATGACGTCCAGTTGGTTCCGCTCATGTCGTCGAACCGCACAATGCGGTTGTTGCCTGCATCGGCCACCCAGACCTTCCCTGACGCGTCAATCGCCACGCCGCCGGGACTGCTGAAGTGGAGTGCTCCCGTGCCGAAACTTCCCATCTCCACCCAGTTGCTTCCCGTCAGGTTGTCGATCCGCACCAGCCGATCCAGGGTGGAATCGCTAATGTAAATCCGGCCGCTCGCGTCATGCGCAAGCCCGGCAATCGACTCAAACTGGCCCGTTCCGCTGCCCCACGTTCCATAGGAACTCGGATTCATTCCAAGCAGGTTGTCGGCGGCAAGCAAGCGCGCATTGCCTCCGCTTGCCACAAGAACAGGGCTGTACTCTGAGTTCCAGCCGAGGGAAAGTCCGGTTACCGGCGCGGTCGAAGTCCCCAGTACCGCGCTCGTCTCCACCGCTGCCGACACTGACCCCAGAATCGCCTGGCTGACGCCGTTCAGCTTGATGGATCCGATGAATGTACCCGAGAATTCGTACCAATACCTCACGATGCCGCCGCGTCCGCCGCCCGATCCGGAAAGCGTCATTGATCCCGACACGAAGTTCCCCGACAAAGACAATGAGCTGTCGGTGCTCGCCGCACTAATCTTGCCCCCCGCGCATTGCCAGTTCCACTGGTAAGTGCCTGCCCCAAAAAAAGTGATGGGGCATGAGAACGTCAGCGCGGCGGTGGTGCCGGAGAGCGGGACACCGGTCACAGTGATCGCCTGGCCTGTCGTCGTGGGCGCCAGGAAGCTGCCGCCACTCCCCGAATAGGCGCCATTCTCAGCCAGCAGAAGTGTGGGAACGGCCAGCGCGATTGCGCAGGCAAAACGGCACAACTTGCACTTACTCATCGTCCTCTTCTCCTTGAGTGCGCCCCAGGAACTCCCGGCGCGGCGCAGGCGAATCAAAGCCCGTCATGGCAATGGAGAATGCGAAGATGTCAAACCGGCAGGGAAGAGGGCCATCTATGACTTCCCGGTACTCCAGCGCAAAAGGGCCCATGGTGCGGCGCGCCGGATATGGGGAAGGAGCTCTTTCTTCTACGACTGCTCGAACATTGCCCGGTGGCAAGAGACTAGCATGACCCTCGTATTAGCCGTCAATGAAGTTTTGTTCATGTAAGACTGCTGCCCCTCGCCGGACGTCGCCACCTCCGCCGCTAAAATAACGAAGTGTCTTCTTCCGTCTCACCTTCCCCTGTCACCGTTACGTGCAAGGGCGTCCTCTTTGACATGGACGGCATCCTCATCTCGTCCCTCGGCTCGGTTGAGCGGAGTTGGACCCGGTGGGCCAGGATGCGCGCCATCGATCCCGAATACGTCCTCAGCATCATCCCCGGCCGTCGCGCCATCGACAGCGTGCGCGCCTTCCGTCCTGACCTCGACGACGTCGCCGAGCTCAAGATCATTGAAGATTTTGAAATTGAAGACACAGACGACCTGGTCGTCCTCCCCGGCGTCTGCGACCTCATCGATCGACTGCCCGGCGATCGCTGGACTGTGGTCACCAGCGCCACTGAGCGGCTCGCCCGCGTCCGTCTCGCCGCAGGCAGGGTCCCGGTCCCCGAGCGGCTCGTTACCGCGGAAACCGTGCACGAAGGCAAGCCCAGCCCCGCGCCCTATCTTGCCGGAGCCGCCCTGCTCCGCCTCCCGCCTCAGGATTGTGTCGTCTTTGAGGATTCCGCATCCGGCGTCGTAGCCGGGCATGCTGCCGGTTGCACCGTCATCGCCACTACGTTCTCGCACCCCACGGAGCGCCTGGAAGCAGCCGACTACATCATTACCGACCTGACCGGCGTCATCGCCTCCCTTGCAGGAGACGCGATCGAACTGCGCTTTCTTCCCCTCGCGCGCTGAATGCTGGCTCCTGCTCAGTTGCCGAGTGACAGAGCCGGTTTTCCCGCCAGCCGCGGCTGCCAGGGACGCCATCCAATATCTTGCCGCGAGAACTCGAACCCGATCCATTCGTCTCCGCTCTACCGGGCCTGCTCCGGTGTAGGCGTTGCCCACGGTCTCCTGCTTGCCTTGTTCCCTGCTTTATTCGTTCGCCTCGATCCTTCGCCCATGCGCGTCCTGGAGCTGCCGCGAGCTTACTCTGAACATCTGCGCGAACTGCCGCAACTGGCCGCGGCTGATGCTCAGGTCCTGCTCCATCACGAACCACCGCACTCCTTCCGTGCAGGGCGGCGTGCTCAACGAGCCCATAAAGGTCCAGTATCCTCGGTCGGCCGGCAGCAGTCCGGCCGGATTCACCATGTCGGTCACATTCTGGGTCGTCCCCGGCGTCGTCGGCATGTGCGCCCATAGCGTCGCCAGCGTCGCGCTCGGGTCGCCGCGATCCTCGGTCAGCCGAACTTCGATAACGGCTTGCTTCCCGTCCGCGCTCGTGTGCACCAGCTCCACATCCATGTCGGACAGTTTGCCGTGTACGGCCTCTTCGCTCGGATGATGAAAGACCAGGTCCTTCAGGTCGTAGCGAACGCCGCCATCGATGAAGTAGCTCCCCGGATTAGCGTGCGCCACAATTGTCCGCCCGTTGTTCTCCAGGCTCATCGAGCTGCCCATGTAGTGAAACTCCAGCGCCGGCAGCGCCTTGTTCAGATGTGCGCCGCGAATATCAACGGGCGACTGCTCGTGCCCGTCGCGGCAAGCCCGGTAAGCTGGATCCAGCTTGCCCCAGTTGATCGGCCCCGTCCTTCCCTCGTAGCTCCACGGAGCAGTGTTTTGCGCGCCTGCCATCAAGGCAGTGCAAAATAGCAGCCAAACGAGCGCAGGAATCCGCATCGATCTCTCCTCGACAGATCTGAATCTTTATCCCCGTGCATTCTATGTTCTGGGACGCACATCGGACAAAAAGGAGAGGATTGGAGAAGACGCAGGAGGCTGACGCCCCTGCGCATTCCGCCTCTGCCGGGAACGCCTGCCGGTCTTCTGCTGCAAGGGGAATTCTTTGGAGCGGATCCGGCCAGACGGGCGGAGTACAAACGCCAAGAAATAAGGGGACCCGATTGGGTCCCCTTATCACCAAACTTCGGTTGGTCCTACTTTGCGACTGCCGCCGTGCTTGCCTGCTCCGCCAGCTTGGCGGCCTTGTCCGTTGCTTCCCAGGTGAACTCGGGCTCGGTGCGTCCGAAGTGCCCATAGGCCGCCGTCTTCTGATAGATCGGCCGGCGCAGGTTCAGGGTGTCGATGATCGCTTTTGGCGTCAGCGAAAAGTTCGCCCGCACCAGCTGGGTGAGTTGCGAAGCCGAAAGTTTGCCGGTGCCGAACGTCTCCACCAGCACGCTCACCGGTTCGGCTACGCCGATGGCATAGGCAAGCTGCACCTCGCAGCGGTCCGCCAGCCCGGCCGCCACAATGTTCTTGGCGATATACCGCGCCATGTAGGCCGCCGAGCGGTCCACCTTGGTCGGGTCCTTGCCGCTGAACGCGCCGCCGCCATGCCGGCCCGCGCCGCCGTACGTGTCCACGATGATTTTGCGCCCGGTCAGGCCGGTGTCGCCCATGGGGCCGCCGATGACGAATCGGCCCGTCGGATTGATGTGGTACTTGGTGTTCTCATCCAGCAGCGCCGCCGGGATCACATACTGGATCACGTGCTTCAGGATGTCGGCGTGCAGCTCTTCATTGGTCACGGTCTCGGCATGCTGCGTGCTGATGACCACCGCATCCACGCGCACCGGCTTCCGGTTCTCGTCGTACTCCACAGTCACCTGGCTCTTGCCGTCGGGGCGCAGGTACGGCAGCTTGCCGCTTTTGCGGACCTCGGTGAGGCGGCGGCAGAGTTTGTGCGCCAGCGAGATGGCCGCGGGCATCAGTTCAGGCGTTTCGTTGGTGGCGTAGCCGAACATCATGCCCTGGTCGCCGGCGCCGCCCGTGTCGACGCCTTGCGCGATGTCGCCGGACTGCTTGTTGATGCTGGAGATCACCGCGCAGGTGTTGGAGTCGAACCCGTAGGTCGCATTGTCATAGCCGATGGACTGGACCACGCCGCGCACCAGGCTCTGGAAGTCGACGTATGCTTTGGTGGTGATTTCGCCGGCGATGACCACGAGGCCGGTGGCCGTCAGCGTCTCGGCCGCCACGCGGCTATAAGGATCCTGCTCCAGGCAAGCATCCAGGATGGCGTCGGAAACCTGGTCGGCAATCTTATCGGGATGGCCTTCCGTTACCGACTCGGAGGTAAACAAAAAACGGTCGCTCAAATGAGAACTCCTTCCCCTGAAACGGGGCGTCTATGGCTGGACTCAGTAGTGGGATTTTACCAGCCGCCGCCGTTGGGCGGACTCACCAGGGTGATTGCTCCATGGTAATTGGTGGCCGTCTTCCAGCCAACTCCGTGCAGCCAATGGCGACTTCGCCTGTGCCAGTGGGGATGGCGGGGCAGCGAACGGCGCGCGGTGCCGGGTCCGGCATGAATGCGAAAATAAAAAACGAGGATGTCTATTGAAATGATGAGGATACGCCCTTAAAATGCAGTGATCGTTCATTTTCGGACAGTGGGGGGAGGGTCGGGTTAAATAATTGGAAACGAAGAAGATAGTCGGGAACGAGGCTGCGAGTGGGTGGAGGCCGATTTGTGGAATTGCGGGCATTTTTTCTCTTCTTTCCGGGCCTGGAAATAGAAACGCCCGCGATGGATCGCGGGCGCATTTCCGACTACTGTTAACAGTCTAGCAGGTCTCATAATTAAGACTGCATTTTGACGTACGTTTTCATAACATTTTTCTTCGCCTTTGGAATTAGTCATTTGGATAAGATGTAACAGTTACAGATTTCGGCGAGGGCTTGACTTTTTTCCACAGGCAACGGGGACGCAGGGACTGAGGGATTATGGCGAAGAAGAAGAAGCCGGGGAAGTTTTCGGCGACGAAGGCGGTGAAGGCTAATGCGCGGGAGCGCATAGGGCAGCCGAAGCCTGCGCGCGTGGTGGACGATGCGAAGCGTGAGGGGCGGCGGGTGAAGCACAAGCCGAGGCTCGAAGACTTGAAGAAGGAAGAATAGGGTTCGCCAAGGGTCCGGGGCTAAAGGCCGCATCTTGTCGGCGGACTTTTCCATGGATCCCAAGGCCCCTGCTCGCTCCGCGGCAAAAGCAGATTCCCTGACGGGCAAGACAGCAAGAAAAGCGAGAGCAAAAGCAACGGCAAGAGCAAAAGCAAGGCAACGGCAAGAACAAAGCAAAGACGCGCGGGGCTGGCTGAGGAGGCTTCCCACCCATTTCACTGGATCCTTCGTTCTGCTCAGGAGTGAAAGTGATGGGGCACGGATCGTTTGTTGGCTTAGCCGCTTCGCAGCAGCTTTTCGCCCCTAACTGTGTCTTCGGACGGTAGAGACCAGGGACTAAGGGGCTACTGCGGTTGGGGCTGGGCGGCGGGCTTGGGCTCGTTGGCGGTGTAGGGGCCGGGGAGGACGGGCGCCTGGGGTTCGGTGGGCTTGTCGGCCGCTGCGGAGGTGACGTCGGTCCGCTTGGAATAGATGCGGAACTCCACCACGACATCGAGGACAACGGGAACGGGTTTGCCGTCTTTCATGGCCGGATCGAATTTGGCCTTGCGGATGGCTTCGATGGCGCTTTCGTCGAGGCCGAAGCCGATGGGGCGGCCGATGGCGATTTCGCCGGCTTTGCCGTCGGGCTCGACGACGACGTGGTACATGGAGATGCCGGTCACGCCGTTGGTCTGGGCATACTCATTGGAGGGCGGATCGAAGGCGGAGACGAGGCGCGCTTTCTGGTCGACCTGGCTCTGGCGGAGGACGGAGGTATCGGCGGGGCGGTAATCCTGTTTGCTGTCGACTGCCTTGTAGTAGAGCTGCCAGTAGGCGGGGAGCGTTGCGATGATGCTCTGATCGACGCCGGAAGCAAAGACAGTGTCGAGCGCCCGATGGAGGGCCTGATTGGCCTGGGCCTGCGAGGTGGTGACGGTGACGCCGCGGCGATCGGTCTCTGGCGGAGGGGTGGATGCGGCGGACGCCGGGATTGCCTGGTTGTCTGGCGGGGTTGGGCTGGATGGCGGTGGGGCAGCGGGTTGGGCCGCAGCGGCGTTCACGGTGGGCGGCGCCTGTTGTGTTTTTTTCTTTCCCTGTTTCGCCGGCTTTTCCTTCTTTGGAGCTACCACGTCTTCGCGATCGATGGAGATGCGGAGGGGCTTCTTCTTTGAAGTGAGGCGGACGCGGTCGACGGCCTGATCCTCGCTGGGCGCGGCGCCGAGGAAGTGAAGGCCGTAGCGGACGCCTTCGAGCTGGAGGTGGTGCTTGTCGAGATGAACGCGGTCGATCTTGACGAGGCTGAGGGTGTAGGAGGCGCGGGGCGAGCTGCCGTCGAGTTGGCCGTGATCGTTGAAATGGAGGTTGTTCTCGAGGTAGCCGCCACGGAGATAGAAAGTTTTGCCTGCGAGCTGCTGGCGCACCTGGTCTTCAGTGAGGGAAGGCGCGGCGGCAGCTGCGGTCGATGGCTGGGCCGCGGTCTGGGCGGCGGGCGGCTGCCGAGCAGGCGCTGGCTGGGGTGAAGGGGCGGGCTGCTGCGCGAAGAGGGCGGCGGCCATGCCGAGCACAGCGCACACTGCGAGAGGGCAGAGCCAGCTGGGGATTTTCAACTCACGTCTGCGCATATTTGAGAACCGTTGAGGGCCACTTTATCAGGATTCGAGCAGGACGCCGTAAAACTTCGCCGCAGGGTCAGGGGCGAGCGGGGCCGGAGCGGCCGATATGCCATAAGATGCGGCGGAAGAGGCCGAGGATGCGGCGGAGGTCGTGGGGAGAGAGGCTGAGACGGCGAAGGAGCAGGCGGAGGTCGTGGCTGTTGGCTTGCTGCATGGCGGGCGGGGAGTAGCGAGCGGCGATCATGGTTTGCTGGATCAGGCCGGCGAGATGGTCGAGCTGAGCGGAGGTGGGGGCGGGATGGTGTGGCGCTGCGGGTGCGGCGGCGGGGACAGGGCGGGCTAGTTCATACAGGCAGACGGCTACGGCCTGGCCGAGGTTCATGGAGGGCTGGCGAGGGTCGGTGGGGATTTCGACCAGGGCGTGGCAGAAGGCGAGGTCGTCGCGGGTGAGGCCGTGTTTTTCCGGGCCGAAGACGAGGGCGATGCGTGGGGCGGGGGCGATGGGGCCGCTGCCGGCCAGTTCGGATTCGAGGAGCGAGGCGAGGGCGGGAAGGGGGATGACGGGCTGCTCGGGTTTGCGGTGGGTGAGGGTGCCGGTGCCGGCGACGAAGGTGCAGTCGGCCAGGACTTCGCGCAGAGTGGGAAATTCGCGGGCGGCTGCGAGGAGGTCCGGGGCGCCGACTGCGGATTTGGCTTCGCGCCAGTGGGGTGCGTAGGGCGCGACGACGGTGAGATGGGCGAAGCCGAAGTTGGCCATGGCGCGGGCGACGGCGCCGATGTTGAGGGGGTTGCGCGGGGAGACGAGGACGACTTGGGTGCGGTCGCGCTGGGCTGGGGTGAGCAAGAGACGATTGTAGATGGGAACAAGGGGCCATTTATCTCGGCCGAAGGTAGATTTCGACCTTGCCGGTTGTCCAGGTGGCGACGCCGCAACCCAAATAGTCTTTGTCCTCCGTCCAGATGGGTGCTCTCAAGAGAAGCGCTGTCGCTACCACAGGCCAGTCATCCACATCCCGATCCGAGATGCGCTCGCGAGCCTGCCGTTCAAATGCGTCATACAAGCTCCGGTCCGTTATTTGCAGGAAATCCTGCACTAAGCGATCAAGTAAAGATTCAGCTTCGGCAGGCGATATTCCGCGGGCTCGCGCGATCCTTGGAATGTTTTCGCGTGCTTCGGTGACGCAGTGATCGGGAGTATAGAACTCCACTTCACCCGCGTACTTTTCGAGCAAGATGCCGACTCGCACACCGAATATCGCGCGGACGAGGATATTTGCATCGAGGACGAGCCGCCTAAGGGAGTCTTCTGTCATCTCTTCTTTTGGCGCGATTCCTTTCGCAATCTCTTGAAGTCGTCAACAATTTCGTCTTCGGAAACGCCGGCCGCTTCCATTGCCTTTTGAAGGCGCGCGCGTGCTTCGGCAAGAGCGAACCTTTGCTCCTCTGTAGGCTTGCGGCGGACGGGGAGATAGAAGCCGATGGTGTCGCCGTGGCGGGTGATGGCGAGGGGCTTGTCGGACTCGAGCAGGTAGGTGGCGAGGTTGTCGCGGAACTCGCGGATGCCGACAGATTGGGTGCTCATGGGGACCTCCGAATGTGTACCATTGCGTACACAAGTGTACCACTTTTCGAAGATAGCGGTGCACGCAGCTTATTTGCTGGCGGCGGCGGGTAGGGCGGTGTTTTGCGCCGATTCAACGGGTGGCTGGATTTGCAGGGTCCCGGCTTTGCCGGAGAGCCAGTCATAGACGCCGGTGGAGAGGATGAACTGCTTGCCCTGGGGCACGTCGATGTCGAAGTGTGCGGGGAAGGACGCTGGCCCTAAGTAACCAATCATCGGCTCATTGGCGATAATCGGTGATCGCAGTCGCTGCGCGTAAGTTGTTACACTCGATAGACCGGTTATTCCCCAGGCGGTTATGAGCCAAAATATCAAAGAAGAGATTGCGGCGCTGTGTGCGCTGGCCCACGAGTGCGCGCGGCGCGGATGGGTGCCCGGAACCGCGGGGAACTTCAGCGTGCGGGATACGGAGTCGGGAGCAATTTTCATTTCGCGAAGCGGGCTGGACAAGGGGCAGATGACGCCGACGGACCTGCTGATGCTGAACGCGGAGGGGCGGGTGCTCGAAGGCGAGGGCAAGCCTTCCGCGGAGGCGGGCC
Source organism: Occallatibacter sp. (assembly GCA_035552475.1). Taxonomy (GTDB): domain Bacteria; phylum Acidobacteriota; class Terriglobia; order Terriglobales; family Acidobacteriaceae; genus Telmatobacter. Next base: position 48,557 of record DASZLE010000023.1, read on the forward strand.
TGCACGTAGTGCTGTATCAAAGACGGCCGCAAGCGCGGGCGATTGCCCACGTGCACACGATCTGCAACACGCTGCTTTCGGCGCGATGCGCGGCGGCCGGGCAGGTGGACATCGAGGGATACGAATTGCTGAAGGGCCTGGCCGGAGTGGAGACGCACCAACACTGCGAGCGCGTGCCGGTGATCGCCAACTCGCAGAATTACGGCGTGGTGGCCGAAGAACTGCGGGCGGCGCTGGACGAGCATTCGACGGCGCACGGGGTTTTGCTGAGTGGGCACGGGCTCTATACTTGGGGCACATCGGTGGCCGAGACGCGGCGGCACCTGGAGGCGCTGGAGTTTCTGTTCGAGGTGGAGTGCCGTCGGCGGATGGGTGGCTGGTAGACAACTCCATCCCGTGGCTGACGGCAGGACAAAAACGCCGTCGAGATGGGGCACCCGATGAGAATCAAGCGGAGGTTGACATGGCAGTTCTTCGCTTCCCCGACAGCGATACACAATTTGACACGGAGCCGGAGATTCGCGCGGAGCTGGCTGCGCTGGGGATCGACTACGAGCGCTGGAGCCTGGACCGCGTGGGAACCGATGCCTCAGCGGTCGCGGTGCTGGAGGCGTACGCGGCAGAGATCGACGCGATGAAACAACGCGGCGGTTACGTGACCGCGGACGTGATCGACGTGAACGCGCAGACGCCGAATCTTGAAACCATGCTGGCGCGCTTCGACAAGGAGCACACGCACGACGAGGACGAGGTGCGGTTCATCCTGGCGGGGCGCGGGATTTTCTTTCTGAACATCGGCGGGCGCGTGGCCAGCGTGGAAGTTGGGCCGGGCGACATGCTACGGGTGCCGCGGGGCACCACGCACTGGTTCACGCTGTGCGAGGACCGGCGGATTCGCGCGATCCGGTGGTTCCAGGACACCACGGGCTGGACGCCGCAGTACACCGATTCCGGCGTGGACAAGGGGTATCAGCCGCTGTGCTTTGGGCCGGCTTACCTGGGCGCGCGGGTGGAGACTTCGATTGCGAAGACGCTAGGCGCATGAGCCAGCCGAAGGTCTATCTGCTGGATGTGGAGGGGACGGTTGCGCCGCTGACGCTGACGGGCGACGTGCTGTTCCCGTACGCGCGGGCGCACTTCGCGGAATTCCTATTCAGCAACTTTTCGGATGAGGCGGTGCGCGCAGACCTGGCGCTGCTGGCTGAGGAGAACCGTGCGGAGACCGAAGAGGGCGTGCCGCGAATCGCCTCGAGCAGCCATCGGGCCGCGGATGGAAGGCCGGCGTTTGTGGCGGGAAGCCTGGCGTACTTGCTGTGGCTGATGGACCGCGACCGCAAATCGACGCCGCTGAAAAGCCTGCAAGGCAAGATATGGAAATCCGGCTTCGAGAGCGGCGAGCTGAAGGGCACGCTGTTTGCGGATGTGCCGGCGGCGCTCGCGCGGTGGGCGGCTTCCGGCAAAGTGGCTATCTATTCATCGGGGTCCGTCGAGGCGCAGAAGCTGTTCTTCCGCTACTCAGATCATGGCGATCTGACGCCGCTGATCGCGGGCTACTTCGACACGCGCACCGGGCTGAAGCAGGGGATTGATAGCTACAGAGCCATTGCCGTGGAGATGAAGGTTGCGCCGGCGGATGTGCTGTTCTTCTCCGACGTAGTGCTTGAGCTGGATGCGGCGCGGGATGCCGGCTGTGGGACGCGGCTGGTGATGCGGCCGGGAAATGCGCCGGTGGACGATGCCCGGGGGCACATTGCAGTTGAATCGTTCGCGGCTTTGTAGGTTCTAATGGAGCGTGCTTTTGACCAACCCAGCCGAGACCGCTTTCAACGAGCTGCGCACCGCGCCGTGGGTGCATTTCTGGGTGCTGGCGCTGAGCTCGATCTTCTTCCTCGTCGATCCATTTGCGGCGATCGGATCGTTTCTTGCCATCACCGAGCGTGCCGACGGGCCCCGGCGCAAACGCATGGCGCGGAAGGCGGCACTGACCTGCTTCATCGTGCTGACGAGTTTTGCCGTGGCAGGCCAGCTCATCTTCCGCATGTTCGGGATCACGCTGCCGGCGTTCGAGGTGGCCGGCGGGCTGATCCTGCTGCTGATTGGGCTGGACATGCTGGAGGCCAAGCGCTCGCCGACGCAGGAGGCCACGGGCGACACGGAAGAAGCTGCAAGCAAAGAAGATGCGGGCATTGTGCCCCTGGGAATCCCAATGCTGGCCGGGCCAGGCGCGATCTCGAGCGTGATGGTGCTGGTGGGCCAGGTTCCGCATTTCTGGCGCTGGGAAATGGGGGCGATCTTGCTTCGATCGCGATTACCAGCCTGGTGAGCTACTGGGTGCTGGCGGCGGCCGGCCGCGTGCGCTCGGTGATGGGCGAGACCGGCATCCGTATCCTCGTCAGAATCATGGGGTTACTGCTGGTGGCGCTGGCCATGCAGTTCTTTGTGAACGGCCTGACGGACCTTGGGATCATCCAGCGGCCGGGGTGAAGCGGGCTTAGGCGCTGGGTTCATTGATTGGCGGGCGGAAATGCGCAAGCCCAAGCCTGGCGCAGGTTACAGCGATTTCCCACAGAAAGTTAGGCTTTCCCACAGGTGCGCCGTGTTGCGCTGCGGCCTGCGAATTGCTATTCTCAACAAGTCGCAATCAGCCGTTAACGAGATTGACACCGGCGAGTTGCAAACCAGGGAAGCGTATGCTACTCTGGGAAAGATCGAAATGAGCAGTGGAGCATCCCGGTGGCCGTGTGGCCTGCCCCAAGAGGGAAAAGGGAAGCTGGTTCGTAGGGTCGGGTGAGGTCGGCAAGAACGCCCTGATCCCTGTAGGGAATCCCGCAGAGAACAAGCCATTGCAAGACCCGGGAAGAATATTCCCGCGAGCCTCAGCGGCTCGGGCATTGCTGGTCGCTGTTTGATATTTTGCGCTGCGCGAAAGCTTTTCGGCCCGGAAATTCCGCGCCGCCTGAAAGCGCTTCTTTACGCGGGGAATACTTGCCGGCATCGAGTCCGGGCAGCCCTGAAAAGAAGCGAAAATAGGCGGTTGACATGAAGGCGGAAGTCCTATAAAGTTAGAAAGTTCGCGCCAAAACGGTTGGAATGGTGCGAGAAATCGCAAATACAACCAGCGCAACAAGTTCGAGGACACCTTGGCGTAACAGCCCGGGCCTCGATCCAAAAGGGCGCCGCTTAGGCGGAGAGCTCTCAAGGATCTTTGACAAATTGGTTGAACGTGCCAGTCGTGAGAACGAATCGAGTTTGGCTCGATCATTCTCACAAGGTAAGGTGCCATCCGCCCTTTCGAGAGAAAGCGCGCATGGCACGGTCTACCCAGCCGACCTCCGTCGGGTGGGGTAGACATCAGGTTTCAAACGAGAGTTTGATCCTGGCTCAGAATCAACGCTGGCGGCGTGCCTAACACATGCAAGTCGAACGAGAAAGGGTAGCAATACCTGAGTAAAGTGGCGCACGGGTGAGTAACACGTGACTAACCTAC
>DASZLE010000024.1:0-5168 GCA_035552475.1 Occallatibacter sp.
GATGCTGGCGGCATGCTGCACCAGGTACGCTGTGCCGACAGACACGAGCACGCCGACGAAGGTAGACCATCGACCCATGGCGACGTAGTGGCGATCTGTCGCCTTTTTGTTCAGGAACGCGCCGTAGAGGTCATAGGTCCATACGGTCGAAAATGCGCTGACGTTGCCGGCCATGCCCGACATGAAGCCCGCGATGAGGGCCGTGACGCCCAATCCCAATAACCCGGGGCCGCAGTAGCGCACCAGCATCAGTGGTAGAACCTCGTTGTAACTGTGCATGTGGCTGGCTACCGCCTGCGACTCACCGACCAGATGGAATGGCAGCACAGAGAGCGCAAGCAAGCCGGGCAGGATGACGATGAATGGCACCGCCATCTTGAAGGCGGCGCCGATGATGGGCGCCATGCGTGCGGAGCGAATGTTGTCCGCCGAGAGCACGCGCTGGACAACCAGGAAGTCGGTGGTCCAATAACCGAAGCTGATCACGAAGCCGAGGCCGAAGACAATCCCTGTCCAATGCACTCCCATGGGATTCGCACTGAAGTGTCCCAGAGTGGACCATAGATGCACATAATCGGAGCGGCCCAGATTATGCAGGATCTGTGCGCGGAGGTTGGTCCAGCCGCCTACTTCGACCAGGCCCAGGATGGGGACAATGGCGGCTCCAACCCAGATAAGGATGAATTGGAGAACCTCGTTGAAGATGGCAGAGCGAAGTCCGCCGAGTGCAACATAGAGAGCGACGGTAATCGATGAGACCCAGATGGAGAAGTTCAGGTTCCAGCCCAGAACGACTTTCATGACCAGCGCCATGGAATACATGTTGATGCCGCTCATGAGCACGGTCATGAAGGCAAAGCTGATGGCGGAAAGGGCGCGCGTGGCGTCGCCATAGCGCAGATGCAGGTAGCCGGGGACGGAGTGGGTTTTCGAGATGTAGTAGAAGGGCATCATCACGATGCCGAGAAAGAGCATCGCGGGGATGGCGCCGATCCAGTACCAGTGCGTTGCGAGAATGCCGTACTGATAGGCCGCTCCGGCCCAGCCCATCAATTCGAGCGATCCAAGATTGGCCGATACAAAGCTCAATCCGGCGATCCAGGCGGTCATCTCACGACCAGCCATGAAGAACTCCTCACTCGTGTTCGAGGAGCCCTTCAGGTAAAAGCCGATGAAGATGACGATGCCGAAGTAGATTGCGATGACCAGCACGTCGACGGAATTGAGGCGTGCCAAAGAGTGGGCGGCCTGGAGCGGGACCGTCTCGCGGAGGGCTCCCGCAGCAGGCTGAACGGCGAGGGCGAGTTGTGAAAGTGTGGGAATCGGCATGACGTCAGAAGCGGCGGTCAGCTCTCCTGTCCATAGGTTTTGCCGGCGCCATGCTTGCGGAAGTAGTGGCGATCGAGCAAATGCTGGGCCACGCCGGTGCATGATGCGTTCAATGTTGCTGTGTAGTAGGCCATGCGGGCGACGGCCTCGAGAACAACCGCGTTGTGCGCTGCATCTGCCGGCGTCGCTCCCCAGCAGAATGGAGCGTGGCCTGCGACCAGCACCGCGGGGACGGCAAGGGGATCGATTGGGGTCGCGCCCTGGGGTCCGCCCTGGACAAAACGCCGCACGATGGCGTGGCCGGTGTTCAGCACGTAGTCGCCGCCTACCTCGTCCGCGGTCAGTTCCTCGGTTACTGGAACCGGGCCGTAGAAATAGTCGGCATGGGTGGTGCCATAGGCGGGAATCTCCCGCCCCGCCTGCGCCCATGCGGTGGCAAACTCCGAATGGGTGTGGACTACGCCACCGATTGCGGGAAAGGCCCGATAGAGCAACAAATGTGTCGCCAGATCGGACGATGGACGCAGCGAACCTTCCACCAGATTTCCATCCAGATCTGTCAGCACCAGATCCCCCGGCTTCAGGTCCTCGTACGGCACGCCGCTTGGCTTGATTGCGACCAATCCGCTCTCCCGGTCCATGCCGCTGGCATTGCCGAAGGTGTAAAGGATCAGGCCCCGGCGGACGAGTTCAAGGTTGGCCTCCAGCACGGCGGAGCGGAGGGCTTCCAGACGCATAAAACGATCCTCGCAGGAGATTAGAGCATTTTCCCTGATGCTGTGAGATAGCGGAGACCATCTCGGCGTGGCCCTTCCTTAACGAAAGGCCACATACGCTTCTGATGGCCGCTCTACACCTAGGGAAAGTGCTCTCGCGGTGCCAGCCGACCATATGCAGCCGCGCGGAGCAGTATCGCACAGCGGAGATATCGAAGGAAACGTTTTCTACGATGAGATGATTGCGTCACGGGCTGCGACGTGCCCGAATCGAACAGCCTCTATACTCGTCCCCATGCAGAAGCATGCAAAAACAGAAAGGCCGCGCGCCCGGATGGATATCCGCGACGTGGCCCGCCGCGCCGGCGTCTCCATCTCCACTGTCTCACGCGTTACCAATGGCAAAGGCACCGTGAACCGGGAGATGGCGGAGCGCGTCTGGCGTGCGGTGCGCGAGTTTAACTACCAGCCAGACCCGCAGGCCCGCGCTCTGGTCTCCGGACGCAGCCATATCATCGGCCTGATGGTCACGGAGATCACCAATCCGTTTTTTCCTGAGCTGATTCAACGTTTCGAACAATTCGCGGTCGAAAGCGGGTACGAGGTTTTGCTGGCTTCGACACCGAATGACGCGGCCAGTATCTCGATGTCGATCCGGCGCATATTGCAGCGCAAGGTGGATGGCGTTGCGGTGATGATGTTCGGCCGCGAGGCGCCCATCCTGGAAGAGCTGGCCACCCATGCTGTGCCGCTGGTGGTGATGGATGGCGCTCCGGCGTTTCCCAAGATCGACGCGGTACGCGTGAATTACGACGAAGGGATACGGCAGGCTGTGACGCACCTGGTTGATCTGGGACATCAGGCTATCGCCTTCGTCAGCGGCCCATTGGAGCAGACCTCGGCAAGATATCGGCGCGACGCGTTTGAGAAGGCGATCCGCGCACAACAGTTGAAACTGCGCTCTGACCTTATGATCGAGGGCGACCATACGCTCGAAGGCGGAATGGCCGCGATGTCGAAACTTCTCGCGCGAGCGAACCCGCCCACCGCGGTGGTCTGTTCGAATGACCTGACCGCGATCGGTGTTCTGCATTGCCTCTTCGAAGCGGGCAAGCAGGCCCCGGCAGATCTCTCCGTCATCGGCTTCGATGATGTGCACATTGCGCAGTTCATGCTGCCGCCACTCACCACGGTACGGATGTCGTGCACTGAGATCGCACAGGCCGCATTTGCCACGCTTCGTCATCGCATCGAGCCCGGCTCTGTGCGCAAGGCCATTCATCCCGTGGACACGAGACTGATCCTGCGCCAGACAACGGGCGCGCCTCCGGCCTCGCGAACCCGGCGTCCGTCAAAGTGAAATCGTTTCTATGAAGATGACGTCTTTTATGGCCGGAGTCAGGATTGCCGTCCTCTTGACAAGGCTATGGACTTCGATGTTATTGACGCTCGGGTCGCTGTAGGGCACTCTTAGGAGTATCGTGACCATCGAACGGACCCAGGTTGGAAATAAGGTTGTGTTGCATGTAGCCGGCCGGATGGACGCCGAAAGCGCCGTTCATTTCGAAGACCAGTGCGAGTCCTGCATGTCAGATGGGTTTACGAGCATCGTCGCCGACCTTGGCGAACTCAAATACGTGAGCAGTATGGGGCTTGGTGCAATCGTGAGGATTGCCAAGCAGTTGCGTGATAAAGGTGGGGAACTCCGAATCTGCTGCCTGACCGGGCTGGTCCGGCAATTGTTTGAGATCACCAAGCTCAACCGTGTCTTTCCTTCGCATGACTCAGTCGAGTCGGCGCTTATGGAGGGCTGAACGAACGGCTTGTCGAGCACCCCTCAATCGCTGACGCTGCTCGCAAGGGTCGAATCGCTCGGGCCTGTTACGGAGTTCGTCAGAAAGGGCGCGCGGGAGGCGGAGCTGCCGGAGTCACGCATGGGTGAGCTGGACCTCCTCATTGAGGAGATCTTCATGAACATAGCGCGCCACTCCTATCCGGAGGGCGCACCGGGAGTGGTAAACGTCACGTATCGGGTTCCCAAGCCGGGCGAACTGGCCGTGGAGGTGGGCGATCGAGGGATTGAGTTCGATCCGCTGGCGGCGACTCCGCCAGACCTGACACTGGATTTAGCGCAGCGGCCAATTGGCGGTCTGGGTATTTTTCTGCTGCGGACCTTTGCCAGTTCGCTTAGTTATCGGCGCGAGCAAGGCTGGAACCGCTTGACTTTCGGGATTTCTTCGAACCTGTGACTCACGCCGGGATGAACATTGGCGAGGTGGTGCGGTTTGCGCTGGCGCTGGTGCCGGTGCTGCTGTTTCTTGCCGCGTTACGAGCGCTGGACAGCTATAAGCTGGTCTCCTCACGCATGGTTTTCGCAGCGCTCGCGGCCGGCGCGCTGTCGGCGTTGCTCTGCTTTGCGATCAATACGATCATTTTTCGGCAATTTCCTGCATACCAGGACGATTACGCCCGCTTTGGCGCTCCAGTGGTGGAAGAGTTAGCCAAGGCCGTTTACTGGATCTTTCTCATAGCAACGGCCAGGGTGGCGTTCATGGCGGATTCGGCTATCTGCGGGTTCGCGGTTGGCGCTGGATTCGCGCTGGTGGAGAACATCTCGTACCTTCCCCTGCTGGAGGGGCAGGGAGCCGGTATCTGGATCCTGCGTGGGTTTGGAACAGCCGTCATGCATGGAGGTGTCGCGGCGCTTGGGGCGACCATCTCGGCATATCTGCTCGATAGCCGGCAATGGCGCGGGGTGCGGCTCTTTATGCCCGGCGTGCTGGTGGCGACTGTGCTTCACTCGTTGTTCAACCAGAGCCTGCAGTCGCCGGCGTGGTCGATGGTGGCGGCGGTCACAGGCGTTCCGCTGATCTTCGGGTTCGTGTTTTACTTCAGCGAACACTCACTGCGGCGGTGGTTGGGGGGCAATCTGGACCGCGACATCGACATGCTCAACATGATCGGATCTCAAGAGTTTCCGCAAAGCCGGGTTGGCACCTACCTGATGTCTCTGCAGGAGGCCTTTCCGCCGGAGCTGCGCGGGGATATGCTGTCTCTTCTACAGTTGACAACCGAACTGAGCGTGCGTGCCAAGAGCGATCTTCTGCTTCGGGAGGCGGGCCT
>DASZLE010000025.1:0-54555 GCA_035552475.1 Occallatibacter sp.
GACAGATTTGCACTTCACAGAGTCAATAAGTTACGTGGATTGAGGCACCGGAGTCCGACCGACTCCCGCCGCCTCCACCATTAACTTAGCTTCGATAACTTACGAAGTGAAGAGCATCGAGTGCCTGCCAACCGGAAGCGCACTTACGCCACCAGTATCTTGATGCCGGCAGCGGCGAATCCTGCGGCAATCTCGTCGGAGATGCCGTCGTCGGTGATCAGCAGATCAATCTCCCCGGGCACGCAAACAACTGCCGGACTGACCAGGCCCAGCTTGCTGGAATCGGCGACGATGATGCGCTGGCGCGACTGGCGACCCATGGCGCGAAACACGGCCGCTTCTTCGGCCTGGATCACGGTGGCGCCGCGCACCGGGTCGCCCCCTGTAACCCCAAGAAATAGCCGGTCCATCACCACCAGGGTGAGCGACTCAAGAGCCGTCGGGCCGACCAGCGAAAAGGCTCCCGCCCATCGCATGCTTCCGCCGGTCAGGGTGGTCTGCGCGCGCGCGCCCGAACTCAGCTCCATCCCAACGTTCACGGCATTGGTGATGATGTGCAGATTCTTTCGGTGCGCCAGCTGCCTTGCCACCAGCGTGGTGGTGGTGCCGGCGGCGATGCCGATGGTCTCATTTTGATCAGTTCTTGCGGGATTGATGCCCATGATCCGCTGGGTCAATGGGCGCGGCCAGCTCCGTTTGCGCGCGGTCGAGGTCTTCGGGGACGCCTATATCGAGAAAGTAGCCGCGGCAGAGGAACGCTGCAGGACGAAGGGTGGCCAGATGAGGAGCCAGCACATCCGATTCGAACGAGAAGCGATCGGGCAGATCTTCCGGCCAGGGGAAGGCACGGCTGATTACGTAGGTTCCGGCGTTGATCCAGCCCGGACCGGCGCCGCCTTTCTCCGCGAACCCGGCGACGCAGCCCTGCTCAAAGATCACCCCCCCGTAACGAGAGACATTGTCCACCGGCGTTATGGCCATGGTGAGCGGCCTGAGGGCGGTTTCATGGGCGCGGCACAATTGCGCAAAGTCAACTTGCAGAAACGTGTCGCCATTCAACACGAGGAGACTGTCTTCGGTCCCCTTCTCCAGACCCAACCGGATGGCGCCGCCGGTGCCGAGGGGCGATTCTTCGATGGCATAGGAGATGGGCACGCCGCGGTAGCTCACGCCGAAAGAGTTGACGATGACCTGGCGCAAATGGCCAACGCACAGAATCACGCGATTGCAGCCCGCGTCGACGAGCCGGTCAAGCAGGATCTGAAGGAAGGGACGGCCGGCCACGGGAGCCATCGCCTTAGGCAGGTCGATGAGCCGGGATTGGAGGCGGGTTCCAAGGCCACCCGCGAGGATGATCGCTTCCATTCGCTTAGGCTCGCGTCTTGAAATGCGTGCACGCAGCACGTTCGGCGCATGAGTGACCTAGAATGCGCCGCTCACTTGACCCGCCATGCCCGCGCGCCGCCGTGCGTGAAATGACAGCCATAGAGGGTGCCATTGCTCTCGCAAACCTGGAGTGCGTCGGCGACCTGGTACTTGCGCATGGGGTCCACAATGAAGATCATAAAGCCGCCGCCGCCGGCGCCGGAGATACGGGCGCAATATGCGCCGGCCCGCAAGGCCCGGTTGTACAACTCTTCGATTCGGGGGCTCACGATGCGACTGGCCATGCGCTTCTTGGCGTCCCAGCTGGTGCGCAGAACGTCGTAGAACATGTTGAAGTCGCCGCGCAGGAGAGCCTCTTTCATGCGCAGGGCTTCCTGCTTGATCTTGTGCATAGCGTCAATTGCGTCCCGGTTGCCGGTCTCCACGTTCTTCGATTGTTCGGCAATGATGTCAGCGGACTCGCGCGACGCACCGGTGTAGAAAAGCAGAATTGAAGCTTCAAGTTCGGAAAGCACGTCTTCGCGGACACGCAGGGGATTCACAAGAACGTGGCCATCGCGCCCGAACTCCATGAAATTGAACCCGCCGAAAGCGGCGGCATATTGATCCTGACGGCCTCCTTTGAGGCCTGATTTTTCGCGTTCGATATGGTAGGCGGTCTGGGCCAGGTCGTAGTCGTCGAGAGGGTAATTCAGCCACTCGGCATAGGCTTTGAGGACGGCAACGACCAGGGTGGAGGAGCCCCCGAGTCCGGAACCCGAGGGCACATCCACACGGGTGGTAAGGCGAAGGCTGAGCGGCTCGCCCGCATTGAAAGCCTGCACCGCATGGTTGTGAATGTGCTTGAGCAGGTCGAGGTTTCCGTCGGGTTCAAGTTCGGCCGCGCTCGGGTAGGAGACGCTCTGGTCCTGGTCGCAGGAGAGGAAATGGACCTGTCCATCGTCGAGAGGCTCAATGGTTGCGTAGGCGTAGTGGCCGATGGTGGCATTGAGGATGGCACCGCCGAACTCGTCGCAATAGGGCGAAACATCCGTTCCGCCACCTGCAAGGCCCAGACGGAGGGGCGCTCTGGAGCGAATTAGCACTTCAGGGTTCCTTTAAGGAATTGCTGAAACAGTCTATGCGCCGTGCTGACGGGCGGTCAAAGTCTCGACATCCCACGAATGGATCGACGGCGGAGCGGCGCATCCAGATGCGGCCCCGATTCAATGGTAAAACGCAATGCGGAAGAAACGGACCGGGTTGGGAAAGCGTTTGATCCTTTTCGGGTCGAGCAGGACGCGCCACACCCCTTCCAGACCGACGGAGCAGATGAATGCGGGAGCCTTCTGATAAACCCCTGCCAGCATATCCAGCGTGCCCCCCACCGCCATGGCCAATTGCACGCCGGCGGCCTGGAGCTCAGACTGGTGTTCATCCAGCCAGAACTCCTGTTTGGGTGCGCCGAAAGCAATCATTAGAACCTGGGGACGGGAGCGCCGGATCTCCTCGAGAATGCCCTCGTTGGTCTGGGGACTATAAGGATACGGTTCGAAGGCCGGGGCATATCCGTCGACCTTGATTCCATACTCTTGCGCTACTTTTTGCTGGGCGGCCAGATTCACCTGGGGGGTAGCGCCGAGAAGGAACAACTTGAGCTTGTTTTGCGCGGCGTGCTCGAAAATTGCGCGGCTGAACTCCGAGCCGGATAACTTCTGAATTTGCTTTCGGCTGCGGAGGCGGGCGGTGAAATAGGGCCAGAAACCGTCGAAGGTGGAATAGTGGCGCGACAGGATCTGGCGAAACCGAGGGTTCTTCTCAGCCAGCAGGATCAACTCGGCGTTGACGGGAAAGATGAGCTTCAAGCGATCGGATTCGGGGAGTAAATCGTCGGCGATGGCGCCGCGAAAATCGATCCCCGCAAAGGAGATGACATTCCGTTCATGTTGAGTCGGATGCGACGCGTCCTGGCGTGGGATAGCTTCTTTTTGGATCCGAGCAAGGGGCGACACAGACCCACTCCTACGGCTACCGTATCACAGCCCGACGGGGCCTTTCGGCTGCGGCGCTGCCGGCAAGGATGGACAATAATGCCCGCGCTATAATGCTCGAAGATCACCATGGTGTGTGATTGTGCCGCGGCGAATGAGGAAGCTATTGTAACCACGCGCTTTAGGGCCGGCGGCAGGTTAGATAACACAGATGGTGTGCGTGGTGCGCGAGAGCTGCCGGCGAGCGGGTTTGAGCAAGGGCGCATTTGGGGCGGCAGAGTTATACCTGCGCTGCTAGCGGAAAGGGACAAGACCTGTGAAAGCAGTGATACTCGCCGGGGGACGAGGCAGCCGGTTGAGCGAGGAAACGAGCGTTCGGCCCAAGCCGATGGTGGAGATCGGAGGGAAACCGATCCTGTGGCACATCATGAAGATTTATTCCACTCATGGTATCCAAGATTTTGTGGTGTGCCTGGGCTATAAAGGCTTCGTGATTAAGGAGTTCTTTGCGAATTATTTTCTGCATACATCGGATGTTACGATCGATTTGAGCACCAACTCGGTTGAGGTGCATCAAAACTCCGCGGAGCCTTGGCGAGTGACCCTGGTAGACACGGGCGAGGCGACGATGACGGGCGGACGTTTGAAGCGGATTGAGCCATATGTTCGCGACGAACCGGAATTCTGTTTCACTTACGGCGACGGCCTGGCAGATGTGGATATCAAGAAGACGATTGCGTTTCACCGCTCCCATGGAACCGCGGTGACCGTGACCGCAGCGCAGCCGCGGGGACGATTCGGCGCACTCAAGCTCGATCAAGACAGAGTGGTGAATTTCAAGGAAAAGCCGGCGGGAGACGGCGGCTGGGTAAATGGCGGGTTTTTCGTCCTCGCGCAAAAGGTTTTTTCGTACCTGGAGAACGACCAGACAGTGTGGGAACAGGAACCGCTGGAACGGCTGGCGCACGATGGCGAAGTTTCCGCTTACCGTCATGGGGGTTTCTGGCAGCCGATGGACACCACCTACGACCGCACGGTTCTGGAAAACCTTTGGGCATCCGGCCAAGCCCCATGGAAGGTGTGGTAGAGGATGAACTGGGGCGACAAACGCGTCCTGATCACCGGCCATACCGGATTCAAGGGAGGTTGGCTGTCGCTGGCGCTGGCATCCAGGGGAGCCCGGATTACAGGCGTGGCGCTGGAACCTGAAACAACGCCCAACTTCTTTACGGCGGCCGGCGTGGCTTCCGCGGTGGACTCACGCATCGGCGACGTGCGCGATCTGGACAGGCTGTTGCAGGTTTTCGAGGAAGCGCAGCCGGAAATCGTCTTCCACCTGGCCGCACAACCGCTGGTGCGCCGTTCCTATGCGCAACCATTGGAAACGTTCGCGGTGAACGTGATGGGAACCGCCCACGTGCTGGAAGCAGTACGCCGAGTGGGATCGGCATCCGTGGTGGTTGTGATCACTACAGATAAGTGTTACGAGAACCGGGAATGGCACTGGGGTTACCGCGAGAACGATCCACTGGGCGGGCACGACCCATATAGCGCGAGCAAAGCGGCAAGCGAAATGGTGGCAGCGGCCTACCGATCATCGTTCTTCGCTCCCGGGAGTCGCGGGGGACAGGACATCCTGCTGGCTACGGCGCGGGCGGGAAATGTGATCGGTGGGGGAGACTGGTCAGAAGACCGCCTGATCCCCGACATGGTGCGAGCATTTTCCAAGGGAACGCCGGTGATGATCCGCAACCCGCACGCGGTGCGTCCCTGGCAGCATGTATTGGAGCCCGTGGAGGCCTATGTGCACCTGGCCGAGACGCTATGGGCGCGACAGAGCGAGCACGCATCGGCATGGAACTTTGGGCCGGAGCTCACCGACGCCATCCCGGTGGGTGAAGTGGTGCGGGGATTCGCGGAACTATGGGGCGAGGGCGCTACCTGGGAGATCGACGGTCTGCATCACGTGCACGAAGCCGGGCTGCTCCGCCTGGATTGCTCCAAGGCGGCGATGGAACTGGGGTGGTTTCCACGCCTGCGAATCCACGACGCCCTGCGTTTGACTGCCGAATGGTACCGGCAGTTCCTGGGCGGCAGCGATATGTCAAAGTACAGCATGGATCAGATTGCGCAATATCAGAACCTGTCTGCTCCGGTTTGCAGGGCGATGCCAACACGATGAGCAACTTAGAACAACAACTTAGAGAGCAAATACTGTCTGCGGTGCGGGAGTATCACGCTGCGGCGTTTCCGGCGAAGGTGTTTGTGCCGGGAGAAACGCCGGTGCCCGTATCTGGCCGTGTGTTTGGGGCGGAGGAATTGCAGTTCCTGGTTGACGCTTCGCTTGATTTCTGGCTGACGGCAGGACGTTTCGCAGATCGCTTCGAACGGGAGTTTGCCCGCTATACCGGCGTGCGCGACGCGCGGCTGGTGAATTCCGGTTCGTCGGCGAACCTGGTGGCATTGTCCGCCCTCACTTCTCCTTCGCTGGGCGAACGGCAGCTGCGGCCGGGAGACGAGGTGATTACGGTAGCGGCGGGCTTTCCCACTACCATCAATCCGATTCTTCAAAACCGGCTGGTGCCGGTGTTCGTGGATGTGGCTCTTCCGACCTACGACATCGACGTGACTCAACTGGACGCTGCTCTGAGCGACCGGACTCGCGCGATTTTTCTGGCCCATACGCTGGGCAACCCGTTCAACCTGGATGCGGTGGCGGGCTTTGCGAAGCGAAACAACCTGTGGCTGATTGAAGACTGTTGCGATGCACTCGGATCCACTTACGGCGGCCGCAAGGTGGGCACCTTTGGGGACATCGCCACGGTGAGTTTCTATCCCGCGCACCACATCACGATGGGCGAGGGAGGCGCCGTGTTGACCGAGCGTCCCGCACTGACCAAAATCATCGAGTCGTTCCGGGACTGGGGAAGAGATTGCTGGTGCGATCCCGGGTGCGACAACACGTGCGGGAAGCGATTTGAATGGCAGCTGGGAACACTCCCCCATGGGTACGACCACAAGTACACCTATTCGCATATTGGCTACAACCTGAAATTAACGGATATGCAGGCCGCGGTGGGATTGGCGCAACTGGAGCGGCTGCCAGGATTCATTGAACAACGCAAGCAGAATTTCAGGATGCTGAAGGAGCGGCTTGCCGGGCTGGAGGATGTGTACCTTTTGCCGGAGGCGACACCCAACTCGGACCCAAGCTGGTTCGGGTTCCCGATGGCGGTCCGTCCGGAATCCGGATTGACCCGCAACGCGGTCATCAAGGAGTTGGAGAGCCGGAAAATCGGCACGCGGCTTCTATTCGGCGGAAACCTGGTGCGCCAGCCGGCCTACGCAGAAGCGGAGTTCCGCGTCATCGGCGACCTGGCGGTCACCGATTTTGTGATGAACAACGTGTTCTGGGTGGGCACATATCCCGGGCTGACCGAGCCGATGATCGATTTTGTGGCGCAGTCGTTGCGGGAGGCAACCGGCGCAGCCAAGCGAGGCCTGGTGACGATCTGCCTATGAGTTCAACCGCGCCCAATGCGGCAGGCATCGATTCCGCGTTTTCCGCAATAGAGGAAACCGGAATCCCCGGATGCGTGGAGATCAAGACGCATGTCCGCGGTGACGCCCGAGGCCGGTTTGTGAAGACTTTTCACGCGGAGTGGTTCAAGGCACACGGACTGCGGACCGATTTTGTGGAGCAGTATTACTCGGTGTCGAGCAAAGGAGTACTTCGCGGGCTGCATTTTCAGAAACCGCCCGCCCATCATGCCAAGCTGGTGTATTGCGTTGAAGGCGCGGTGCTGGATGCAGCGGTGGATCTGCGGCCCGGCAGTCCCGCATTCGGCCGGCATGCGTTGCGGGAGATTTCGGCGGAGCGAGCCAACCTGCTTTACATTCCTGAGGGCCTGGCACACGGGTTTTATGTTCTCAGCGAAAGCGCGACGCTGATCTATGCGGTAACGTCGGTGTACGATGCAGCCTGCGATGCAGGGATTCACTGGAACAGCGCCGGAATTGCCTGGCCCGATCGCAACCCCACAGTCTCGCAACGGGATCGGCAGTTTGCGTCGTTCGAAGAGTCTGCGGGGATCTTCCGGGGCATGTGACGATGAAAGCGAAGAGCGTATTTCTGACCGGCGCGACCGGATTCATCGGCAGAAACCTGGCTGCGGCCCTGGCGGACCGACAGGTGCACGTGCTGGCGCGTTCGACCTCGAACCTGGATTGTCTTTCGTCGGTCGAACGGATTCGCGTGCATGTCTACGACGGTTCCACCGAGAGCGTGGTGCGGGCGATTCAGGATGCCGAACCGGACGTGGTGTTTCATCTGGCCGCGTATTTCGTGGCGGAACACAAGACCTCCGACGTGGAACCGCTGGTTGAGAGCAACCTGTTACTGGGTGCTCAGATTCTGGAAGCCATGGCATCGGCCGGAGTCCGCCGGCTGGTGAATGCGGGCACCTCCTGGCAGCACTACCTGGATGAAGACCATCGCTCCGTGTGCTTATACGCCGCCACGAAGGAGGCCTTTGAGGATCTGATCGACTTTTACGCGGATGCGCGAGGGCTCCATGCGGTTACGCTCAAGCTATTCGACACTTATGGCCCTGGCGATCCTCGCCGCAAGCTTTTCAATATGCTGTTGAACGCGGACACGGCCAGCCCGCTCAAGATGTCCGCGGGGAACCAGCTTATCGATCTTGTCTACATCGACGATGTGGTGAGGGCCTTCCTGGCGGCGGAACAGACAGCCGTGCAGCAGTCATCGCCGGCGCACGAGCGATTCGGCGTTTCCTCTGGCGATCCGCGATCGCTTCGCCAGCTCGTGGAGTCATTTCTTGCCGCGGCCAGGTCGAACCTCACGATCGAATGGGGCGCACGGCCATACCGGGACCGCGAGGTGATGGTGCCGTGGACCCGCTCTATGCCGCTGCCGGGATGGACGCCGACGGTGCGGCTGGAAGAGGGATTGCAACGGCTGCTCAAGTCCAGGGAAGCGAGGACATCCCCTGTCGACCGATAAGCGCATCATGAGCGGCACCCTCACGGCGCTGCTGATGGGGGTTAGTTCGGTGGCTTCCACTTTTGTCATGCTTCACTACCTGGTCAAGTATCTGCCCAGGGATGAAGCGGGCATCTGGCTGCTGTTTCTGACCATGAGCAGCTACCTGGTTGTCTTTGATCTGGGGACCAGCCCCACCATCGGGCGCGAGATCAGCTTCGCGGTGGGGCAACCGGATCTTACGCCGGAAGCACGCGCGGAACGCATCCGCACCCTGCTGGCTACGGGTTCCGGCATTCTGAGGATTCTGGCCGGCGCGCTCGCCGTCATTTGCGGCATCGCAGGATATTTCTATCTGAGTTCAGTGGTCAACTTTCATACTGCGCTGGGGCACCAGACGTGGCTGAGCTGGATCGTTTTTGTGCTTGCGGTGGCGGCAAGCGTAAGCGGGGAAATCTGGCTGGCGGCCCTGTACGGAGTGGGGTCGGTGGCTACGGAGCGGCTGTTGCGCACGGCGGGCTATGTTGCATGGGTGATTCTCAGCGTGATCGTGCTGAA
Source organism: Occallatibacter sp. (assembly GCA_035552475.1). Taxonomy (GTDB): domain Bacteria; phylum Acidobacteriota; class Terriglobia; order Terriglobales; family Acidobacteriaceae; genus Telmatobacter. The sequence goes on from DASZLE010000025.1 coordinate 8,920, forward strand.
ATCCGGAGGAGGCCTGCTGGCGCTCTCCGCTGCGTGGTTTTACGCATTCGCCATCCGGCTCGCGGCGCGGGAAATCTTTCTCATCAAGCGCAAGGAACTCCGCCAGGGCGGCCGCTTCAACTGGCAATTGGGGAAATCGCTGAGCGGGAAGAGCCTGCAGTATGCGGGAACTCTGATTGGCGGAACGCTTATTCTCTACACTGACAACATCGTTATTGCGTCAGTGCTGGGGCCTGCCTACGTGCCCAACTACTATGCCGTGGCGCGCCTGGTTTCGGCTTGCCTGGCGGTGGCGCTGCTGGTTTCCACGGCCAGCAGCCCGTTTATCTCCGCCGCATATTCCGCGGGACGCATGGACGAGGTGCGGCGGATTACCACCCGCAATGTATGCACTGCGCTGACCCTGATGGCGAGTGGCGGCTGCTTTCTTGCCTTTTTTGCCAAGCCGCTCATTGAGCTCTGGATCGGGAAGGGAAACTTTGTTGGTTTTGGCGTATTGCTGATCATGTTGACGGCGATGACGCTGGAAGCGCACCATGTGGCGCTGGCCACCTCAACCATGGCTTGCGACAAGATTCCATTCTTCATCCCCGCGCTGGTGGCGGGCTTTCTCAACCTGGCGTTATCCTTTCCCCTGGCTCATCTCTTCGGATTGCCGGGAGTTGCCCTGGGAACGTTTCTGGCGCAGGTGACTACCAACAACTGGTACGTGCCGTGGTATTCGCTGCGGCACTTACATTTCCAGTTCAGGAGCTACTTCCTGCGGGTGGTGCTGCCGGTGCTGGGTCTGTTTGCATTGTTCGCCGGATGCGATTTTGTTGCGCACTGGGCGCTGCGCGAACGAGGCAATCTCATCCAGATCGTCGCGGGAATGGCGTTAAACGGCGGGCTGCTCGCGCTGGTAGTCGTCGCTCTGCGATCCACAGGACAAAGTCTTCAAATCCCCGCGCATAGTGCGCAGGCGCAGAGTGGGAGGTAGGCCGGAGTGTTGGAAGCGCCGCTGGTCACGATTGCCATCCCCACGCTCAACCGGTGCGCATATCTGCGGACCACGCTGGAAAGCGCCCTTGCGCAGACCTACCCCGCGCTAGAGATCCTGGTCTCTGACAACGCGTCGGAGGATGGAACGAGTTCGTATCTCGGAAGCGTCGCAGACGAACGCTTGCGCGTGATGCGGCAACCAGCGCGCTTGCCGATGTATCCTCACTGGAACCAGCTTGTGAAGGCTGCGCGCGGGCAATATTTTTTGCTATTATCGGACGACGACATCCTAGAATCAGATGCAATCGAGACCATGGTGGCTCGATTTGAATTGCAGTCTTCCGCGGGCTTCGTCTTTTGTCGCGGGACTGTCATCGACAGCAACGGCACGGACGCGATCCCAGGCAAAAACGCCAAGTCAACTCTTTCAGCCGAAGAAGTAATGCTGGGCTTTTTTAAAAGCGAGCTGGACCTTTGGCCGTGCTCCATATTGTTTCGTTCGAAGGATCTCGATGGTGGCTATCCCGAACAGTTTCCGCTTGGCGCCGATGCGGCGGTTTGGATGCGGATCGTGGCGAAACACGGAATTGCGATCTTCGTGAGCCGTATGCTTACGCGATATCGCGTTCACCGCAATACCACCGCTACAGTTGGAGCGCGCCCGTGGGAGCAGGAGAACCGCAAACTCGCTGCCTATGCTATCGAGCAGCTGGGTGCAAACGGGCGGGGACTGCCTGATTTGAGCGAGAAGCTGCGGACCTCGGCCGATAGACTGAACCTGCGTATCGCTGCGGGGCTGATCAGGGAACGCGCCGTTGATGGCCGCATGAACTCGCTGCTTCAGCTACTGAAGCATAGCGGCGAATTTGCTACTCCGTATGGTGCGGTTGTCTTTTCGAAGGCTTTGATTGGCATTTCGGCGCCTCGTTCCTGGCGGAAAGCCATGGTGAATTGGAGCCGCACGATCAAGCGATACGCACGTCTGAACCGTATGAATGAGAGGGGATGACTTGGCCCGAACCGGAATTCGCATCAAGAAGGCGCTGGCACTTGTTCGCCAGAAAGGCGTGGCTCAGGGGGTCCAGGAGGCGCTTGCCTTCTGGGCCGCGGACCGACTGCGGGCGAATTCCGACTCCATCCAGGATTATTCATTTGTCCGTTCCGCGGATCGTCCAGCGAGCTTGCCCTTCCGGCAGTCTGACCACCTTACAATTCATTGGGTGATCCCGCAATTTTCTCTCGGATCCGGCGGGCACCATAACATCTTTTCGGCGATTGCCGAACTCGAGAAGATGGGCCACACGAATCGGGTGTACCTGGTCAGCGGTGGACAAGCGGACGCACAACTCTCGACCGATGTGGCTCGCCGCTACTATGCGCCGATCCAGTGCCGCATCGAACCATTCGACGGCGCCATGCCGGATTCCGATGCCCTGGTCGCGACATCGTGGGAGACAGCGTACCGGGTTCGCACAGTGGGAAATACTTCGAGGAGGTTCTATTTTGCGCAAGACCTCGAGTACCAATTCTTCCCCGAAGGAAGCCTGCGCGAATTCGCTGCCGAGACTTATCGGTGGGGTTTCTTCGGCATTACGGGTGGGGAGTGGATTGCCGACACGCTGAGTCGCGAATTCGGAATGAAGTGCCTGCCATTTCACTTCTGGTACGATGCCGCTCTCTATCGGCCCGTTCCGAAAGCGGCAACCTCCAGGAAGCGCGTTTTGTTTTATGCTCGCCCGCGGACGCCGCGAAGGGGTTTTGAACTCGGATTGCTGACCCTGGCTTGCGTTGCGGAAAAGGTGAAGGACGTGGAATTCGTCCTGGCGGGCATGACCGCGAGTGACATAAAGTTGCCCTTTCGCGCCGATTTCCCCGGGGTGCTGCCGATTGAAAAGCTTCCGGACCTTTACTCCAGTGTGACGGCAGCGCTTGTTCTCTCCCACACAAATGTCTCGCTGCTTCCCATCGAACTAATGGCCTGCGGCTGTCCCGTGGTTTCAAATCGCGGACCGAATGTTGCGTGGCAACTGTCAGATGAGAATTGCAGGATGGCGGATCCCATTCCCGAATGTCTCGCAGATCAATTGGTGCTGCTGCTGAAGGACGACGAATTGCGTGCAGCATGTGTCGAAGCTGGACTGCGATTCGCGCAGAAGGCCGACAGAAAGCGGGAGATAGAGAAGATCGAGAGGGCATTCCGGGCAGGATTAACCAGATGAATGAACAACCCCACCGCGGCAGGTCCATATGCGTCGTCATCGGAGGCACCGGCTTCATCGGACGTCACCTGTGCGCCACCTTGGTCGCTTCAGGCAAATCCGTACGCTCACTTTCACGGCGAGGTAAGCCAGAGAACCCGATCCCGGGTGTCGAATACCTCGCCGGAAGGCTGGGGGATGAACGGGCGGTCAGGCAGTCCCTGCAAGGCGCGTCTACTGTTTGGCACCTCGCCTCGGCGACCTTGCCCGCGAGTTCGCTGACGGATTCGGTGACCGCACTGCACGAGGAGGTAGCAGCGACGGTCCGTTTGTGCGAAATCGCTCGGGAAGAAGGAGCCGAGAGACTCATCTTCGCATCCTCCGGGGGCACCGTATATGGAGTTACGGACTCGCAGCCAATTCCAGAAGATCACCTGAAAAGTCCCATCTCGGCCTATGGGGTGCAGAAGATCGCGATTGAGATGTACCTGCAGCTGTTCGAGCGCATTTCGGGGCTCAAGTCCTTCGTCCTTCGCATGGGAAACCCGTACGGCGAAGATCAGGATTGGAATAAGCCGTTCGGGGCCATCGCGAATTTCGTGAACCGCGCGGTGCGCGGCCTCAGAATCGACATTTGGGGGGATGGCGCCGTGGTTCGCGATTACTTCCACGTCGACGATCTGACAGAAATATTTCACAAAATCGAAACCTACTCCGGTCTGCACAGAGTATTCAATGTCGGAAGCGGGGAAGGCGCGTCTCTTACGCAAGTGCTGAAGATCATTGAAGGGCATCTCTCCACTGCACTGGATGTCTCCTACGGCGCCTCTCGTCTTGAGGACGTTCCCTATAACGTACTCGACATTGAGCGCGCCAACAAAGAGCTCGGGTGGACTCCAAGAATATCGCTCCAGGCCGGCATCCGACGGGTGCTCGACTCTGCCCTCAGGAGCGAGCACATGCGGAAAGCACTACTCGACACCGGATCTCCGCCGTACAAGCGCTCGTAAGTCCTTATTCGTCAGATGCCGGCAGCTTACTTGTACGACTTGACAATCCTCGCGTACGATTGGCTTTTCAATGAAATACTTCGTGCTGGCGGTGGTCTTGATCATCCCTATTCCGATAGGGTGTGGTGACGTATTCACTTTTCCGGTTTTCCAGCACTTCTCTGCGTGCCCGAACAATCCTGGATTATCGATCGGAGCGGAGGGTTCATTCGACGGCGGCAGCGTACGCGACAACGTGGTGTGGTCAGGGCGAGGGCGCCTGTGGACCCTCTACACCGGCGCGCAATTCGGTGTGCCGCCCTACAACCCGACCATTGGAATCGCGTGGAGTAAAGATGGATGCACGTGGGCCAAGGGAGAACAGGTCATCGTCCCTGATCCGGCGGTCCCGGAATGTGCCGGCGGAGTTTTCTCTCCTGGAATGTATTACGATGCGCAGGCCGATGTACTGACGGTGGCGGTCTCGTGCATAAGCGATCCGGCGAAGTGGTATACCGGCCCGATACGCATCGCAGAGCTCCAGGCAAAGGCAAATGCAGACTGGGCCTCATCTGCCAGTTATCAATGGCAGAACGGCGGGCGTCCGGTCCTAGCCAATTCTCAGTCGTGGGAAGGGGAACAGGGTGTCTATGCGCCGAGCATTGCCGCCTCCGGTTCCAACTATTACCTGTATTACTCATCGTCGTCTGTCGGAACCTATCAGACCGGAATCGCCGTTTCCAAGTCGCCCGCCGGTCCCTGGGTCAAATCGGATCAAAATCCCATTACACCCAGCGATACAAACTGCGAGGAGCCGGCGCCTATCTACTCAAGTTCAGGAAACGTCTACCTGCTGTGCGATACAGTAGGAATTGATCGCGAGGGCGCAAACATATTTTCCCTCACGGGAACCGATCCGATGCAGCGCAGAGAGTGGAGCGCTCGAGGGGTTTTCGATTTCCCTGATCGAACATCATGGAGCGCGGGCGAGATCGGCAGCCAAAGCCTGGTTGAGTTAAGCGACGGCCGCGTCCTGTTGACGTACAACGGCAAACCCGCGGGGACACAGTCCGACGTGCGTGCGATCGGTTTTGCCTATTTGGCCTTCCAGAACCACTAAGGATGGGCGACCCCCGGTCAGCGCAACTCGACGTTTCCATTCCTGCTGGAGGGTCAAAGAATCCTCCATCGGGATTTCCGGATCTATTTTCGCTTTCAACCAAGGCCGTTTGTCGCTGGAAACAACCACTCAGACGGCGCATGCCCGACGATGCCCCGTGCTAGAATGCCCCGTATGCGACTCGGTCTAGTGTGTGCCGCTATTGTGTTGCTTTTTGTCTGCGGCTGTTCTTCCTCTCCCAACATGTCCCGTTCGACAGGGTCCTCATCTTCAGGCAGCGGCCCTTTTGTGAATATCCGGGACTACGGAGCCAAGTGCGACGGCAAAACGGATGATGCGGCAGCCATTCGTGCCGCATTGCGGAGTGGGCAACCTGTCCTTATCCCCGTGGGCACGTGCGCGGTGGGAAGCGCCATTTACTTCGGCGGGAGCCGCATTGAGGGATCAAGCTTGACCGGCTCGGTGCTCAAGTGGGTAGCTGCCGAACCGCAGATGCCATATACAATCTCGACCGCGAGCGTAACGGGCGGCGTTGCCACTGTAAATACGACGGCGGCCAACGGACTCTGGCCCCATGAAACCGTGGTTGTGCAGGGGAACACCGCGAGCGCGTTGAACGGGGTGTTTATCGTAACGTCGGTACCCAGCCCGACGAGTTTCACCTTTGCCGTGTCGGCGCCGGATTCCACTGGATCGGATGGCACGGCCGGCATGTACTATCTTCTGGACTCATCGAAAACGCCCGATGGCAATCCTCCGCCCAGCGTGAATTCAAATGCCGGATGGGTCTCCGATCTGACTATTGATTGCAAGTCGGCTGCGGGAGTGTCGGGACTCATGCAGTTGGGCGACAGCGGCGACGCAATCAACCTACATATCCAGAACTGCGTGGATGGGTACTCGGCCGCTCAGAGTTATATGAACCCGCTGAGTCATATAACTGTCACTAACTCGCTCAGTCAGGGCGCATTCATTAAGAACCTTGGTGCTGATAACGGGGCTGCGACCGGTGGCAGCGTCTGGGCCAACGGGTTCGGCACCTATGGCATCCATATCCGCGGCACTCAAGGAAAACTCGACTTGCTCTATGCGCAAAACGGACGACCTGGCGCCATTTATGCCATTTACCTAGAGGGGGATGGACCGGGAATCACGCGCACCACGACGCTGCAATGCGGATCGTGTGTAGCCGACAGCGCAGGCGGCATCAACTCCTTCTACATTCGCCGGTACTACTTTGAGCTGGATAGTCCGCGCGTGGTGACCAGCGGCCCATCCCAGAACGTGTTTGTGTTCGACGATGCATGGGGCGTCGTGGATAATGCCGACGTCTATCCGACGGTGGCTCCCGGTTATTACACTTTTAAGTCCCTGGGAAACTCGGCCGGGCTCGTTGGGGCAATTGTTCTCATCGGCGGAGGCGGAACGATCGACCCGGTGGGGGCCAGCGATTTCTCATTTTATGGGTTCACCAGCCCTAACTCCCCCGTGAGTACGACGTCGCTCGCAAACGGCTCAGCCACAGACCCGGTCCTTTCGTTTATCAGCGAGCCGGATCTGGGCTGGTACCGCGCGGAGAACGGCATGATGGCGCTTGGCTCTCAAGGCATTCCTGTATTCTCAGCTTCCCCTGGAGGCGTGAGTGCGATTTCCAGTTTCAATCTGTGCAGTAATCCTATTGTGGGCCCGTGTTATGGGGGCTTCGGCGAGAACGGTACCGACGAATTAGTCACTCTCGACCACACCGGTATGCACGGCGGAGCAAATTTCACCGCGCGCATCTTTAAACTCGGTGCAGGCACAAACGATACCGGAATTTCCCGACTGGCGCCGGCAAAGTTTGCGTTTGGCAATGGAACCGATGGAGATACCAGCGGGACCATCTATTCGAAGTCGGTGGTGGTGCAAGGAACGTCGGCTCCCGCGGGCGCCGCGGTTTGCTTCAAAGCCGACAAGAGCCTGGGATACTGCTCTACGCCATTCACTGGCAACCCGCCGATCTGCACCTGCAATTAGGACGAACGGCGCATTCAAGCCGCTGCATTTGCCAGGTGGGACTCGCCGGAGAGTTTCCTGGCGGCATCCCGCTTCTGCGATGTCAGCACCGCCAGGATCACGGCCACATCGAAGCCGCCTTGCTCGATGACCGGCTGAAAAGCGTGGAGGACGATCAGAATCACGATGGTTGCCGCGCAGGCACGGGTCAACGTGTTCCATTCCGCGGCTCTTATCTGCCAGAAAATGTAGCCGTAGTACGAGACCAGCAGGATCACCAGCAGAACCGCGCCATAGCAGAACAGTTCCCCGAACACGCCGATATCCGACAGAAAGAAATTCACTCCGAAGTATCTTGAGAATCCTTCGTTCCATTGGGCCCACAGCGCGCCGTGCGGCACCAGAAGATTTCTGCTTAATACGGTGTGGAGCGTATCCACGCGGAGATTCTGTGCGTGGCTCAGCAGTTCGAAAAGAAACACGTACTTCTGCCACACCCTGACAACCGAAGCCCAAATGAAAGGAAGGACCGCCGCAAAGGCGCACAGGCAGGTGAAGACAAGCCGCTTGAAGGCTTTCCCTTTTCCCCAAAGCAACCCAACGGTCGCGACGGCCACCGCGAGAATCGTCTGGCGTCCCTGCTCCAATGCGACCACGTCAAAGATGAACATGGCCCACAACAACGCCCAGCGCAGCTTCGGGGTCTCGATGTAGCGCGATAGAGAGTAGCACACCGCGATGAGGATGAACCCTGTCCCAATTGGGGTGCGGTCCGCGCGCGCATTGGTTTCCGAGGTCAGGCTCTCCACCGCCTGGAGCGAGCTAACTGTCAGGTAGTACAGGACAGCATTGATCACACAAAGCACGGCCGCACCGGTTACGTAGTTCAGCACCGTTCGCGGTGAAACCAGCCTGGAGCGGATAGCGAGCATCACGGGAAAAAAGATGAGATAGCCGAAGGCCCTGCGTTCCTCTATCATCCCGGCCCAGATCGGCTGACCGTAGGTGAGAAACGCTCCGGTGGCGGGGACCAGAAGGACGAATCCGATCACCGCCAGCACAAACATGCCGTTGGCTTCCAGCTTCATGCGCAGGAGCGCCTTGGGAAGCACGGCAACCAGAAAGAACAAAACCAATAATAGGAGGAAGGCTTCCATCGCCCCGGGTATTTCAACGAAGTTATCCTTCGTGAACCATGCTCGCGAGTCGAGGTAGAGGAGAACGAAAAGGCCAACTCGAAGGGAGCCCCGGAGTAAGTTTGGCAATACGTCGCTCGCCGGGTATTGCGGCGAAACAGTTGTTGATGGTGACAGATCCAAGCAGCAAATCCTGCCTCCAGCTTATCATGGTGTTGGAACAGAAGGTGGTTTGATGGTCCAGGCCGTGAGCGACCGCATTGCGATCATCCTTGTCAACTACAAAGGTGCGAGCGACACGATTGAATGTCTCGAATCGATTCGAGAGCTGAACCTCCCTGCCGGTGGCGCAGCAGTGTATGTGGTGGAAAACGCTTCACCAGACGATTCGCTTGAACGCTTGCGCGAATGGCTTCACCAAGCTCGCACGTCGCCAGGTGATGGTGACACTAGCGCAGACATCCGGGGCACCCATGGCGAGATTCGCGTCTTTCTCTTGCGAGCCGAAATCAATCGGGGCTTCGCGGCAGGGTGCAATCTTGGCCTGGGCGGCGCTTATCGCGATCCGTCCATCTGCTATTTCTGGTTGTTGAACAACGACACCGTGGTGGACCCGGCCGCCGCGCTGGAACTGCTGGCATGTTCACGAAAGCATGAAGATCGCAGCATCTGCGGCAGCACCCTGCTCTATTACGACGATTCCCGTGTGGTGCAGGCAGCAGCTGGCGCCCAGTATCTGCCTCTGATTGGCCGTAGCCGACATGTTTTCAAAAGGAAACAGTTCGCCGAGATCGCTCGCGACACTTCTCCATCGTTTGACTACATTATTGGCGCATCCATGTTTTTTTCGCGAAGCGTGCTGGACACCGCGGGATATCTTCCCGAGCGATATTTTCTCTATGTGGAAGAAGCGGACTGGTGCGCCAGGGCGCGACGATGCGGCATTTCTCTCGACTGGGCCAGAGGTTCGCTTGTGCTCCATAAAGAGGGGCGTTCCACCGGTGCGGATGCGCGGTTCCAGAAACTGAGCGACGATGCTTTCTATTACGTGTCGCGGAATAATCTCCTCTTCCTCTGGCAGCGGTCCAGGCTTTTTGTGCCTACCGCGTTGGCTTACTGCCTACTTCAGGCGCTCTCATACCGATTGAAGGGGGATCGCGGAAAACTCGACATCGTATTTCGGGCATACCGGGATTTCTGGCGCCTTCGCAAGCAGACGGAAACGCTGCGACGCCCCTCGCAGAATGCGATTGCGGAAACCGCGGCAGCAGTCAAGTCATCCGGCTAGTGAGTGCTTGCCTTCAGCAGTAGCACGCCATGCTGCGGCAACGAGACGGAGCACAGGTGGTTCACAAACTGGATTTCATCGTGGGCCCATAGATCGCGTGTGGATAGCGGAACGCGGTTCAGGCCAAGGTTGCGATCATCGATGGTCACTCTGGCGGCAGCCGAATCCAGATTCACGAATCCCACGGCAACGCTCCCATCCGCCAACGGTTTGGTCCAGGTCTCCAACATTCCCTCGCGTGACATGGTGGCCTGCTTGCCCAGCGAATCCTGGTCGATGGCAATGACCTCCGCGTTGAGCAGGGTAGAAGCTGTGGCGGCGGACATGGTGCGAAGATCGTTGCCCGCAATGAGAGGCGCGGCAGAAAGGGCCCAGAGGCTCATGTGCGTGCGATATTCGTCGTCGCTCATGCTCCCATTCCCCACTTCCAGCATGTCGGGATCGTTCCAGTGGCCGGGTCCGGCAAAACTGCCATAGACCGCTTGCATTTCGACGTTGCCGAGCACGCTTTGCCACGAGTCTTTTATGTCATTGGACGTGCGCCATAGGTTGGCTCCCAGTTCAGGCGCCCACCCGGTTACGTTGGCGACGCCATACTCGCAGACACTGAATGCGATGGGCCGGCCCGTTGCCCGCAGTGCATCTGCCATCTTCTGGTAAGCCTTGGGGATTTGCCTGTCCGCGTACTCGTCGCTGGCACTGCACCAGTCATATTTAAGGTAATCGATGCCCCACGCCGCGAAAGTAGCCGCATCTTGTTTCTCATACCCGTAGCTTCCTATATAGCCACTGCAAGTCACCTTCCCCGGTGAAGAGTAGATCCCCAGCTTAAGTCCCTTCGAGTGGATGTAGGCAGCCAACGCGCCCATGTCGGGGAATCGCGGATTGCCTCGCAGATTACCTTGCGAATCCCGCGTCCCTTGCCAACCGTCGTCGATGTTCACGTAAATGTAACCGGCTTCGCGCATTCCATTTGCCGCAATGGCATCCGCCGTGGCGCGCACCGTGGCATCGTCAATCCGCGTCCCAAACGCATTCCAACTGCTCCACCCCATGGGCGGCGTGCTCGCCAGGCCATTCGACGGAATGGTAATCCGGGCGCACGCCGCAACATAGATGGCCACACAGAGAACGGCGGGCATCGTACAAATGCGCAAAGGAACCATGCTAGCTGCTAAGCGGAAATCGAATCCATTTTAATCGATTTCGCCCGCACTGTGGGCGTGGTTCACAGGGTCAGCGGGTGTGTCTATGCCGACCGAATCCCAGCGGGTCTGCCGGTCAGGCCCGAGGCTTGTTCCAGTTAAGGGCTCGACGAAGCATCCCGATCTTAACAGCGGTCTCGGGATTCTGCGTCATTCGTTCATAGCCGGCCTGCAACAGCGCAATGAAGATAGCCACGATGAATCCCACTCCCGTAGCGCCAAGAACAATCACGGTCTTCCGGGGAAAGGAGGGCTTGTCGGGGGGAACGGCGGCGTCCACTACCTGGATGACCGATCCCTCTTTCGCTTCATCGAGCTTGGCTATCTCGAATTGCCGCGCCAGAATGTCGAAGACCGTTTCATGGTATTTAACATCGCGCAGTTTGCGAACATACTCGAGGCCCGCTTCCGGTACCCGACCCTTGGGTACGATCAGGCTTTCCTCTCCTGCTTCCGACCCACCCAGTTTCGCCAGCTGCGCGCGGAGGCTCTCCAGTTCCTGCTCAGCCTGCACAACCTGGGAATTCTGGTTCGTAGCATAGGTCTCCATCGATTCGATCTGGACCTGCTTGGCCGTGATTTGAGCGCGCAGCGAGGCCGCCGTTTCGATCAGGGCCTTAGCCTGACTGTCCAATTGGATCAGCCCGGTCTGCTGTTCGGTCTTCTTGAGGGCCTCTTCGGCGTCGGCGAGCTTGTCCTTCTCCTGCTCCAACTGCCGCTCGAAGAACGTGCGCCGCTGCGAGGCCTCGGTGATAGCGAGGTGCTCAGAAAGATCGCGGAACTCCTGCACGTAGCCATTGGCCAACTCGGCCGCGCGCTTGGGATCGGGATCCACCACGGCGATATGCAGCATCCCGTCTTTGGCGGCACCGTCCACGGACGCGTAATGCTCGAATTTCTTGCGCGCCTCCGAGAGAAAGTGCGCGTGATACTCCTGCATCAAGCCGAAGTGTGTCACCATCCCGTCTTCCACGGTGCGGCCTCTCAGCATGCCCACGTACATATCATTGGGGTTTTTGCCAAGGCTGCCGCCCGTCAGCGCAGCCATCCCGCTCAAGTTTCCCAACTGGGCGGCTAACGCGCTGGCCATCGAGGAATTCTGCTGGGGTGGAAGGAGGGTAACCGTCGCGGTATACCGCCTGGGAAGGAGCAGAGATATGATGACGGATCCGATTGCAAAGACAGCAGTTATCCACAGAATCGCCCGCTTCCTTTGGGCAAACACCATCAGGACATCGAGCACAGACACTTCGTTGTCCTTGGACGGTGAACTCTCTGACTTGAGCCGTTCCGACATTTGAGATAACGAGACTTCTGTGGCCATGAATTCCTGCTGAGTTTCAAATCACCCGGCGCTGGCTCCATTTTACACAGGCTAAAGTCTTTAGACGTCTGATGGGGAAGCACGCTACGCGCCGCTACGGGACGAGCCTGTGTCCGGGTACCGTTGAAGCCCTGCATCTCCGGTCTCGGGGATATCGATGTGAATCGTTAAAATAGAGAAACTGATCGCCTTTATGCAGTAGAACTCCGGCGATGAACTCCGAGGTATTCGTGAAGGCTCTCATGTGGCTCTGCGTCATTATCATTGGGACGGGCGGCCAGATGGTCGCCGGAGCGCAAGCTTCGCCTTCGAGCCAAGCTACTGCCGCGAACGTAGCTTCGATCGACGAGACTGGCTACCAGGGTTCTACCTATGTCCCGCTGGACAACTGGGTCTACCCCGTACTGGATCGTTTGCATGCCCTGGGCTATGTCGACACGGCCTTCCTCGGGTTACGGCCCTGGACCCGGCTGGGCATCGCCCTGATGCTGGCGGAGAGCGCAGACGCAATTCAGACCGATTCCGGGAATGACGAAGCGCGCGCCATCTACGCGGCCCTTCAGCGGGAGTTTCAGCCGGATATCGACCGCGCCGGAGCCCCTTCGCTCTCACTGGAGAGTGTCTATACCGATGTCCGCGGCATCAGCGGGACACCTCTGCGCGACAGCTTTCATCTGGGCCAAAGCCTGGTGAACGACTATGGTCGTCCTTACCAAGCCGGCTTTAATGATTACTCCGGATTCAGCGCTCGGGCCGCAGATGACCGCTTTTCCCTCTACCTCCGGGCAGAATTCCAGCACTCCCCTTCGTCCACCGGCTACTCCCCTGCCCTCGCCGCACTCCTCTCGAACAACATTGACGACGTACCCTTCGCCACGAACCCCAGCCAGGACACCATTCCCAGCGGCCCCATCCCGGTGGCAGATTCCGGGCGGGTCCTTGAGGCCAATTTCAGCTATCACCTCCTTGGCCACGAGGCCTCTATCGGCAAGAGCGACCATTGGCTTGGACCCGCCCAGGGTGCTTCCATGCTTTGGAGCAACAACGCGGAAAATATCTATGATTTCGAAATCAATCGGGTCGAGCCATTGCATATCCCGTTCCTTTCCAAACTCACCGGGCCGTTTCGGTACGACTTTTTCGTGGGCAGCCTGAAGGGACACACCTACCCCAACGATCCCTGGGTCCACATGGAGAAGATCAGCTTTAAACCCTCGCGCAACCTGGAATTGGGGTTCGATCGCATGGCGATCTGGGGAGGCAAGGGACATGCACCTATCACCCTTCACACGTTCCTGCACAGCTTCTTCAGCTTCCAAAACGTCACCTACCAGGAGAAGAACTCTGCCAGCGACCCGGGCTACCGCCTCGGGACCTTCGACTTCAGCTACCGACTTCCGTTGCTTCGCCGGTGGGTGACGCTATATACGGATTCTCTTGCCCATGACGACGTGAGCCCGGTGAGCGCCCCGCGGCGAGCCGGATATCGTCCGGGCATTTACCTCGCGCGATTCCCCGGGGCCGCGCATCTTGATCTGCGCATTGAAGGAGCGACCACGGACACGGTCAGTTCTTCATTTCAATCCGGTCAGTTTCTGTATTGGGAGTCGATTCAGCGGCAGGGTCCGACCAACAAGGGATTCCTGGTCGGGGACTGGGTGGGCCGACAGGGAAAAGGAGGCCAGGGATGGCTAACCTATCATCTGTCCCCGCAGGAGCAGGTGCAGTTCAGTTATCGCCGCGCAAAAGCCTCCTCCGCCTTCATCCCCGGAGGAACTACCCAGGACGACTACGCCTTCGACTTTTGCAAGAGGGTGCGCCCTGACGTTGAAATCCGCGGATTCCTGCAATGGGAACAATGGAAGGCGCCGGTCTTCATGACCGGATCGCAGCATGACCTCACGGTCGAAACGCGAATTACCTGGTTCCCCCGCGTATTGAACCGGAACTAGCCTAAAATGCAGGGGTTAATCGTGCCCGGTGGGAGCCGGTAACACCGCAAGAATCTCCTCCACGGCTTCCGGCAGGGAGGCACACGTCCAATCGGCCAGATGGCGCGCGCGTTCATCGGCGGAGGCATCGCCGCTCCCAGATCCTTCAATGAGAATTGTCCGCATGCCGGTCCGCCGCCCGAATTCCATGTCGGAAAGGGAGTCGCCGATCATCACGCCGGCCGCGGCGGTGATCCCGTCAAAGTCGCGCTGCGCCTGTTCGAACATTCCTGGAAGGGGCTTGCGGCATGAGCACGCGCCCCGGTCATGGGGACAAATATAAAAGGCGTCAATGTGCGCGCCGAATACGGCCAATTGCTCTTGTAGCGCCGAGTGAATGGCATCCACGTCCCGGCTGCCATAAAGCCCGAGCGCAATGCCCCGCTGGTTTGAAACCACCAGAACCCTGAGCCGGGCGCGGTTCAATCGAGCGACGGCCGCGGCGACTCCAGGAACCAGCCTGAGCTCGTTCACGGAGCGAACATATTCGCCCTCCGGCATCTTCTCGTTGATCACCCCGTCCCGGTCCAGGAATACCGTATTCAGCATGTCCGACGCGGGTGCCTTGGAGCTGTTGCGCATTTTCATTATGATAACAACTGGGGGAATGCCCATCAGACATTCGCCTGACGCGGTACGGAAGGCGTCTTCCGTGTCTGTTTCCGAGGAGTCTTTGAAATGTCCAGTGCGCTCATTCCCCGCCGGATTTTCGGCCAGGCAATTGCCGAACATCTGGAGCTTGTCCGGCTGCTTCAAGACCAGCAGCCCGCGCTCGAAGCGATCGGCCTGGCCATGACGGAGACACTTCATTCCGGTGGAAAGATTTTCTGGTGCGGAAATGGCGGCAGCGCCGCCGATTCCCAGCACTTATGCGCGGAGTTGGTGGGCCGCTTCCGTTGTGAACGCCGCGCGATTGCCTCGATTGCCCTGACCGCGAATACCTCCGTTCTAACGGCAGTCGCCAATGATTACGGCTATGAGTACGTTTTTTCCCGCCAACTGGAATCTCTGGGAGCCCCAGGCGATCTGCTCGTTGGCATCTCCACTTCGGGAAATAGCGAAAACGTGGTGACAGCCATGGAAACCGCCCGGGCACGCGGCCTGGTTACCGTGGCGCTGACGGGCGAGGGCGGCGGGAGAATGGCCCAATTCGCCGATCATCTCCTGGCTGTGCCCTCAAGAGACACCGCGCGGATTCAGGAGATGCATATCCTTGCCGGCCATCTGCTTTGCGACTGGGTGGAACAGGAAGCCGTGCTCTCACTCAAGAGCGAAGCCGCCGTTCAAGCTTGATTGATCCCGATTGAAAAAATCCGGGCTTGGCATCCGTGATGACCCAGGCGCCTTGCCGCGCCCGACCCTGTTTAGCCGACTGCCCGCGGCAGCGGCGCGCCGGAAATGTCGAACGTGGAAAATCGCTTGTGCTGGCCAGTGATCTCAGACCGCAGCTCGTGCCACAGTTCGTTCGGGATCTTCAGGAAGACTTCCACCACAGCCGGATCGAACTGCGTTCCCGAACAGCGCAGGATCTCCTCGCGTGCAGCATCGAAGCTTCGCGCCTTGCGATACGGGCGGTCGCTGGTGATCGCATCCAGAGTATCCGCTACCGCGAAGATGCGCGCCCCAATCGGAATCTCTGCGCCCCGCAGGCCGTTGGGATATCCGCTGCCGTCAAAATGTTCCTGGTGGGAGAACACAATTTCCGCCGCCTCGCTCAGAAATGGGATCTTGCGCAAAATGTGATAGCCCTGGGTGCAATGCTCCCGCATGATCCGCTGTTCCTCAGGCGCAAGCGCCCCGGGCTTGCGCAGGATTTCGTCCGGTATCGCCATCTTGCCGATATCGTGCAGAAACGCCCCGCGCGCAATTACCTTGATCTCGGCCGGCTTGATCCCGATCGCCCGAGCCAGCGCAATCGTATATGCCGTCACCCGCTTGGAGTGGCCCTCTGTCTCGGAATCCTTCAGGTCCAGCGCGTCTCCCAGCGCCTCCAGCGTAACGTCGTAGGAGTGCTCCAGGTCATCCATCGCCTGGCGCAGCATCTCCGTGCGCGCCTGCACCACCTGCTCCAGGCTGAGCTGATAGTTCTGGTTCTCTTCCAGCACCTGCCGGTGTTCCAGCGCCCGCAGCACCGTTGCCACCAGGTGTTCCCGTTCAAATGGCTTCAGCAGATAATCGTAGGCGCCGCGGCGCATTGAATCGATGGCCACGCTGATATCGTGTATGGCGGATACCATCACAACCGGCAGCCCTGGATACTCGCCCCGGATGCGTTCCAGCAGCGCCAGGCCGTTGCCATCCTGCATCACGATGTCGGTCAGAACAAGGTCGACTCGCTGCCGTTCCAGGATTCCCGCTGCCTCCCGGCCGCTCTCGGCAAGCAGGACCTCGTACCCATGGTGCTCAAGCGTCGCCCCCATCATGGAACGCACGTGGCTCTCGTCGTCCACAATCAGAATCCGCGCGACACGCCGCGACCTTGGCCGCCTGCGGCCATCAGTCTCGTACGCATCAACGTCGGAATGCGTTATCGCTCTCGCTAGCTCCAATCCCAAAACGGTTTCTCCGCGCCGTTGTTTCGTTGCTTCGCCCTCCGGCTTGCACGTCGCTCTGCGGCGAAATTGTCTGACGACCCCCAACACCAAACGGTTTCCCCCAAGTGGCGGTTCTCTTTGCCGGAAGCTCCTCAAAGAAAACCCTTGTTTCCAGACGGAGACACAACCCCCGCAGTCTCAGACTGCCGGGCATTCCAGTCACTTGTAAATGCATCGTTCGGGTCAGTAGCCAGAAATCGCCCACGAAAGTAACCGACTCGATAATGGCGTCAGAAGTTCTGAATCGGGGCTGAAACGCATTCCAGCCACAAAGCGCTGCCGCTCTTGGGATTACGCGCCCAGAATCCGTTCCGTTCCAGCTCTCCGGATCCTATTCGCATTTTCTTTCCCTGTTGCGCCGTTCCACCCACCCCTCCTTCACCACCTGGTGGGCCCGTCCCACCGCCAGGCTCCCTCCGGGCACGTCCTTCGTAATGCACGATCCTGCGCCTATGAACGCGCCGTCTTCCACCGTGAGAGGCGCCACCAGCGTGGAATCGCTGCCCACAAACACCCGTTTCCCGATCGTCGTCCGATGCTTGTGCACGCCGTCGTAATTGCAGGTGATGACCCCCGCGCCAATGTTCGTGCCCTCGCCCACTTCAGCGTCGCCCAGGTAGGTCAGGTGATTGGCCTTCGCGCCCTTTCCGAGCCGCGCATTTTTCGTCTCCACGAAATTCCCGACGTGCGCGTCCTGGCCTATCTCGCTGCCGGGCCGCAGGTGCGCAAACGGACCGATCTTTGCCCCGGCTTCCACCGTGCTTTCGGACAGCACGCAGCTCTGCCGGATGGTCACGCCGTCCCCCACCGTCGAATCCTCCAGCACCGTGAAGGACCGAATCAGGCAGCCGGCGCCCACCCGCGTCTTCCCCAGCAATTGCACAAACGGCTCGATGACCGTCCCGGCGCCCACCTCAACCCCCGCATCGATAACGCAAGTCTCCGGCCGCAGGATACACACACCGCTGTCGGCGAGTTGCTGCGCCGCTTTCGTCTGCCCTGCTGCTCTCTCCGCCGCATTTCCGTTCATTGCTGCGTCTCCCCGCCCGGTGCGCCGCCCGACGCCCCGGGAATCGTAATGTCGATGGCCTTTACCGGGCCCAGTTTCAGCTCATCCAGTCCCGGCTTGATCTCCTGTCCATTGCCCACCACCAGAATCGCAAGCTGATCCGGGTGAATGTACTTCTTCGCCACGGACGTCACGTCCTCCAGCGTCACCTTCTTGAGCGCCGCCTCGTATGTCTCCAGGTAATCCGCCGGATAGCCGTAGAACTCCAGCCGCTCCCGCTCCGCCAGCACCTTCCCCGGCGTGTCATAGCGGAACAGGAAGGTGTTGAGAATGTCATCCTTGGCCCTCTTCAGTTCTTCTTCAGTGAATGGCCTGGTGTTCAGTCCGGCAATCTGCTCCAATGACGCCTGCGTCGCTTCCACGGTGGACGCGCTCTTGGTCAGCACTTCTACGTCGAACGTCGCCGGATGGTCGTAAGCGAACCCTTCGCCTCCGCCTACCGCGTATGCCAACCCCAGCTTTGTGCGCACCGTCTGGAACAAGCGGCTCGCAAACCCTCCGCCCAGGATGTCGTTCATCACCGCCAGCGCAGGCACGTCGGGATTATGCCGGTCCGTTCCCAGGCCCACGATCTGCACGTTCGACTGGTTCACGTCTTCCTTGTCGATGAAGTACACCACCTGCTTCGATGGCTGGAATTCCAGGTGCCGCGGCGGCAATGGCGTGGCCTGCGGCAATCCCTCGAATGCCGCTCGAAGTTTCGCCTCCATCTGTACCGGATCGAAGTCACCGCTGATGCCGACGATCAGCTTCCCGCCAATCGTCCGCTGGTGCCACGCTTCCAGGTCCGCAACCGCCACCGAGCCGATCGTCTTCAGCTCCGGCTGCCGCACATAAGGGCTATCGGCGCCGTACACAAGCTTGGCTGACTCACGGGCCGCAATCTGTGCCTCATCGTCGTTGCGGCGCACTATCCCGGCAGCTTCCTGCTGCTTGGCCAGCAGCAGTTTGTGTTCATCGAACTTGGGATGGAACAGGAGATCGAGCGCCAGCGCAAGCACCTGGTCCGCGTCGCCCTTCAGCGAATCCCACGAAATCGACGTTGACTCCTCGCCACCGTTCGTCTCGATGTGCGCCGCCTTCGACTCCAGCAGATCGTCCATCGCGTCGCCGCTCATCTTCTCCGTGCCTGACGTCCGCCACGTCTGCCCGTACAGATCCACAAGGCCCGCCTTGCTCGCGTCTCCATCCACGGCGCCGCCGGGGATGAGCACAGAGCCTGACACGAACGGAAGTTCATGATCCTCCTGCATAAAGATCACGATCCCGTTCTTCAGCTCGATTCGCTTCGGCTCCTGGGGCTTGAACTCCGGCAGAGGAGGAATGGGGATCTTCTCCCACGGTCTCGCCTGTTGCGCCTGTTGCTGTGTCTCCACGCGTTCAGGCGGCGCCTGCTTCTTTGCCTGCTGCGCATCGCTAGAGGACGCCCCCACGCAAATGAGACTCGCCGCCAAAACGAGCTCTGTAACAGGGCACGATTTCAGCTGTGCCGAACGCGCAGGAGAAAAGGTTGAGGGCTTTCGCCCCTGAAGGAAGCTCGCCAGGCTCATTGCGCACCTCCCTGGCCCGCCGCTGCTTGTGGCGGCGCTTCTGTCTCGATCCACGCCTCCGTTCGGTTACTGGGCACAAACACCTTGTTCGCCACTCTGCGAATGTCCGCCTTCGTCACCTTGTCTACCCGGTCCAGTTCCAGGAAGAGCTGCCGCCAGTCGCCATACCGCGACTGGTATTCGGCCAGCGCTTGTGCCAGCCCCTGGCTGTCCGCCAGGCCGCGCAGCAGGTCCGCCCGCGCCCGAGTCTTGAACATCGCCAACTCATCGTCCGTCACATCGCTGCTCTTCAGCTTGTCGATCTCCTTATGGATCGCCGCGGCCATCTCCTGCGGCGTATGCCCCGGCAGAGGCACTGCATAGAACGCGAACAGCCCTGGGTACTTGTCGCCCGGATACGGGCTGAAACCCTCCGCCTCCGCCGCGATCTGCTGGTCGCGCACCAGGCTCCGGTAAAGCCGCGACACCCGCCCGTTCGACATGATGTCCGAAATCGCGTCGTACACGGCGTCGTCGGGATCCTTGTAGTCTCCGCGGTGGTAGCCCTCAATGTAGAACGGCTGCGTCTGCTCCTTGATGAACACTGTCTTCTCGGCGAACTGCTTCGGCTCCACCGTCGTCATCTTCAGCGGTTTGGGACCAGCCGGCACGCGGCTGAAATACTTCTCCAGCATCGGCATTGCCTCGCTGGCTTTAACATCGCCCACTACCGCCACCACCAGGTTCGACCCGGCGTAGTACTTGCGGTGGAACGCCATCGCTTCGGTCGCCGTAATCTGGCTCACTTCGCTTGGCCAGCCGATCGAGCTGCGCCCATACGGATGCGCTACGTACGCCGTGGCCAGGAACTGCTCCAGGAGCCGACCGATCGGATCCGAATCGGTCCGCATCCGCCGCTCTTCAAGCACCACGTCCCGCTCCTTGTAGAACTCCCGCGGCACTACGTCGGCCAGCCGGCTGCTCTCCAGCCATGCCCACAGCTCCAGCCGGTTCTCTGGCATCGACCAGAAATACTGCGTATCGTCCAACCCCGTCTCCGCGTTCAGCCCCTCCGCGCCGTTCCGCTCCGCCACCTCGGTGAACTGGTTCGGAACCACGTATTTCTCCGCATCGGCCTGGGCTGCCTCGAACGCCTTGTGCAGCTCGGCCAGCTTCTCCGGATGGCTTCCATCCTGGTTGCGCAGTTCCGCTTCGTATGCCTCGTCGGCCTTCTCCACCTTTTCCAGCGCCACCTTCTCCGCCGGCCAGTCCCTGGTCCCGATCTCGGTCGTCCCCTTGAACGCCAGGTGCTCGAACATGTGCGCCAGCCCGCTCTCGCCAGAGGGATCGTTCGCATCGCCCGCGTCCACAAACGTCACGTAGCTGAAGACCGGCGCCTCCGGCCGGTAGCAGATCAGGATCGTCAGCCCGTTCGGCAGCACCTTCGTCGTGATCCGCTGTTCAAAGCTCTTCAGGTCCTGAGCCTGCGCCGCCAAACCCATCAGGCTGGCGATTACGATCGCCGCCGCGCAGCGTTCCAGCCGGCCAAAAACTCGTTTCATCCTTGAATCTCCTTGTACCCGGGGTAAAGTCGAATGGGCAGGCTGCGCCCCGGTATCCTGTACCTTCCAAGCTATCGCATCTGCCCTGACCCTCTGAACCTGCCCCACATGAGCCGCCGGCTTCGAGCTTCCCCGACGCGATCCGACGCCGGTAAATTCATCAGGACGCACAATGAACCCTCAGCGCAAAATCGAAACCGCCCGCCTCACACTCCGCCGCTGGCACGACTCCGACCGCGAGCCCTTCGCCCGCATTAACTCGGACCCCCGAGTCATGGAGTACTTCCCTGCCCCGCTCACGCGCGCAGAATCCGACGGGTTTATCGCCCGCATTGAAGCCCACTTCGAACAGCACGGCTTCGGTCTATGGGCGGCGGAACTCAGCGACACCGGCACATTCCTCGGCTACATCGGCCTCTCCGTGCCCGCGTTCCAGGCTCACTTCACTCCCTGTGTTGAAATCGGATGGCGCCTCGACGCGGAACATTGGGGCCATGGGCTCGCCACCGAAGGCGCCTCCGCCGTCCTCGATTACGCGTTCACTCAGCTGGCGCTGCCCGAGGTCGTCTCCCTCACCACGCCCGCCAACGTCCGCTCCATTAGCGTGATGGAAAAGTTAGGCATGACGCGCAACCCCGCCGACGATTTCGACCATCCCAATCTGCCGGTGGGCCACCCCCTCCGCCGCCACGTGCTCCACCGTAAGTCGGCCCGTAGCCAGTAGCCGTAAGCTACAAGCTATCGGCTACCGGCTACCGGCCACACGCCCAGCAACTGACATCTCACAGCCGCCGCTGCTATCCTCGCCTCAAAGCGCGCCTCACCCCACGCGCCACGGAGACCGCATGAGCACCGTTGCCCCCGCCCCGGCTCCCATCCTCAATCCCAACGCCCAGCCCATGCTGATCCGCCGCGCCGCCGTGCTCGGCGCCGGAACCATGGGCTCCCGCATTGCCGCGCACCTTGCCAACGCCGGTATCCCCGTGCTCCTGCTCGACATGGTTCCTCAAGGCGACGGCTCCAGAAATCGACTCGCCCTCGCCGCACTCGACGCCCTCGCCAAATCCAAACCTGCCGCATTCTACGATCCCGCCTTCGCCAGCCGCATTACCCTCGGCAACTTCGAAGACGATCTGCCGCAGCTAGCCCAATGCGACTGGGTCATCGAAGCCGTTGCCGAAAACCTGGCGATCAAGCATTCGCTGCTCCAACGCATCGCGGCCCATCTCGCCCCCACCGCGCTGCTCACTACCAACACCTCCGGCCTGCCCATTGCCCGAATTGCTGAACCACTGCCAGTCCAAAACCAGAAAAAATTCTTCGGCAGCCACTTCTTCAATCCCCCGCGCTACATGCGCCTGCTTGAGCTCATCCCCATCCCGGAAACCGACCCCGCTCTGCTGTCGTCCTTCGCCGCTTTCGCCGATCGCCTCCTCGGCAAGCAGGTGGTGCTCGCCAATGACACGCCGAACTTCATCGCCAACCGCATCGGCGTCACCATCATGTTCACTGCGGCCACGCTGATGCTCCAGCAAGGCCTCACCATCGAAGAAGCCGATGCCCTCACCGGTCCGGCCATCGGCTGGCCGCGCACCGGTACCTTTCGCCTTGCCGACATGGTGGGCATCGACGTCCTCGCCCACGTCGCCGCCAACTTCCCCCAAGGCGCCTCCCAGAACAGCGCATCCGCGCAAAGCGAATCACTCAAAACTGCGCCAACGAAAGAAGTGTCAGGGCACGACTTCAGTCGTGCCGAAAGAAGCCCAAAGGAAGAAGGGGCGTTAGCCTCTGAGGGAAGTTTTCCCACGATCCTCCAGGAAATCGTCAACCGCAAATGGCTCGGCGATAAGACCGGCCAGGGCTTCTACAAGAAGTCCCGCGGCTCCGACGGGAAAGACGAGCGCCTCGTCCTCGACCTCAAGACCCTCGAATACCGCCCCTCCGCCAAGCCCAACATTCCCTCGCTGGAGATGGCCAAAAACGCCGCCAGTCTCCCCGAGCGCCTGCGCCTGCTGCTCTCGGCCGATCCCAAAAGAGACAAAGCCGCCGCATTCCTGTGGCCGCTGCTCGCCACGCTTTGGAACTTCTCCGCCGAACTCATCGGCGAAGCCGCCAACGACGCTCCCTCCATCGATCGAGCCATGCGCGCGGGCTTTAACTGGGAGCTCGGCCCGTTTGAAATGTGGGATGCCGCCGGCATTAAGGACACCGTCGCGCGCATGAAGGCGATGAACCTGCCCGTCAGCCCCGCCGTTACCGCCCTGCTCGATTCCGGCAACCAGTCCTGGTACGCGCTCGACGGCCCACAATGTTACAACCCCGCCGCCCACGCCTGGGAGCCCGTCCCTCAGCAGCCCGGCCACGCCACCGTAGCCGACTTCCGACGCACCAACAAAGTGGTCCGAGCCAACTCCGGCGCATCCCTCGTCGACATCGGCGACGGCATCGCCTGCATCGAGCTGCATGCGCTCAAGAACGCCATCGGCGGCGACGTCGTCTCTCTCGTCTCGTCGGTCCTCAAGCCCGATTCGGACACCGTGCGCGACTTCCTCGGCTTCGTCATCTCCGGCGACCGCGACAACTTTTCGGTCGGCGCCAACCTCATGCAACTCCTTCTCGGCGCACAAGAAGGCGAGTGGGACGAAGTCAACGCCGCCATCCACGGTTTCCAGCAGATGACCCAGGCCATCAAGTTCTGTCCGCGCCCCGTCGTCGTCGCGCCCTTCGGCATGACCCTCGGCGGCGGCGCGGAAATGTGCCTCCACGCCGCCCGCCGCCAGCCCCACGCAGAAACTTACATCGGCCTGGTCGAAGCCGGTGTCGGCCTCATCCCCGGCGGCGGTGGCACCAAGGAGATGCTGCTGCGCGCCGTCGACGCGGCTACGGCTCTCATACCGCCCGATCCCCGCGGCCAGGACCCCGGCCCCGCTCGCTTCGCCCGGTCCGCCGAGATGCAGAACGCCCTCAAGCGCGCCCTCGAAACCATCGCCATGGCCAAGGTCTCCACTTCCGCCGTCGAGGCGCGCGCGCTCGGCCTCTTCGCCCCCGCGGACCGCATCACTGCCAACCGCGAACGCCTCCTCCTTGACGCCAGGGCGCAGGCATTGGCGCTGATCGAAGCGGGCTACACCGCGCCGATGCCGCGCACGCAGGTTCCCGCTCCCGGTACCGCGGCTCTCGCCACCATGGAAACAGGCATCTTCATGATGGGCGAAGCCGGCTTTGCCAGCGAACACGATCAGAAAGTAGCCCGCTGGGCCGCCTACATCCTCGCCGGCGGCCGCGTCACGCCCGGCTCCCTGGTCAGCGAGCAATACCTGCTCGATCTCGAGCGCGAAGCCTTCCTGTGCCTGTGCGGCGAGCGCAAAACGCAGGAGCGCATCGCCTTCACGCTGAAAACCGGCAAGCCGCTGCGGAACTAAAGAGGACGAGCCAACGCTGTGAGAAATCGTGTCAGGGCCCGACTTCAGTCGCGCCGAAAAGGCACACAAATCGATCCGGGCTTCACCCCCTGAGAGACCTTCTTCGTCGGGCGCTGACAACTGACAACTGAAACCTGACAACTAGAACTACGAACTATGAACTGACTGCGCGTAGAATTGCTCTCGAACTTCACCATGCCATCCGCTGGCCGCAGAACACGCGCTACCCTATGCCTTCTCCTCGCCGGTGCCCTCGCCGCCGCGCAGGACTACGACCCGGACCGCCTCGTGACCCGCGGCCAAATCGACGTTGACGCCCGCAGCCAGTCCTACATCATCCGCCACCTGCCTCCCAGCAGCTTCCCCGATCTTCCCTTGGCCGTAAACGGCGAGCTTACTGAGCGCGGCTGCCTCATCCCGCAAACCTACGAAGCCCACCGGCCTGAGAACGTGATCCACGGTAGCTTCCAGCGGCCGGGTTCGTCCGACTGGGCCGTGCTCTGCTCGGCCGAAGGCACCGTCTCGCTGCTGGTCTTTTTTGGCGCGACGCCGGCAAGGCCTGAGGTGCTGGCCACCGCGCTGGAAACCAGCCGTCTCCAGGCGCACGACTCCACCGTCACGCTCGGCTTCAATTGGGGCATCGACGCGGCCTCGCCGGAAACCGTGCGCGAAGCCCAGATCGGACTCTCGCCCCGCCCAGCGCGTCTCGATCACGACGCCGTCTCCGACTCCGTCATCGACCACAAGACCGTCTACCACTACTTCACCAAGTCCGCCTGGACTCTCGCCGAAGCATCGGACAATTTGAGGTAATCGAATCAGTTTGCCTGGTTGACCAACGGAGCCCCAAGCATCTAAACCAAAATCAGCACACGTCGGACCACTGACCACTGACCACTGACCACTGACCACTGACCACTGACCACTGATCACTGATCACTGATCACTGATCACTGACCACCGACAACTGAAAACCGGTGTCCAATGCCTGAAGCCGTCCTAGTCAGCACCGTCCGCACCCCCGTCGGCCGCGCCCCCAAAGGCGCCCTTGCCACCACCCGCCCCGACGACCTGGCCGCCATCGCCATCAACGGCGCTCTCGAGCGCGTTCCCCAGCTCGACAAACGTGAAATCGAGGACGTGATTCTGGGTTGCGCGCAGCCCGAAGGCGAAGCCGGATTCAACATGGCGCGTTTCGCTGCCATCCGCGCCGGCTTGCCAATCGAGGTTCCCGGTGTCACCGTGAATCGGCTGTGCTCCTCGGGCCTCGAGGCCATCGCCCAGGCCGACATGCGCATCCGCTCCGGCGGCGACAAAGTCGTCATCGCCGGAGGCGCGGAATCCATGAGCCTTATCCCCATGGGCGGCAACAAGCCCAGCCCCAATCCCTGGCTGGCCGAGCACTACCCCGCCTCGCTCCTCACCATGGGCCTCACTGCTGAACGCGTAGCCCGCCACTACAACATCAGCCGCGACGATCAGGACGCCTTCGCCATTGAGAGCCATCGCCGCGCGCTTGCCGCGCAGGCCGCTGGCCGGTTTGACGATGAGTTGGTTCCGGTCAAAGTAACCACGGCCACCCCGACGGCAAGAGCAGGCAAGCCGCTCGTGGAGGAGAATACCTTTGCGGCCGACGAAGGCCCCCGCGCGGACACGTCGTCCGAGGCCCTGGCTAAGCTAAAGCCTGCATTTGCCGCGCAAGGCACCGTAACCGCAGGCAACTCCTCGCAGACAAGCGATGGCGCAGCCGCTGCCGTCCTCATGGATGCGAAGCGTGCCGCGGAGTTGGGAATCCTGCCCATCGCGCGCCTGGTCGCCTATGCCGCCACCGGCTGCCTGCCTGAGGAGATGGGCGTTGGCCCCATCTTTGCCGTGCCCAAAGCTCTAAAGATCGCTGGACTCAGGCTCGAGGATATCGGCGTCATCGAGCTGAATGAAGCATTTGCAGCGCAGGCTTTGGCTGTAATCCGGGCGCTTGGCCTCGATCCCGAAAAAGTGAACAGGAACGGCGGCGCCATCGCCCTCGGCCATCCGCTCGGATGCACCGGCGCCAAACTTACAGCCACGCTGCTCCGCGAGATGGAGCGCCGCAGCGCCCGCTATGGCATGGTCACCATGTGCGTCGGCGGAGGCATGGGCGCCGCCGGAATCTTCGAGCGGCTCAATTAATTGTCAGTTCATATTGGACGAGTGCCTATCCTTCGCACAGCCTCATCGCGCGAAGGGTGGGGCATCGGCCGAATCTCACCACCGCACCACCGCAACTGCAAACGGCTCCAGCCTGAGCTTCCCGCCCTCCACCTTCACCGCACGTGCCGGCCCCTCGCCCGTCTCTTCATCCACCGTCTCCGCCGTTACCTGCGCCGCGTCCGGCAGCGCCACCTCAAACACCCGGTTGCGCTTGTTGAACAGCAGCAGCTTGTGCCCCGCTGCCGTCGCGAACGCCTGCGCTCCGATCTCGCCCGAATCTCCGCCTGACAGTTTCGTCTCCACCAGCTTGTCGCCCGGACGGAAGTTGTCCTTGATCAGCTTCAGCACCCAGTAGCGCGCGTTGGGCTTGTTGCTCTGCCAGTCCATCATGCTCACGCTGGGAAACTGCGTGGGATACCCCACCAGTTGCGACTCGCCGATGATGTCGATCTGCAAGCGCGACAACTCGACAAACAGGTCGGCATACAGCGCGCCTGCCAGGTTCCAGTACGCGGCCGGAGGCGGCGTGTTGTCCGCCGCCGTATTGTCGGTCGGCAGAATCGCACCCAGCTCGTCGGCCGACACCTTCGTCTCCGGAGACAGCCGCTTGCGCATCGTCTCGATGTAGCGCGCCGTGTTCAGGAACCCCTCGGCCTGGTCGAAAAATGTGTACTGCCACGTGTCCAGGCCCTCGCCGCGCTTGGGCGACGCGTAGAAGTGATAGGAGATGTAGTCGAGCGGAATGCCCGGGCGGTGATGGCTGTGGTCCAGGAAATATTCAAAATACTCCGGCGCCAGGCTCGGCATCGCGAGCGCCATCCCCATAAACTTCGTCCCCGGAGACACCGCGTGGATGGCGCTCACAATCGCATCGTAGCGCTCGGTGTATTGCCTGGGAGTGGTGTTGTGCTCAAAGTCCGGCTCATTCAGCACTTCCCACACCGGCACGTCGTAGTGATAGCCCGACTCGTGGCGCACCCCGTTCTCATCCGTGAACCCGCCTTTGGTGTACCAGCTCACCAGCCGCGCGTAGTAGTCGCCCAGCGCCTTCCCAGTCGGGTCCTTCAGCTCCGTCCCCTGGGTGTAGTCCCAAAACACCTTGTCGGGGTCGGCCGGATAGGTCACCGGCTTGTCGGTGTTGAAGAGCCACGCCGGAATGGTGCTAAAGTTCACCACCCGCGGATGCCCCTCGGTAGCCGCCAGGAATTCCTTCATCATGGGGTCGATAAGGCTGAAATCCCAGCTCGTGTGCTCGGGGGTGGGCGGTTCCAACTCCGCCACCGCCAGTTTCGGATAAGGCAGCCAGGGAACGTAGCGCACGTCGTCGGCGCCCAGGTCCTTCACCGCCTGAAACGACGGCGCGGCCAGCGGCTGCGCTGGCCGCAGCGGCGGATTCACTACCACCTGCAGCGTCGGCGTGGACCGCGAAACCACCACCGTGCGGTCCCAATGGACGGTCAGTGCGATCGGCTTCGGTGCATTGACGGGCGATTGCGCGTGCAGCGCGGCAGCCGGCCCAGCCAGGATCCATCCGGCCAGCATGGCCGTGCAGGCGGTTCTCATGCTGCGATCCACCATCGATCCTCCTCGCTCGCTCTGGCTCCCGGGTGCTTCGGGCCGTCTGCAAACGCAAACAGCCAGGACGTATCCCGGCTGTTCTAAGTCGATGATTGTGCGCGGTTAAACTGCTACGCCTTGGCCGTCGACAGCGCCTTCAGCCGCGCGTTCAGGCGGCTCTTGTAGCGGGAAACCGTGTTCTTGTGGAAGACGCCCTTCTGCACGCTCTTGTCCAGCGTGGAGACGGTCGATTTGAACTGCTCATTGGCGGCCTTCGCCTCTCCCGTGACCAGGGCCTCGCGCATGGCGCGGAGGCTGGTGCGCACCCGGCTGCGGTTGGCGCGGTTGGCGGCGGTGCGGGTTACGGTCTGACGGGCGCGCTTGAGCGATGAAACGTGATTGGCCATTCCTAAGTCCTTGGATCCAGTTCGCTTGGGAACCGAAGAGATGATGCGGTGGCAGGATGCAGGCTCTCGCCGCACCCCTCGCAATTTCCTAGTTTAGCGGATGGGGAGAGAAGTGGCAAATGGAGGGAGCCAGGATCGCGGACCGGGGACCAAAAAGCAGGGACAAAGGGACAGAGAGACAAAGGGACGAGGAGCGGGCTAAAGTGAGTTGGATCACAAAAACGATGACCCAACTCAGGGGTAGTTGTAACCCCCGTCTTACCCAACTCCGGCCGAGTTGTTACCCCCGTCTTACCCAACTCAGGGGTAGTCACAGGAATCTGGCCGTGGCCGCTGCCGGGAGTCAGGTGGTAGGCGCCCGGTTTCCGGATGAATGGTGAAGTGCGCGCTTGAGGATGGTCGGTGGCCGGGGGACGACCTGGATCTCGAAAAGCTTGGGCCAGAGCTTGCCGGTTACAAAGAGGCGGTTGTGCTCGGGATCCCAGGCGATGCCGTTGAGGACTGCCTCGGGGTCGGTGACGGAGCCGGCGGGGAGCAGGCCGGCCAGGTCGATCCAGCCGAGGACCTGGCCGGTAGCGGGCGAGATGCGGGCGATGCGGGCGGTGTGCCAGATGTTGGCATAGATCTCGCCGCGGATGTATTCGAGCTCGTTGAGCTGATCGACCGGGCGGCCGTTGTCCTTTACGGTGATGTGACGAATCTCGTGCAGGGTGGCGGGGTCGAGGAAGTGCAGGTCGGAGGAGCCGTCGCTGAGGATCAGCGATTTGCCGTCCTGGGTCAGTCCCCATCCGTCCCACGGGTAATGCAGCGTGCGCAGCAGGCGAAAGCTGAAGCGGTCATAAACGAAAGCCGTGTGCGATTGCCACGTGAGTTGGATCAACGTGCTGCCCCAGTTGGTGAGCCCTTCGCCGAAGTACTGCGAATCGAGTTGGATTTGCTGCACGGGACGGCCCGTCTCAAGATCGTCCATGCGCAGTCTCGATTGGCCAAAGCGCCCATCGCTCTCGTAGAGGTGTCCATCCACGAAAACCAGTCCCTGGGTGAATGCATTGGGATCGTGCGGGTAGGTGTGGACGATGCGATAACCTTCCGCCGGAAACGCGAGTGCCGGCAAAAGAATGACGGCAGACAACAGGCATGAAATCGGCAGAGGGCGCATCAGGAGACATTGTAGCGAGTCAGGAGGCCAGCGAGTCGGCAAGATGAATCCATGGCCGCAGCGCGTTATTGCGTGCTTGCGGTCCGGCGCGCGGCCGCCGCCGCCATCGCCTGCTGCTGCTTCATCCCTCGCCGCATCCTGTCCGGTTGACGAGCCCACTGGAGTTGTTTTTCCTGGGGCTGGCCGTGGAGTTCCGGGTGGATGTAGAAACCGCGTTCGTTGGCAGGCTTCTCCTGTTCAACGACGAGCGGATGTGCCTTGGCGTAGGCATCCTGACGCACGGCGGTGATTTGCCAGGAGACTTTGACAAAGGTTGCGTTGGTGGCGATCTGGAACTGGCCTCCGCCGACCTCTTTTGCAACCCATGCGTGGGCATCGCGGCCGATGGTGGTGAGCTGGTAGCGAAAGTCGGTGTTTTCCGCCTGGAACCAGTCGGGAAGCTTGACGGTGGCGAGTCCGAGTTCATCCGTAACAGCGTTGCCGGAGTAAATATTCATCATCTCCGAGGACTCGACCGAAGCGTGGGCAAGGTACTTGTTGGCCGGGTCGGAGGGGTGATCGATGAGGAAGTCTTTTACCGATGCATGGATGGAATCGACCCAGAGGTCTCCAGATATAGTTACACTTCCTTCGAAATCCGCGACGGTGGGCGGAGTTGCGTATATACCGAAGGGACCTACAAGATAAAGGTAGTTATCCACATCCACGCCCTGATCCGTGATGACCATTTCTTCAAGCAATGGATTATTGTCCGCTCCGGCTTGCTTGACGAGGAAGCTGAGTTCGTTTCCGTAGTCCTGGTCGATGGCCACGATGCGGGAGGTGGGTGAGTTGGCGGTGCTGGAGTGCAGGTAGGTCTTGAAATCGACGGAAGCTTCGGACGCTGGGTAGCCGTAAGGGCTGGTTGTGCCGCCTGGATTGGTCAGCGTGAGAATGGGTCCAAGAGCATTCGGCGCGTTGACCGATATTTCCATCGCGGTGGCGGGAGTTGCCGTGCCAATGCCCACGTTGACATGGCTGGCGCCGGGGCTACCCGCGGTTGTCTGTCCAAGCACCAGGGAGTAACTCCTACTCACGGTTGCGTTGGCGCCGATGGCGGTCGAATTTATAAGACCAGTCGAAGCAGAATCCGGTCCGGAGTTATCGCCGATGGCAGTGTTTTGGGTGCCGTTGATGTTCCACCGCAAGGCGCCGCCGCCGAATGCATTGTTCCAGCTACCGCCATTGTTGCTGTTCAGAGCGGCGCCACCAAATGCATTGTTGTAGTTGCCCGTGGAGTTGAATTCAAGCGCAAGAGCGCCCATGGCTGTGTTTGAGCCACCAGATGAGTTGTTGTGCAGCGCCGCAAAGCCAAGCGCGGAGTTTGAAAAGCCGCTGGTTAGGGCGGTCAAAGATGAAGTGCCGACCGCGGTGTTGCTGCCGCCTGAGGCCGGTGTTCCGCTTCCGGCGTATCCCAGGAAGGCGTTGCCGTTCCCGCCGCCGTACGCAAAAAGAGAGCCGTTGAGGTCGTAGGAGCTGGCATTGACTGAACCAGCGGTAGAAACGGCGCCGGGGAAGGTCTGCCCCGGAGCAAAGGTGAGGATACCCTTGGGCGAAATCGAGAGGCCGGTGGGCGCCGGACCACCGGTGCCGTAGAGCAGATTCAGGCTCGCTGAAGGCGCAGCCGTATTATTGCCCGTGGCCGCCACCTGCCAGGCAAACCGTTGCGGCGCTGCTGTGGCTGTGCCCGAGTTGAACGCGCTGCCTACCAGCTCCAGCATGGGCGAGCTGACTCCCGCAGCGGCCGTGGCCACCGCGTTGCTCTCTACGGCCACCGTGTTCCATGCACGAAGAACGCCCCGCGACGTAAATGGCCCATTCACATCCAGCGTCACGGCGGGCGACGTGGTGCCGATGCCGAACTCTGCGTTGACCCCCGAGCCCTTCTGGAAGAGCCCCGAGTTGGCTAACGTCTCCGCGCCCGACCAAAGGGGCAGGTAGCCCGCTGTTCCCCCTCCGGTCGGCGTTGCGGGCGTTGTAGTCTCCGTGCCGGCAGTCTGAGGCCGGGCTTTAACCTGGTCCGCCGCCGCCTGCTTGAGCCTCGCTGCAAACTCATCCTGGGTTAGAAAATCGCTCGCCTTAAGGCCCGCCAGCGTGTCCGCGTCAGCCGCCTTCATGGCGTAGGGCACGCTGCTAAGCAGAACCCGCGGAAGCTCGTCGCCGCTGCCGATGCGGACGCCCAGCCAGCGAGCCTCGCCCGCGGCGAAGACGCTCGTGGGTAAAGCGATCGACGATCCGGCGCCGAGCAGCACCGTGTACCCCCCGTCGCCGCCGATCTGGACCCCCTGGCGCTCGCTCCATAACGCCGAGCCGGAATCGGGCGCCGCATAAATCGAGAACTCGAGCGAAAGCCGCTCGCCGGCATGCCCAGGCGCCGCGCCCGTAAAGCGCACCAGGGTGGGGACTACCGCACTGCCGCTGTCGATTGCCGCCACTGTCTGCGCCGGCGTCCCAAGCGACATCATCAACCAAACCGCTGCAAGACTCATCGATTTCCAGTGCATTGCTCGCCTCCAAAGTCCGGCCCAACCTGCGTACCCTGCCGAAAATGATTTTGCTCGATCCAATGCTCTCTCTCCATGAGCCGTGGATGAGTTGTCTATGAGTTATGGCCACACTTGAATCTGCACGGACACCCGGGTGGTTCCTCCCATCCCTCTGGTTCACTGGAAAAACTCTCGCATTTCTGGCGTATTCAGTCGTAAACTGAACCACCGCCGATTTGGAGGCCACGATGGACCACGCCCCCCTGGTCACATCTGAGATCGGGAAAAAAGTCTCCCCGTCTTCCGGTTCGACACCGACCCTTGAGACGGAACCGCAAAGGGCCGAGTCCGCCGCTCCGGGATTTATGCCGGGCCGGCCGGCGGGCATTCCTGTCGATCCGCCGCCGCCGCCCGTGCGCCGCCGGCTTCGACGCCGCTTGGAAGTGGGTTCGGCCACCGATTCGCTGGAATGGGAAGCGGATCAGGCGGCCGATCGAGCCATGAACCAGTCTGCCCCATGGCACCCCGCCGCTCTATCCGGAAGGCGGTTGCCGATGCTGCCCCAAATCCCGCTCCGGGAACACCTTCCCTCACCCGGCCGGCCACTCGGCGACGGTATTCGAGCCTTGATGGAGCCGCGCATCGGCCGGGACCTGAGCGCGGTTCGCATCCATACCGACGATGACGCCGCTGACTGGGCAAACGACATCAATGCGAGGGCGTTTACCGCGGGAAGTCACGTCTTCTTTGACAAGGGACAATACGATCCGAGTTCGCCGCGCGGCCGCAGGTTGCTGGCCCACGAGCTTGCCCACGTTGCCCAGCAGGCGGAAGGGCGCGGTACGGGAACGGTTCAGCGCCAGCCCAGGGAGCAGGATAAAGACGCGATCGGACAACAGGCGTTGCTGGTCCCGTTCCGGCTTCAAGTGACGCGGACGATGAGCCCCGAGGAGGTGTTGGAGGAGTTCATCCGGCAGTATTACGGGGTTACGTCCGACGCCGATGTTGCCAAAATCCGGAGGCGCTGGTTTGTCCAGCCGCATGCCGCGGTCAGCGAAGCGGATGTGAGGGCGGGATACAAGGCCCTCGTCATCCAGCAAACCTCGGGTGAGTTTCTGGGCAAGTTATCGAAGGACGAGCAAAAGGCGGTGAATGACGAAACGGACAAGAGATTCTGGGACAGCAACAAGGACACGGCGCATCGCAAGCTGACCAATTCCCCGCAAGACCGGAAGATGGCGAAGAAGTGGCTGGAGACACGCGAGGCAGTGCTTTTGGAGGAGAGCCAGCGGAAGCGGATCGAGGCGCTGCCCAAGGACATCAAGGACGCGCTATTTGCGGGGGACGCTAACGCGCCGGCAACCTCGGCCGCAGATTATGACCAGGTGCTGCAAATTGCCGAGAAACTAATGCAGCTGACGCCGGCGCAGCGCGCGGACTACCTGGCTCGCGTCAACGCCGATACCACGTCTCTGACCGATATGGAGGCTTCCGTCGACCGGTATATCGAGTCCACGAAAAAAAGAGAAGAACAGGATAAGGCCGCCGATGAAACGGCGCGGCCGCTGCTGGGGTTGGAGACCCTGCATGAGGAGTGGAAGGCGTGGAAGCACGACGTGGAACATCCGCTGAAGATGGAAGGCCGGGGCGGCGGATACGGTCCGCTCCTTGATGAGCGACAAAAGCACGCTGACACGTACTTCGACGACCTGCAGCGGCTAAAGTTCGCGAACAATCAGGCCTTTGAGGACGCGATGGAGCAGTACCGCATCGCGTTTCGCGACCAGACGGTACGCTTTGCACTGGACCAGCTTGCGCTTTTTGAGCACATGCTGTTCGCGGAGAAGAAGAAGCTGGAGAAGCAGGGTGGCGCCGACCAGATCGCGAAAGGGCTTGCGGATCAGCATGCGGCGGAACACTTTCACCACGCGGACATGATGGCCTCCTATGGGATGACCAGCCATGGGAATTCGCCGGATCCGAACGACAAAGTTGCCAAGCTAACGGAAACACCGGTGGACAAAGAGAACGAGGCGGGTCGAAAAGCAGTACTGGAAGGCTCGAAGGACGATTTCGTTGCCCAGCGCGACATCGATTTGAAGAAGCTGGCCACGTCAGATGCGGCGGGCGTGAAGAAATACCTTCTGGATGAGATCGAAAAGCGATATCAGAGCCTGAGCGAGACGCGCAAGGAATTTGCCGAGGACCCGGAGCGGGTCTTCTCGCTGATGCCTCTGCTGGAGGCTTCGCGCGAACACTTTGAAATCGGCAAGGACTCGATTTACTGGATGGTTGTCCAGGATGAAGTGACGGCCAAGAAAAACCGAAAGATCTTCAGCAGCATCGCGATCGGCATCATCGCGATCGCTCTCACCCTGCTGGTTCCGGTGGGCGGAGCAATCGCCGCGGGGGCGATGGTTGCCAATGCCGGGCTGAGCGTGTACCAGGCCTACGAGGCCTATGAGGAATACAAGAAGGGCAGCAACGACTACACGCTTGGCTTCCTGGATGACAAGCCCAGCTTCGGGTGGGTGGTGCTGGCGGTGGCGGCCGCAGCAATCGATGTTGGTCTTCCCGTGGCCGAGGTTTTTGCCAACTCCGCGTCGGGATTGCGCAAGGCGGAGTCAGCGCTGCGGACGTTCAATGAGGAGAAAGACGCGACAAAACTGTCGGCGCGGCTGAAGGCAATCGACGATCTTCGGCCGGAAGTGGCGCGCGCGCTGGAAGCACGAGCGCGGGCAATCGAAGAAGAAGCTGCCGCGTGGAAGGAAGCCCGGGCGACCTCATTGGCAGTTCTGCCGGGGGTGAGCGGGTACATCGCAGGGGTGGCTCTCAAGTACGGCAAGCCGCTGTTCAAGACTATCCGGCGCGGAATCACGTCGTTTGTGGCCCTGAGCAAGGACGCGGAGTTTGTGGCGGCCATGGGCGATATCACCAAGATGTCCGGAGCGGAACGGGAGGCCATCGAGACGGCATTCACCGAGATGAAGGACGTGGTGGCGGCGGGCGAAAAGGCGTCGATGGACGAGAAGACGCTGGAGACCTTTGTGGACCGCTGGGTCGCGGGGCGCGGGCAAGGCGGCAACTTCCAGCAGAAGCTTCTGGACGAAATGAAGGTCTGGAGACCGCTGACCGGAGAGCAGAAAGAGATTCTGTCGCGGCTTGGGAAGCAGAAGGCGCTGGTGGAGCAGCGTTATGGGGAAAAGGCGAGCCTGCTGGAGGAGCGGAGCGAATTGCTGGCCAAGGCGACGCGGACCGCGGAAGATAAGGCGCGGCTGCGGGAGACCGCGGAGGAGTTGAACAAGCTGGATCCCCTGTGGAACAAGGGCAACCTGAGCGAACGCGAACTTGCGCAGGCGCGCGCGCAATTGCGAAAAGAGGGCAAAGGCCTGGGGAGTATTCACGCCGACGAGGTTACGCTGGAAGGGGTGGAGAAGGAGGCGAAATCGGCCAGCCTCAGCCTCTACGACCGGCTGCGTGCGGCTGCGCCGTCAAATGCCGCCAAGGATCGCGCCCTGCGGGGCGTGACCGCCGACCAGGTGGGAGCGCTCAAGGGCAAGCCGACCGGGCTGCAGGTGGATCACATTGTGTCTGTGGATGAAGTCTCCGAGATGGAGGGATTCAAGGAGCTTACCTGGGAACAACAAAAGCGCGTGGTGGACATGAGGGAGAATCTGATTGTCATGGATGCGTCGGCGAATGCGTCGAAGAGCAATCGCAGCTGGCGCTCGTGGCCGCAGTGGGCGAATTACTATGCCGATGAGGCCACGAAGACAAAGATGATTGCCAACGAGGACCTTGCCCGCACAGCAATCGAGCAGGAGATTGCGAGGCTGCGTGGAGTGCCGGTGAATCCATGACGCTGGTGCGTACGATCCAGGGAACCAAACTGCGGCTGGAATGCGCCGCGACCCTGAGGCGGCAGGGGGAAGCCGTTCTGAATACCTTTGAGAGACTTTACTCGACGGCGGGCTCGTTGCGCGCAGGCGCACAGATTCGATTTGGCTGGTCTCTGCTGCACGTTCTGGATGACGCCGGGTGGCTGATGGTGGCGGAGCCGGAATTCGAGCGCTGGCCGGAAGAGCGATGGCGACCGAACCTCGATACCACGCTCCGGATCGCGACCGAACAGTCCCGGCTTCTGCAACGCCTGCGCCTTTCCGGCGAGGATGCCTGCTATGACCAGTTCCTCTTTGCCGCGCCCGGAGCACATCTCAAACGGGATATCTTTCTGAAGCGGTCTGGGGCCACACTGGACAGGGATTCGGGTTGGGCACTCGGGGCGCTCGACGACCCCGAGGCGCTCGGAGCCGATCAACTCGAGGCGATTCCGATCGCAAAGCTGGTGGGCACGCTGGAGTATGCGATGCAGGTGCTGGCGCTGCCTGGCGGCTCTATTGCCATCTTTCGCAATGCATCGCTTTCAGAGATCCTGGATGCAGGTGGAAATATCCTGTTGCCAGGAGATGGAAGCGCAGAGGCGTCCCGAAACTGACAGCGTGGAGTCGACGTCGTCGGCGATGACCTGTTTTTAAGGCAGCTCGCGGACCCAGATGTTGCGGAAGCTGAGTGGCGCGCTCTTGTCGCCGTGAGCCTGCAGCTTGATGGGCGCGCGATCGTACTTCTTCCAGAACGGCTGGCCGATGTAGCGCGTTTCGCCCTTAAGCTCAAAGTGATTCTCGACCAACACGCCGTTGAAAAAAACGGTGACATAGGCGGGAGTCTTTACAGTGTTGTCGCTGTCGAAAACAGGCGCGGTCCACACCACATCGTAGGTCTGCCACTCGCCAGGCTTGTGCCCGGGGTTCGCCAGCGGAATCGCCTGTTTGTACATGGAGCCCGCCATGCCATTCACGTAGGTGGGATTGTTCCATGGGTCGAGGACCTGGAGTTCGTAACCGGCGTCGCCGGGCCCGGTGCTGGCCAGGAAGACGCCACTGTTGCCGCGGCCCTGCCCCGAGCCTGCGATGTCAGCGGGCACGCGCCACTCAACGTGGAGCTGGTAATCCTTGAACGCGCGGCGGGTCTCAACGTTGCCCGTGCCCTTGGCCACCGTAAACAGGCCGTCGGCAATGGTCCACTTTGCGGGAGTATGGTCCTGCGCGGAGACCCATTCGTCCTCGTTCTTCCCATCGAAAAGGACGATCGCGTCAGACGGCGGAGCGCCGCAGGTGTCGCCGGGCGTGACGACCGCGGGGACGGGCTTCCACACTTCGGTGTCTTCGGGTTTGGGCTTGGCTTGTTGTGCGGCGATGGTGGTGGCGGCGAAAACGACAAGAACGGCAGTCAAAAAGCTGTTGGTTTTCATCAACGGGAGTGTACAACAATCGGGACCAGGAATCAGAAAGTCAACTAACAAGTGGGTTAGAGTTCCTCTCAGAACCGGATTCGAGAGGTATCGAAAATTGAACGGAAGATGTGAGTGTGCGCAGCGACGCAAGGACTCGCGCCCGGACACCTTGGCCTTCATGTTTATCCACGCTAAGCACTAATTGAACGCGGTCAATATTCAAATCGAGAGCCCAACCACGCCGGCGTATCCGGATTATCTACGGACGGGTGCAGCCGGGAGTACGGCGATACGTGGCCGTTCGATCATTTATTGCCCGTGCCGCTGCCGGTTATTCGTGCGCGCGACAGGCACCGGGCGGGATTTTGGAATAGTCGGGCACAAAGATGCGGAGGGCTTTCTCGGGCGTGACTTTGATGGTGCCGGATACCATCTGGCACCAGTAGCCGCGCAGATAGAACTCGAACGGATCAGCGGGAGTGGAGTCGATCATGATCAGGTCGGAGTCGAACATCTGCTCGCGTCCGTACTCCACCGATCCGCCACGCAGGGCGAGGTAGTTCTTCCAGGGCCGGCGCGGGAGCGTGGGTGCGCCGTGGCCGAACGTGAGCACCAGGCTGCCGTTGGAGACGCGAACGCCGGTGATTTTTGCGCGGAGCTGGGGCGGCGGAAACGCGGTCTGAGGATCGATGAGCAGGGAGTCCTTGTCGACCGAGAGGCCATGCAGGCCGTTCTGGCTGATGAGGTCATCGAGGCTGAGACCGAGCGAATCCATGAGCCCTTTGAGAGGGACATGCGCGGTCTTGACCTGCTGGACCGCAATGCGGATGCGGTTGTCGCTGGTGAGGCCGGGTTCGGCGGTGGCTGCAAACGGAATGGGCACACCCTTCTTCATGGTTCCGCGGATCAGGAGGCGATCGCCCTGGGCGGTGATGCGGACGTTCTTCAACTGCGCTTTTGGCGAGCGCAGAAGCCATGAGTTCATCAAGGACTCAAGCTCAGAGGTACTCATGCGCATCTCTGCGGCGTCGGTGCCGAGGACGAACGATGCAGGATCGTTGAAGCTGGGGACGCTGTGGCCGGGCGTGGGGATGAGCGAGCCGCGCAGGCGGACGATGAAGACCGTCAGCGATGGGGAATAGCGAAAGAGGACGTTAGCCATCTCGACGGCGACGGCGCCCTTGTTCGTCTCCGGAGCGGGTCTGGAGGGTTGCGCATCCGCGCAAAGGCAGGCAAGCAGGACAAAGGCGGGAATGCGGAGAGGCAGGAGCATTGCGTCGGCTTCGGCGGGGATTCCGCAGAGGCGATGATGAGAGAGAAGAGGAAATGGGCTGAGAGGGTTGTACCTGGGATGCTGGCCGGGCGAGAAGACAGACTTCGCGGCACGGGGACAGGGTCGTGCGCTTGCCATAAAAGCATAAATATGTAAATATGGATCAATGCGGACTACCCTCGACATACCGGATGAAACCTATCGGCGGCTGAAGATAAAGGCTGCAACCGAGCGCCAGACCATTCGCGAAATCGCCTTGCGTGGAATCGAACGGGAACTCAATCCCGCTGTGGCGCCCCAGCCCCCGCGCCGCTTTGAGGTGCCCGTAATTGCCTCCTCTCAACCTGGCACACTGCACCTGACGAACGAGCAAATCGATGACATCCTGGCTTCTTCCTGATGTAAATTTCTGGGTGGCGATTCACCACCGCAGACACTCGCATCACCGTGTGGCGCTGGAGTGGTTCAATGCACTCGATCTGACTCACATTCTCGTTTTCTGCCGCCAATCGCAGCTCGGCATGTTTCGCCTGCTGACAACCGGAGCCGTAATGGGAAATGAGACAATTTCCCAACGGCAATGTTGGGAGATCTACGAGGAGTGGCTTGCCGGTGGCAGGGCCATTGAGAACGCGGAACCGGTTGGGATATTAAGTGCGTTCCGCGCCCGCAGTTCCACGCTCATATCTTCCCCGAAGAACTGGACGGATGCCTACCTGGCCGCATTCGCTGAAACTGCCGGCCTGACGCTGGTCACTTTCGATAAGGCGCTGGCAGCTCAGGCAAGAGGAGCGGTGCTGCTGAGATAGAGCCCTGGCGGCGAATGCACTTTCTTGCCTCAGGCCGCGGTTTCTGAGGTCAACTTCTGCGCTTCTGCGCCGCGCTCCAGGCGGTTCCGATAGCTGGCGGTGATGAACTCGCGGAAGAGCGGGTGCGGCTCCAGCGGCTTCGATTTGAATTCGGGGTGGAACTGGCAGCCGAGGAAGTACGGGTGGCCGGGAAGCTCCACAATCTCGACATAGGTCTGGTCGGGCGTGGAGCCGGAGATGCGCAGGCCGGCGCCGGTCAGCAGGGCCTCGTACTCGCGATTGAACTCGTAGCGGTGGCGGTGGCGCTCGCTGATCTCCGTGGCGCCCCCGTAAGCGCGGCTGGCCAGCGAATCGGGCTGCAGCACGCAGGTCCACGCGCCCAGGCGCATGGTTCCACCCATCTCTTCGACGCCGAGCAGCTCGCGCAGCTTGTAGATGACGCGGTGCTGCGTGGCGGGATCGAACTCGCTCGAATTGGCGTCCTTCAATCCGCAGACGTTGCGGGCGTATTCGACGCAGGCCGTCTGCATGCCCAGGCAGATGCCGAAGTAGGGCACGTTCTTTTCCCGCGCGTAGCGGATGGCGTTCAGCATGCCTTCGATGCCGCGCTTGCCAAAGCCGCCGGGCACCAGGATGCCGTCGAAGCCCTCAAGCTGGTTTTCGTAGCGGTGGTCGGCGGGTCCGTCCGATTCCAGGCCCTCGGCTTCGATCCATGTGATGTTGAGCTTGAGGTTTTGCGAGACCGCTCCGTGGGTAAGCGCCTCCTTGAGCGATTTGTAGCTGTCCTCGTACTCCACGTACTTGCCCACGATGGCAATGGAGACCTCGTCTTTGGGGTGGTAGCAGCGGTCCACCAGGTCCTTCCAGCGGGAGAGGTCGCCCTCCGGAGCATCCTTGTGCAGGTACTTGAGGATGAGGACGTCCACGCCCTCATCGGCGAAGTTGAGCGGCACCTGGTAGATGGTGGGCACGGTGGTGGCGTTGATCACCGCTCGCTCTTCGACGTTGCAGAAGGTGGCGATCTTCTGCTTCATCTCGCGGCTCAGGGAGCGCTCCGAGCGGCACAGCAGGATGTCGGCCTGGATGCCGATGGAGAGCAGTTCCTTGACCGAGTGCTGGGTGGGCTTGGTCTTGAGCTCCTGGGCGGCGGCGATCCAGGGAACCAGGGTGAGGTGGATGAAGACGGTATTCTCGCGGCCCAGTTCCTGGCGCATCTGGCGGATGGCTTCGAGGAACGGCAGCGATTCGATGTCGCCCACGGTGCCGCCAATCTCGACGATGGTGACGTCGGCGCCGTTCGAGGAGACCTTGCGCATGGCGTTCTTGATCTCGTTGGTGACGTGGGGGATAACCTGGACGGTCTTTCCCAGGTAGTCGCCGCGGCGCTCCTTCAGGATGATCTGCTCGTAAATACGGCCGGTGGTCCAGTTGTTGTCGCGGGAGAGGGGGGCGTGGGTGAAGCGCTCGTAGTGGCCCAGGTCGAGGTCGGTTTCGGCGCCGTCGTCGGTGACGAAGACTTCGCCGTGCTGGAAGGGCGACATGGTGCCGGGATCGACGTTCAGGTAGGGGTCAAACTTCATCATGTTGACGCGGAGGCCGCGGCTTTCAAGCAGGCAGCCGATGGAAGCGGCGGCCAGACCTTTGCCGAGACTGGACACGACTCCGCCTGTCACAAAGACATACTTTGCCGACATGGGTGCAACCTCTTCGCTGGAATGTGATGGTTGGGCGTACCTGGTGGGCACAGTCAAGTATGACAGAGATGGAGTGGTGTTGAAAGTGGAAAAGCCGTACGTCAGGGACCGAGGGAACGAGAGAAAGTCGAAGAGGTTTTATAATCCATTGATCCTAAAAAGATTAACGGACGGAGATCCTGCGGTGGCAACGGCTGGATTGCAAACGTTAGCATGGGAGGGTTCGTTCAGAGGTGGAAAGAAAGGAATTCCATGGACCGCCGCGCGTTTCTGGGTGCCGCTACTGCTGCCGCCGTTGCAACTGGACTTGATCCGCTCCCCTCATTTGCCGATGCCGAAAAGCGAAGACTCAAACCCATGGCGCTGGGTCTTCTCATCAGCCCGTTTGGCGCGCCCGAAGCTACGATCAAGCGCGTGCGCGACATGGGGTTCTCGAACTGCTTCCTGTCGCTGGACGGCTACATCGGCAAGTTCACGCCGGATGCTGCAAAGCAGATCGGAGACCTGCTGGCACAATACGACCTGGCGGCGACGACCGTTGAAGTGGTGGGGCCGGGGCCGCTCGAGTGGAACTTCCTTCAGGGCCCTTCGACCATAGGCCTGGTGCCGCCCGGAACACGTTCCGCGCGCATTGATGCCCTGAAGCAAGCCTCGGATTTTGCGAAACTGCTGGGCATCGGGCAGGTTCAGACGCACTGCGGCTTTATTCCGGAGGATCCTGCGGACGCGCTCTATGCGGGTGCGGTGGAGGCCATTCGCACGGTTGCCGAGCATTGCCAGGGCAACGGCCAGTACTTTCTGATGGAGACCGGGCAGGAGACTCCGACGACGATGTCTCGTGCCATTCGGGACGTGAACATGCCCAACCTTGGGGTCGGACTGGACACCGCCAACCTGATTCTTTACGGCAAGGCCAATCCGGTGGATGCAGTGGATATCATCGGGCCGCATGTGCGAAGCGTACACGCCAAGGATGGCAAGTGGCCGACCGATCCGAGCAAGCTGGGCGAAGAGGTGCTCATCGGGCAGGGACTGGTGGACTTCAAGAAGGTATTCACGAAGCTGCACAAGCTCGGATATGCGGGCGCTGTCACGATTGAACGCGAAACGTCAGGTCCGCAGCAGATTGAAGATGTGAAGAATGAAAAGCTCTATCTGCAGCGGATTCTGGATGAAGTGCCGGCCTGATCTCAGTCCAGGAATTCAGTGAATCGTCGCAAACCGGCTCATAGACGTAGTCTTGGAAGGCGAGGACACATGAATCGTCGGGAGTTTCTGCAAGCAGGATCGGGAGTGGCTTCAGGCTTGTTGTTGCTGAATGCGCGAACAGCATTTGGCTACGAGGCAAATTCGGCAGTGCGGCATGGACTGCTGGGGTGCGGCAATCGCGGCTCGTCGGTCGCCGAGTCGTTTGCGCGAAACACGTCGGCGCGGATCGTGGCTCTCGCCGATATTTTTCCCGATAATCTCGCCGCCGGCCAGGATCGCTTCAACAAGGTGAACGCGAGCCTGGGACAGGCGCCGATCGACAGCAACCTTCTCTTTCGCGGTCCGCATGCCTTTGAGCAATTGGCCAATGCAAAGGACGTGGATCTTATGCAGATTTCGACGCCGCCGTTCTTCCATGTTCAGCACCTTGAAGCGGGTGTGGCCGCGGGAAAGCATGTCTACTGCGAAAAGCCGGTGGGGATTGACATTGCGCAGGCAAAACATGCTCTCGAAATCGCCAAGCGGGTGAAGGCAAACCAGAGTGTCGATGTTGGGTTCCAATGCCGCAATGCGCCGCCGATCGCGGCGCTCGAGGAGAAGATTAAAACCGGCGCGCTGGGCAAAATTGCCACGGTCAGCGGCAATTACAACGCCCCGGCT
Organism: Occallatibacter sp.; assembly: GCA_035552475.1. GTDB lineage: Bacteria > Acidobacteriota > Terriglobia > Terriglobales > Acidobacteriaceae > Telmatobacter. The sequence continues at coordinate 52,096 of DASZLE010000025.1, forward strand.
TCCACCGAGAAGAAACGCGAGGGGGAAGGACCGGACGAGTATCGCCTGCGCAACTGGCTCTGGGACCGGGTGCTTTCCGGCGACATCCTGGTGGAGCAGAACATCCACATCATCGACCTGGCCAACTGGATGCTTGGAGCGCACCCGCTCAAGGCGGCAGCAACCGGCGGCCGCAACATACTTACGCATTACGGCGATATCTGGGATAACTACCAGGTTGACTACACTTATCCCAACGACGAGCACTTCACGTTTGCATCGACGCAGTTCGGCACGGACAACGTGTTCGACGCGGGACTCAAGCTGTTCGGCGCGAGCGGGTCGGCGAACTGTCCGTATGCCGGACCGATCGCGATCACCGGTTCCAGCGCATGGTCGTGGCAGGATTCGGAGGCGCCGGCGGCGGGCTCGGGCAAGTTTGCCGCCAACGGCGCATTCCTGGATAACCTGAAATACGCCGATCGCGAGAAGGAGCGCACCTTCATCGACAGCATCGTTTCGGGGCCGCGGCATAACCAGATCGCTGATGGAGTGCAGACGGCATTGAGCTGCATTCTGGGGCGGATGGCCGGCTATCAGAAGCGCGAAATCACCTGGGGTGAGATGCTGGCGCAAAAAGAGGACTGGCCGCTCGGGTTCAACCTGGAGCAGTTCGCGTAAGCCGAGTCCATCGGTCTTTAGCCTGGGTCGGGATGATGAAGTGATGGAAGATCTTCCAGGTCTTACGGCCAAGGGCCGCCGGTGCTAAAATCGGGCATCTTCCCAACCATCATGACTATGCCGCTAACGATCGCGCATTACACGCTTACCTCGAAGCTTGGGGAGGGTGGGATGGGCGAGGTGTATCGCGCCACGGATACGCGGCTGGGGCGCGAGGTGGCAGTGAAGGTGCTGCCGCCGGCGGTGGCGCGCGATCCGGAGCGGATGGCGCGGTTCAAGCGCGAGGCGCGGGTGCTGGCTTCGCTAAATCACCCCAACATTGCCACCATCTTCGGCGTGGAGGACGATGCGCTGGTGATGGAGCTGATCGAAGGCGATACCCTGAGCGAGCGCATCAAGTGCGGGCCGATTCCGGTGGAGGACTCGGTGCGGATTGCGCAGGAGATTGCCGCGGCGCTCGAGTACGCGCACCAGCATGGGGTGATCCACCGCGACCTGAAGCCGGCGAACGTGAAGGCGGCGGAGCGGGTGAAGGTGCTGGACTTTGGCCTGGCGAAGATGCAGGAGGTTGCGGCGGACGCGAGCGGGGACGCGACGATCACGGGCGCGACGCAGGCGGGCATGATTTTGGGGACGGCGGCCTACATGTCGCCGGAGCAGGCGTCAGGACGGCCGGTGGATGCGCGGTCGGACATTTTCTCCTTCGGTGTACTGCTTTACGAGATGCTGAGCGGGCGGCGCGCGTTCAGCGAGGACACGCCGATCTCGACCATGGGAGCGATTCTGCACAAGGAGCCGAAGCCGCTGTGCGAGGTGGCGCCGAAGGTGCCGGCGGAGCTGGAAGCGGTGGTAACGCGGTGCATGGCGAAGAAGCCTGCGGAGCGGTTCCAGAGCATGCCGGAAGTGCGCGAGGCGCTGAAGAGGGCGCCGGGGCGCGCCGCGGCGGCGGAGGCGGAGGGGCCGTCGCTGGCGGTGCTGCCGTTTGCTAACCTGAGCGCGGACAAGGAGAACGAGTACTTCAGCGACGGTCTGGCGGAGGAGATCCTGATTGCGCTGAGCCAGGTGAAAGGGCTGCGAGTGGCGGCGAGGAGCTCGTCGTTCAGCTTCAAGGGCAAGCAGGCGGACGCTAGCGAGATTGCCGCGAAGCTGAACGTGGGACACGTTCTGGACGGAAGCGTGCGGCGGGCGGGGAACCGCGTGCGGGTGACGGTGCAGCTGGTGGACGCGCGCAAGTGTTTTCCGCTGTGGAGCGAGCGTTACGACCGGCAGATGGAAGACATTTTCGAGGTGCAGGACGAGATTGCGCGGGCGATTGCGGCGCAACTCCAGGTGACGCTGGGCGCGGGCGTGAAGCAGGTCACGCAGAACCTGGAGGCCTACGAGCTGTACCTGAAGGGCCGGCACTTTCTGAACCAGCGGCTGGCCTCGACGATGCGCCTGGCGATCCAGTGTTTTGAGCATGCGATTCAGCTTGATCCGGAGTTTGCGCTGCCGTATGCGGGGCTGGCGGATTGCTACGCGATCCTGCGGATTTATGGGTACGTCCGGCAAGAGGAGAGCCAAGGGCCGGCGCTGGCGGCGATGACCAAGGCGAAGGCGCTGGAGCCGAACTCGTGGGAAGTGGTCGTTTCGCAGGGACTTTATGTCTTTTATTTCGGCAAATGGCAGGATTCCGGGACGCACTTTGAGCGGGCCGTAGCGCTGAACCCGCGTTCCTCGCTGGCGTATGGTTACTTCGCCTGTTATCTTGCAATGGCGCGGAGGCGGGACGAAGCCATGAGCCATGCGCAGACAGCGTGC
>DASZLE010000026.1:0-1641 GCA_035552475.1 Occallatibacter sp.
CCCCGTTCTGGAGAATGACGCGGTCGCCAAGCACGCAGCCCTCCCGAACAACAGCATGGGCATGGGCGAAGAAATCGCTTCCCACCGTCACGCCGGGATAGAGGACAACGTGCGGGAGCAGGACCGCCCTCTCACCGATGCGCACGCCCGCACCTACGACGGCATAGGCACCGATGTGGGCGCCGGGCCCGATGGTGGCGGTGGGGTCGACAACGGCGGTCGGGTGAATACCGGGAGAGAAGAGCGGCGGGGGGTGCAGCAGCGCGATAGTCTGTGCGAAGGCGAGATAGGGATTGGCCAGCCGGAGGGTGGCTGCGGCAATCTCCGGGAAATCCGGCGCGACCAGCACCGCGCTCGCCTGTGTGGTGCGGGCGGCCCCGGCATACCGCGGATTGGAGACGAAGGTGACCTGGCCGTCGCTCGCCTCTTCGATGGCTGCGACGCCGGTGATCTCGGTATCACCGTCGCCGTGGAGGACAGCGCCGAGCTGCGCAGCCAGATCGCGAAGCTTCATATTCCGCATACTAACGGACTCGCCATCCGGGGCAACGTCGCCTGCGGCGCGTTCCGCCGGGCTCACGCCCTTTGATCGTTCGAGAGGGACTTTCCTGGCGAGCTGCTCTACAGCGCTCGTGGTGTCGCGGCGGGGAAGAGATCGGCCTGTGCGCGATCCGAGGCTGGAGGCTTGCGCTTCGGTGCGGCTGTAGAGCTTGCGCCGATGACGGAGACAATGGTGAGCTCCGTAATGCCGGAGCGCGGCAGGAAGATGCGCTGAGTGTTCGAGCGTGTGTCCGGCGGGGTGATGAGGAATCCGGCGGGATCGAGCAGCGTGAGGTCGTTGGCGGCCATCCCTTCGAGCACTGTCTCGTCCTTCAGGGTCATACGCAACCAGACGCCAGCAAGCCGCGGGCGGCCGGAGAAGGTGGTGCGCAGCAGGCGCTCTGGATTGGCAGGCTCGCCCGAGTTGAAGTCCCGAACAAAGCAGGCCCATTTGAGAGTTGCCAGGGGGATCAACTGACGGCGGGCGGAGAGATCCAGCAGCTCGAGCGCGTCCGGAGCGGCGCCAGGCGCAGCCCGGCGAAGGAACCCGACGGCGGGCAAATAGCCGGCCAGCCAGTTTCCATCATGCATCCGGAGAACGGCTTTTTTCTGTGTGCTGCCCATAGTGGAGCGGTCGAGCCAAAGGCTCGCGGGATTGTCTCATACCGAGGTGCCGTCTGCAGCGGAAACTGTGCAGAATGGTAGCCAAGATAGTCACACTATGATACCGTTAGTCCTTAAGCAGTAGCTTGAAAAGACGATAAGTCTCTCAGAAAGAGCGACATAGAGTCAGCCGGCCAGGTGTGGCGGCGGCTCAAGGCACGAAACATGCCCGATTACGTTTATCTGCTGGAGCGCCGCCTGTCTCCGGCGCAGCGCAGTGCCCTGAGCTTGGTCCGCGACGCCGCCCGTAACCAGGGCATGACCAGCTTTCTGACTGGAGGCGCGGTACGCGACCTTACCAGTGGTCATCCCGTCCGCGACTTTGATGTAACGGTTCAGGGAAACGCCCTTAATCTAAGGCAAAAGTTGGAAGAAGCCGGATTTGTCTACTGGGGATCGTACGCCCCGTCCCAGACTCTCTTCCTGCGCTATCCCGGC
>DASZLE010000027.1:0-23189 GCA_035552475.1 Occallatibacter sp.
GTGTTCGTCGGCCTCAATCTGCGCCCCCACATACTTGTTGAAAAAATAGGAAAAACTGTAGATCGAGCCGAAATTCACCGCCTTCGCGGTCGCTCCCTGCGACGTGGTCCCATGAGGCGACAAATAACTGTAGCCAACAAAGAAATCCCACCGCGACGGCGCGTCCGAATACGACGCCGCTGGCTTGGCCGTGCTCTGACCGCTCAAGGCAACCGGTACTGCGGCCAGAACCAGACCACAAAGGAGCCGGCACACAGATTTAATGACATGAGAATGCATCGTTGTCCTCCGAAAGTGAAACCTTCAATGGAAATAAGTCACATGCCGTTCGATCTTTGACTCCTGGCATGTGCCATGGATCGAAACAGAACTAGATTACTCTCCAACGTACCATAGCCAACGCAATTTTCTTAGTAGACCCGCAACGCAGGTCCCTGTTCAGTCACGAAATCTGCGAAACAACCTTCTGGAGAAAAGTGGCGTTCAGCCCGCAGCACGTCACGGGAGGGCTAAGGATTAGCCGGCGTTGACTGTCTTCAGAAAGCTCCGCGGTTCCCGCTGGATCTTCTCCTGAAGAAGCGTAATCGCATAAATCAGTTGTTCCGGGCGAGGCGGGCAACCGGGAACGTAGACATCGACCGGGAGGATCTGGTTCACCCCTTGCACCAGGGCGTAGTTCTGGAAGACGCCTCCCGAAGTGGCGCAGGCACCCATCGAAATGACCCACTTCGGCTCCGGCATCTGGTCATAAAGCCGGCGGATCACCGGCGCCATCTTCTGCGATACTCGCCCAGCGATGATGATGAGATCCGACTGCCGCGGCGAAGGCCGGAAAACCTCAGAGCCAAAGCGCGCGATATCGAAACGCGATGCCCCCATCGACATCATCTCGATGGCGCAGCACGCCAGCCCGAATGTCATGGGCCAGACCGAGCTCTTGCGGATCCAGTTAACAGCGAAATCCAGGGTGGTGAGAAACACGCCTTCCGGCTGCTCAAACCCGTAGCTGATCTCCTGCACCTTGGCGCGATTCAGCGCACTGCTTTCCAGGTTCCCAAACAGGTATCGATCGCGCTCGACGGTCTCTGCCATAACCCCATGATACTCCGCGCGATCGGCGCGCTGTTGGCCGGATTTCCACCATTTGCCAAGCATAAAGGCCATGAAGATGCCATGGTGATTTGGATTTCCCGATGCCATCCTTATGGTTCGCGTGGCATATTGATCAATAGATTCGTCATCATCCTGCAGGCCGGACTTACTGCTTCTCGCCTGTCCCGGGAGTGGGGACCGCGGCAGCGTCTCCGCCATCACATAACCTCGTGTTTGTTAAAACAAGATCGGGAACCTATGTGCCGTAGTGCCGTGAAACTGCTCTTTTTTCTACTTTTGTTCTCCATCCCAGGCTTCCTGGCAGCGCAGACCTCGTCATCGCAACCGGCCAGCCAGGCTCAGGTGGCAGCGCTCCAGCAGGCGATTCAGAATGCGCAAACCTCCGCGGACAATGCCTGGATGCTGGTTTCCGCCGCGCTCGTCCTCCTGATGACCGGTCCCGGCCTGGCTCTCTTCTATGGCGGCCTCGTCCGTCGCAAGAACATCCTCGGCACCATGATGCAGAGCTTTGCCATGATGGGCCTGGTCACCATTCTCTGGGCCATATTTGGCTACTCGCTCGCCTTCGGTCACGGCACTTTCTTCATTGGAGGATTCGAGCACGTCTTCCTGCGCGGCGTCGGCCTCGCGCCCGGCATCTACGCGCCCACCATCCCTGCGCAGACTTACATGATCTATCAGCTCATGTTCGCCATCATTACGCCGGCGCTGATCACCGGAGCCTTTGCCGAGCGCATGAAGTTCAGCGCCATGGCCCTTTTCCTTTCGCTCTGGTCACTGTTTGTCTACAGCCCCATGGCCCACATGGTCTGGGGGGTGGGCGGACTCCTCAATTCCTCCGGCGGCCGCTTCCCTTCTCTGGATTTTGCCGGCGGCACCGTTGTTCACGTCACCTCCGGCGTGTCGGCTCTGGTTTGCGCGCTCTACCTGGGCAAGCGCATGGGCTACCCCAGGACCGCCATGCCTCCGCATTCCATGGTCCTGAGCTTCATTGGCGCCTGCCTGCTCTGGGTGGGCTGGTTCGGGTTCAACGCCGGCAGCGCCCTCAATTCCGGCTCGCTGGCCACCAGCGCTTTCGTCAACACCCATTTTGCCGCGGCCGCCGCCGCGCTCGGCTGGACCATCGCCGAGTGGATCCACAACGGCAAGCCGACCGCGCTCGGAGCCATCTCCGGCGCGGTCGCCGGCCTGGTCGCCATCACGCCCGCGTCGGGCTTTGTCCAGCCCATGGCTGCGCTCCTCATCGGAATCCTGGCCGGCTTCTTCTGCTTCTTCATGGTCTTCATGGTCAAGTCGAAGTTCAGCTACGACGATTCGCTTGACGCCTTCGGCGTACACGGCGCCGGCGGCACGCTCGGCGCTATCCTCACCGGCATCTTCGCCGTCAGTGTGATCAACCCGGCCTTCGGCGCCGACGCTGCCGGCAAGGCCCTGCCCACCGGGGTGCTCGACGGCCACTGGGGCCAGTTGCTCAATCAGGGCGCGGGCATCCTCATTGCATGGATCCTCTCCGCCGCCGGCACGCTCGTCCTCCTTTTCATCGTGGACAAGATCGTCGGCCTGCGTCTGGCGCCGGAAGACGAAAGCGCCGGGCTCGATCTTTCGCAGCACGGCGAAGAAGGATACGATTTCAATACTTGATCCGTCTCAAGCAATAACCCGCGACGGGCGCACCGCAGGAACCGTCCGGCCTGATACGCTGTCAACCGAGGCAAATCGCACCATGGTCAAGATCGAAGCGGTTCTCCAGCCTTCCAAGCTGGACGCAGTGAAGGATGCGCTGCTGGAAGCAGGCATTGAAGGCATGACAATCCTCGAGGCCCGCGGCCATGGCCGCCAGAAAGGCCACACCGAGTTCTACCGCGGCCGCGAGTACACCGTCGACCTGCTCCCCAAGGTCAAAATCGAGATGGTGGTCCCCGACGCGATGCAGGAAAAGGCGATCCAAGCCATCACGGGCGCCGCGCGAACCGGCCGCATCGGCGACGGCAAGATTTTCATCAGCCCGGTGCTCGACGCCATCCGCATCCGCAACGATGAGCGCGGGGAAACGGCGCTGTGAACTCAACGGGCGCGCATCCCTGCGCGCCCTCCACTCCCCTCAGAAAGCTTCCAATGCGCAGCCGAACAGAGATTTTCTCCGCGACTCTACGCCAGCACCTTCAGCCCGTGCTTCTCCACGATATCGAGTAGCTTCAGGGCCATCCCGCTCGGCTTCTTCGCCCCCGACTCCCACTTCTCTACGGTCGATTCGCTGGTATTCAGATAGCGCGCGAAGACCGGCTGGCTCACCTTCTGCTTCTCGCGGATGCGCTTGATGCGAGTCGGATCCATGCTAGGAGGAGGAGCCAGACAGGACTCGTCGAACTCCCGCATTGTCGCCTTATCGATCGCTCCGACCGAATAGAGCGCCGAAGCCGAGGTATGAACAACCTCGGCAATATCGCTCTTGTACCTAGGTTTTAATGTCATGACACATCTCCACCCACTTATTGTTCTGAGTCAAATCGTCAACGTCCCGTGCGGTCAACATCTCGTATGCCTTAGCCAGTTTTCTCAATCGGGCAAGATCGTCATTGCCGATATTCGCCCGGTTCTGCTTGGCGAACAAAAACTCATACACCCAGTATTGGCCGCCTCTGGCGACGATGATCGACCGGTATAGATTCTTCCCCAGTCGCTTCTTGTAAACCCCGCCGCCCAGATCGTCTGCCTGGCCCAGCATCACCTGCTGGATCGCTGTGCAAAGTTCCTCATTCTCGATCAACGCCTTTCGCGCCGCCTTGGAAAACCACGCAGTCTTCGAAAACCCGCGCCTTGCCCCGGGTTCCGTTCATGTCTCAAAGTGTAGCACGAGGTGCTACATTTTTGCGCCGCGCCAATTCATCTTCCCCGCCAATCGCTTATCCTGAATCCACATCCTTTTTGCTTCAGATTCACACCAGTGGCCAACGTCATCGAGTTCAAATCGCCCCATCTTTCCCCGTTCCTCGGCGAATGGCTGCTCGACCCTCTGTCGGTTTCCCGCAATAAAGTCATGAAGAGCGCGCTCGGAGAAGAAGGTTTGAAAAAACTCTGGGCCTGCTCTTCGATGGAAGAACGCGCGCAATGCCTGGCCGCGGATCCGGAGCTCGCCGTTCGATACCAGTCAGTGCTCCACCTGGGCAGAGAAAGTCGCATGCTAGTCACCTCGCAGGCCATTACATGGAATCGCTCGCAAAGCGGCGCCGCGCCCGCCAAAACCAGCCTATACACGATCACCAAAATCACGACGGAAGGCCGCAAAGTCATCGCCCACACTGTCGACACCCGGCCGGAGCGGCTCGGCCACCCCATCGCCTACGTCTTCCGCATGAGCAAGCAATGGCTTCTGGTCAGTGAGCAATACTACGGACGAGAGGCAATGTTTTTCCCGCGGTCCCCGGTGCATCGATACTACGCAGCAATCTGAACACACGATCCATTGGGCCGGGCACGCCTGATATCAGGGTCAAATAGACCCTGCACCCGCCAATCCTTATCTCTCCCTCATTCACGTTTCGCGTCCAATCGCTTATTCTGAATGAACATCCTTTTTGCTTCAGCTTCACCCCCTACGACCCATGGACCCAGTCGCAATCGCGGTTGACGATTTACGGGAGCAGTATCAGCGGGAGATGGCGCTCGTCCGCACCACCTACGAGCGCACCGGGGACGGCACTGCCGCCATCCGCCGCCGTTCCGCGGTCGTCGACCGCATCCTCATCGAAATGTGGCGCCGCGCCTTTTCCGGCCACCCAGGCATGAACGTCTCCCTGCTCGCCCTGGGAGGCTACGGCCGCAAAGACCTGTTCCCGTTTTCCGATATCGACGTCCTCTTCACCTTTGCCGACGACAAGACCGAACAGCAGGCCCGCGACGCTGTCCGCGCCATCGTCCAGGGCATGTGGGACATCGGCCTCCGCGCCAGCCCCTCCTCGCGCACGCTCAAGGAAGCAGGCCGCTTCGATCCCGACAATCTTGAGTTCACCCTGGCCACCCTCGACCGCCGCTTCCTCGCCGGCCAGTTCCCGCTCTACCAGCAGTTGCACCAGACCGTGCTGCCCGACCTGATCCTCAGCGAGTGGAATGCCATCTCGCAGAAGCTCGGCGAGATCGCGCGCGCCCGCCACGCCAAGTTCGGCAACACCATCTTCCATCTCGAGCCGAATCTGAAGGACTGTCCCGGCGGCCTGCGCGACTACCACCTGGCCGTCTGGTTCGCCCTGCTCTTTCATCTCAAGGAAACGCGCGAGTGGCCCCGCCAGCGCGGCGGCGTCTTCCAGTCAGCCCGCGGCGATGCCGAAGCCGCTTTCGACTTCCTTGCCGCCGCCCGATGTTTTCTCCACTTCCGACACGGCCGCGACGACAACACGCTCGATTGGCAGTCCCAGGATGAAGCCGCCGCCAACTCCATCGGCCTGGAAACCCGCGGCACCGCCGATCCCGCCTACTGGATGCGCACCTACTACCGCCACGCGCGCGTCATTTACCGCCGCGCCGCGCTGCTGATGGAAAACCTTCCCGCCCCCGTCAGCTTCTACAAGCAGTTCCGACGCCGCCGCTCTCCCATTGCCGGCACTGACTTCGTCCTCGACCAGGGCCGCATCGACATCCTTCCCGGCGCGCAGTTCTCTGATACCTCCGCCATCCTCCGCATCTTCGCCCTCATGGCCACGCATGGCTACTCGCTCTCCCAGGCCGCCGAAGACCGCATTACCGACGCCATCCCCGCCCTCGCCATTAACGTCCCCGAGGGCCCCTATCTCTGGAACGCGCTGCGCGAAGCGCTGCTCGGTCCGCACGCGGCTCATGCGCTCCGCACCATGCACGCCCTCGGCGTTCTCGAGATGCTCATCCCCGAGTTCCACGGCATCGACGCCCTCGTTATCCGCGACAGCTACCACCGCTACACCGTGGACGAGCACACCTTCCTCACCATCGATAACGTCCATAGCCTGCGCACTCCGGCTCACGATTACGAGCAGCGCCTCGCCCAGCTCCTTCCCGAAATCGACCGCCTCGACCTCTTCCTTCTCGCCCTGCTGCTGCACGACACCGGCAAAGGCCGCCGCACCGGCGAGCACACCGGACATTCCGTCGAGCTTGCCGACAGCTTCATGGCCCGCATCGACTTCGACGCCGAAGAGCGCGAAACGGTTCTCCGCCTCATCCGCCAGCATCTCGAAATGTCGAACGCTCTCCGCCGCGATATCTTCGACCAGGAAAACGTGCGCAGCTTTGCTGACAAAATCGGCTCGCCCGCGCTGCTCAAGATGCTTACGCTGCTTACCTATGCCGACATCAAGGCCGTCAACCCTGAAGCCCTGACCCCATGGAAAGCCGAAAGCCTGTGGCAGCTTTACATGGCCACGGCCAACTTCATGGACCGAAGCGTGGATGAGATCCGCTATCACGCCGCCATCGATCCCACTCTTCTCAATCGCCTGCGCGCCATGGTCACTCCCGCGCAGTACGATGCTCTCGGCGGCTATCTGGAAGGCCTTCCCCAGCGCTATCTGCAGACCAGACTGCCCGAGCAGATTCGCAACCATTTCCAACTCGCGGCCGGCCTCGACGACGATCCCGTTCAGCTCGATCTTCGCCCGCTCCGCCAGCTCTTTGACCTCACGGTCATCGTGCGCGACCGCACCCGGCTGTTCGCCGATGTGGCCGGCGCGCTCGCTGCCTGGGGCATGAACATCGTGAAGGCAGGCGCCTTCTCCAACGATGCCGGCATCGTCGTCGACAGCTTCCAGTTCTCTGACGTCTTTCGCACCCTCGAGCTCAATCCCACTGAGAAAGACCGATTCCTCGCTTACATCCACAATGTGATTGCGCAAAACGCACCGGTTGACCAGCTTCTCGACGGCCGCCGCCAAAGCAATTATTCCGCCGGCATCCGCGTTGAAGTCCCCACCCGCATCCAGTTCGATTCACTCTCTTCTTCGCACTCCACGCTGCTTCAGGTCATTGCTCAGGACGTTCCCGGCCTGCTGCGCCGCGTCGCGCTCGTTCTCTCCAACCTCGGCTGCAATATCGAAGTTGCCCTCATCGATACCGAAGGCGAAACCGCCATCGACGTCTTTTATCTCACCCACGAGGGCGCAAAGCTCAACGACGAACTTCAGCACCAGCTCTCCGCCGAGCTCACCGCTGCACTCGAAGAGCTCCGCGCACCCGCCGGCGCGTAAAGATCAGCCTTGCCGCGCCCGCGCGCCAAATCGCTCCCTGATAAGCTCACTAAGCTAACTCGCTAACTTAACTCGCTAGCCTAACTCGCTGACTTAACTCGCTAACTTAATAAGTTGTCATCCTGAGCGAAGCAGCGCGCGCTTTTTGCGCCCTGCGTAGTCGAAGGATCTGCGGTTGCTCTTGCCGTTGCACTTGCCTTTGCCCCTGCTGTTACAACTGCGGATGCCCGTGCCCATCCATGCGCCTTTTTTCTAGCGCATGGATGAGAACCACGACTTCTGCGCCTGCCGCGCCTTACAACTGCCCTTCCTCCTCGCTGGCCGTGCTGGTCTGTCGCGAAGGCACTCCCACCTCCCGGCCCATATCCCCGCTGCGCGCATGGTTGCCTTTGCCGCTGGAGCGATCGGGCATCGTCTCGTCCGGCCGCCCGCCGGACATGCCGGAGGAATGTTGTTCCCGCGTATTCCGATCGTTCCGCATCTGGGTCACATTCGAGTTGCCCGACCGCTTCGCGTTCTTCGCCTGCATGTCTTTTTCGCGAGCATCCGATTTGTTTGCCATCGTGTTTTTCTCCCTTGCCGCGCCTCGTCTTTCGCGCGGACCTCGATGGGATGCCGGCCCCGAATCGCACGGTTGTTCCTGTGTCCATATGCCGGGTTGAGCACCTGTCGCGGGTTCTCACTGTCTTGCTCACTTGCCGCCTTGCTGACTTGCCGACTCGCTGCCCCGCACCACATTCCGGCCCACCGCCCCACATACAGGTGCTAGATTGTTGAACGATAGAGGCGCGCTTTCCCCCGCGTGCCGGAGGCTCCTTTGCGCCGCTTAGCCGCTCTCGCCGTCTTCTGCTTCGTTGCGCCTGCCCTGCTGCACCCTCAAACCGCCGGCGACCTTGCCCGATGGAAATCCGAGGCCGCAGGCGTCAGCATCGTCCGCGACGACTGGGGCATCGCCCACGTGCACGGCAAGACCGACGCCGACGCCGTCTTCGGCATGATCTACGCGCAATGCGAAGACGACTTCAACCGCGTCGAAGCCAATTACCTCACGGCGCTTGGCCGCACCGCGGAAGCCGTAGGCGAATCCGCCGTCTCGCAGGACCTTCGCCAGCGACTTTTCATCGATCCCGAAGACCTGAAGCGCGACTACGCCCAGAGCCCCGATTGGCTGCGCCAGCTCATGGATGCGTGGGCCGACGGTATCAACTACTATCTCGCCACCCATCCCGGGACGCACCCCAAAGTCCTCACCCACTTCGAGCCGTGGATGACCCTTTCCTTCAGCGAAGGCTCGATCGGCGGAGACATCGAGCGCGTCAACCTCCCGGGCCTCCAGGCCTTCTATGGACCGCAGGCCGGCCAGGCCAAGCCACCCGCCGTCAGCCTCACACGCCCCCCTGCGCCGCTGCAGCCATGGATGCCCGTCGAATCGAGCTCCTCCAATGGCATCGCCATTGCCCCCTCGAATACTGCCGATCACCACGCCCTGCTGCTCATCAATCCGCACACCTGGCACTTCTTCCGCAGCGAGCTGCAGATGTCCAGCGATGACGGCCTGGACGCCTACGGCGCCGCAACCTGGGGCCAGTTCTTCATCTACCAGGGCTTTAACCCGCACGTGGGCTGGATGCACACCTCAAGCAACGTCGACGCGGTCGACGAGTATCTGGAAACCGTCGTGCACAATGGCTCCCAGCTCGGCTACCGCTACGGCTCCGACACGCGGCCGTTCACCAGCAAGCAGATCGCCCTCCAGTACAGAACTCCGCAGGGGCTCGCCTCGCGCACGTTTACTGCCCTCTACACCATCCACGGCCCCGTCATCGGCAAGCAAGGCGACAAGTACGTCGCCATCCAGCTGATGAACACGCCCATCGCGGCGCTGGAGCAGAGTTACCTGCGCACCAAGGCGCAGAGCTATGCCGAATACAAGAAGACCATGGAGCTGTTCGCCAACTCCTCCAACAACACCGTCTTCGCTGACGCCGATGGCGACATCGCCTACTGGCAGGGCAACTTCATCCCCCGCCGCGACACGCACTTCGACTACACCAGGCCGGTGGACGGCAGCAACCCGGCCACAAACTGGAACGGCCTGCTTTCGATCGACGAGATTCCGCACCTGCTGAACCCGAAGAGCGGCTTCCTGTTCAACGTGAACGATTCTCCCTGGAACGGCGCCGGCGCGAGTTCCCTGCGACCGTCCGACTACCCCGCGTATGTCGAGCAGGGGGTTGAATCGGCGCGCGGCCACCACGCCATGCGGCTTCTGGAGCCCGACAGCCAGCCCCGCCGCGACTTCACCCTCGAAAGCCTGATGCACGCCGCGTTCGACTCGTACCTGCCGTGGTTCGCGCGCACTGTCCCCGCCCTGGCCGCGGCGTATGACGCGCTTCCCGCGGACGCGCCTCAAAAGAAGGAGCTTGCCGGCCAGGTTGCACTCCTGCGCCAGTGGGACGACCGCTGGGGCGCGGACTCCACAGCGACTTCGCTCGCCGTCTACTGGGGCACCGAGCTGCTGAAGACCGTCGGCCGTCCCGCGCGCGAAGCCAAAGTCCCGACTGAAGACTGGGTAGCCACCCGCGCCTCGCCGGATGCGCTCCTGACCGCGCTAGCCGCCGCCTCGGCCAAGCTGACCGCCGACTTCGGCTCCTGGCAGACGCCCTGGGGACAGATCAACCGCTATCAGCGCCTGAACGGCGACATCGTCCAGCACTTCTCTGACAGCGCGCCCAGCATCCCCATTCCGTTCACTTACTCGGGATGGGGGTCCCTGGCCTCGTTCGCCGCGCGCCCATATCCCGGCACAAAGCGCTGGTATGGCAACGGCGGCAACACCTTTGTGGCCGTGGTTGAGTTCGGGCCCCGTATCCGCGCCGTCGCCCTGACTGCCGGCGGGGAAAGCGGCCACCCTGAGTCGCCCCACTTCAACGACGAGGCTGAGCGCTATGCGTCCGGCAACCTGCGCGAGGTCTACTTCTACCCCGATCAGCTCAAGGGGCACACCGAGCGCACGTATCATCCGGGGGAGTCGGCAGAGACAAGGGACAAGAAACGCTGATGCCCAGCGCGCGATGAATCATCGGGCGTTCACAATTCCGGCGCGCGCCGGCCTCTACTATGGTGCTGAACCGTGGCACCGCGGCGGAGAGCTATTTGAGGTATGCGCGCACCAGGTCGATGAGGTCCTCGGCCAGCTCTGGCGCGATCTGCTCCTGGGAGCCGTCGGTCAGGTGAAACCGGATATGAGTCTCCAACACTTCTCCCATCAACGCATTGACGCCTCCGCGCACGGCGGCCAGCAGCATCAATTGATCGCCGCAGTCGCCATCGGAGGTGAGCGAGCGCTCGATGGCGTCCATTTGGCCGCGCAGCTTTTTCACGCGCTGCACCATCTTGATTGTTTCCCTTTCGTGGCGCCCCATGCTTCTCCTCTTTTCGGTTGACAATACCCTCCCGGGGTATGGTATCTATCCAGTGGGGGTACCGTTCCTTCCTCTCTCTCATGGTAAATCCCCTCGGCCTCCTGCCGCCTAAGAAAGGTTTCCGCATGTTGGGCCGCGCCATCCTGAGCACTGTCGCTGCCGTCGCCCTGCTGTCGGCTGTGCGGAGCGGTGCGCAGTGTTCCGCGAGTGGGCAGGACCATCCCTCGGGGGCTAAAGTCCAGGTCCTCTGTTTGAGGGCTTTCGGCGGGAATGAAGTCCCGCCCCTGCGCGTTTCTTCTCCGTGCCCCTTCAAAACCTGTGCCGCCCAGACACCCGCGCCCCCCGCCGCGAAGCCCGCCGATCCGGTGCTTACCATGTTTCCGCATCCGGAATCCTCGCAGTGGTGGATCACCGGGCAGGCCAACATCATCTTGCAGGGGCGGCTGCCATTTCACTCGCCGTACCAGGGGCCGAACAGCTTCCACAACTCCGCCGAGTACAAGACCTCGATGGTGGGCACCCTCTACACCGCGTGGCGGCCGACACACTCAGACCGCTACAACACCGACCTGATCTTCGATCTCGAGTCCGCTGCCGGCCGGGGCCTTTCGCAAGCGCTCGGACTGGCCGGCTTTACCAACTTGGACGTGGTCCGCAATCCTAGTCTTGGCGCGACTCCTTACATCGCCCGCTACCAGATCCACCAGGTCTTCGGACTGACCGGCGAGATGGTATCCCAGGATCCCAACTTCTTTGCTATCGCCTCGCAGGTTCCGGCCCGCCGCATCGAGTTGCGCGCCGGTAAACTCACCCTGCCTGACTTCTTCGACGTCAACGATGTGGGCTCCGACTCCCACCTCCAGTTTATGAACTGGACGGTGGACAACAACGGCGCCTGGGATTATGCCGCCGATACACGCGGTTATACCGTGGGCGGAATGGCCGAGTACGACGACCGTAACTGGAGCGTGAGATACGGCCTGTTCGCCATGCCGATTATGGCCAACGGCATCGACATGGACTGGGCGTTCAGCCGCACCCACGGGCAGAATGGCGAGTTCGAGTTGCGCCAAGGCGTGCTGGCGGGCCGCAGGGGCACGCAGCGCATTCTTTTCTACGCCAACCGCGCGCACATGGGCGTTTACCGCGAAGCCGTGCAGGCTTACCTCGCCGGAGTCGATCAAACCCCCAACATCCTTGCGCACGAGCACTTAAGCTCGCTCAAGTACGGATTTGGCTACAACACGGAGCAGGAGATCACCGATAATCTGCGCGTCTTCGGTCGCTTTGGATGGAACGAGGGCCAGCATGAGTCATTTGTCTACACCGAGGTGGACCAGACCGTCGAGCTGGGCGGCGACTACGCGATGAGCCGCATGAACCGCCCGAAGGACAAGTTCGGCATTGTCCTGGTTTCGAACGCCATTAAGCGCGACCACCAGAATTACCTGAAATACGGAGGCCTGGGATTTCTGCTTGGCGACGGGAAACTCAACTATGGACGCGAGAATATCGTGGAGAGCTATTACACCTGGCATGCCTGGCGGGGGATGTTCTATTCGATCGATGTGCAGCACATTGGAGACCCTGGATACAATCGCGACCGCGGGCCGGCGTGGGTTGGGTCATTGCGGGCGCACGTGGATTTTTAGAGGGAGTTTGCAGTGGTCAGTTTTCAGTTGTCGGCGGAGCAAGGCATCGGAGTTCTTCCGCAAGCTGCCAATTTACTTCTGCAGGTAGTCAATCGGTCAAGCATACGCTGGTTGGATAAGGGGCGCCGCGTTCCGTAAACGTTCCCCAGCACAAAAAACCATCGGCCGGACGCCTCAATGGCGCGCCAGGGCCAGCATGAGCCCAAAGATGACCACCGGAACCAGGGCCAGGCACGCGTAGAGCAGCGTGCGGCGGCTGATCCGCTCCCTGAGGGTGCGTTTGCCCCCCCGCTGCGCGGAACTCGTGGCTCTCTCTTCCCAACCCACCTGGTCCTGGTGCTCCAGGTCCCGCCGCATCTCGCTGGCCGTCGCATAGCGGTGGCGCGGCTCGCGCTCCAGGGCCCGCCGCACAATCTCTTCCAGCTGCGGCGTGATTTCCGGGTTCAGCTCCCGCACCGGCGGCGGGTCAATCACCAGCCGGTCGTTCATCACCGCCAGGGGACTGGGCCCGGTGAAGGGGACGCGGCCCGTCAGCATCTCGTACAGCATGATTCCCAGAGCGTAGATGTCGCTGCGCTGGTCGCCGCGCTTGCCCTGCACCTGCTCCGGAGCAATGTAGTCCGGCGTCCCCAGCATCGGCGTCACCCCCACGTGGGTGATGCGCCGCGCATCCTCTTTCATGGCGATACCGAAATCGATGATCTTGACCCGATCGCCGTCGCCCACCATCACGTTTTCCGGCTTCAGGTCGCGGTGCACAATCCCGCGCTCGTGCATGGCGTCCAGCCCGTCGCACAGCGCTACAGCGATGGCCACGGCCCGCTCCGGCGGAAACGGCCGCTCTTCGTTCAGCAGCGCGCGCAGCAGGCGGCCGTCCACCCACTCCAGCACCATGTAGAGCCGGCTCCGCTGCTCGCTGTTGAAAGTCTTCACGATGCCCGGATGGTCCAGAAGCTGCCCGATCTCCTGTTCGCGCCGGAACCGCTCCAGCAGCACCGGATCGGCCTCCATCTCCGGATGGGGGACCTTGACCGCAACCGTGCGCCCGGAGTTCAGGTCGGTGGCGCGATAGAGCACGCCCATGCCGCTGCGTGCAGCCACCGCGTCCAGCCGGTAATGATCCAGAAGATCGCCCGCCTCCAGCATCTAATCCGCCTGCAAGCGATTGTTTCACGAGGCGCATAAAGGAGTTGTAGCCAAGACAGGCAACAGGGAACAGCAGACGGGCACCACACAAAGATAAGGAGGAGGATCCCATTCCCCAAAAGTCCATCCAGGTCCGGGGTCTCTGCTCCCTATTCCCTATTCCCTACTCCCTGCCTTTAATATTGGATTCGACCATGCGACCTGGGATTAGAATTTGCGCCGCCATGGTGACCATGGCGCTGAGTACCGTGTTGCTGCCTGCCGGCGGCGCGGAGACTCCCCGCAAAAACCCCAACCCCGGGCCGCCGGCACAGGAGACAGGCTTCCTCAACCGGCGCATTGAGATGCACGGCGCAACTTACAGATTCCAGGTTTACCTGCCCGAAGAGTACCGGCGCGACGACCGCAGGCACTGGCCGATCATCCTGTTTCTGCACGGTCGCGGCGAACGCGGCGACGAGGGCATGTGGCAAACCCAGATCGGCCTGCCGCTGGAAGTCCGCGACCATCCCGAGCGCTGGCCATTCATCATCGTGCTGCCGCAGTGCCGCTACCCCGCTTTCTGGACCGACCCAGGCATGCTCGAGATGGCCATGGCCGCTCTCGACCAGGAAACCGCGGAGTTCCATGGCGACCCCGACCGAACCTATCTGACCGGGCTCTCCATGGGCGGGTACGGCGCCTGGGAGCTGGCAAAGAATTACCCGCATCGCTGGGCGGCCGTGATGATCGCTTCAGGCGGCCCGTTCTGGAGCTACGCGCCGGAACGCTGGCATGAAGCCGCGACCCTGCCCGCAGAGTACGCCCACGCCGTGGGCCGCACGCCCATGTGGCTTTTCCACGGCAGCGAAGACAACGTGGTGCCGGAGCGCGAAAGCGAGCTGATGTATAACGCGCTCAAGTCAGAAGGCGGCCACGTGCGGCTCTGGGTCTACCAGGGACTGCACCACGATTCCTGGGCTCGCGCATTCAACGAGCCGGACCTTCCCCGCTGGCTGCTCACTCACCGCCTCGGTGCGGCCGTCGAGCCGTTCGCCGAACGCGAGGTGATCCCGATCCATCCGGCGCCGGCCAAGCTCACTTCAGCCACCCTCGACGCCATTGCGGGCGAGTACCGCGACGTGAACGGCCGCCTCGCCGCCACCCTCTTCCGGCAGGGCGACCAGCTTTACGAGCGCGATCCCCACGGCGAAGTCACCGAGGTCGAGCCGGAGTCCGCGTCCACTTTCTACTATCCCTTCGGCGGCGTCTGGACCCGCCTTCTGGTCGATCGCGACAAGGATGGCCACGTCACCGGCCTCACTTTCCGTGACGACCGCCATGAAGAAAAATGGGAACGAAGCCGTACCGTGGCGCGTATTCATGGGCAGTCCGAGTGACGCGGAAGCACTCGACTTCCCCTTCCCGCCCGCGTCCGGAGGAGGGCTGTATGCGATGCAATGCGTGTGGTGCGGAACTTGCCGGGGACGATTTGAAATGTGGGCGATGCGGCAGACCGGCCACAACGCCGGCGCTTCCCCCCGCGGCGGCAGCCGGGGAACGGGACCGCTTTGCTCGGGAAATCGGCAGGCTGAGCCTGTTTTACGCGCTCTTCGCCGGCGTCAACATTGTGCTGGGCGGAATCGGACTGTTCCTCGCGCGAACCGGGTGGATGGCCGCGAGCGGACCCTGGGAGCCCTGGCCGCACTTGCCGCTGATGGCAGTGACCTACCAGGGCGCCTCAGCCTGGGCCCTGCTCGTGATTCGCACCGGGATGGCGCTGGTGGCATGGGATTCGCTTCAGGCACGCAGGCCCGGCGGGCGCAGGGCGGCCATCGTCGCGGGTGCGCTGGCGTTTACGCAGTTCCCCATTGGACTGATGCTCGGCGCTTATACGCTGGTGAGCCTGATGGGAAAACGCGGTGCGAGACTCTACACGCGCCTGCTGAAAGCATAGTTTGGCAAGGCCGTCCCGCTACCATGGAACGGCAGAACAACTTGCGGAAGACAGTTTCGCGTAAGCGCGGCGGAAGACAGTTTCACGTAAGCGCGGCGGAAGACAGTTTCGCGTAAGCGCGGCGGAAGACAGTTTCGCGTAAGGGCGGCGGAAGACAGTTTCGCGTAAGCGCGGCGGAAGACAGTTTCGCGTAAGCGCGGCGGAAGACAGTTTCGCGTAAGGGCGGTACTTCAGTACCGCCGTAGCCGCGCAATCAAAGAACCGGGGCTTTACAGGCTGAGGAAAAACTCCCGTCTGGAGGCGTTTTGAAAGGGCACGACTTCAGTCGTGCCGCTAAGTGGCCTAAAATCAATAGGGCTTTAGCCCCTGGGGGATGGTTTGCCGCCGTCGCGAGTGCAGTATCGAGTTTTTCCGCAGCCCGTTTAGCCCCTGCGCGGGTCGAATCGGGTTCATTCGGAATGGGAAGCAGCAAGCAGTCGAGGAGGCCAGTATGTTTTGCAGCGCGTGTGGAGGTACTTTGGTTCCCGGGCAGGCGTTCTGCCCGCAATGTGGACGGCCGATGGCTGCAGCGGGAGCGCCGGTTCCCCCGGGGGTTCCACCGGCGGCAATGCCCGGATTCCAGTTTGAGCTGACGAACTTCGCCGGCAAGATCCGCGCGCTCAGCGTGGTCTGGTTCATCTACGGCGGCCTGTCGATGGCGCTCGGTTTTGCCGCTCTGGCTTTCGCCGACGCCTTTGTCCATGGCCGGTTGGGCTACTGGATGCACGGCCCCATGCCGCCGATGTGGTTCGGACCGGCGATTCTGCATTTCGCCTGGATGTTCATCGTCTTGCGTACTGCCCTTGCCCTCGTCGCCGGCTGGGGCCTGATGGAGCGGGCACCCTGGGGACGCATCGTGGCCATCGTCGCGGCCATCCTGAACCTGGTCAAGTTTCCATTCGGAACCGCCCTGGGCATCTGGACCCTGGTCATGCTGCTCGGCTACAGGAACGCCACGCTCTACGATCAGTTGCCGCAATAGGTGCTGGAACTCGCCGGCACAGTCATTGTCGATACTTCGGATGGATTGAAATTGTTGGCTTCCTGTGCTCAACTGGACGAACTCACAGAATGACAACTTCTGCCCGCCCTGGAACCCTCAATGAAACCTTCAGCAACAGGAAGGTGGATCTGACTTGGTACTTCGGATTGTTCTTCATCTCAGGTTTTTGCAGCATCCTCTATGAGCTTGTCTGGCTGCGGCTGTCCATGGCGGAGTTTGGCGTCACGACGGCGATGGTTTCCACGGTGCTGTCGGTGTTCATGGCTGGTCTTGGAGCAGGCTCCTGGATCGCCGGCATTCTCGCGCGCCGATATGGCCAACACACTCGTGTTCCTTTGCTGCGTTTTTACGCCTTGGCGGAGTTCTTAATCGGATGCTCCGCTCTGGCCGTCCCCAAAGAACTGGTGTGGGGACGCCTTCTGCTGGCATCCATAACAGGCCAGGGCACGCTTTCGTCCGCAGCCTACTATCTGCTGTCCGGTACCATTGTGGCCCTTGTCGTGATTCCATGGTGCGCATGCATGGGTGCGACCATTCCTCTGGCGATGGCCGCGATTCAAAACGATCCCCGCCACGAAACGCGCCGCTCCTTCAGCTATCTTTATGTTTCGAATGTACTCGGCGCGGTCGTGGGCGCTGTTGTTCCATTGTTCTTGATCGAACTGTACGGATTTCACGGAACGCTGCACGTGGGTGCAGTTCTCAACGCCGTCATTGCCACTACTGCCTTCGGGCTGACGCTGGGCCGGCCCTCGGCCTCTCCTTCCGCCCGCCGGACGGAGCCGCTGACGGATCGGGCTGCGCACAAGACCCCGCAGACCTCCTACCATGGAGAAGGAGCGCTTGTCCTGCTCTTCCTCACCGGACTTGCAACCATGGGAATGGAGGTCATTTGGATAAGGATTTATACCCCGTATATCGGACCACTCGTCTACTCCTTCGCGTCCATTCTGTGTTCCTATCTGCTCGCCACCTTCGCCGGTTCGGCCGTGTACCGCAATCTGAGTCGCAATCGCGATCTCCATGGCGGGCTCCTCTGGATCGCTTTAGCGCTCCTTGGGCTCTTGCCGCTGCTCACGGCCGACCCCAGGATTCACTTCGCCCACTGGAACCTGCTTCGCGTGCTGTTGGGCATAGTCCCCTTCTCCGGAGTCATTGGTTTCCTTACACCCATGCTGGTGGACCGCTGGTCCCACGGCGACCCTGACCGCGCCGGTCGAGCCTATGCCATCAACGTCGCGGGCTGTATCCTCGGCCCCCTGGTCGCCGGTTTTATTCTGTTACCCCTCTTCGGCGAGCACTTGTCCATGTTGCTGTTCGTACTGCCTTGGTTTGCCATGGCGCTTCCTCGTCCCAGGCTTCCTGAAGGGCGTATTCGGTTCCGGCTTGCGGCAGCGGCCCTTTGCGTAGCGGCTCTGGCCACCTTTTTCCTGACCAGGGACTTCGAAACGATGTTTTCGCATCGCGAAGTATTGCGAGACAGCACCGCCACCGCCGTAGCGACAGGCACCGGAATGGACAAGAGGCTCTTGACCAACGGAATCGGGATGACGATGCTGACACCCATCACCAAAATGATGTCCCATATGCCCCTCGCTTCGCTCGATCACCGCCCCACGCGCGTGCTGATCATCTGCTTCGGCATGGGCACAACCTTCAGGTCCGCGCTTTCCTGGGGCGTGGATGTGACTGCAGTGGAATTGGTGCCCAGCGTTCCGCGGCTGTTTCCTTATTTTTTCGGCGATGCCCCACAGGTGCTGGCTTCGCCAATGGCGCATATCGTCGCCGATGATGGCCGCCGTTATCTCGAACGCTCCAGCCAGAAGTACGATGCCATCATCATCGATCCTCCTCCGCCGATCCAGGCCGCGGGATCGAGCCTGCTGTACTCGGAAGAGTTTTACGCTGTGGTGAGGGACCATCTGCAACCGGGCGGCATCCTGCAGCAGTGGTTCCCCGACAGTCGAAATGTGGATGACAAAGCCGCCGCGGCGTCCGTAGCACGAGCATTAAAGGACTCGTTCCCATACATACGGGTGTTCACCTCGGTTGAGGGCTGGGGTACGGAGTACCTCGCAAGCAATCGGCCCATCCCTGTCCGTTCTGCCAGCGAACTGGTAGCGCTCATGCCTCCCGCCGCTGTCACCGACATGATGGAATGGGGGCCGGCTAAGACACCCGTAGATCAGTTCGCCCTCGCGCTCTCCAATGAAAAGTCCATTGACGACATCATCGCTCGCTCGCCTGATACGGCGGCGCTCGCAGACGATCGGCCGATCAACGAGTATTTCCTGCTGCGCGCGGTCAAGTGATCCCAAGTTTGGTGAAGTCAAAGAACCTGTCTCGCCCCGCGACTCATGGATAGACACGTACCTTTTACCGCTTCAGAGCTGTTCACTCTCTGGAAAGCCTCGCCGGCCGGATGCGTATCCCTGCCTTCGCCGTGAATTCCCCACACTGCAATAGAATGAACCCATGAGCTTTCCTGAAATCCGCATGCGGCGGATGCGCCGCACTGAAAGCCTGCGCGCCTTGGTTCGCGAAACCACGCTGGAGCCCGGCGATCTGATCCTGCCGCTGTTCATCTGCCCCGGCGAGGATGTCCGCAAGCCGATCGGCTCCATGCCCGGCGTCTTCAACCTGAGCGTGGACCAGGCTGTACGCGAGGCCGAAGAGGCGGCGCGCCTGGGCGTGGGCGGGCTGCTCCTGTTCGGCTTGCCGGAAGCGAAGGACGAGCAGGCTACCGGAGCGTGGGCCGAGGACGGCATCGTGCAACAGGCCTTCCGCGCGCTCAGGAAATCCCCAGCGGCAAAGAAGCTCGTGCTGATCGCCGACGTCTGCCTTTGCGAGTACACCAGCCACGGCCACTGCGGGATGATCCGCGAGGGCCGCGATGGCTGGGAAGTGGACAACGATCCCTCACTCGATCTTCTGGCCAAGACCGCATCGAGCCTGGCGCGCGCCGGCGCCGATGTGGTGGCGCCGAGCGACATGATGGACGGGCGCGTGGCGGCCATCCGCGAGGCGCTGGACCAGGATGGCTGCGCGGATACGCCGATCCTCAGCTATGCTTCGAAGTTCGCGTCGGCGTTCTACGGGCCGTTCCGCGAGGCGGCGGATTCCGCCCCGCAGTTCGGCGACCGCCGCAGCTACCAGATGGACGGCGCCAACGCACGGGAAGCCATGCGCGAGATCGAGCTCGACCTCGGCGAGGGCGCCGACATGATCCTGATGAAGCCGGCCATGCCCTACCTGGACATCGTGCGCGCGGCGCGGGAAAGATTTGACGTCCCCATCGGCGCCTACCAGGTGTCGGGCGAGTATTCCATGCTCCAGGCCGCATTTGAGAAAGGCTGGCTGGACCGCGAGCGCGCCATGCTGGAATCGCTCACCGGCATCCGCCGCGCCGGGGCGGACTTCATCGTGACCTACTTCGCGCTGGAAGCAGCAAAGGCGCTGGCGTAGCGGAACGAGCCCGGAGCCGGTAGCTTGTAGCCGTTAGCCGACGGCTGAGGGCTAACGGCTAAGACCTAACGGCTGAATAGCTCGTGCAGGGACAAACCCGTACAATCTTATTGAATTGAGGAATCCTGAACGCGATTCCTGCGTCTCTAACTTGAAAGCACGGAGGAACCTGGCTGCAGAATGGCGAGCCGCGCAAGGACCACGAAACAAAGAGGCGGCTCGAACTGGGGCAGAATCGTGCTCTCAGTCGCCATCATCTTTGCCCTGGGTCTCGCTGGGACGGCGGCTTTCATGATGCTGGCGCCCTACGGACCGGTGAATGAGACCTTTGTCGAGATTCTTCCGGGCTCGTCCACCATGCACATTGGGCGACAACTGGAGGAAGCCGGGGTCGTTCGCAGCCGGTACGCGTTTGACGCCGCGCGCTGGCTCGTCCACGGAACCCTGAAGGCGGGGGACTACAGGTTCGATCATCCGGCGCCGGTGCGCGAGGTCTATGACCGCATCCGGCGCGGCGACGTCTATACCATCGCGGTCACGGTTCCCGAGGGCGCCAACATGTTCGATATTGGCGCGCGGCTGGAGCAGGCGGGGTTCGGGCCGGCAACGCAGTTTGTGAATGTGGCGCGCCAGGAGGCGGCCCTGGTTTCCGACATCGACCCGCAGGCAAAAACT
This sequence comes from Occallatibacter sp., assembly GCA_035552475.1. Classification (GTDB taxonomy): domain Bacteria; phylum Acidobacteriota; class Terriglobia; order Terriglobales; family Acidobacteriaceae; genus Telmatobacter. The sequence continues at coordinate 20,667 of DASZLE010000027.1, forward strand.
CTGGAGGGCTACCTGTTTCCCGACACCTACCGCATTGGACCCAAGGAAGCGATGCCGCAGATTGCCGCCATGATGGTGAAAAGGTTCCGGCAAACCGCTGCCCAGATCGGGCTTGCCCACGATTTCCACTTGGTGGTGACCATGGCGTCCCTGGTGGAGCGGGAAACGGCGGTGCAGGGCGAACGGCCTCTGGTGGCCAGCGTCTTTGAGAACCGCATGGCGAAGGCGATGCCGCTCATGACGGATCCTTCGGTGATCTACGGGCTCGAGCTCCAGGGCGCGTGGAAGGGAGCTATCTACGAAAGCGACCTGAAACGCGATACTCCCTACAACACCTACCTTCATGCGGGGTTGCCGCCGGGACCGATCGCCAATCCGGGCGTGCAATCGCTGAAGGCGGCCAGGTACCCGGCGCAAACCAGCTATCTCTATTTCGTCGCTGCGGGTCAGAATCCACAGGGCAAGTCGCTGTTCGCGTCCACTATTGAGGAGCACAACAAGAACGTGGCCGGATACCGCGCAGCGGCGAAGAAAGCGGGGCAGCAGTGAGGGCCCCGAGCCGCCGGATCGTCGCGGCGGTGCTGTTGCTGGGAATGCTTCCGCTCGCCGGCTGCCGGTTCACTACGCGAAAGCTGCCCATGCCCATCCAGCCCGCGACCGTCCAGACGGTGCCGCCGGGGCAATTAGTGGATCGCATGAACCAGCGCTGGGAAGCGCTGAAGAGCCTGCGCGCCGACGTGCAGATCCAGTTTACCCAGATGAAGACGCAGGAGGGCGTGGCCAAGGATTACACCTCGTTCCCCGCCATCATCCTGCTGCGCAAGCCTGGGGACCTGAGAGTGGTCGGATTCGTGCCCGTGGTGCGCACGCGGATGTTCGACATGGTGAGCAACGGCGCCGACTTCACCCTTTACCTGCCCACCAGGGACTTGGCCTACGAAGGTCCAAACTCACTGACTCACAAATCTCCCAACACCATTGAGAACGTGCGGCCGGGATTCTTTGTGGATTCACTGGTGGTGCGAGGGATGGCGGAGCAGGACGAGTACATGGTCACGGCGGATACCGACACCGTGGAAGATCCCAAGCGGAAGCATCTGCTGCTGATTCCCGAGTACATTCTGAGCATCATGCAGCGCAAGGCCAACAGCCAGGAGTTGGAGCCGATCCGCGTGGTGCACTTCCACCGCGACGACCTGATGCCCTATCAGCAGGACCTCTACGACGACCAGGGCAACCTGGAGACCGAGGTTACTTACGGCCGCTATGTGGAATATGGGATCAACTTGTTCCCGTCCACGGTGACGATCAAGCGGCCACTGGAGGGCTTCCAGGCGGTGCTGACGGTGCAGCGGGTTTCGGAGAACGTGGATCTGAAGAATGACCAGTTCCAGTTGCAGATTCCCGAGGATACCAAAGTCGAGCATCTGCAATAAGGCGCCGCGCCGACCGGAAATGCGCGAAAAAATAAAACGAGGATGTCTTATAGAATGAAGGGATTACACCCTCAAACTGCAGTGATTCAGGGAACAAGGGACCGAGGGAGAAAGCGCGGCCCTGGACACGCGAAAAGCGCGGAAAATAAAATGAGGATGTCTTATGGAATGATGGGGTTGCGCCCTCAAACTGCAGTGAATTGCGCACGATTCCCCGGGGGCTGCCGGAGAGGCGGCCGCAGGGGCGGGCTTGCGTGGCGTCGGATTGCATGAGGGGACTTCCCTTTCCCATGGCCAGAGAGTCGTGCGGCCACAGACAGCGACGCCCGCCTCGTAGGGCGGGCGCAGTTCCTGCAACAAATCTATTATAGCACGGGTCTGCAACGCGCGCTGTCACGGGCTTTTCGCCCAAAAATCCGGGCCATCCACCACCGTTCGTTCGTCGGGAACGGCTTCCTCAGACTCCAAATGGTCGATAATCGCTCTTTTTTTTCGCTTATCATCCATCTAGATAGATGATAAGCGGAGGATTGAGAAGCGCGACTCGTTGGTATCATTCATCTAGATAGATGATAAGCTGCGGGATTTGAGTCACGCCGTCCCTACAGGGCGGCGGGTTCGGTGGTGGCATGCCTTCCCCGGGTTTCACCCGGGGCTCCTTCGAAAATAGGCAAAAGCGCCCAAGAGCGTCCAGATCCGAACCGTCGCCGATTTTCATGCGTGGTTGTGAGCCGAAGGATCATGGATGACTACTTTCATTGGCTCCCTCCGGGAGCCACACGGTTCCTGCAGGCTGAGCGCCGGGCCTGGACGTGCAGTAAATTAGAGGCGAGTTGTGTTTGGGCAGGCTTCCGCGTTCCCGGATCGCCGATTGCGAGGGACCCAGGGCACCCGATGTAGTATTTGGAATATCGGGGTAGGCAACAGGGCCACATGCCAGCAAGCGGGGGGAATAGGTATTGGAGTGAACCCCTGAAGTGAGACACGATAATTGGGGGACAGGCCGGTTAGGGTTGTAGGTTGGCGCCGGCAGCTTTGGTGTCAGCTATCAGCAAGGCAAGTTCGAACTCCACTGGCGACCGATAGT
>DASZLE010000028.1:0-87331 GCA_035552475.1 Occallatibacter sp.
GACCGGATCTTCGTTCTACCGTCTGAGACTGGGGACCACAGGCCCTGGAAGTTCCGACGTGTACAACATCAACTATTTCCCTTCCACCATCACCTCGGTCCAGGTCTCGAACATCCCCGCCAACGGGCAGACGCTCTATGCAAGGCTCTTCTACTACGTGAACGGAGGCTGGTCGTACATCGACTACACCTACACCGAACCGTGACCTTGGACGTCCGAGCGAGTTAGAGATTACAGAAGGAGACCAATTCCGCAGTTAGCTCTGCCGCGTCCGGCGGCAACTAAGCTTGCTCCGCATTCATAGCTCCTATTTGTAGTCGGCGACGGTGACTGCCGAAAATAGCGAACGCCTGGCAAGGCTTTGGTATACCGGTGATGCGGCCCGAGCGCAAGATCCTGATGCAAAACCGTTTATCGGAAGTGACCTACGATACCGGCTGCTAGGCATTAGGACGATCCGCGTTCGAAGCGAGTTCGAGCTTGCCCTTGCGCAACTGTCGGCGCTTCATCAACAGGAAAAAGACTGGAACCAGGATCAGCACGTGGACGGTGGATGTAATCATGCCGCCGACGATAGGCGCCGCAATAGGCTTCATTACATCGGAGCCGATGCCCGTCTCCCAGAGGATCGGGGCGAGACTCAGGATCACGGCGGTGACGGTCATCAGCTTGGGTCGCAGTCGCTGGACGGCTCCCTCAATTGTCGCTTCTTCTATATCGGCTGCAACGAGCGGAGCGCCACGGCCGAGACGGTGCTCCAGCGCTTCGTGCAGATAGACGACCATGACCACGCCGGTCTCGACCGCAATGCCAAACAGTGCGATATAGCCAACCCACACGGCGACGCTGAAGTTGTAGCCAAGGATCCACTGCAGAAGTAAGCCGCCGGACATGGCGTAGAGCGTGGGAAGGATCAGGACCGCGGCTTCAGTGGCGGATTTGAAAACCATATACAGCAGCAGAAAGATAACGAAGAAGACAATGGGAATAATGAATTCAAGGCGCTGGCGTGCGCGTACCTGGAATTCGTATTCTCCGGCCCAGTGCCAGGCATACCCCGCCGGCAGGACAAGCTTCTGGCGCAGCAGATGCGTTGCGTGATCGACAAAGGTGCCGTAGTCGCCGGTCTTCAGCGTGAGGTAGACGTATCCTGTGAGCGCGCCGTCTTCGTCGCGAATCATTGCCGGACCGCGGGAGAAGTAGACCCGCGCCACTTCGCCGATGGGGATCTGTTCTCCGGAAGGCGTTGGGATGAGCGCCTGCGCGATGGCAGCCGGATTGTCGCGAAAATCTCTCTGGTAGCGAACGGCGATGGGAAAGCGATCGCGGCCTTCAACGTTCTGGGCGATGTCCGCTCCGCCGATCTCCGAAGTGATCACGCGCTGCACATCGGCCACTGTGAGCCCGTAGCGCGCGGCCTCCGGGCGGTTGACTTCGACGTTCAGGTAGAAGCCTTGCGAGACACGCTCGGCAAAGACGGAGGTGGTTTCGGACATGGAGGAAAGAATGGTCTGCATCTGCGCGCCAATGTCCTGGATGCGCGAGAGATCGGGCCCCTGAATCTTGATACCCACAGGCGTCTTAATGCCGGTGAGCTCCATGTCGAGCCTGTTTTCGACAGGCATGGTCCAGGTGTTGGTGAGGCCGGGGAACTGCAGTTTCTCGTCCATCGCGCTGATCAGTTTGTCGAAGGTCATGCCGGGACGCCATTGGGAGCGAGGCTTCAGCATGATGGTGGTGTCATACATATCGAGCGGCGCGTTGTCTGTAGCGGAATCCGAGCGCCCCACGGTACCGAAAACCGTGGCGACTTCGGGGAAAGAATGAATGATGCGGTCCTGCTCCTGCATCAGTGAAACCGCTTGGGGAACAGAGATGCCGGGCAGCGCGCTGGGCATGTAGAGCGCAGAACCCTCATATAGCGCGGGCATGAACTGGCTGCCCAAGCGGAAGTAGAGCGGAATGGTCGCCGCGAGGAACGCTAGATTCAGAACGATCACCAGCTTCCAGTGGCGTAGGCACCAGCGCAGAACCGGCAGGTAGAGCGCCTGGGTAAAGCGCGCGGCCGGGTTGCGCGACTCCGGCTTCAGTTTGCCCCGAAGACAGAGTGGCATGAGCGCCGGGACGAGGGTGATCGACAGCAGCGAGGAGAAGACGAGGGCCAGGGTTTTGGTCCACGCCAGCGGCCGGAACATTCGTCCTTCCTGCGCTTCGAGCAGGAAGACCGGCAGGAACGATACGACGATGATGATGAGGGAATAGAAGAGCGCCGGGCCGACCTGCTGTGCCGAACGCACCAGGATGCGGCGGCGCTCCGCCGATTCGAGGCCGAGGGTTCCATTGCGCTCGGCCAGATGGCGATAGCCGTTCTCCACCATGACGATGGCTGCATCAACCAGCACGCCGATGGCGAGAGCCAATCCGCCGAGCGACATGATGTTGGAACTGACGTGGAGGTAATACATCGGTATGAAGGCGGCCAGTACGGCAACTGGCAAAGTGAGGATCGGCACCAGCGCCGAACGGAAGTGAAAGAGAAACATGATGCTGACGAAACTGACAATGATGGCTTCGAGAATCAAATCGCGCTTGAGCGTGTGTATCGATTCGTCGATGAGCCACGAACGGTCGTAGCCGGTCACGATCCGGACGCCCGGCGGCAGGGAAGGGGCAATCTCACGGAGCTTTGCTTTCACTCCGTTGATCACGGTGAGCGCATTGCTGCCATAGCGCATCACGACGATGCCACCGACGGTTTCGCCTTCGCCCTGCCAGTCGGCCGCGCCACGGCGCACATCGGGGCCAAATGACACCTTACCCAGATCGCGCACGAGGACAGGCGTTCCGTTCTTGGTTGCTACAGGAACGTTTTCGAGGTCGGAGAGCGAGCGCAGATAGCCCAGACCGCGAACCATGTATTCGGCGCCGCTCATGTCTAGCACGTCGCCGCCGACCTCATTCGTGCTCTGGCGGATACGGTCTATGACGGTGGCAGCGGAGATGCCATACGAAAACAGCTTCTGTGGATCGAGGTTCACCTGGTACTGGCGTACAAATCCGCCAATGCTTGCCACCTCCGCCACGCCTGGAACAGTTTCGAGCCGATAACGCAGGTACCAGTCCTGGAGCGCACGCAGGTCGGCAAGCCTTTTTGTGTGGCTGCGGTCGAGAATGGCATACTCGTAGACCCAGCCGGCGCCCGTTGCGTCTGGACCAATCGCCGGATGGACGCCCGGTGGAAGCTGCCCTGCGATCTGCTGCAGATACTCCGTCACGCGCGAACGTGCCCAGTAAAGATCCGTGCCATCCTCGAAGACAACAAAGACGTACGAATCGCCGAACATGGTCTGTGCGCGGACTCCCTTGACGTGAGGAGCCGAGATCAGTGCGGAGACGATCGGGTAGGTCACCTGGTCCTCGATCACGTTGGGCGGCTCGCCTGACCAGGGTGTGTGGATGATGACCTGCACGTCACTGATGTCGGGCAGCGCATCGAGCGGCACTCGCTGCATTGACCAGATTCCGGCGACCGCCAGCAGGATCGCCCCCGTGAAGACAATGAAAGGATTGCGGCTGCACCACTCGATGACTCGGGCAATCATCAAATGCCTCCTGAAGCAGTGAGGCTGAGTTGCTTTGTGGCGATCGTCTGGCCGTTTTGTGACACAGCGACTGTCACTTGCCATGTGCCTCCGGAGCCAAGCTGCAGCGAGCCGCTGTAAACGCCCTGCCCTCGGTCGGACAGTGTGGCGACGGCGTGCATGGAGCCCATTCCCATGGCCGGCATCGCGGGCATAAAGAAGGTCGCTGTCACCTGGGTGCCGATGACGGGTTTGCCATCAGCTCCCCTGAGCCGCACGCTTACGGTGTTGCTGCTGCCCTTGCGAGGAGGCGAAGGATCGGTACTGAGGTCGATCTGAATTGACTGTGCGCCCGGCGTACTCGAACCGGATGGGGCGGACTGGGTCAGGGGAGCAACCGAGCCGAGTGTGGATTGAAGTTGCGCTTCTGAGTCCACCAGGAAGGTTGCCGAGCTGACGATGCGGTCGCCGGCATGCAGCCCGCTGAGGACAACGACTGAATCGTCGATCTGGGGGCCGGTTTGGATGACGCGCGGTTCCAGATTGCCCTGCCCATGGTCGATGAAGGCGATCTCGCGCGTGCCGGCCTGCAGGACGCCGGAAGATGGAATCATCAATTGCCTTCCCAAACGAATGTTGATGCTCGCGCTGACGTACATCCCGGGCTTGAGAACCACGCCGGGATTACGGAAGACCAGTCGCACCCGCACCGTGCGCGTGGTGGGATCGACGTCAGGGAGGATCTGGTCGATGCGCCCGGGGAACGTTCGTCCCGGATACGAATCCACTGTCACTTCCGCCGGATCGCCTGGTCTCAGGCGGCCCACGCCGGTCTGAAAGACATTGGCGTAGACCCACACGGTGGAGAGATCGGCGATGGTGTAGAGCTTCGTATCCGGCTGCACGTAGGCGTTGGGCAGCGCGTTGCGTTCGGTTATGTATCCGGAGGCCGGCGACACCACGGCGATTTCGCGCTGCACATGACCGCTCGCCACAAAGCTGGCGATCTCAGACGGCGGAACATCGAACTGGCGCAGCCGCTCTTCGGCTGCCTGGACGAGCCAACCGCTCTCCTCGGCCGCCATGCCATCCGCTCCGGAGGGCATGCTCGCCGGAGATCCCGAGTGCATCGTGGGCGCGAACGCTTTCTGGTTTTGCTTCGCCAGCAGATATTCCTGCTCGGTGCTCACCAGTTCCGGGCTGTAGATGGTGAAAAGCTGTTGGCCCTTGTGCACGTACCGCCAGGTGGCATTGGCGAACACGTCCTTGATCCATCCGGGAAAGCGCGTCTGCACGTATGCAAGCCGCTCTTCATCTACATCGACATTGCCGGGAACCTGAAGCTGATCGTTCACGTCCTTGAGCTGAACCACGGCCGTGGTCACGCCGATCTGCTGCAATCGCTGCGGCGCAATCTGAAATGGCGCAAGCGCCGGGTCGGCGGCGCCCTGTGGTGAAGCGGTTGGCGCTGCCGGCTGCGCAGGAGCCGCGGGCCCCTCGGCCACAATAGGATCCGACGAAACCTGCACCTGCGCCGGCTGGCCACGATGCATCACCTCCCAGCCAAGGCCGCCGGCCAGCAGGACACATAGAACAAAAGCTGCCAGGAATGCATTGCGATAGCTGTGGTCGTTCATTGCTTCTCCTCCTGCGTCGATGGCGCGACGGTGGTTCCGGCCAGGTCGATGGGAGCGCCGCCGACGGCCAGTTCCAGATCCGCCATGCGCGTATTGAAGTCGGCAAGCGCCTGCAGCCAGGCAAGATCGATATCGATGACCTGCATCTGGCTGTCGAGCAGACTCAGAAAATCCGTCTGATTGTTCTCATATGCGATCACCGCGGCGTGCAGCGTCGCTTCCGCTTGGGGGCGCAGCGAGCCCTGATACAGCGCGGCCAACTTCTGCGCGGCTTCGGCCTCGGCCAGCGATTCTTTGATCTGGCCAAAGGCTTCCGTGCGCAACGCGGCCAGTTCCGCGTCCTGCTCGGTCACGGCTACTCCCGCTGTTGCGATTTCCGCATTGTGTTTGCGGCGGTCGAGCCAGGGCAGCGTCATCGAACCTTCCACCATGTATGTGTTTCGCATATTCTGGGTTGGCGGCATCAGCATGTAACCTGCCGACACCGTGAAGTCCGGGACGTATGCCTTCTTCGCCAGGCTCTGCTCCTGCCGGCTCTTCGCCGCTGCCGTTTCTGCTTCGAGCAGATCGGGCCGAACCTGCAGTGCCTTCTGTTCCAGGCTGGCTTCGGAGGGCAATGAGGCCGCAACACCGTAGTCCCCCTTCACCTGCAGTGGCATGGCCGGTTCGTGACCCACGAGCGTGTTCAACCTCGCGCGTGCGATCTCGGCGTCGCGGTCGAAGCGGATCATGTGCTCGGCCAGACGGGTCAGCTCAAGCTGTGCTTTCAGCAGATCCTGCTGCGGCACCTGGCCGACGGTGTAGCGAATCCGCGCCGCTGCAATCGCTTGCTGCGCGATGCCCACGTGCTCGTCGTGAATGCGCAGCTCGTCCTGCACCTCCAGCAGGTCGTAGAACGCCTTGCGGACCTCGACGCGAACGCGCAGACGGACCGCCGCGAGTTCTGCTTTCGCCTCGGTGACGTCCGAATCTGCCACGTTTGTGCGCAGACTGCGCTTGCCTGGACCGGGCAACGCCTGGGTCACCATGAACATGTTCTGCCCCTGGTTGTAATCCCACGGCTTCTCGAGCGGAACTCCCCAGCCGCGGTACATGGCCTCGGGATCATCGAGGGCGCCGGCCGCCGGCACTTTCGCTTCCGCCATTCCTACGCGGCGGGCTGCAACGGCAATCTCCGGATTGCGGGCCAGTGCCATGCGCTCGATCTGATCCAGCGTGAGCGCCGGGCCGGCGGGGTCCGTGGCCGACTGACTCCCGAGGAGCGCATCAAAATTCGGCAGATTGCCAGCGCTGGTTCGCGTCTGCGCGCTAAGTACAGGCGCTAAGGTACACAACACCAATAGACAAAGAAGTACGGCAAAAGTCTTCATGGTTTCCTCGCGTGGGAAGAAAATGCAGCACGCGACGGTGCGTCTGCACGCAGACACACGACGCCTCAGGTATGCGAGGAGAAAGGCCTAGATTCGGAGAACGGAACCTATACCGGGAGAACCTGGCGGAACCGGTGATTCAGAGGCGAGTAAGATTACGTGGCCCGCAGCTAGCGGAAGGGCCAGCGCGGTGGAAGCGGGGGAGGCCACGGAACCGGTCGCATGGCAGGCAGCGCTGGCGGGCCCAGGCGGCAGCGGAGCATCAGCGGGCTGCACGCTGCAGCAATCGCCGCATTGCACCATCACTGGGGCGCTACAGTCCTGCATCGACATCCCGTAGCAGCAGGAGGACTGCGCCGATGTCATAAGGAAGGCGAGCCCCGGTGTCGCCGCCCAGAGGACCGCAATTGCCAGCAGTACGAAGGCGCCTTTTCTACCCACATGCATAGTTTATGCCATCCGCATGACTATTCTAGCGGGCCTCGGACTACGCCTCACCACAGCACGTGCGGGCACGGTTCGGAGATTCATTCGACTGTTCTATCTCGGCGTGCTCCCAATGGCAAGTACACATTCAGCACATAGTTGATGTTGACACGTTGGCGATGGGGAACCTCGTTATTTGCGGCGAAAGCCTTTCAACAGTCCCGAAAGCCAGTGATCCGCTTAGAGTCCGAAGCGCCGCGTGAGACCGAATGCCCTCTCGTAGAAGCTGAGTCCCCGTTACCTGCAAGCGCTGTTCATATGCCTTGCGTCACTCCGTGTCGGCGAATCTCTTCGGCGACATCGGCATAGCCTTTCTCCAGTGCGACGGATAGCGGTGTTTTGCCAAACCCGAGGCCCTCAAAGGCCAGGGCGCGGCCGTGAGGCTGGTGTGGCTGCCGCTGGAGGCACGTGGCTACCCGGCGCAAGAAAGTCTGCACCACATGCTTTGGGAGATGAACCGGTGGCTGGATACGTACGTGAAACCGGAAACGGCAACCGCCGCCAGCGCGAACCAAGGCCGGGAATAAGCGGGCCGGCTCAATCCGCATGGTGCTCGAATTGAAGTTGGTGGAGTTCAACGCCGCCACCCGGTGGCGGCAAATTCAGCCCTGAAACAACAGGCCCTTGGCGAGAGATGAAGCACCATGGATAAACTGCTTCCAGGCCCTTCGTGCCGGCTACGGTTGACCGCCGGGTCGCCGCATGCATCTACATACCGTCGCAGGGAGATTGGACAATGTTGCCACCGATCAACGCGCCTGACCGGCAATCCGAGGCTTTTCCCGTTCTTACGCCGGCGCAGATCGCCCGCATCCGGCCCTATGGCAAAGTCAGAACAGTCCAGGCTGGAGAGGTTCTTTTTGAACCGGGCAGCCTGGGCATGCCTTGTTTCGTAGTGCTCTCAGGAAAGCTCGACATCGTAATGTCCGGACTTTCCGGTGAGCAGGTGTATGTGACCTATGGGTCTGGCCAGTTCTCCGGTGAGGTGGTCTTGATCTCCGGAGCCCGCGCCATTTCTCGCGGGCGTGTGGCCGAGCCGGGAGAGTTTCTCGAAGTCGGCGCAGACGCTCTACACACGTTGATTGCAAAGGATGCCGAGCTGAGCGATATCTTCATGCGCGCATTCCTCCTGCGTCGTGTCGCATTGATTTCGGAAGGCCGCGGGAATGTGATGATCCTCGGATCGCAACACTCGGCAAATACCCTGCGCCTGCGCGAATTCCTTACCCGCAACGGCCATCCCCACGGCTATGTCGATCTCGACAGCGATAAAGCGTCTCAGGAACTTCTGGATCGGTTCGACATAAAGGTGGGCGACATTCCCGTCGTGATCTGCAGTGGAACGACCGTGTTGCGAAATCCGACAACCCAGCGGCTGGCGGAGTGCCTGGGATTCGCGGGCCCTATCGACGAGCACCGCGTTTATGATGTCGCGATTGTGGGCGCTGGCCCGGCAGGCCTGGCCGCGGCCGTCTATGCGGCTTCTGAAGGGCTCGATGCTGTTGTGATCGAATCCGAGTTTCCCGGAGGCCAGGCGGGCGCGAGTTCAAAAATCGAGAATTACGTCGGTTTTCCCATGGGCATTTCGGGGCAGGAGCTTACCAGCCGTGCGGTTGTGCAGGCAGAAAAATTCGGCGCCCAGATGATGGTCGGCCAGAAGGTGGCCAGGATCCGATGTGACCAGCAGCCTTACCAGCTTACTTTGGAAAACGGCGGAATCGTCGATACGCGGAGCGTTGTGATCGCTATCGGCGCTCAATACAACAAGCCGAAGGTTCAGAACCTGGAGCAATTCGAGGGGCAGGGCGTCTACTATGCCGCCACCGTCATGGAAGCACAACTGTGCACCGGCGAGGAAATCATCGTAGTGGGCGGCGGCAACTCTGCCGGTCAGGCCGCAGTCTTCCTGGGAGAAACAGTACGCAAGGTCTATATGCTGGTTCGCGGCAAGGAATTATCTGACACCATGTCGCGCTATCTCATTCAGCGAATCGTCGAGAATCCGGCCATTGAGCTGCATTTGCAAACCGAGATTGTCGCACTGGCAGGGGACTCGCACCTGGAACAGGTCACCTGTCTGAATCGTGCGACAGGCGAAGAATCTGTGCATGACATCCGCCATGTGTTCGTGATGGCGGGTGCTTCGCCGCATACAGACTGGCTGCGTGGATGCCTTGCCCTCGATGCGCAAGGGTTCATTCTCACCGGAAGAGAATTGGACCCGATGCTCGACAGCGCGCCCTTGAAATGGCCGCTCAGCCGGCCTCCGCAGATGCTGGAAACCAGTCTGCCTGCAGTTTTTGCTGTCGGAGATATTCGTTCCGGCAACGTCAAGCGCGTTGCATCCGCTGTGGGTGAAGGCTCAATCTCGATCCATCTCGTGCATCGCGCGCTGGCGGAGATGTGAGGTTCCACCGCTAACTCTTATGCACAACCTCGAACGAGTACCCGTCCGGGTCGAATACATCTGCGGCATAGTAGCCCGGGTAGTATTCCGGTCGTGCCCGCGGAGAAATATTGTCCCTGGCGCCGGCGGATATTGCCGCCCGGTAGAATTCATCCACCTGGCTATCGTTTATGGCCATGAATCCCCAGTGGATGGACAATGGATCGGGCTTCCCTTTCTTGATCCAGAAGAACGCCTCTTGCCATCGCCAAATCCCCACAGGTCTGGATGATCGCCTTCGCCCTTGTAGGGTAGGAAGAACTTGATATCAAGGGGCTTCAAGGCCGCTTCGTAGAACGCCAACGAACGATCGACATCGCTGACGCTCAAGATGATGTGGTCGAGCATTGTTCTCTCCAGGTTTTTCAATTGTTATTCAGAGGGCGGTGCGCCCTCCATCCACGGCAAGTTTTGCGCCGTGAATGAAGCTGGCGCGGTCTGTCGCCAGGAAAACAACCGCTTCAGCAATTTCCTCGGCGGTTGCCGGACGACCCGCGGGCGCCTGGGCGGCGAGCTGTTCAAGACCCTCACCCATCGCGCCTGTGCCCTCCGTACGCGTGGGCCCGGGGCTCACTGCGTTCACACGGACGCCCTTCGGCCCATATTCGGCAGCCCACGTTTTCGTCAACAGATTGATGGCGGCCTTACTTGAACCGTAGAGACTCATTCCGGGCGCTCCATAATCGGCAACCATCGTTGAAAGATTCACGATTGCCCCTTTGCCTCTCTTGGCCATCAGGGGGGCAAGCTCTGCGACCAGGAAATATGGCGCCTTCACGTTGGTTGAAAAGACGAGGTCAAACTGCTCTTCCGTCATTTCATGCGTTGGCCCAAATTTCTTCGACCGCTGCCTTCCCGCGTTCCATATTCCGCCCCACAACCAAAACACGAATACCAAGCTGAGCGAGTTTCGTGGCTGTCGCGAGACCGATCCCGCTGGTTCCTCCGGTGATAAGCGCTGTTGAGGTGCTGTCAGTCATCTGCAATCCTCCATGGGATAGGTATCGGCTCCTTTTGATGCGCGCTCCTTCTCCCTGGATTGGAGAAATCAACAGGGACTCGCGGTCGCTGGCTTTTCTCTGGCCCCCTTTGTGTCAGGTCCAGTTTGCCCTCGTGACAGCGCATGGCACAGGGTAATCCCTTCTGACGTTTGGGAAAAACTGGAATCAATCTGTTTGCGGTTCGACATAGGTGTCGTCGATGTGCGGCCAGGTTCTATTCAGGCAGAAGTGGAGCCGCGCATAGACGGTGGCTCCGCCGGCGAGTTCGAACACTCGAATCCTGCAGTCGTGACAATCCGCCTTCCGGCCGTGTCTGCGTTGCCGCAGTGTGTGTGCCCTGACACGGCTTCGCATCTCTCCTTCGTCGAATAAGCCCTTTCTTTAAAGCATTTAGCCGCCGGCACTCCGATTGCAATCCTTCACGGCGCAGGGCGCTGGACGAAGCGACGGGAGGATGCGATGAAGAGGACGAACTGGATGGCGGCGATAGCGATGATCCTGGCAGCGGCGATTCCGGCGGTGGCACAGGAAGCACCGAAGCGCGTGATCGTGGTGAGCCTGGAAGACCGCAAGCTGGCCCTCATCGAGGATGGGCAACTTAAGAAGGTCTATCCGGTTGCGGTAGGCAAGTCCTCCACGCCGAGCCCCGTCGGCACGTTCACCATCGAGCGCCGCGTCGTCAACCCGGTCTACCACCACGGCGGCAAGACGGTGCAGCCGGGACCGGGTAACCCGGTGGGAACCCGCTGGATGGGTCTGAGCGTTCGCGGTTATGGCATCCACGGGACCAACGCCCCGCAATCGATTGGCAAAGCCGCTTCTCACGGGTGCATCCGCATGGCAAAGACAGACCTGGAGGAGCTCTACAGCATGGTCGCGGTGGGTGACGCGGTAGAGCTGATCGGCGAGCGGAACGACGAAACGGCGAAATTGTTCGGCGAGACGCCTGACGTCCCTGCCGCAACGCAGCCAGTGGTGGCGACGCAGGTGGTGCCGGCGGCTCCCGCGGCTACGGAGCCGGCGGTCGCGCCTGCCGCAGGTGAGGCCGTGAGCTCGGCCGCAACAACGCCGGCGGGAAACCGCTAGGGAGGCGGTCATGAATCTAGGTGCGCTGTTGTTGCCCGTCGTGACGGGACTTTTGCTGGAGGAACTGACCTTCGGCGGGTTGGTCCGGCTGCTGCTTGCTCCGTGGCCGAGGAACCGGAGACGAGGAGAGCACAAGAACCGAAAGAGAGGCGGGAAATGCTCGCACTAAAACTGTTGCTAACCTCGGCCGGGCTATTGATGCTGATTGTCGCGCTGGCCAGTCCCCTCCACTCGCTCACGCTGCGCCTGATCGCCCTGCGCAGGACGAGCGCCGAACCGGAGTTTACTCCTCAGATGGAGCCGAAGCCGCCGATTCCGTGGCGGCGGATGGTAACGCTTGTTATGGCGGGATGCGTGCCTCTGCTGCTGGCCGCCAGCATCGTTGTGGTTCCCAGCGGGATGGGCGGTGTGCGCATCAGCCAGGTAAGCGGCACCATTCCGGGGACGCTCTACCCGGGCGTGCACTTCATCACACCGATGATCGACACCGTGGAGATATTCGACCTGCGCGACCATCTGTTCACAGCCGGGCCCGGGCAGGGGGCGGGGAAGTCCGCCACGGAAAAGGCCGGGCTCGAAGTGCAATCACGCGAGGGACTGAACATCGGCCTTGGCGTGACCGTGCGGTACCGGCTGGATCCCGGCAAGCTTGCGAGCGCGCAGGCCCATCTGCCCCAGCCCGCCGACAAGGAACTGGTGCCTCCGGTGGTGGCCAGTGCGTGGCGCGAACTGGCGCCGAAATACTCGGTGCGCGAGATCTTTTCCAGCAAGCGCGAGGAGGTGCGCGAACAGGCCGCCGCGACCATCACAAAGAAACTGGCTGCGGACGGCATCGTGGTAGAAGAGGTGATGCTCTCTGAAATCCAGCTTCCGGACGAGTATGCCAAGGGGCTGGAGGGATTGCTCCTGAAGGAGCAGGAGGACGATCAGCTCGGCGTACAGACCGACATCCAGCAGAAGCAGGTGAAGATTGCCGAGCTGGAAGCGGAGGCCGAGGCGCGACAGAAGGTAAAGCAGGCTGAGGGCGAGGCGCAGTCAAAAGTGGTGGAGGCGAAGGGTGAGGCGGATGCCATGCAGTACACCCTGCCGCTGAAGGAGAAGCAGATTGAGCAGAGCAAGCTGGAGGCTGAGGCACGCAAGGAAGCGACCATTCAGAATGCCGAAGCCGACGCACAAGCCAAAGTGATCGACAGCAAGGCGGAACTGGAGAGGCGCAATCTGCTGGCCGACGCCGAGGCGAGCCGCATCCGGCTGCTGGCCACCGCGAACGCAGAGCGGATGAAGAGCGAGGCGGAGCTGCTGAATCGCTCGCCGCTGCTCATCAACAAGATCATCGCCGAAAGACTCTCCGACAAGATCCAGATGGTGATGGTTCCTTCCGACGGCAAGTTCTTCTTCGCCAACGACGTATTCAAGAGCATGGCGTCCGGTCCTGCCATCAAGCAGGAGATGGACAGCGATTCCGTCCCCGACAAGAAACTGGGGCAATAACCCGCACAGCTCGGCAGCCCATTCCCGTGTGGGATGGGCTGCCGCGCCGAACGGTATAATCCGCGCAACGAGATTCCACAGGAATTCACAGCAATGACACCGCTGAGGCAGGCAGGCATGCGCGCAGGATCAGCTTTTCGGGGAATTGCCGCCGCAGTGCTGCTGATGGCAACCGTGGCGCATGCAAGCACGCTCGGGACCGCATGGAACAAGCCGGCCACCGACCTCGCCGCTCGAATTGTTGAGGTGCTGGGCCCCGGCCCCGTGCATCTCACGCTTCGCAATCTCTCGGCAATCGCAACGGATCAGCTTCCCGTCATCCACAGGCTGATCGAAGACGCTCTCAAATCTGGCGGTATCAGCCTGACCAGCTCTGAGGGTGCGAACGCCGTCCGCATTACCCTGAGCGAGAACCCCTCGGGCGGATTGTGGGTGGCAGAGATCGTGGAAGGCAACGAGACGCGCGTGGTAATGCAACCGGTAGATCCCTCGCCGGCCGACAGCCCCGATGCAAAGCCAGGGGTCGCCCTCCACCGCGAAGTGATGATCGGGAGTTCCGACCTGCAGTGGAAGTCCAAAGCCACGGGGTGGCGCCCTCCTTCGCAAATCCTCGCCGTTGCCCAGGCCGGCAGCGGCCTGGTGATTCTGACTCCGGAGCTGGTGGCCATCTTCACAAAGACAGCCACGGGCTGATCCGAACTGGGTCATGCTGACATCGGCATCGTGCCAATATCCTCGCGCGATCCACGCGGTGTAGTGATTCCGTCAGCGGATGGAACAACGTTTACTGCCTTCGCGCCGGGAGTCATGTGCTCGGGAGCATCAACCCCGGCCCCTTCTGGCTCGCCGGAAACCTGGAGTCTCCACTGCCATCCCAGCGACGATCCCTGGCCGGTCGCGCAGACGGACGCCAGCCAGATAGAACCCGCGCAATCGATCCGGGCCTTCTATAATGCCGGCCGCGATTACTTCACCGGCGTGGTCACACCGGCGTTGGGCACGGAGCTGCCGCCCTTCTATATGGCTCGCTTGTTACCCGGAAGGGCCAGCGGGGCAGCCGTGCTGATGAGCGCAACGGATGGCAGGGTCCTTGTCGCGGAGAATGGCCGGCTCAGGCCGATTGCGGGCACGCGCGACTGGGGCAGTGACTTTGCCGTGATCCAGTCTGCGTGTGGCGCTCCGGCGCACGTGCTTGTGTCGTCGTCCGGCGATGGTTCCGGCGACAGCCTCAGGGCCTTCGAGCTTCCCGCACTGGAGGCGGTGCCGGTCAGCGATCCGCTGATGCTCGGTGGCGCAGCCATGGCGATGGGTCCCACTTCCGATTCGAGGAGCGCAATCGTGGTGGTGCGCGCAGCACAGCAGCCGGCTCACGAATCCGGCTACGAGGTGGACCGTGTTTCTGAAACTTGCAATTAGCTGCCTGGTCGCGTTGCTTGCTCTGCCGGCCATGGCGCGCACGCGTCCTCACTACGGCGGCACTTTGCGCGTGGCCACAACCGGCGATCCGCTTGAGCGCCCTGGCGGCGTGGCGCGGCGTCTCATCTTCGATGGGATGACGGAAACCGCCGCTGATGAAACCCTGCGTCCCGCGCTTGCCGTCGCGTGGTGGTCTGAGAACGCGGATCACCGCTGGCAATTCCGCCTTCGCCCCGGCGTGCAGTTCCACGACGGCTCGCCGTTGACTTCCGTCGCGGTCGCGTCGTCGCTGATGGCCTCATGCGCCCTCAACTGCCCGTGGGGAAGCGTCCGCGCGGCGGGAGCTTCGGTGGTATTCACCGCCGACGTCCCCATACCGAACCTGCCCGCGATCCTGGCCGCGGACGAGTTCCTCATCGCCAATCTGCCGGCTTCGGGCACGGATGGCGGCACAGGGCCATTTCAGATAACGGGCCAGGCAAATGGCGTCCTTTCTTTGGCTGCCAACGAGTCCTGCTGGGCTGGGCGGCCATTCGTAGATGCCGTGGAGATTCGCGCCCACCGTTCCATCAACGATCAGTGGCTCGACCTCAGCGCGGATCGGGCCGACGTGGTCGAGGTCCCCGCGGAAAATATCCGCCTTGCACAGCAGCAGCATTTCGCCCTCGCGGTTTCGCCGCCCGTGGAGATCCTCGCGCTTGAACTCACACAGTCCGGCGCGCTCGCCAATCCCAACCTTCGCGGGGCCATCGCGGCGGTCGCGGATCGCAGCGTCCTCGCCAACGTCGTCTTCCAGAAACAGGGTGTCCCATCCGCGGCCCTGCTGCCGCAGACTGTATCCGGATTCGCCTTCCTGTTTCCACCGGATCGCGGCCTGAACAAAGCAAACGAACTGCGCGGAGGCATCGCTCCGCCCCCTCTCTCGCTTGCAGCCGGCGCGGGCGCAACCTCGCAGCTCGCCGCGCAGAGGATCGCGCTCGATCTGCGCGAAGCAGGGTTCAAAGTACAACTCGCGCCTGCGGGCACGCGGCTCGCGGATCTCGTTCTGCGCACCTTCCGTCTGCCCGGCGCCGATGCGGGAGCCGACCTCGCCGAGATCCTGCGCCAAGCCGGACAAGCGCCGCCCAACATCGGTGCCAATCCGGATTCTCTCTACAAGGCGGAACGCAGCATCCTCGAACAAAACGTGATCATCCCCCTGGTGCACCTGCCGCGCGCCTATGCCTTTGGATCCCGCGTGCGCGATTTTCGCCTGCGTTCCGATGGCTCGCCGGATCTCGCTTCCGCATCGCTGGAGGCCGCACCGTGAGCCTGCGCCAGAAGCTCCTCCTCCTGTTCTCACTCACCGTCTCGGTTGCCGTCGGCCTGGTGGCATGGACAGTGCTCGTGCGCATCCGCTACGTGTTCGAGCAGCGTGACCAGGAAGAGACTGCGCTCTTCGTTTCACAGTTCCAACGCGAATTTCTGCATCGTTCCGCTGAAGTGGCCTCGGCCGTCGATCGCCTGGCTGGCAGCGACCGCGCACGATCCATCGCGCTGGAGATTGCCGCCAGCGGCGACGATTCCTCGTTCGTAAACGAGGCGCCCCGGATGGCCATGGAAGCGCATCTCGATTTTCTCGAGATCGTGGGACCCGCCGGCGAGATCGTCAGCTCCGCGCAATGGCCTGCGCGGTTCGGCTATCCGGAGCCCGCAGCCGCCACCTTGAGTGATGCGGCGTTCCTGAAACGCGAAAATCTTCCCGATGGAAACACATCGCTCGGCCTGTTTGCTGTTCGCGCCGTCACCGGTACTGACAAGCCGGTCCGCTTCATCGGCGGGCAGAGGCTCGATCAGGGCTTTGTTGCGGACCTGCCTGTGGCGCCGGGGATGACGGTGGGGCTGTATGCCGACCTGGCGCAAGGTCAGGCGCTCGAGACCGTCAGCCTGGCTTCGGCCACAAGCACCGCGCCTCCGTCATTCGATCCGCAGCGCCTGGTGGGCGCAGAAGGCACATTGCCCAACGCGGCCGCCTATCAGCCGGTCATGCTCTCCGCACTGCGCACCGGCCAGCAGGCAAGTTCGATTCTGTATCTCACCAAACACCGCGAAGACAGCATCAACGTGACGGCAATTCCGCTGAAGAACGAAGCGGGAAAAGTGCTGGCTGTGCTTACTGTGGCCATTTCGCGGGCCGGCATGGTAGCGGCGCAGCAGCACATTCGCGCCATCGCATACGGTGTCGCCAGCGGCGGCATTCTGCTCGCGATTGTGTTCAGCGTGTGGATCGCGGCGCGCGTCTCGCGGCCCATTGAAGAGCTGGCCAGCGCGGCCGAGTCGGTCGCGGCCGGCAATTGGGAAGCTTCGGTGCCGGAACGCGGCCGCGGTGAGCTGACTGTGCTGGCGCGCAGCTTCAATCACATGACCGCGCAGCTCGCGGCCCAGCGCGAGCGCCTGGTGCAGACCGAACGCGTGGCCGCATGGCGCGAGCTCGCGCGACGCCTGGCCCACGAGCTCAAGAACCCGCTGTTTCCTCTGCAGCTCACCGTGGAAAACCTGGCCCGCTCCCGCCAACTCCCGGCAGCGGAATTCGATGAGGTCTTCGATGAGAGCACACGCACGCTGAGCATGGAGATCGCCAACCTCAAGACCATCATCGGACGCTTCTCCGATTTCAGCCGCATGCCGAAACCGCAGCTCGAGCTGGTCGATGCCGCCCAGATGGTAGAGCGCGTTCGCAGCCTCTATGAATCCGCGTGCGGCGCAAACATCGTCTTGCGCACTGAAGTCGCTTCCCAGCCCATGCCGCTCTCCGCCGATCCCGAGTTGCTGCATCGTGCGCTTTCGAACCTGGTGCTCAACGCCATGGACGCAATGCCCGATGGCGGCGCCGTTACCGTTTCCGCAATCTGCGTTGGCAACACAATCGAGATTCGCGTCTCCGATACCGGCGAGGGCATGACACCCGAAGAGTGTGAGCGCCTGTTCACGCCTTACTACACCACCAAACAACACGGTACGGGCCTCGGCCTGGCAATCGTCCAGTCCGTTGTGGCTGACCACGCCGGTACCATCTCCGTAGAGAGCCGTGCCGGCAGCGGCGCAACCTTCATCATCTCGCTTCCCAGGGCAAGCTCATGAGCATGAAAGCAAATATCCTCGTGGTAGACGACGAGCCGAACACGCTGGCATCGATTGCCCGCGCATTTCGTCTTGCCGGTCACGAAGCCGTGGTCTGCGATAACGCCGTGCGCGGGCTCGAACTGGCCCGGTCGCAACCATTTGATCTGATCCTGAGTGACGTGGTGATGCCGCGGCGCGATGGTTTGGCCCTCCTTGAAGACTTGAAAACCGCCGGCATCGCCGCGCCCGTGGTGATGATGAGTGGGCAGGCGCATATTGAAATGGCCGTGCGCGCCACGCGGCTCGGCGCATTGGATTTCCTTGAAAAACCGCTCTCGACTGAGAAGCTGCTGGTGACGCTGGAAAACGCGCTGAAACTCACGCGTCTCGAATCGGAAAATCGCGAGCTTCGCTCGCGCGTCGGCAAGCACACGCTCATCTGGACTGGCGATACCATGACCCGCGTCATGAACCGCATTGAGCGCGTGGCCGCCAGCGAGTCCCGCGTCTGCATCTACGGCGAAACCGGCACCGGCAAGGAACTGGTGGCGCGCACGCTGCATGAAAAAAGCCCGCGCTGCGCCTGCCCGTTCGTCACGCTCAACTGCGCCGCAGTTCCCGCCGAGCTGATTGAAAGCGAGCTCTTCGGCCACGAGAAGGGCTCCTTCACCGGCGCCGCACAACGCCATCTCGGCAAGTTCGAGCAGGCTCACCGCGGCACCCTCTTCCTCGATGAGATCGGCGACATGCCGCCGGCCATGCAGGCCAAGCTTCTCCGCGTGCTTGAGGAAAGCGTGGTGGAGCGCGTCGGCGGCGACAAACCGATTCCCGTGGATGTTCGCGTCATCGTCGCAACCCATCGCAATCTCGAGCAATTGATTGAAGCAGGCACATTCCGGCGCGATCTCTACCACCGCGTCGTCGTTTTTCCCATGGAGCTGCCCCCGCTGCGGTCCCGCGCCGAAGACATTCCCGCTCTCGTCGATCACTTCGCCCGCCAGGTGTGCGCGCAAAATGGCTGGAAGACCATTTCTTTCCAGCCTGAAGCCATTCAAGCTTTGCAGCAATATGCGTGGCCGGGAAATATCCGCGAGCTGCGTAACATCGTGGAGCGGCTCCTGCTCCTGGCCGGGGAGCAGGTGGATGACGAAACGGTCCGCATGGCGCTTCCTGTATCCCATGCCGGCTCTTCTGCAGCGCCGGCTGGCCTCGCTACCGGCCCGTTAGCCGATCGCGTAGCAGCCTTTGAGCGCGCAGAGGTCCTTGGGTGAAATCCAACGGCAGCATCGCAATATCACTCGCGCCGCCCAGGCCCTGGGCCTTGAGCGCAGCCACCTTTACAAGAAATGCCAGCAGTTGGGCATCGATCTGCGCGATCTGCCAGCGGAAAAGTAACGGGATTCGCAATCCGGGCCGGGCGCGGCAGTTTCCATCGCACGTCACTCTTTGGGCGGCGCGTTCTTTCGGAATATTTAGTCTGGCGACGGGCCAATCAAGGCTTCAACAGAACTTTAAGAGCGCCGCGTTCGTTAGCGCGGGCAAAGGCCTCGGGTGCGCGCGAGAGCGGCATGCGATCCGAGATCATCGACTCAACGTCGATTCGTCCGGCCTTGAGAAGTTCGAGAGCAGGTTCAAAGCGGCCGCAGCGAGAGCCAACCAGCGATATCTCCTTTACGATGGCGGCAGCCGCATCGAAGGAAACAGGGCCGTGGACCGTACTCTTCATCACGACGGTGCCGCGGGGACGGGTCATGCGAATGGCTTCATCGAGGCCCGATGAGGAACCGGTTGCATCCACCACCCAATCGAAGGCGGCTGCTGGGAGCGCGGTTGTGACCTCAACACGGGCGCCGGCGCGTTCTGAGATCTGCAGCTTCTTGGCATGGCGTCCAAAGTGAACGACGCCGCAGCCATGCGCGAGCAAAGTCTGGGCGATCAGAAGGCCAAGCTTTCCGTCGCCGAGGACCGCTACGGGGGCGCCGGGCGGAATCGCCACTTGATCCAGGATCTCGCAGGCGGCCGCAAGCGGCTCGGTGAAAACGGCGTGCTCGGTTGCGACGGAATCCGGAACGGCGCGGAGGTTGCACTCGGGGAGCGTGAACAATTCCTGGAACGCGCCGGGATGGCGGATGATGCCGAGCACCGTGCGCGTAGGGCAATGGCGGCCCATACCGGCTGCGCAAGTGGCGCAGGTTCCGCAAGCCAGGTTGATCTCGCCGGCCACGCGGCGCCCCACCCACTCGCGGGAATCGGCCTCGATCACCTCGCCCACGAATTCGTGCCCCGGCGTACCCGCAAAGCCGTAATAGCCGCGCTGAAGTTCCAGATCGGTGTTGCAAATCCCGGCGCAGAGCAGGCGGATCAGGGCAAAACCAACGGGACGTGCCGGCGGTGGGATATCCCGTACATCCACATGCCCAGACTCCAAATGAACACTTACCATCTGCCCAGTCTAAGACGGAATCTCCTTCTTCATCAGGGTGTTCTGAGGGTCCGGTTTAGACCTGGCTGGTCACACACCTGTATCCGCCATCACATCTTCCATCGGGAAACCTGCTATACTCGAATCACTGGCAGTATTTCGCCCGCATCAGATGCGGGCTTTCGTATTTCAGGGGGATTCCTGCGCCATGGCCGCACCCAGAATTCGCCGCTCAAACCTCCCGCCCAGCGCGGGAAAAAAGGGGTGCAATTCACTGCAGTTTGATGGCGTAACCTCATCATTCTGCAAGACATCGCCGTTTTTATTTTCAGTGAATTCGGCAGGTCAAAGCGCGTTTCCGCTTCCTTGCTCCCTCGCTCCCTGATTTACTGCAGTTTGAGGGCGTAACTCCATCATTCCATAAGACATCGCCGTTTTTTATTTTGCACTTTCATGGGCGTCCCACGTCCCCACACAGGTTGCATGGAACGCCCACAGCTCTCTCCCCAGACCAGTTATTTTTTGACCATTGCCACGGTCCGCCCTGACCCAACATGCACTGGACCCCGGTTCCGGGGCGCAGTGCGCGGCTGTGCACGAACTCCAGGAACCGCGGGTCCTCCGGGGGAAGTCATCTGAGGAAGTATGCGGCGCGGGACGCCGGCGCCCGTCGGAGGCAAGGCTCGCGCCCTTTCGGCGTTGAAGTGCGCGGTCACGTCGGTGAGCCGCTGCGACTCAAAACCACGGCGCTTGCCGACGATTCGGTAATCGAAAGTCAACGACGAAGTGCCGCCTCCGGACTCTCGCACTTCGAATGTGGTCGGCGTCTTGGCGATCACGTACAGGCCCCTGCTGTCGGCGTTGGGGGTAATAAAGACGTGATAGCTTGCGTCGGCCGTTACTGTCTCTGAGAAGGCGGGATCGATCCTGACCACCGCGACGCCCTGCTTCAACTCCCCTGAACCGAAGTCTTCCATCCAGTTTTCCGGCGATTGCATGGAATAGGTCTCCACCTGCCGCGAATCGCTGGTTGTGGCCAGGGACTTCATCTGACCGGTGCAGGTCAGGCTCCCGGCGCTCCCAAAGCCGCAGGTACCGTCCGCTGTCGTAGCCATCATCGTGCTGAAAAGACCCGTTGGGCCGCTGGTATTGAGATTGGTGACCACGAGCGTCGGGTGCCCGCTGTTGTTCTCGAAAAGAGCCGCGGTGATATCGTCTCCGGTGCCGACGACCCCGGCCGTGTAGGTCGTGGTGCCGTCATTCACTTCGCCCGAATCGCCCCAGACGCCGGCAACAAAACCGACAGGACCCAGGGCCGCCACCACGGTGGAGGTGGCGCTGAGTTGATAAGCATTTCCCAGGACGCCGGCCTGGCCTTTCGCGGGGCTGGGAGTGAAGCCTTCCACGCCGCTGCCGCCCGTTCCTCTTCCGCTGGTTACACCCACTCCCAGCGATTCGGCGTACAAACCATAGCCTGAATTCAGGTTCTTCGCAAACACGGCGTCGGTGTAAGCGCCATTGGCGATGAATGCCCCGCCGTACCCGTCATACGCATCCGTGGTGCCCAACACGCCCACCGAAGGTTCGTAGGCGGAAGCTGGATTACCGGTCGTATCGCCCCACACGCCGGCGACGCTCCCCCTGCTGACTTCATAGGCGTAGCTGGTGCTTTGCGTGCCTGAAGTGAATCCAAGAGCGCCGGCATTGCCGGCCCCTGGGAGTTGCGCATCTCCCACAACACCCGTCGACGAGAGTGTCGGTAAGCTGTTGAGCGAACCTGAAATGCCCCAGACGCCGATGCCCGCGCTCGCGGCGCCTGCCAAGCCCGCAATTGTTCCACTGCCGTATGCGCCAATCGAATCTGCGCCGGTGGTGGTCGCATTTAGCGCCACAGGAATGTAACTCCCATCGAAGCTTGCCGTGTCCTCGCTGAAAATTGTCGACAAAGGCGCTGAGGCGCTGGTGAAACGGCCCGCGCTCCCTGAATCGGACGATGCTCTGAGGCCGAACGCTCCGCTGGTCCCCGTTGCCGTAACCGCGGTAGCGCTCGCGCCTGACGCAGCAGCGCTGATCGGGCCCCCGAAACTGGCTCCCAATGCAAAGGTATTACTCGTCGCCAGTTGCGGGTAGACGCTATTGAAGGTGGTCTCCAGAGCGCTCTGGTTGAGGCCCAGCGCCACGGAGCCCGACGTGCCGGAACCCGTAAGCGGACTTGAGGTGGTGATCCCGGTGATCGTGCCGCTGCCTGTGCCAGGGAAGGTTTGGCCTGCGGCCCAGTTGATGATGCCGGTGGGCAAAATGGAAAAGCCGGTTACCGTGGGCGTGTGCGTCCCGGATCCATACAGCAAGGCGAGATTGCCCGAAGGCGTGGGAGTATCGTTGCCCGTGGCCAGCACCTGCCAGACGAAATTCTGCGCCACCGCGGCGGAGGTTCCACTCGAATAAGAACTGGCCCCCAGTATGAACTGGGGAGAGTTCACCGCCGCCGACGCGGTGGCCGAGGCTTGCGGCCTCATCGCCAAACCGCCGTTGGTGGTCATCAATCCGTTGCTGGCAACTGACAATACGTTCGTGGTTGTCGCCCCCAGCTGGTACTGGAAAAAGAAGGTGCTGGAAGGGTTGGCCGTGTTATTGCCCTCAGGAAACGCATACAGTTTGAAGATCGGGGTGACCGCTGCGCTGGTGGTCGACGACCACGCGCTGGCATCGAATTGCATGATTTGCGAGTACGAGCCGCCCGATGTGGTTGCCGTGCCCAACGACGGCATGGTGAGTGTTCCGCGAAGCATTTCCGATCCGCCCACATCCAGCATGGCTGCCGGCGTGGCCTCGTTGATGCCAATATTGCTTCCCACCTGAACCATGTTCGAGTTGCCCTGGGTCAGCGCGCCGGTCCACAGCGGAATCGTGCCCGTGGTACCCGATCCGGTCACCGTGCCCAAAGTATTTGAGATTGCCGTGGACGGAGACAGAGTTTGTGCACGTTGCGCCTCCAACCGGGACAACTGCTCCTGCGTCACGAAATCCGCTGCCGCGTGTCCTGCCAGCGCTTCGGCGTCGGCAGACTTCATCGCATATGGAACGCTGGCCAGCAGCACGCGATCGGTTTCCGGCGCCTGTTCCACGCTCACTCCCAGCCACCGCGCCATGCCCGCGGCAAACACTGTCTGCGGTAGGCCCTTGGGATCGGCGCTGCCCAGCAGAACCGAATACGAACCGTCCTCGCTCAAAGGAATGCGCTGGGTCTCAGTCCAAAGCGGCTCGCCATCCTCCGGAACCGCGTAAATGCGGAAAACCACATCCACCGTTTGTCCGGCGCGGCCGGCCAGCTTGCCGTTATAACGCACCTGCTGCGGTATTACCGCGGTGGCAATCCCAGCCGGTCCCTCTGCGCCTTGCCCGGTTTCCTGCGCGGCGGAGGGTGCCGAAGTGGAAACACAGAGGAGAATCCCACCCAGCGATGTGGCCAAAACTGAGCGCAGTAGACCTCCCACGAACACAAATGTCCTGCTCGCATTGTTCATGCTGACCTCATTTCTTCACCCGTCGATCCCAAGCAATCGAGTTCAGGGTTGGGGAATTGGAATGGTTATACCGACGCGTCAGAGGCGACACACAAAGGCTTCTCCATGCGATTTCTCTCCAGGATGTCTCCGATGCTGCGTGCATCCTAAAGCAAAGTCGAAGCAATGCGCCAGTTAAAAAAATTCAATATTTCTCAATTTGCCTTTGATTCTTCAGTAAGTTAGCTGCCCAAGGAACTGCGTCTCTCCACCGTTGAGGCTGGGCAGGCCGCCTTGCGGACAGCGCAAGACTGGTCTCCTGCCTTGAATTTCGCTCCTCGCGTTTTGGAATTTGTGGGGCTGAAGTTCGACCGGCGGCTCTCGCGCGATTGCGCAAATGCCTACCGGACACAATGCCAACATTGGACGTTTTCCGCTGCTTGAGTGCTCCCCCAAAAGGACACCCGCGAACACTCGGTGCTGGCGATCGCCACCCTGTGCGACCGATGGGTGAGAGGCATTCATTACCCGCTTCACGAGTGTTCAGGCCTGTACCCGCTTGATCGCGCTAATCATTCAGGGCGTGCTGTCGATGATGTTCCTATACTCCCGAGCGCCAGGTAATGACTTCAGACACGCGTGTGACCGTCTGGCAGAGTGCGCTGCGGGAATTTGCACTTGGCACGGAGCGTTGCATGGCAATTACGGTACTTGTCGTTGATGACTCGGTGACGATGGTGCTCAGTTTGAAGACTACGTTGTCGCTCAATGGTTTCCAGGTGGAAACGGCCGGCAATGGACAGGAGGCTCTTCAGAAACTGAAGTCGGGACTCAAGCCCGGTCTCATCCTGACAGACATCAACATGCCGGTGATGGGCGGAATGGACCTGATCCGCAATGTGCGCACAATGCCAGGGCTGAGGTTCATTCCGATTTTGACGTTGACAACGGAAAGCGAAGCCACGAAGCGGAATGAAGGCAAGCTTGCCGGAGCCACGGGTTGGCTGGTGAAACCGGTTTCAGGCAATGACCTGGTGGTGGCGGTGATGCGGAAGGTACTTCCGGGAGCATAGTCCATGGGTACAGCGGAATTGAACGTGCAAGACGGTTTAGCGGGGGCAGCGTCCTCGCCTGGGCTCACCTATGGCACGATGCGAAAGGAGATGGATGGACGCCTGAGCAGGATCCGCAGGCGGATGGTTTACGAGTCCCTGACCAAGCTTTTCCTACTGAGCGGTTTTTCCTATTTTCTGTTTCGGATGGATGGCCCGGCCCTATCTTCCACCGACATCCGGGCTGGCATTTTGCTGTTCTTTCTTGTCATGGTGCCAGGGCTCGCTTATCGCTTGAAGAACTATGCCGAAGCGCGAAGCGCTGTCTCCAAGATGTGGGCATTCGGCGGCAGGCGCTTCGACGAAGTTTCGCTAATGCTGGCGGCGCGCGAGGCGATCAAGGACGACGTGGAGGACTCCCGCCCCTACATCGAGGTATTGCAGCGGCAGATCGGCGACTCGCTGGCCGAGTCGGAGCGCGAAGTGGTGGCAGTCATCGAGCAGATGCAAAGCCTGATTGAGCGCGGGAACCGGCTTCGGGACAACCTGGCCCGTTCGGTGGAAAACGGTAAAAACCTGACAGCAGACACAGACAGCCAGGTGAGCAGAAACAAAGAACTGATCGCCGCGATCCGGATGCAATTAGACGGGCAGTTGATGGATACGCGCGCGAACTTCGAACGGGTCCGCCAAATGTCCGGCGGCGTATGCGCCCTCACTCCCCTGATCAAAGTGATTACCTCCATCGCACAGCAAACCAGCATGCTTGCGTTGAACGCAGAAATCGAGGCGGCACGCGCGGGAAGCGCCGGGCGCGGCTTTTCGGTGGTGGCCATGGAAGTGAGGAAACTGGCAGTGCAGTCGACGAGGGCGGCCACGGAGATTGCGGAGAAGATCAACGCCACCTGCAAGAAGGTGGAGGCCGAATTGAGAGGCGCGCAAGACGCCCTGCAGCACCAGGAGGCCGACACCGCCATGAGCCACCTGACCGACGATCTGGACGCAATGCAGGAGAGCTTCTCAAAAAATAGCCAGGTGCTGCTGGCGGTGATCTCCGACGTGGAATCGAGCTACGGGGAGACAGTGGAGCGGCTCACCGCGGCGCTCGGGCACATCCAGTTTCAGGATGTAATGCGGCAGAGGCTGGAACACGTGCATGAGGCTCTGGGCGAAATGGGCGAGCATCTGCTGGAGTTAAATGCGAAGCCGGAATCTCCTAACCCGGACGGTACGATCGAACGGACGTTCAAGGGAATGCTGGAGTCGCATCTGGGCCGCTACAGAATGGCAAGTCAGACCGCGACGCACCTGGCGGTGTCAGGGGAGGCGGCGACTGCGGATCATAGCCGGCCGGCAATCGAATTGTTTTAGAGAGATTCGCGATACTGCGTCGCTGCCCATCCGCAGCCCAGTCCCAAAAAGCTCCGCACCCGTTATGGGAAATCTCCAATCCGCTTGCTGCCATCTCTGGCGTGCTGAGTGCTTCCGCAGAGTCGATAACGTGCAGTGTCACCGCAGCACGCGAAGGGGCAAAGATGAGTGTTGACTTGAGGCGCGACGGCGAGTGTTACCGGATCCAGTTGGATGGCGCGATTGACATTTCGTGCGCGTCGGATCTGAAGACGTCGCTGCTTCAGGCGCTCGAGACGAAGCAGGAGGTTTGCGTCTCTCTCGAGGGAGTTACCGAGCTTGATGTAACAGCGGTTCAATTGCTTTGGGCGGCGGGGCGCGATGCGAAACAGCGTGGGCTCGGATTCAGCATTACGGAACCGCCGGAGCCGATTTGCCAATCGGTGCAGGAGATGGGTTTGGAATTGCCTGCCATCACTCCTTGCCAAGTGAGCGGCTGACAAGACAAGCCGTTTTTGCGGGCGGCAATGTGCCATCGCGCGGTTTGTGAGCCAAACGTTGTGAAGACGATTCACGGTCCGGAAGGGATGGGCCAGAAGTTGAGAAAGTCGCGGGTCATGCATCAACCAGACGCCGGCAACGCCGAACAGTTCAAGCGCAGTTTCCGCGAGGAAGCACGGGAGATCCTGACAGAGCTTGAACGTTCTCTGCTGGAACTGAACGAGTGCCAGGACAATCTCGCGATCGTGGGCGGTATCTTTCGCGGACTGCACACCATCAAGGGCTCGGGCGCGATGTTCGGCTTCGAACGCCTGGCGGCGTTCGCCCACGACCTGGAAACCGCTTTCGACAGGGTGAGAAACGGGAAGCTTGAGGTTAGTCCGGAGCTGATCGACCTGACCCTGGGAGCGCTCGACCAGATCGGCGCCATGCTGGAAGAGGAGGCTGGCGGCAAGTCCGCCGACGAGGCAGTTTGCGCGAGCATTCTGGAGCGCGTGCGGAAGCTGGCGGGCATTGAACCATGCTCGCAATCCCAGGCGAAGAGCGAGGCTGCGGAAGCGACACCGGTTGCCGATGGGCCGGTGAAGAGTTGGCGAATCCGCTTCGCTCCCGGTCCCGATTTGATGCGCTTCGGAGCCAGTCCACTCCTCCTGGTGCGCGAAGTGTCGTCCCTGGGCCCACTGTCTTTGTGCGCATGCATAGACGCTGTTCCCCCGCTTGCCGATCTCGATCCCGAGCGCTGTTACGTTTCGTGGGATATGACTCTGGAAACCGCCGCGGGACGTGAGGCGATCCGCGATGTGTTCATTTTTGTCGAGGACACGTGCGAGCTCTCGATCGAGGCGAGGGGAGAAGTTGGGGAGGATCCAGCTCCCGCGGAGAACTCGAGCGATGCGGAACGAACCGCGCGAGCACTCCTGGAAAAGCGCTCGACTCCGTCGGGCCGCCGGGTCTACGACAAGCCGGACAACGCAACAAGCCTGCGCGTGCCGGCCGTCAAGCTGGATCAGCTGGTGAACCTGGTGGGGGAACTGGTGACGGTGCAGGCGCGCCTGAGCGAGCTCGCCGGCCGGCTTGAGGATGCGGAGGTCATGAGCGTCTCCGAGGAGATTGAGCGGCTGACGGCCGCGCTGCGCGAGAACTCGATGAATATCCGCATGATGCCCATCCGCGACACATTTGAGAAGTTCAGGCGGCTGGTGCACGATCTGGCCCGCGACCTGGGCAAAGATGTCGAGCTGACCATCGAGGGCGCCGAGACCGAACTGGACAAGTCGGTGATCGAGCAGTTAGGCGATCCGCTGATGCACCTGATCCGCAACAGCATGGATCACGGCATAGAACCTGCCGAAGATCGTGAAGGGCAGGGCAAACTTCCTACGGCTCGCATTGGACTTTCTGCGCGGTACGCGGGAGCCAGCGTGCTGGTTTCAGTCACCGATGATGGCCGGGGCATCGATACCGCGGCGGTCCGCGCGCATGCCATTGACAAGGGCCTGGTTGCGCCGGAAACCCAGCTCTCAGAGAAAGAGGTCTTCGCGCTCATTTTTCAACCCGGTTTCTCGACCGCTCGCCAGGTGACCGATGTCTCCGGACGCGGCGTGGGGATGGATGTTGTGCGGCAAAGGGTCGACAGTCTCCGCGGCACGATTGATGTGGCCAGCAAGCCCGGCTGCGGGACCACCGTAACCATGCGCCTGCCGCTGACCATGGCCATCATCGACGGTCTGCTGGTGACAGTGGGCGACGGGAGCTTTGTGTTGCCGATGGCCAGCACCTTCGAATGCATCGAGCTGACGCGCGAAGATATCGAGCGGGCCAACGGCAAGCATCTCGCCCCCGTGCGCGGGGAATTGGTTCCGTATATCCGGTTGAGAGAACACTTCCGGGTGCCGTCGCTGCCGCCGGCGATCGAGCAGATCATGGTGGTCGAAACCGGCGAAGGACGCATCGGCCTCGTTGTCGACAACGTCCTGGGTAACTGCCAGACGGTGATCAAGAGCCTGGGACGGCTCTACCGCCAGGTGCAGTTCGTCTCCGGGGCGACCATCCTCGGCAACGGAACCGTGGCCCTCATTCTCGATCCCGATCGATTGATCAGGGATGTGATGGGCGCCGAGCGGCCAGCAGAAGCGGGCCGCGTTTTTCCGACCGGCGGAAGCCGTCCGCGGGATGGCACCCGGGTGCCGCCCAGCCAATAACACCACGACAGAAACGAACAAGGAGAGGATTTCATGGGAACAGCAGTGATTCATGAAGGACGGCGGCTGCATGGCTCTGCCAACGGGCATAGCGGAAACGGCCGTGGCGAAGAAACTCCGGCGATGAGGGAACGGACACCGAAAGGCTCCAGCCAGGATGAAGATCTGGCGCTGGTCCTGCAGGAAATCGTACGCCTGGTGGATGCATCGAAAGAGGGCCGGCTGAGCGAGCGCGGTCAAGCCTCGCAGTTCGACGGGATGCATCGCGATCTAATCCTGGGCGTGAACGAGGTTCTGGATGCAATCCTTCTTCCCATCGGAGAAGGCAATCGCGTGCTGGCGCAGATCTCGTCGGGCAAGATCGACGAACTGATTACGCAGACCTACAAGGGCGACCACGAGAAGATGAAGGTGGCGATCAACAACGTGGCTATGGTGACCCAGGGGCTGCAGAAGGAGTTGGCTCGGTTGGTCGAGGCTTCCAAGGAAGGGCGGCTTTCCGACCGCGGCAAGCCGGAGCAGTTCCAAGGCGCGTTTGCGGAGATCGTGCGCGGCGTCAACACCATGCTGGACGCGATCCTTCTGCCCATCGGCGAGGGCAACCGCATCCTGGCGCAGATCTCCGTGAGCAAGATCGACGAGCTGATTGCGCAGACTTACAAGGGCGATCACGAGAAGATGAAGGTCGCGATCAATAACGTGGCCATGGTGACCCAGGGGCTGCAGAAGGAACTGGCGCGTCTCATCGAAGCGTCGAAGGAAGGGCAGCTTTCCGACCGCGGCAAGCCGGAGCAGTTCCAGGGCGCGTTTGCGGAGATCGTGCGCGGCGTCAACACCATGCTGGATGCGATTCTGTTGCCCATCGGCGAAGGCAACCGCATCCTGGTGCAGATTTCATCGGGCAAGATCGACGAGCTGATTGCGCAGACTTACAAGGGCGACCACGAGAAGATGAAGGTCGCGATCAATAACGTGGCCGAGGCGTTGCAGAGCCTGCAGAAGGAACTGGCGCGCTTGACCGAGGCTGCAAATGCGGGCAAGCTGGCGGAGCGCGGACATCACGATCAGTACCGTGGCGCTTATGCGGAGATCGTCCGAGGCGTCAATGCGGTGCTGGATGCAGTCATCACGCCGCTGAACGTCTCCGCGCGATACGTGGATCTGATCAGCAAGGGCGACATTCCGTCGCAGATCACCGACACCTATAACGGCGACTTCAACAACATCAAGAACAATCTGAATTCGCTCATCGTGGCCATGAACGACATTACCAAGGCTGCGGAGGGGATTGCCAACGGAAACCTGACCGTGGAACTGAGGGAGCGGTCGGCGCAGGACAAGCTGATGCAGGCGCTTTCCAGCATGGTGTCCGGCCTCACGCGGACGGTATCGGAGATTCGATCCATTGCCGGCGAAGTAGCGTCGGCCAGCCAGTCCATCTCGACGGCGTCGGTGCAGGTATCGAAGGGCGCCAGCGCGCAGGCGGCCGCGGCCGAGGAAGCCTCCTCTTCCATGGAAGAGATGGTTTCCAACATCAAGCAGAACGCGGACAATGCCAGCCAGACCGACAAGATCGCCAACAAGAGCGCCAAGGACGCGCAGGAAAGCGGCAAGAGCGTTCTTGAAGCCGTAGCCGCGATGAAAGAGATTGCCAACAAGATCTCGATTATCGAGGAGATTGCGCGGCAGACCAACCTGCTGGCGCTCAATGCTGCGATTGAGGCGGCCCGCGCGGGCGAGCACGGCAAGGGGTTTGCGGTAGTGGCGGCGGAAGTACGCAAGCTGGCGGAGCGCAGCCAGAAGGCGGCTGGAGAGATCAACCAGCTTTCGGCCAACACGCTCAAGGTGAGCGAGAAGTCGGGTGAAATGCTGGATAAGCTGGTGCCCGATATCCAGCGCACCGCGGAACTGGTGCAGGAGATTACCGCGGCCAGCAAGGAACAGGACACGGGCGCCGAACAGATCAACAAGGCTTTGCAGCAACTGGAGCAGGTGATCCAGCAGAACGCGTCGGCGGCCGAGGAGATGGCCTCGACGACCGAGGAGTTGACTGGCCAGTCCGACCAACTTGTGGGTGCTCTCTCCTTCTTCAAAACGGGAGACGAGGACAGCGGCCAGGAGCGCCGCAATTCCGGTGCGAAGCCGATGCGGCAGGCACATGCAGCGCCGCTGAAGGCAGTGAAGCCCAACGGTCACAGTCCGGCCCTTGCGGCCAAAGGCGGGTCCAAGGGCGGTGTCAGCCTGCGGCTTAGTGACAAGCACGACGAACAGGACGCTGAGTTTGAGCGTTATTGACTGCCAGGGCGGAGCTCCGCGAGGAGATCCGCTCGAGTCTTCAGGATGAGAGAGGAGTAGAAGCATGAGTGTTAGCGAAATCACGGAGACGCGGCAGTATCTCACCTTCAAGCTTGGCCGCGAGGTGTACGCCACCGACGTGGCGAAGGTAAGGGAAGTGCTGGATCTCACCCCCATTACAGCCATTCCGCGGACGCCGGAATTCATGGCTGGAGTCATCAATCTGCGAGGAAGCGTGGTTCCGGTGGTCGACCTGCGGCTGTGCTTTGGCATGTCGAAGACCGAGACCACGCGCAATACCTGCATTGTTGTGGTTGAAGTTTTGCTGGACAAGGAATCGATCGTGATCGGCGCGCTGGCCGATTCGGTTGAGGAAGTGATTGACCTGGAGCCGGAACAGATTGAGCCGGCGCCGCGCATCGGCACCCATATCCGAACCGACTTCATTCGCGGCATGGGAAAGCGCGACACCCAGTTCATCATGATTCTTGATATCGATCGCGTCTTCTCGGCCGAGGAACTGGCCGTGGCGCGGGGGCAGGAATCGGTCCGGCCTCAAGCAGAGCTGGCGGCATAACCCATAAAGGGGCGGGGAATCCCGCCTCATCCGGTGGCCATGCACGAAGACGAATCCATTTCGGCCCGGGACTATTCCCGCCTGCGCGACCTCATTTACCGGGAGGCCGGAATCGCTCTCGGTTCCGGCCGCAAAACCATGCTCGAGGTGCGCATCAAGCGCAGGCTCAAGGAACTCGCCATCCATTCCTACGGCGAGTATTGCGATTACTTGTTTTCACGACCGGGCATCGAGAGAGAGCTGGGGAGCCTGATCGATGTCGTCACCACCAACAAGACAGACTTCTTTCGCGAGCCAGGCCACTTTGACCTGCTGACTGCCTCAGTGCTTCCGGCTCTCACATCCAGTCCGCTGCTGGTGTGGAGCGCGGGCTGCTCAACCGGCGAGGAGCCCTACACGCTTGCCATGGTCCTCAGCGAATATGCCCTCTCCCACAGCGGTTTCTCGTTTCGCATTCTCGCCACAGATGTGTCCGCCACCGTGCTCGAGAAAGCGCAACGGGGAATCTACTCGAGCGATGTGGTCCGGCCCGTGCCCTCCGCATTGAAGGCCAAGTACCTTATGCACGGCCGCGACCGCGATGACGATCGCGTCCGCGTAGTGCCGGAATTGCGCTGCCTGGTTGACTTCCGCCGCCTGAACTTTATGGATCCGGATTACGGCATCACGCGAAAAGTCAGTGCCATCTTCTGCCGCAACGTCATCATCTACTTCGACCGGCCCACGCAGCAACGCATTCTCACGCGGCTCGTAGACTGCCTGGAGCCCGGCGGCTATCTCTTTGTCGGTCATGCCGAAACCCTGCATGAACTGGATCTGCCGCTTGCTCCCATGGCGCCCACACTCTACCGGAGGATCGATGCCGGCGCCTGAGAAATCCATGCCCGACGTTTACCTGCAGCCGGGTGAATCGTGTCTGGTCACGGAGCCCGCGATTCTGCGCACCGTGCTGGGCTCCTGCGTGGGCGTCGCGTTCCTGGTGCCCCGGCTGGGTGTCGGCGCCCTGTGCCATCCCATGCTGCCCCGCTGTCCCGCCAAGCTTCTCCGTAACCAGGCGGGAACACGCTACGTGGATTTCGCCATCCGCGACCTGGCCCGGCAGCTGGACTCGCTGGGAGCCGCGCGGGCCGAAACACAGGTCAAGCTCTTCGGCGGGGCCGACGTGCTTGCCGTCGTCGACTCTCGTTCCCGGCCCACCGTGGGCCGATTGAATTTGGAGATGGCGCTCCGCACGCTCGAAGAAGAAGGATTCAGAGTTGCCGCTTCCAGCCTGGGAGGCAGCTCCGGTGTGCAGATTCAGTTTCACACCGACACCGGTGAGGTGATCCTGCGCAGGTTGGATCGTGGTGAGGCTAATCGGCGGCCGAATGCACGAGGGCCATCTCATCAATCCGGAAGGCGCCGATAACGAGGCAGGAGGCGAATCGTGGGTGCCAGCAAAGTCCGGGTATTGGTTGTGGATGACTCTGCCGTTGTGCGGCAGACATTGAAAGAAGTCCTGTCGTCGGATCCGGAAATCGAGGTCATCGGAACCGCTGCCGACCCTTTCGCTGCCGCCGAACACATTCGCGAACAATTGCCGGACGTCATCACCCTCGACATCGAAATGCCGCGCATGGATGGGCTTACCTTCCTGAAAAAGATCATGAGCCAGCACCCCCTTCCCGTCGTGATCTGCTCCAGCCTGGCGGAAGAAGGCGCGCAGAGTACGCTCCGAGCCCTGGAGTATGGCGCGGTCGACATCATTACCAAGCCCCGCCTGGGCACCCGGCAATACCTTGAAGAGTCGCGTATCACGTTATGCGAATCAGTCAAAGCCGCCGCCGCCGCGCGGCTGCACCCGCTCCGAAGCAGCCAGGTTGTCGAACCGAAGCTGACCGCGGATGCGATTCTATCCCGGGCTACGCGCGCGATGATTGAAACCACTGAGAAGGTGGTCGTCATCGGAGCTTCCACGGGTGGAACCGAGGCCCTGAAAACCCTGCTCGAAACCCTGCCGCCGGATACTCCGGGAATCGTCATTGTGCAGCACATGCCGGAGTTGTTCACCCGCGCATTTGCCGGCCGGCTGGATGGCCTGTGCGCTATAAACGTGAAAGAAGCCGAAACCAACGATAGCGTCATTCGCGGCCGCGCGCTCATCGCGCCCGGTAACCACCATCTGCTGCTCAAGCGCAGCGGCGCACGATACTATGTCGAGGTCAAGGACGGCCCGCTCGTCTCGCGGCATCGCCCCTCTGTCGATGTGCTCTTTCGCTCGGCCGCGCGCTATGCCGGACAAAATGCGGTCGGCGTCATCCTCACCGGCATGGGCGACGACGGCGCGCACGGAATGCTCGAAATGAAGCAGGCCGGCGCCTTCACCATCGCCCAGGACGAAGCCACCTGCGTCGTCTTTGGCATGCCCAAAGAGGCCATCAAGTTGGGAGCCGTCGATAAGGTGCTGCCACTCAATGCAGTCGCCGGCGTCGTTCTTGCCCACGCGCAATGATGACGTAAGCCCATCCTGAACCTTGCGCCCTGATCAAGATGCCGCCCGCGGTGCGAACGTCTTGCGCCGTTCGGCAAGTTCGTTGGCAATCTTGTGGTTCAATTCGCGAGTGATGGGATAGAAGTAAAGGCACACCGCAGCGGCCAGAAATGCAATACCTGCAAACAAGCTCGGCGTAAGCTTTATGCCCAATTGCGCGTGCGCGGTCTGGACCTTGGCGTCGGAGACGTATCCAAACAGCGAAAGCAGCCAGCCGGCAATTGCGCCTCCCAGCGCAACACCAACCCACAAGGCAAATACCGTGGCGGAGATGACCGTGCCGGTAGCGCGGCGGCCCGTTTTCCACTCGCCGTAATCGGCCACGTCCGCCATCATGGACCACAGCACGGGGCCGGAACAGCCGAAAATAAACTGCCGCACCACCTCAAGCGAGATGATCGATACGATGGCGGTTGGCTGAAGCAGATAAAGCGCAGCCGTGCAAATCCCCGTCAGCAGCATGCTCCAGAAGAAAACCGTGCGCTTGCCCCATTTCTTTACCAGCACCGTGGAGCAGGTAACGCCGACGAGCAACGCTACCAGCCCGAAGCCGTTCAGCCAGCTGAAGAGGAGCCTGTTGCCTGCCAGGTTCTCGAAGTACGGCAGCATGACGTTGCCGCGAATCAGCAACGCGGAGAAGTAAAAGACGGTGGCGAGAAAAAGTGTTACCCAGGAAGGGTTGTGAATCAAATCGCCGAGATCGCGCGCAACCGAGGTCTCCTGGGACGCGTCGGGCTGGATCCTCTCTTTGGAGACGGCGAAGGCCACCAGGAAGAGCACGACGGAGAGCGCGAGAAAGCTGCCCATCGTCAGCTGGTAGCCGAGGGCGCTGTTGTTGCCGCCGAGGTATTTGACCATGGGAACCGCCAGCGCGCCAACGATGAAGCCGGCGGAGTTGGCGAAGAACTGACGGTAGGATGCGATGACGTTGCGCTCATCCGGATCGTCGGTCATCACGGCAGTCAACGATGAGTAAGGCACGTTGTTGGCCGCATAAATCAGCCGCAGCAGCAGATACGTGCACCAGGCGTACATCAACTTGCCGCCCGGGCTGATGTTCGGCGTAGTGAAGGCTAGAATGCCGAAGATGCCGAAGGGAACCGAGGTCCACAGCAGCCAGGGCCTGAAGCGGCCCCAGCGCGTGACGGTGCGGTCGGCAATAACGCCCATGACGGGATTAAAGACCGCCGAGCCGAGGCCGACGACCAGGAACATTGTGCCCGCCTGGGCCGGCGACA
This sequence comes from Occallatibacter sp., assembly GCA_035552475.1. Classification (GTDB taxonomy): domain Bacteria; phylum Acidobacteriota; class Terriglobia; order Terriglobales; family Acidobacteriaceae; genus Telmatobacter. The sequence continues at coordinate 35,286 of DASZLE010000028.1, forward strand.
AGCCGTAAGTCTTGGTGTAGAAATCCAGTTGCAGCGCCATGACTGCCTGAAAGACAAAGTTGGCCGCGAGATCGCCCAGGCCGTATCCGAACTTTTCCTTGAAGGAAAGCTTCTGCATCGCTACTGCCTCGTCTTTCTTGTCACTCAGCGCACTTATGCCGTCACCTGCAACGTCAGTCTCTGGAGGTCCCCATCCCTTGACGAGTTGCCTATCATCAGCACAAACTCGCCCGGCTCCACCACTTCCTCCATATTCACGTCGTAGAACCGCAGCAGATCGGGCGTGATGTCGAAAGCCACTGTCGCGCTTTCGGCAGGCTCGAGCCGCACCTTGCGGAACCCTTTCAGCTCCTTTACCGGCCGCGTCGCGGAACTCACCACGTCGCGGATATAGAGCTGCACCGTTTCGGTGCCTTCGCGCTTTCCAGTGTTCGTTACATCAACCAGGACACGGGTTGAACCGTTGCGGCGAATCTTCTTCTTCGTCAGTCGCGGGTTCGTGATCGAGAAACTCGTGTAACTCAAGCCGTAACCAAAGGCGTAGAGCGGAGTAACATCGTCAAACAGATACCCGCGCCGCGCCGAGGGCTTGTAGTTATAGAACACCGGCAGATGCCCCGCCGAGCGCGGAAAGCTAATCGGCAGTTTGCCGCCCGGGTTGTAGTCGCCAAAGAGCACATCTGCTACCGCCCGGCCCGTTTCCTGGCCCAGGTACCAGCACTCGTAAATCACGGGCACATTCTCGTTCACGTAATTGATTGAAAGCGGCCGCCCGTTGAACAGGAATACGATCACCGGCTTGCCCAGCGCCACCATCGCCTTTACCAGCTCTTCCTGCCGCCCAATCAAGTCAAGGCTGGTGCGGTCGCCCATGTGATTCAGCCCCCAGGCCTCCCGCGACGTCTGCTCGTTGCCGCCGATTGCCAGCACAATCACATCGGCCTTCTTGGCCACCTTCACCGCTTCGGCAATCTGCTTGCGATCCTCTACCGGATCGCTCGCCACCACTGCATCCTGGTTCCAGTTGCCGCCGATCGTGATCTTGCAGCCTTCGCTATAAAGCACTTTTACCTTGTCGCCGACCTTTGCCTTGATCCCGTCCAGCACCGTGATCTCCTGCTTGGGCCGCCCGCTGTAGCCGCCCAGGAGAGTCCGGTGCGCGTTGGGCCCGATCACCGCAATGGATTTGATCTTGCTTGCGTCAAGTGGCGCGACGCTGTTCTCGTTCTTCAGCAGTGTGATCGCTTCATGCGCGGCGGTCAGCGCCAGGTCGCGATGCTCGTCGCAGCCCACCACGCGCTCCGCTTCGTCCGGATCGACATACGGTCGGTCGAACAGCCCCATCTCGAACTTCCAGAAAAGCATCGGCGCCACCAGATCATCCAGTTCCCGCTCCTTCAGCACTCCCTTGCGCACCAGTTCCACCAGGTGTCGATAGCAATCCGGATCGGGCAGCTCGATATTGATGCCGGCCTTCACCGCCAGCGCGCACGACTCCTTACTGTCCTTGGCCACAAAGTGCCCATGCGTGTCCGGCCGGTAACCGAGTTCCCAGATGGCGAAGTAATCCGACACCACGAACCCCTTGAATCCCCACTCCTTGCGCAGCACGTCGTGCATCAGCCATTTGTTGGCATGCGAAGGGATACCGTCGATCTCGTTATAGGAGGCCATGAGGCTCAGCGCGCCTGCTGCCCGCAGCGCCTCGCGGAACGTGAACAGGAATGTCTCGCGCAGTACGCGCATCGACACATTCGCCGGCGCACAGTTCATCCCCGACTCGGGCTGCCCATGCCCCACAAAATGCTTAAGGGTGGCAATCACACGTCGTTTATCGCGGAATTTTCCGTCCCCCTGGAATCCGCGCACCGCTGCGATGCCGAGCCGCGAAACCAGGAACGGATCCTCGCCATAGGTCTCTTCCACGCGTCCCCAGCGCGGTTCGCGCGCCACGTCCACCACCGGCGTCAGCGCCTGGTGGGTGCCGCGCAGCCCGGCCTCGGCCGCTGTCGCCGTAAAGATCCTCTCCACCAGCTCCGGGTTGAATGTCGCACCCAGCGCAATCGGCTGGGGAAAGCTCGTGCCGTCCACCGCCGCATGGCCATGCAGGCATTCTTCGTGGAACATCACCGGAATCCCCAGCCGGCTGTTTTCCAGAAAGAACTTCTGGATGGCATTCGTCAGCACTGCCATCCGCCGCGCATTCAGCCCGCCGCCGGCATCGCTCGGCCGTCCCACCTGCCCCAGCCCCCGCTTGTCTTTGAATGCCGTCTTCGCTTTGCGCTCGTCGAAGTTCCCCTCGGCGTCCACCAGCGTCTCCGGCTTCTTCTGCCAGATGCACAGCATTTGGGCGGCCTTCTCTTCCAGCGTCATTCGCGAAAGCAGGTCCTTGACGCGCCGCGCCGAGGGAAGATTCGGGTTCTTGTAGGCGGGCAAAGCACCACGCCCGCGCTTGGCAACTGCGGTCTGCGTCTTCATGCGTTCCATTCCTCTTGCAGTGCGTAAGGTTGATTGGGCTCCCGGGAAGACCGTCCCTGCCGCCAAACGGCGGCGGCCGCGTCTGGCGCGTGATCACTGGCAAGATTGAAGGGCCGGTTCTCTTGAGGGGCGGATGCTGCCGGAATGCGGGGCCAGAACAAAGACATAAAAAACACCAGCGAATAGATAGAGCCCGTTCCTCGCCGGTCTTCACCCGGAAATCCGGCTCCAGAAAGGTCAGCGGTAGCTGCCGAACAGTGTAGTCGGCAAAACATCCCCGCGCAAATAAAAAACCGATTTACTTTTGGCTTTTTTGCTATAACTTCAGGCGCGCCACGCCGGGCGCCCGTCTGCATCGCCACCGGCGGTCTCCCGCAGGCACGCCATACTCGTGGATTCTGAAGTCAGCTACTGGGCCGGTACCTGGATCGGCTTCACGCTCCCGCAATCGGACCCCTTGTAGGCCGATGTCGAGTCCATCGTCCATTCCACCGGAGTGCTGCGCGGACCCATCTGCATCGTCCCGGCAAAGTGCACTTTGCTGGTCGACTTCCCGTCCGCCGTCCATGTGGATTGCACCGTGCCCTTGCCGGCCATCTGCCCCGTGCAAACCCAGTCGGCGCTCATGCTGTCGGCTGTCTTGTTCAAATTCGACATGTGGCAATCGCCTCGCATTTGCGGCGTCGGTCCGCCGTAGCGATCAATCATCTCCTGCGTGATGCACACCTGCGATGTGTGCGGCCCGCCGCCAAACGGCGAGTTGGCCGGCATCTGCATCCCCGCCGGGAACGGCGATTGCTGCCAGGTCATGGTGCTGGTGGTTTCATACAGACCGGGGTGCCGGTTGGTTTGGGCCATCAGTAACATGGCTGTTGCCACAACGCAGCAGCCCAATGGGATCCAGAATCGGGTCTTGCGCATAAATTCTCCAGACAATTCGCGGACCTTGAGGGACCCGCGCGCTGATTCAGCGTACGCGACGGTGGCCGCGCCTGAAAAGAGATTTCCGTCGGTCACTCCACCTGCGGAACATCCTCCTGAAATAACCTACTGCAATGGACATCAAAACCTGGGCGGCCTCTCCAACGCCCAAAATCGGCACTCTCCTGACTCTGGACAACCCCGCCGTCATTGAAATAGCCCGCCTTGCCGGCTTCGACTGGCTCTGGATCGACGCTGAGCACGGCCAGTTCAACGATCAGACCGCCGCCCTGGCCAGCGCCATCAACTCCGGCGGCCCGCCCGCCTTCGTCCGCCTGCCTGACCACTCGCCCACCGCCATCAAGCGCTATCTCGAAACCGGCTGCGACGGCATCATCCTTCCCCAGGTTTCCACCGTCGCTGAAGTCGACGCCATCGCTCGCGCCGCCCTCTATCCGCCGCGCGGTCAGCGCAGCGTCGGCATCGCCCGCGCCCAGGGCTACGGCGCCACGTTCGCAGAATATCTGCGCAACAAAAGCTATTCCATTCTCGTCCAGATTGAAACGGCAGCCGGCGTCGCCAACGCTTCCAGCATCATCCATCACGATGCCGTCGATGCCGTCCTCATCGGCCCCTACGATCTCAGCGGCTCCTTCGGCATTCCCGGCGAAATCGCCGCGCCTCAAGTCACCGAGGCCATCGCCTCTGTCCACGCGCTGTGCCTTCAGGCTGGCAAGCCCTGCGGCATCTTCGCCGCCAATGCCGACAACGCCAAAAAATACGCCGCGGCCCGCTTCAACCTGATCGCCGCCGGAATTGACACCAGCGTCCTGCTTAACGCCCTCACAGCCCTGCGCCGCAGCATCTCCGAATCCTGACGCCGCGAACCAACCAGCCTCACGAATGCCGGTGAAACGCATGCGCCGCAATATCCGGCCAGAACTCCCGGAACGCATTCGTCGCTGCATCCCGCATAATCGCGTATCCGTATTTCTCCAGATACTCTGCCACGGTGCGATCCCCTCCCGGGTAATACGTCAGCGATATCCCCTGACCGATCCCCCGGCCCAGCAGTTCCGATGCATTAAAAGTGTTATGTCCGTGGTAATCCGGCGTGATCAGCACCCGGCTGGCCGCATACACCCCACGGTTGAACTTCCGCCCTTCGCCCTTTGCGTAGAACCGCTCATCTTCATGGAAAACCGTCGGCAGCGCGAAAATGACCCAGTAGTTGCCGTCTGTCTTGTCCACAAATCCGCGCCACGCATACGCCCAATACCCCGCCGGCCCTTTGCCCAGATCGGGATGCGCGTCCTCGCCTTTGGCAATCAGCGACGTCAGCCCCACAAACACGTACGAGGAATAGTCGAAGCTGTTCTCTGTCGCGATCTTGAACGCTTCCTTGGCAGTCGGCGGCGGCGGAATCGCTCCAGCGCTCACCGCGCGGTAATTCGGCATGATCCCGAGAATCCGCTTAGGCTGCTGCTTCCCCACAGGTACGCTCTTGTCCGCCTGCCGGACCGTCGTATTCGGATTCTTCTCCGTTTGCCCAACTGGCTCCTGCGGCTCAGGAGCGTCGGGAAGGTCCGCGTTCTGCGCATAGCCGCCGTTCCCTGCCGCGATCGGCCCCGCCTGCGCAAATCCTCTGCAACTCAGCCCCATAGCCGACAAAACGGCCAGGGCCACTAGTAAAAATCGATGACAAAGACGCATTCATTCACCAACCAACGGCCCTCCGCCGGTGAATGCCGGACGCGAGCGACCCAGGGGAAACTTTCCGCTGGCGCACACGGCGCCTAACGGGACTTGTCCCGTGCTTCGTACACACGTTGACCGTCATCCGTTAGACGCAGAACCGGCCCCCAAAGAGACAAAAACTGCTCGGAAAGCTCCTATTGGCCGCCGCCCTGCCCCAGCGCCCGCCGGCTCTTGATCTCGTTCAGCAGCAGTTCCACCTTGTCCTTGCTCTCCAGCGCCCTGAAACGGTCCTCCAGTGACTCCGGAGCCAGCACCTCGGCCGTCGCCGCATTGGTCGCCGAATGCATCTGCACCCGGCTCTTCATCCGCTCCATTGCCTGGTCCTGGTCCGTGCCCACGGCCTTCCGCGCGTGCGCCGCCCGCCCCACCACCTTGGCGCGGCGATGCTCCGCGGTCAGCATCTCGCAATGCGCCCGCGTTTCCGTCAGCTTCTGCTCCAGCTTGTGCAGCGCCTGCCGCAGGCCGTCGGCCTCGTGCTTCTGGTCCTCCTCCTGCGCGGCAAACCCCTGCATCAGCTGGTCGTGGCTCAGAGCCCGCTCCAATGCCCCACGCGCCAGGTCGTCCTGACCCTTCTCCACGGCCAGTTCCGCCTTGCGCCTCCACTCCGCGGCATGCGCTTCCTGCTCCGCCCGCTTCTTTCCCAGCAGATGCTCGTCCGCTATGGCAATCGCCACCTGCGTCTTCACCTGCATCAGCTGGTTTTCCATGTCCAGAACCACCTGCTTCAGCATCTTCTCCGGATCCTCGGCCTTCTCCACCAGGTCATTCAGGTTGGCGCGCAACAACGTGCTCACTCTGTCCAGTAACGACATATCAATCCTCCATTTCCTTAAAAACCTGCTCCTGTCCCACTCCCGTCTTCCGCCCGCCGCCAGCCATCAGCAAACAAGCTGAAGGCTGACGGCTGAGGGCTGAAGGCTAGCTCTTCTTCGCATCTCCGTCCGCCGCAGGCTTCTGCCGGATCGCCTGCACATTCGACATCAACTGCTTGATGTCCATCCCGCTCAGCGCCTCAAACAGCGCCGGCACCTGCGCCGCAATCTTCGTCATGTCGCCGGTAATCTTGTGTGCCCCGGCAGCGCCGTCGTTCCCCGTCGACACAATGGTGATCTTGTCCACCTTGCTCAGCGGCTCGGCCATCGCGCGCACCACTTCAGGAAGGCTGCTCATCAGCTTGTCCACCACCGCGGCCTGGTTCCACTCCTGGTATGCCTCGGCCTTCACGTGCATGGCTTTCGCTTCCGCCTCGCCCTTCTGGAAGATGATGGAGGCTTCGGCTTCGCCCTGCGCCCGGATCGCGGCGGCATGGCCCTCGGCCTCTGCAGCCAACCGGTTCTTCTCCGCGGCCGCCAGCGTCTCGATCCGCGAGCGGTTCACTTCCGCCTCCTTCAGAATGGTGGCGATCAGTTCCTTCTCGTGGCGCGAAATCTCGGCTTCCTGCACCTTGATCTGCGCTTCCTTCTCCACCTGCTGCACTTTCACGGCCTCAGCGGTTACCTGCTGCTGCATGATGTTGGTCTGGATCTCGTAGGCCTTGTCCGCCTGCGCCTGCTGCCTGCGGCTCTGCTCGGCATACTCGGCTTTCTTGATGTCCAGATCGCGCTGCGCCTCCGCCTGTCGCGTCTGCGATGCGGTTTCCGCAATCACCCGCTCCTGGTCGGCCTGCGCCTTGGCCACTGCCGACTCCCGCAGCGCCGTCGCCCGCTTGATCGCCGTGTCGCGCTCCGCATCGGCGGTCGCCATCTCCGCATCGCGCTTGATGCGCGCAACGTCCGGCCGTCCCATGTTCGAGATGTACTCGTTCTTGTCGCGGACCTCCTTGATGGTGAACGAAATCACTTCCAGCCCCATCTTGGTCATATCGTCCGCGCAGGTCCCGCGCATCCGGTCGCCCACCATCTCCGGCTCTTTTACAATCTGCTCCACCGTCAACTGCCCGATGATGCCGCGCAGATGCCCCTCCATCACCAGCCGGATCAACGCCTCGCGCTGCTGCGGCGGCTTGGTCAAAAACTGCTCCGCAGCGGTCAGGATCGATGCCTGGTCACTGCGCACCTTGATCTGCGCAACGGCTTCCACCGTCACCGCCACACCCTGCTTGGTATAAAGGTCCTGCTGCGGCGCCACGTCGAAGCTCATCAGCTCAAGCGACAATTCCCGATAATTCTCGAACATGGGGATGATCACCGTGCCATGTCCCTTGATCACCCGCGGTCCTTTAAAGCCGTACACGATCAGAGCCTCGTTCGGCCCCGCCTTGCGATACATCCTGGCCGCAATTCCCATTAGGAAAATCAGCGCCAATACGCCCAGTCCGGTAAAGAGAATGATTGTCTGCGTCATTGCGTCCCCGGCCCTTTCGCCCGGGAGGTTTTATGGTTGATGGTTTCCTTGGCCGCGACTGGTAGGCCGGGGATTTATCCCCGGCATGAAGCCGCTACTGGTAGGCCGGGGATTCATCCCCGGCATAAAGCCGCGACTGGTGGGCCAAGGATTTATCCCCGGCATGAAGCCGCGACTGGTAGGCCGGGGATTCATCCCCGGCATGGGGCCGCGACTGGTAGGCCGGGGATTCATCCCCGGCATGAAGCCGCGACTGGTAGGCCGGGGATTTATCCCCGGCATGAAGCCAATCAAATCAGCGCGGGCTTTAGCCCCTGAGGCTTGCGTTTCCTTTTCGACCCCGCTTCAATGCCTCTCCCGCCGCTTGCGCGGAAAGAGTTTTGCCAACAATCCCAGCAAAAAGATCCCCACCAGGATCGTCATATCCACAATCAGCATGTTGTTGCTAGTCATCGCATTCCCGGTCCTTTCCCGCCGGGCAAGAAATGGTTGGTTTGTCTAGTCCCTCAGTCCCTAGTCCCTGGTCCCTGAGTCCCTTGCGCTTCGTCAAATCTCTTCACATACGCGATCCCCTTCTCGTACCGCACCACGAACACCTCTTCCTGCCGCGCAATCTCCGCACCATCCTCGCTGCGCGCCGCCGCCGATTTGATCTGGCCAAGCTGCTCGTACACCATCTCGCCGGTTCCGCCCGAACGAATCGCCGACGTCACCCGGCCCACCGCGCCCACCACCTCCGTCTCGTCCGCGGTCAGCTCGCGATCGTGCGGCATCATTACCCGGGTCAGGAACAGAAACACAATCGCTCCACCCGCCAGGCCGCAGATCACCGCCAGCACCAGCACCACGCCGGTAACAAAACTGCCGTAGCGGGTCAGCAGGTATCCGGCCGCGCCGAACCAGCAGAGAAAGATCATCAGTGAGAAGCTGTTCCACCACGGAATCGTTCCGCCCCCACCGCTCGCACTCGCCGCCCCGTGCGCAACATGCGGTCCATGCGGAATGTGCACGTGCGCGTGCGGAATGTGCAGATGCGCATGTCCGCCGAAATGCCCCATCCCGCCCAACAGCGTTACCGCGCTCAACATCAGCCCCGCCAGAAAACACACAAAATAGAACGTGATCATTTGCGCGCTCCCTTCCTCGTGCCGCGCCCGACTGTTCCCTCGTTCCCTGTTTCCTTGCTCCCTTGTTCCCTCGTTCCCTGCTCCCTGTTCCCTGTTCCCTGATGCCTGTTCCCTGATCCCTGTTCCCTGCCTCTAAGCACTTCGGTGAGCCGCCCCACCAGCCCCGGCGTCTCCAGAATCGACTCCACCAGCAGCAGGCAGTCGCGCGTGTGCTCGTGCTGCGCCAGCGTCAGCAGCGCCTGCTTCAGCTCCGGGTCGCGCCGGAACCGCTCCGCCCCCGACACCAGCCACATATCGAGCTTGTCCTCAACGTTTCTCAGTTCGCTCTGCAGCTCCGGTGAATACCCCTCCGGGTCATCCACCAGGTAGCCCGGATGAACCTTGAAGAACTTCGCCAAGGTCTGCCGCGTCGTGTTCGTCAGGTGCGGCCGCGCCCCGCTCTCAATCTGCGAGAGGTAACTCTGGCTCAGCTTCGCACCCGTTTCTGCCTCGATCGCCCGCACCATCTCCGGCTGGCTCATGGCGCGATTCATTCCACGAAGGCTCCCTTCCACCTCGCGCAGGTACCGGATTTTCTCTCCCAGCTTCATTCCTCTTCGCCTCGGAAACCGCAGCTTGTTTGGTGTCTAGCCGCGTTTGGTGTCTAGCCGTGTTTGGTGGCCAGCCGCGTTTGGTAATCTCGCCGCGTTTGGTGGCTAGCCGCCGACCTATTGCAATGCGTGATAACTCTATTGCTAATTGCGATAGATGTCAAGAGAAATCGGCGCCCCTCCTTTGTATAACTGTGGAAAAATGTCCGAATGGGCGGGCTCGTTTTGAAGGGGAACTGCTCTTATAAACTGCGGAAATAACTCTCGCAAAAGAAGCCAAACGCGTCCGCCGCCAACAATACAAACAAAGAACTTGGGCCTTACAGGCTGCGAAAAATCACGATGCCAACTCTACAAACGCGTAAGGGCGGTACTTCAGTACCGCCGATAGCCGCAAACAAAGGACTTTGGCCTTGGCCCCTGAGGTTTTTCGCTCCGACTGACTACCCAGCTTGCTCTTTTCCGCAGCCTGCTTTGGCCCTGCGTCAGGCCCTGCCTTTAGGCCACGAAGCACTCCTTGAAATCGCGCCTTGTCCCCAAGCTCTGATACCGCGCATCCAATCCGGCGAGGAGAACGAGAAGACCGCATGCCCAACCCCATCGTCTACTTCGAGATCACTGGCAAAGACAAGCCCGTCCTGGAGGACTTTTATCGCGCAGTCTTCGACTGGCAGCTCACCCCGGCCGGCGACAACTACTCCCACGTCCTTCCCGGCGGCGGTGTCAACGGCGGCATCGGCCGCTCCATGGACGGCAGCCGCGGCTATGTCACTTTTTATGTGGAGGTTGCCAGCATTGAAGAAACGCTAAGCGTAGTCGAGGGCCGCGGCGGCCAGCGCGTCTCGGGCCCAGACCAGATGCCCAACGGCCCCCTCATCGCCCTCTTCACCGACCCCGAAGGCCGCACCATCGGCCTCATCCAGGCCGGCACCCTGCGCACCGGCTGAGTCGATTCACGGACTTTGGGTTCCCCCGGACTGCGCCTGGTTCCTCTCGGACTGTGTGCCTGGTTCCTCTTCCGGACTGCGCCTGGTTCCTCCTCCGGACTGTGCCTGGTTCCTCCTCCGGACTGCGCCTGGTTCCTCCTCCGGACTGTGCCCCGTTCATCGCAGCTTTTCGCGATGAGCGGGCGTTCGCTCGACCGAGCACAAATCTCCGATGAATTGCCCTGCGCCCCGGGTCCCTCGCACTTGGGGACCCGGGAGGGGAAGCCGGCCGAAAATAGAGGTCCCCATCATCATCGATCGCTCATCGGATACCGCACAGCGCCGCCTCCTATCATCTATCTGGATGAATAATAAGGAGGGGATTGGCAGGCGCGCCCATCAATTCCAACGTCCCAAGGCTGTGCCCCTGTACCCGCGCGAATCAGGGCCCCCGAACCCGTTGTTCAAACCACATCGAACCGCCGCTTGGCCCTCGAAAAAATCACAAATTGGCAACTGCACCAAATCTGGTGCAATTGAGTCAAGTCCCACACCCTGTGGATTACGTAATAACCCCTTTACTATCAGTGAGAAGAAATAGTTGACAAAATATGCAGTCGAACAATGTCAAAATGCTAGTCTAAAAACAGTCAGAGAAAACAACGCCCGCCGGCATTGGCGGGCGTTCCCGTTTCCAAGCTCGAAAGGACCCGCTCTCATGTCCCGGAAGACCTGTCCGGCTGCAAATCCCGCACCGTCCACAAGCCTTCCAAATCTCAAGATTCACCCTACCGTCGCCAGACTGTCCGCAAACGGACAATCACTGCAGTTTAAGCATGTAACTCAATGATTCCATTTGACATCGCCGTTTTATTTTTCGCACCCTTTTCCCAGCCGGAGACTCGAAGCCTGCAGAGCTGAAAGCGGGTAAAAACCGTCCCGCATTTCACTGCACTTTGAGGCCTCAACCCGATGATTCTACTAGACATCGCCGTTTTTTATTTTCGCGCGGCTGCCGCCCTCAAACCGTGGCGAAATCGATGAACCCGCGCGCCGGGTCGGTCCCAACCAGCCTCACCTGAAGACGATCGCCTACATCCAGGCCCTTGCCCCCGCGCACCAGCATCCCTTCCACATGCGGGTCCAGCGCGCGCACAAACGTCCCATGCTGGTTCACGCCGGTAACAATGCCGCGAAAAACCTGCCCGATCCTCGGATGCAATACCACGGCGGCAATGCGTTTTTCCATCTCGCGTTCCACCTTGCGCGCCTGGTCCTCCATCTGGGTGCAGCGGACGGCAATGGCGCTCAGCTCATCCGCGGAGTAGGGTTGAGTCTCCTTCCCGATCCATGCCTTGACGATGCGCTGATCCACCATGTCAGGAAACCTGCGGTTGGGCGCGGTGGAGTGGGTGTAGTCCCGCACCGCCAGCCCGAAATGCCCCGGATCGGCCTCGCCCGGCTTCACCACAACATACTCGCCCGGCCCCATCAACTTGATCACCGCCAGCGACAAATCGGGAAAGTGATCGGGATCCTTCTTCTTCTCCGCCAGCAGGAAATCGTTCAGCGCCTTCGAATCCGGCTCGGCCGGAAGCTTAGTGCCCAGACCGTCCGCCAGCTCCACAATCCGGTCCCACCGCTTGGGCGTGCGCACAATGCGCCGCAGCGAGGCGATCTTCGCGTCGTCGAAGGTACGAGCCACAACGCCGTTGGCCGCGACCATAAACTCCTCGATCAGCGAAGTGGCGCGATTCTTTTCCAGGCGCGCCAGCTTGATCGGGTCGGACCCTTCCAGCACGGGGTGGGTTTCGATGGTTTCCAGGTCCAGGGCGCCATGTTGGAAGCGGTTGCCTTGCATGCGCTGCGCGGCTTCATCCTGCAGCTTGAGCTGCGCGGCCAGATCGCCGTTGGCCGCCACCTTCGCCGGCGCCGGCCCCCGGTCCTCCAGCCACGCGCCCACCGCGTTGTAAGCAAGCTGCGCCCGGTTGACCACCAGCGCCCGGTACACCTTGCCGTCGCTGGCGGCTCCCTGTTCGTCCACGCAGATTTCGACAACAATGGCGGCGCGCTCCTCGTTCTCGTTCAGCGACGTGATGCCCTCGGAGAGTTCCGAGGGCAGCATGGGAAAGACCTTGACGCCGGTATAGACCGACGTGGTTTCGCTGCGCGCATGGGTGTCAATCACCGAATCCTTCTTGACCCGCGCATCCACATCGGCCACGCCTACCAGAACTCGGATCCGCCCATCGGCCAGCCTCTCGGCCCACTCAATCTGGTCCAGGTCGCGGGAGGTGTCGTTATCGATGGACGACCACAGGAGGCTGCGCAGGTCGCGAAAATCGGGACCGAGCGTGACCGTGGCCGACGGCGGCGTCTTGTCTGAGAGGATGGCGTTCAGCTCGCTCTCCGTGCCCTCGGGGAAATCCGGCTGGAACCCGTGTTCGAGCATGGCAGCGTGAGCCGCGGCCACCAGGTTGAAATGCAACGGCGAAGTCTGTGGCGAGGTCGATGACATGCGAATAGACTCTCCGGAACGGCAAACGCAAGCCTATCACTTCGCCCCGAATCCGACCGTAAAAGCAGGCCGGATCTCCGGATTTTTTGTCCAACGCTACTGCTGGATTCCCAGATCCTGCAGGACCTTCGGCTTCTTTTCATCCACAACGAGCAGGTTGTGGCAGGCAGCGCAGTCGTTGGTAATGCTCTGCTTGCCGTCTTTCGTGGAGTGGTCCCCGTCGTGGCAGCGGAAGCACCCCGGATAGCTCATGTGGCCAATGTGATTGGGGTGCGTGCCCCAGGTGACGTGCATCTCCGGAAACACGTTATGGCTGAAGATGCTCACCACGGCGGCGCCGGCCTCGTTGATCTGCTGCGACTTGGCGGCATAGATCGCCGGATACTGCGTGCGGTAGAAGGCCGCGAGCTCGGCCGGAATCTTCTGGCTCGCCTCCGGCGTGCTGGCGTAATTGGCCTTCAGCAGTTCCAGGGCTTCCTTGTGAATCCATGGAATGTCCGAGCTGATGGCGCGGTCTGCCATCGCGCGGTCGAGGGCGTCTTCGGCGGTCTGCATGGTATGGGCGGCACGGTTGTGGCAGTCGATGCAATCCATCACGCGCCGCTCGCCCTTGGGCATCTCGCCCTTGACCGCTGAGGATGTGTAAACCGTCTTGCTGCCGTCCGGATTGGTGCGCTCGATCCAAGGAATGCTGGTACGCGTATCGTCGGTGTCGATGTATTCGATGTGGCCCTGATGCACGCCGTGGATGCCGAGCAGATTCGAGAGCGAGTCGCGTCCGCCAAGGTGCAGGACCAGCACGGTCTGCGTCTCGGTGTTCGGCGCGTCGTCGGCAAAGTTCGATTTGACGAGTAGTTTCTCGCCGACGAACCGGTCCGGCGTGTGGCAGCCCTCGCAGGTGTAGCGGGCTGGGCGCAGGTTTTGCACCGGTGAAGGAATCGGCTGGGGATACGTTGGAATCAGTTTGGGCGAGATGCCGTGAATCGGCCGCAGCGAAACCTCGATGAGCTGCTTGGTGCCGTTCACCTTGGCTTCAAAATAGGAGCTTGCGCCCGCGCCGATATGGCAATCCACGCAGGCAACATGCGAGTGGGCCGAGACCTGGTAGGCGGCGTACTCCGGGTGCATCACATGGCACGATTGCCCGCAGAACTGCGGAGAGTCCATGTACGAAGCTCCACGGTAGCTGGCCACCGACACCACCAGCAGATTGACAATGGTGGCGATGAGCACGATGTCAATGCCGTGGCGGAAAATGCGATCGTTCAGGTCAATGCGCGGAAATGCGGCGGGAATCGCGCCGGCCTTCTGCAGCACGCGGCGCCGCGCGTAGATGCCCACCGGAATCAGCGCCAGCCCCAGAATGAACAGTGCCGGCAGAATCAGGAAGAAGATGATGCCGAGGTACGGGTTTTCGTTCTGGTGTCCGATCAGCTCGAACAGCCAGTACCCGATCATGGTAGCGCCGGATGCGGTGGTAATTGCGCCGCCAAGCAGGCTCAGTGGGTTGTTGCCGAAGAACAGCGCCGGCCGCACCCAGTTTTCACGGAATCTATTGAACACACGACCCCCGGTTTCACGGCACAAGTTGGCGTCGCGCGCGCGCATGGCCAACGGTGAGCACCGTCGGCCACGCCGCGCAGCGGAGCCAGATTAGAAAAGCCTGATTACTTCAGTGAGCGGAAATAGGTTACAACATCCTTGATCTGGGCGTCCGTCAGCTTGCCGGTAAAGGCCTTCATCTTGCCTTTGCCGTTGGTGACCGCGTCGATCTCAACCTTCTCGCTGTCCGAGTTGTACTCGGCAGCGGTCTTGATCCCCATCATCTTGGCGATGCCGGGGTTGGGCGTACCTGCCGTGCCATGGCAGCTTTGGCAGTTGGCCTTGTAGGTTGCCGCGCCGTCCTGGGCAAAGCCCATCGCGCCCGAAAGGGCAATCACGACGGCCAGTGCAATTTGCTTCTTCATTGCGATTCTCCTTGGAGTTGTTCCACGTCCGGTATTAACCCTCCGGGCTGTGGGTTGTTGTTGTTGCCTTCTCCGCCCGTACTCACGGTCGCGGGCCGGTTTGCGGAGAGATCCACTGGATCTCTCCGGCCGGCCCACCCGGACGTTCCAGGAGAGCCGGAAGCTTGTGTCCTGTTCCTCAGGCGCAAGGCGCAAGGAGCAGATCCGCGCGTCCCGGGTTCGGCCCACTGGGCGGCCGCGCGGCCACCGCCCGGTTAAGGGTTTCCGCCTCCATCAGAACTGGTAGTGCATCCCCAGTGTGTAGAGGTGGCTGTGGAAGTTGCGCGGCGCGGTGGGACCCACTGCGGAGTCTTCGACGTAGCCGTAGTATCCGTAATCCGCCTTCATGGTCCATGCCGGCGTGAAGGTGTAAGCCAGGTTAGCGAAGGGCGTCTGGTAGCTGGACCGCAATGTGCCAGGCACCGCGTTCGGGTTGAGAAGCTGGGTGTAGCCCTTCACGTCGTTGGTGCGGTAGCCCGCGCCTCCGCGGAACTGCTTTACCGGAGTCCAGACCACGGCCACCGAACCGTATTGCGTGGGCGCATCGTAGAGACTGTTTCCGTACCAGGCTGCCGGAGCCGCGTTGGCCGCGTTGCTCGCGTTGCCACAAGCCACGCCGACCGGAAGAGCCGTCGCGCCCGAGGGCTGCACTGCCGCGTCAAAGCAATCCACGCCGGTAGAGAAGACATCGATGTAACCGTAGCTGGCCTCAAACGACAACAGCTCGTTGGGAGCCAGCGACACGGTGCCCGATCCTGCCCGGTTGTGCGCCTTGAAGTTGACCAGGGTCACGTTGTTGCGCCGCTCCGTATCGTTGTAAGCGGCCGAAATGCTTGCCCATGGCCTCGGTTTGTAGGTGGTGTGGATCTGGAAATGCTGGAACTGGCGCGGATCCGTCTGCACGTATGCTGCGTCTTCCCAGCCGGTTTCCACGCTGCCGTTGATGCGCCACTCGCGGATCGGGCGCATTGCCGCATCCAGGATCACGGCGTTCTCGTCGATCTTCTGGCTGTAGCTGAGCAACGACGGATCGCTGACGGCCTCGGTCGCAATCGAACGCTGCACATTGAGCGTACGCGTGCGATAACGATACCCGATGCCAAGCTGCAACCAGTCGGAAGCTTCCCACTCGCCCATCAGCGTGTTCGTGGCCATCTTCTGCGCCAGCGAGTTCACCGGAGCCGTAACCACCGGCGGGAGCGTGACTGCAACCGGAGAAATCGTGGATGCAGCAAATCCGTCCACTTCGCTGAGGCTGCCGATTCCGGGCTGACGCCAGTTCTGGAAATCGAACTGCTCAGACACGGTGAACATCCTGGAGACCTGCAACACCGCGCCATAATCCGCGCCAACGTCGATCCTCTGCGCCCGGGCAAATCCGGTGATCGCCATCTGGGTGTGGCAGTCGCTGTAGGTCGTCACCCCGTTCTTGGTGGACTTGGTGCAGTACCCGCCCGCAGGAGGCGGCGCCGAAGCCGGTCCGGTCGCAATCACCGTCGTAACCCGGCTCTCCATCCCCGTGAACGACTCGTTGTAGTCGTTCAGCTTCATTTGAGCGCCGGTGTACAGGATGCGCCCGGTCATCTCAAGGTTCTTGATGGCCGCGCTCTGGAACCGGAACTCCTCGGTTGGAAACAATGTGCGCGTAGGCTGCGTGCGCGAATAGCTGGTGTAGCTATTCACGCAGGGGTTGGCTGTGGGCGGATTCGTGGTGCTGTCCAGCACCGCGGGATGCGCGCCGCAACCACTGCTGGCGCTCGTAGCGCCTACGCCGCCGTCGTTGTCAAAGCCGATGGTGACCGGCGTCCCGTTGGGCAACTGCATGTTCAGCCCGGCGAGCGACCAGAATGTATCGCCCTTGTAGGCCGTGATGTGCTGCTCATACGTCAACGTGGTCCGTTGCACCGGTTTCCAGTCGATGGCGCCCACCCATGTCTCGGTGGTATTGCGCCAGTTCTGAAGAAGCATTGCGTCAGCGCCCTGGTGCAGCGAGCTCCCTGTCGGCCCTTCCATCTCGTTCAGGTTCCATCCAGCGCGGAAACTGACGAGCGAAACCGGCAGGAAGGTAAAGTTCAGATCCGTATTGCGGCGAACGGTATTAAAGAAGTGCGGAGAATCGAGGATCTGAGGAAACGTGTAGCCGTTCGAGATGGGCGCCGCAGCTCCGCCCGGAACCAGCGGATTGCCCCACAAGTCGTAGTCGAAATACTGGCGATCGCGCCGGAACATACCCACAAAATCGTACGCCTTGCCCTTGGAGGCGCGCAGCGTGCTGAACGAATTGGGATCGCCGCCATAGCCGGTGCTGTCTTCAAACAAATTGTCGAAGACCGAGTGCTTGCTTCCCGGAGCAGCGTGCATCTCCAGGGTCTGGTTCAGGATTCTCGGACCGGATTGCAGGTTGACCAGCGTGTCGTACATGGGCCGGCTGCCGTTTAGGCTGTCGAGGTGGCCGCCCACGTCGAACGACTGGTGAATGGTGTAGCTGTCCCACGGCTTCGCGGTGTCCTTCGCCGGGGCCTTCTGATCCTGTGCCATGGCGCCCGTGGCCAGCAGCGCCGCTAATCCCAGGCTTCCTAATACGACGGAAGCACGAGGGATGAAAGAAACGATGCTTTCAAGGCGTGCGTGTTTCATCTCGATCTCCTCCTTCCGTCACTTGAAGTAAATGTTGCTGGCATTAGAGCCGTGAATCTGCGAGTGGCACGTAATGCACGGGGTGTACTGCGCCGCCTGGTTGTGCACCGGGCCGGTGGGAGATACCGCGTGCGGAAATGCCGCCGAATTGGTGGCCGAATGGCACTGCAGGCAAAGCGTGTTGATGTTCGACACGTTCAGCAGCCGCGCATTCTGCGACCCGTGCGGCGAGTGGCACGACAAGCAGCCCTCGGTCTTGACCACGGGATGCTCATAGACAAACGGACCGCCCGTCTCCGAGTGGCACTTGGTGCATACCGCGTTCTGCGCCGCCGTGCTCCTCAGGTTGCCGCCCTGGAACGTACCGTGCGGATCGTGGCAATCCGAGCAGCGGGTCACGCCTTCGATCACCTTGTGATGGAAGGGCATGGAGAACTGCGGCTTCACGTCGTTATGACATTGAAAGCACAGCGTGGTCTCGGATGCCCGCAGCAACTGCACCTTGTCTTCGCTGTGATGAACGCTGTGGCAGCTGGTGCAGCCCACATCGGCCTTCGCGTGCGGCGAACGGCTGAAGTTGGCGTGCTGCCCCGCATGACAGGCGAGGCACTTCGCCGTCACTTCCTTTTCCGGCGCCTTGGCCGGATTGAAAATCTTGGTTACATCGCCGCCACCATCCACGTGCGCCTTGCCCGCACCGTGACAGTTCTCGCAGGTGACGCCATTGCTGCCATGCATCTGCGCCATCTTGGTATGTGGATTGGTGGCAAACCCCTTGACTACCTCTTCGTGACAAGTCGCGCAGGTTTCGGACCCCACAAATTCTGAGGCGTTCGGATGCTTGTCCTGCCCTGCAGCCGGTTTCGCTCCCGGTGCCGCCATCGCCATCGCGGCAATCCAAAGGGCTCCCACCAGCAACAACCCGCACGCGCGCAATCCCTGCCCCCAGCGCGGGATCGTACTCTTTGACTCTCTGTTCCTCGTTTTTCTCATAAGAAGACCACTCTGCGGCAAAAAGCTTTTCGCCTTCAGCTGCCTTCCAGCCCTGCTGGTTGGTCAGGCGCTCCAGTAAAAATCTTTCTGACGCTTCAACTGCCCCTTCCTAGTGGAGCTAATACTATGCCAGTAACATGTGCGGAGAATCACTCCACTGCAGGAGATTACGGCAGCAAACGGTTTTTCATCCGTGATGTATGTCACACCGCGGGTATTCCAGTACCACTTTGGAAGTGACCTGGCTCGCATTCCCGAGTTGGAACAGTATCCGGCCGCACATTCCCTGGGCACGCGTCTTGCCGCTCTACTCACAGGCACCCGTTGACAGCCCGGCTGCTGGGAGCCACAAGCGTGAGCCCCATCACATTCACGGAGCGGGATTTGGTCAAAGATTGCTACAAGCGAGTATCTCTCCCGGACCGGAGAAATTCATCCTCGGGCCACAGGGAAGAGCGAATCCAGCCGCATCGCCGGCCAGAAAGACCTAGAACATGGCGGATGCAGGAAACACCGCAGTCGCGCACGTGCGGCACAGGCCGGGATTTCGGCCCGCGCCAGTCGGTTGCGCGGCTTGCTCAAATCGGCGCCCCGGTTGGTTCTGCTCGCTGGGCAGCGCGGTCCTGGCCGACCTGGAACTGGCCACCAGTACCATCTCCCTTCCTGCGCAGGCGCCGCTGTTCACTCACGGCGAAGATGCGCGCTGTCTCTACCTCATCTGCAGCGGCTACATGAAGCTGACAGCGGGACCGGCCAGCGACAAGCAGATGATTGTGCGCGTCGCCGGACCCGGTTCGATGCTTGGCCTCTACGCGGTCCTCTCCCACGGCGTCTACGAGGTTTCAGCCGAATCGCTCACCGCCGCGCAACTCCGGCCCGTGGAGCGCGACCGCTTCCAGACCTTCCTGCGCGCGCACAAGGAAGCCCAGATGCGCGCAGTGCAGTGCATTTGCCAGGAATACCGCTTTGCCCTGCAGGACGCCTGCCGCATCGCGCTGGCGGAAACCGTTGCCGGCCGCCTGGGCCACCTGCTTCTCGACTTGGGCCACCAGATCGGCGAACAGCTTCCCGGAGGCGAGTTGCGCTTCCCGCTCCTGCTCACCCATGAAGAAATGGCGTCAATGACTTGCACCACCCGCGAGACCGTGACCCGCACCCTGGGTCAGTTCCGCAAGGACAGCTGGATCACCATCGAGGATTCAGTGGTCACGCTCCGCCACCCGGATCAACTCGGGGGGCTCCAGTAAGGCAGCCTCCTCCGTTCTCCGCCCCCCTCCGTTGCTCCCCCGCTCCCTGTTCTTCCGCTTCCTCGCTCCCTTGCTCCCTGTTTTTCCGCTTCCTCGCTCCCTTGCTCCCTGTTCTCCCGCTCCCTTGCTCCCTGTTTTTCCGCTTCCGGTCCGCCCCCCGGCCGAGTCCAACATTTATCATCAGTGGATAGGGAGTCTCGTTTCCATGACTCATAGATTTGCTTGTATTCCTGCGGTTCTGCTTCTTTGCTGCGCTGCTTTCGCTCAGGAACCGGCTTCGGCGCACCAGAGCGTCCCACCGGGGGTGACGACAACGGCCGGCCCCGACGTGCAGGACTTCCAGAAGATCGAGGATAAGTGGACGGACGCGGTGAACGCCCACGACCAATACGCACTGGAACTCGTGCTTTCTCCAGTGTTTGTCGGCATCTCCGCCACCGGCGACATCACCACTCGCAACCAGCAGCTCGCCGACGTCATCGCCGATCCCGACAAGGCCTTGCACCTGGAACAGCGCATCATTACCGTGCGCATGCTGGGCGACATTGTCGTAGCCAACGGAACCTACATCCTCCACCACAAAGTGGGAAACAATGAGGTGGACGAGAAGGGCGTCTTCACGCACGTCTTCGAGCGCATGCACAACTCCTGGGTATGCGTGAACTCGCAGCGGACCGTGCTGCGCGAGGACGGCCCGCAGGGCAAGGGAAAGAAGAAGCAATCCCAGGCGGAGCTGCCCTTCCACATCCCGCTGTTCTCAAAAAGCGATAAAAGCAGCCAGTAAGCGCGCGCCCTGAATGCTACGGAAAAACTCGCTCCGGGGCATCGCTCCGGGGCAGGCTTTGACGGGCACGGAAAGCTGTCCCCGAAGCAAGCTTTGAATGCCACGAAAAAGCAGCTCCGGGGCAAGCTTTGAAGGGCACGAAGCAGTTTACGACGGCACGTTTTGAAGGGGCACGGATTTATCCGTGCCATAGAGGCAGAAAAAAACTCCCCGGGCTTTTTAGCCCCTGCTTTAGCCCCTGAGGTTTTCGCCTCCGGCCGGTCAGTGCAGAAACCTACCCCGTTGCCTCAACGCCAACCGGCAGGCTCGGAACGCCGCCGGCCGCCCGCGCCTCATCCACCACCGCGTCCAGGTGCGTCAGCACCTCTTCCACGCTCATGGTGTAGAGCTCGCGCTGCGCATCGTAGCCTTCCTCGATCAACTGCTTCAGGAATCGCCCCGCCACCTGCACCGCAAGCTGGTCTGTGATCACCTTGCCCGAGCGCTTCTTGTGCTCCACCCACGCCGTGCAAGGCAGCGCAATCGAAATCGTCCGCTCGTTCACGTCGAACACCACATCCGTCGCATCGGCGTGCCGCGTCGCGATGGCCACAATATTGGCCTTCCAGCGGCAGCGCAGCTCTTCCCCGGTCCAGCGGTCGGTCACGCGAAACTCTTCGTACATGGCTCTAGGGTAACAGCGGCCCTCTCGCACCGGCCAGTTCGTCAAAGTTACTTCGCGGCTTCCGGCGGCTTGGGTACATCAGCATTCGCGCTTGGGGCGGCGACGGTCGCTGGAGCGCTCACGGCGGAAGGCGCCTGGGTTACGCCCGGCAGGTATGAATCAACCTGCTGTAACGGCATTCCTAGCTGTGCCGCGATGATGGATGGCGAAAGGCCCTGGTGATGCAATCAGCTTGATGTTGGCGGCCATCGAGAGTTTGACTGAATCGGCCTTGAGAGTGGCGCTACCCGCCTGCGAGCTGGTTGCGGACTTCCTGCCGTCCGGGGATTGAACCCGATCAGCGTAAGACGGTGAGGATCCATGGTTGACCGCGATATTGGAGACCGAAGCCGCCACTGCGTTGCCCCTTTCAATACATGAGTGCTATCGGCCTCAGTTGCCTGTGCCTTAAATGTGACCTATTTCGATCCAATGCATCGTCGGCTTCCCGCCGCGCCCCGCACCACCCCATGGAACGGCGGCGCTCCCTTGGGCAGCTCATCGAATCGGGGAAACAGGGCGATCCTTCATCGCTTGGCGCGCGTCGTCACGCGATTCAATAAAAACTCGCGAAACAGGTTGTCCAGCATGTCGCCTCCCAGGTCGCCAAAGCCATTGATCAGCACCAGGTTGACTCCACGCTCCTTGGCTGGGAAATATGCGTTCGACAGCGCCGCCGCGGAGAAATCGCCGAGGATCTCCGGGAAATTGATCCTGCGGCCGCCGTTGTCGCCCCGCGTCATAAACGTCGAGCCGATCGCATGCATTGCTCGCGCCTCCGCGCTGCCGTTGCCCATGATGAAGTAGCGCGGATCGGTGCGGAAGATGCCCGGATAGACCGCCCGCGTCAGCAGCTCTCCCGAAGCATGTGTGGCATAGGCCGCGGCATATCGTTTTCCATATCCCACTATTCCACCGCCGAAGCTGGGAAAGATGTTCCGGTATTGTTCTGCGCCCGCAATCCCTGCCGTCGTCAGAAACGTAACCGGATCGATCAGGCTCCTCGACGCCAGCCGGTACTTCTGCTTCGCCAGCATGGGCGGCGCGTTCCAGTCGAAACTCGAATAGAAATTTGGAAACACCTTCAGGACGCGTTGCTGCTCGGCAATCCGCACCTGCTCAAGGGATGCACCCTCCTTGTCCATCACCGTCACGCTGGTGGTGGTCCCGGCCACATGCAGCACCACGTCCGGAACAATCTCCGGCTCATTCGCCTGCAGCATAAGCGGCATCGATACGAACTTCGTCATCCCTTTCCCGGAGACCGTCACAATGTAAGTTCCGGGCGCCAGATTCGCGAATTCGAACTGTCCCGTAGCGCCCGATTCCATTACGCGCAGCGTCCCCGGCGCGCCCTCCTCTGACAGTTCCACGCGCGCTCCCTGGATCACATCGCCGCTCGCGTCCAGCACCGTGCCCGAGATCGTCGAAGTGGCAGCGGGAGATTCACTCCCGTTGAATGACGCCGCAGATGCCGGCGCACCGGCCTGCGGTTGCGGCGCGTCCGGCAATGCGCGGGCGGCCTGCCCGTGCGCTGAAATAGCGGCTGCAAAGCACACGCCCGCCACAAATAAACAAGAATGACGAAACAAACCTTCCCACCTCCGGCCTGATAAGGCCTACCTGAGTGGGACGCAAGGATCTCCATGGGCGGTAGCCTGAATGAAGCATTCGTCATCTGTTCGCGTTCTCAGAATTCTCAGAACTGGGCCCGGAGCCTGGCTCCCTGGCTCCCTTGTTCCCTCGTTGCCTCGGTCCCTGGTTCTCCAGTTCCCTTGTTCCCCGTCTTTCCACGCTGCTAGACTAGTAAGGTTGCAGTTGTAGTGCCTCCCGCCAACGGAACCTGCCTGCAAGTGACTCCAGGAAGGACAGAAGAGACCCACCGTGAAGACAGAAACCCGCCACGCGCTCAAACAGGACAAACTAGCCCTCGCCGCCAAGGGGAGCGTGAGCTGGGTAACCGAACACCAAGGCGGCGTGGTGCGCTGGCTCATCTGGGGCGGCATTGCCGCCGCGGTGCTCATTGGGGCGCTGGTGTTCTTCGTCATGCAGACGTCGGCGGCTGCCACCGCTCTGGGCGCCGCGCTCGATACGTATTCCGCGCCGCTGGCCGTTCCGGGCGCGCCCGCCTCTCCGGGCGGCTTTACCAGTTCGTCGGACCGCTCCAAGGCCGCCAATCAGCAGTTTGTGGCCGCCGCCGGCAAGTACGGCTGGCTGCCTGAAGGCTCCAAGGCGCATTACTTTGCCGGCGTTACCGACATGGAAGTGGGGCAAGCCGGTCCGGCTGAGAACGAACTGAAGGCCGCCGCCAACGCCTGGAGCCGCAACACAGCCAACCTGGCAAAGCTGGCCCTGGCCCAGCTCTATCACCAGACCGGCCGCGACCCTCAGGCCATCAGCCTCTACAACGAACTCATCGCCAAGCCGTCGGTTACGGTTTCCGCGCCGGTAGCCCAGCTCGGCCTGACCGACATGTACGTGGCCGAAGGCAAGCAGGATCAGGCGCGTGCCCTCTGGGCAAAGATCAAGGACGCGGACAAGGACGGCATGGCCGGTTCTATTGCCACGCAGAAGCTGACCGGCAAGCAGCAGTAAGCCGTCGGGGCGTCCGCGTCTGAGCATTTTGGTCCAGGTGTGCGTCTGGTCCATGTATGAGCGCCACCCTGACCTTACCCTGGATGGAGATCGCCCACAGCGCCGTGCACGACGAGACCCGCCAGCACGCCACCGACGACGCGCTCGCGGCCCTGGTGGAGCAGTACGCTTCCACTCTCTACCGGGTAGCCTTTTCCGTCCTGCGCAACGCCGCCGATGCTGAAGACGCGGTCCAGGAAGCCTTTCTGCGGGTGCTGCGCCATCGCGCCACGCTGGGAGAGGTGCGCGACCACCGCGTGTGGCTCATCCGCATCGTCTGGAACATTGTCCTCGATCGCAAGCGCCGCGCCAAAACAAGACCTGAAACTGAAGACGTAAGCGACCTGGTGCGCGTGCTGCCCGCCGCCGGCCTCAGCGCCGAAGAGCGCGCTGCCGCGGCCCAGCACCATGCCCGGATGCTGCAGCTCGTCGACCGCCTCCCAGGCAAGGAGCGCGAAGTGCTGGTGCTGTCCGCGTTTGAAGAGCTCTCCAGCGTGGAGATTGCCGGCATCCTCGGGGTGACGGAGTCCAGCGTCCGCTCGCGTTTGTTCCGCGCCCGCAATCTCATGGCGGATCTGCTGGAGCGGCCAAGGAGTTCGCGATGATTCCCCATGATCAGAACGAGATGAAGGACCGGGTCAGCGCGGCGGAGAAGACGCTGCGGCTGGTTTCCGGCCTTCCCGCGCCGGAAGGACTGGCGGACCGGGTGCAGGAGGGTCTGCGCAAAGCGCCGCGCGACCGCCTGGTTGAGTGGCCCAGGTCGCTGATGCACGGGGGATGGATGACTTCGCCCGCTCTGCGCGGAGCGGCAGCCGCGGCCATCGTCTGCGTGGTGGTGGGCGGCGGCTGGCGAATCTATTCACGGGTGCAGGCGCCGGCTCCCACGGCCAACGTGATCACCATGCCTGCGCGCGTGGGTTCGCAGGGCGCGTTCTCCAATGCCGGAGCCATGCGCACCCCGGACACACTTGCCGGTCCGGTGCTGACCCACGCCGTTACGCCGGACAAGACGAAGGCGCCCGCCAGACGGGCGAAGCGCCGCAACGCGCGGCGGCCAGCCACCGCGGCTGCGCAGAGCGTTCAGCCCCGCTAGCGCTTACCTCTTGGGGGCGAGAGCCCGGAACAGCATTCCCACTAATGCCAGCACCACCGCGCCCCAGAACGCGGGCACCATGCCGGCGACGTAGAACCCGCGCACCACGCTGGATGCCACCAGGATCATGACGCCGTTGATGACCAGCAGGAACAGGCCGAAGGTGAGGATGCTGATGGGGAAGGTGACGATCTTCAGCAGCAGGCCGATGGTGGCGTTGAGAAGGCCGATGACCAGGGCGGCCACCAGCGCAGCCTGGAGGTTGCGCACCTCAAATCCGGGGACGAGGCGCGAGGTGAGGATGAGGGCAAGAGCGCTCACCAGCCAGTGAAGCAGAAGCCTGAGCATGAAATGCTTTCTCCTTGCGAATGCGATCGGGGCACTACTTCTGAATAGGATGCTGCCGGAGCCGGGATCATTACCGTTCGGGCGGCAGTAAACTCGAGGCATGTTTGTGCGCAGGCTGCGAGTGGAGCGGGTGAACGGGACAGGCACGCGCCACGCGTGCCCCATCCGCTGGATCGACAACTTTGCCATGCGCAACTTCACCAATGACGCCATCTTCGACGACACCTTGCCCGCGGCGGACGGGCTGCTGGAGGCGGGCCACCGGGTGCCGCTGGACCGGCTGCGCCCGGCCATGGAGGACTGGTTCCGGCGCAAGGGCTACCTGAAGGCGGAGGAGCGGCTGGAAGTGACGGAACTGCCTCGCCGCTGAGCCGGTCAGGCGGGGACCAGGTGAGGCGAATCCTCGGAGAGCGGGGTGGTGGCGGGGTCGGACTGGAGGAAGAGGCGCATTTCGGCTTCGCGGCGGGTCTTGAGGCATGCATTCTCGCGGGTGCCGCAGTGATCCCACTTGAGGAACTCAAGGGCTGCGGCGCCGATGTTGCCATCGTTGAGCTCATGCAGCAGCGTGGAGGTGGCCAGGCGGCGGGCGCCGAGGTTAAAGACGAAGTCTGCCAGGGCATCGAACTGGCCCTGGGTGAGGGGGATGCGGACAAAGCGGGAGATGGCTTGCTCGGCTGTGGCGGCGTCGCGGGCGAGCAGCCTGCGGGCCTGGGACTCGGTGAGGCCGTCAGGAAAGTTCTCGCCGGGCTGGAGCTTGTGGCCGTAGCCAATGGTGGGCTGGCCGGCGGAGTCGAGGTAGGTGATGGGACGGAAGCCTTCAAATTGCGTAATGGTGCGTAAACCGAATGAGCTGAGGTGCATGGGAGGGACTCCTTGGTAGTTCTCAGTTGTCAGTTTTCAGTTGTCAGCAAAAAAAACAGCGATCCCTTGTGGGATCAGCCGTTTAGAGGATAAAAATGCCGTGAAACAGGGACCGAGGGAACAAGGGAGCCAGAAAAACCCGGCCCAGCCCCCCGAAAAGTGCCCAAAAATAAAAAACGGCGATCCCTTGTGGGATCAGCCGTTTAGGGGTTCAAAATGCAGTGATTGCAACGCAGTTTTCGCCCTGAAGGCGAAAATGGCGCATAAAGAAACTGTGATCTGCTTCCAAAAGGCGGGCAGAAAGCAAATGGGCGCGACTTATGGCCGCGCCCATACTCTTTTTCCAGTCTGAGACAACTATACTCTTTATACCCCATGGTAACTGCATTTTGGTTACTATTGTTTTGGCTACAAAACAAAGGAGTTAGAGGAAAAGTTTTCCACAGGTACTTGACAGATTCGAGGGGACGGGGCGTTTGGCCGGGAATTTGGGCCGCGGCGATCCTAGTTGCGCCGCCCCTACGGGGCTCCGATTTCCTTTGATCCCACTTCCCAGGACCGAGGTCCTGGGCTAACAACCCGGCTCCCTCCGGGAGCGATTGGCGCGGGCCTGCGGCCAGAGGTCGGGAACTTGGCCCCGAGGTCGGGAGCCTGGGCCAATCGGAGCCTGGGCCAATCGGGAACTTGGGCCAGTCGGGACCCTGCCTGCGTAGCTACTTTCCGGACCAGGGCGGGACTATGCCGGCCATGCGGGCGTAGGCGATGAGCTGGCCCATGTGCTCATTGGAGTGGATGATCGTGCGGAGGTAGATGCTGTCGATGGTGGTGGTGAGGCCATCGATGGTGACGTGCTTGGCCAGGTGGTCTGGCTTCTCCTTGAGGTGGGCTGCGCGGACAGCTTCGAGAGAGCGCTTGAGCCAGGCGATGACTTCGGGCTTGGAGGTGAATCTCTTCTCGGCGTCGGCTTTCAATTCAGGCGGCATGGGCTGGCCGATGATGGAGAGATACCAGAAGTTGGCCGTGACGATGTGCATGTAGACCTCGCTGGTGGAGCGGACGCTGGGCTCGGGGCGGAAGGCGAACTTGTCAGCCGGGGTGGCTTCAGCGAGGGCGAGGAGCTGGTAGGTGGTGTGGTGCCACTCGCCGTCATAGCCTGCCCACACGCCTTCCATGTCGGCTTGTTCGGCCGCAGATTGGGCCTGGGCGCGGACGGGGTGGGCTGGGGCGAGGGTGAAGGCGAGGGCCAGGGCGGCGAGAGCAAAGGCGGTGCGGGGCATGGCGCGGGTCCTTTCTGTTTAGCGGGTCAGCGGGTCAGCAAGTCAGGGAGTCGGCGTCCTCAGTAGGTGATTTCAAAGGGTACAGGGGCACAGCCCGGACGCGCGGGGTCATTTGGCAAAGCGGTAGTGGGGCGTCATTTTGCGGACCAGGGCGGGACTACGCCGGACATGCGGGCATAGGCAATGAGCTGGCCCATGTGCTCGTTGGCGTGGACGATGAGGCGGAGGTACAAGCCGTCGACGGTGGCGGTGCGACCCTCGACGCTGACATGTTTGGCCAGGTGGTCGGGCGTCTCCTTGAGATGGGCTGCGCGGACGGCTTCAAGAGAGCGCTTGAGCAAGGCGATGACCTCGGGCTTGGTGGTGACGCTTTTCTCGGTGACGTCTTTGAGGTCCGGCGGCGTGGGCTGTCCGGTGAGGGAGAGCAGCCAGAAGTTGGTGATGACGATGTGCATGTAGACCTCGCTGGTGGAGCGGACGCCGGGCTCGGGGCGGAAGGCGAACTTGTCAGCCGGGGTGGCTTCAGCGAGGGCGAGGAGCTGGTAGGTGGTGTGGTGCCACTCGCCGTCATAGCCCATCCAGACGCCTTCGAGGTCGAGCTGCTCGGCGGTTTTGGCCTCCGGCTGGGCCTGGGCGCGGGCGGAGTGGGCTGGGGCGAGGGTGAGGGCGAGGGCCAGGGCGGAGAGAGCGAAGGCGGTGCGGGGCATGGGGCTGGTCCTTTCTGTTGAGCGGGTCAGCAAGTCAGCGAGCCAGCAGGCCGGCGGGTCAGCGACTAACCCTCCACCTTAACCGATTCGCAAAGGACGCGAATCGGCGAAGGTGGGACACCCGCGTCAGAGTTTGCGGAGGCGGGCGCAGGCGTCGTCCAGGTCTTCGTCTCTTTTGGCGAAGCAGAATCTCAGTAGGTTTTCGCCGCGGCCCCGTCCTTCTGGTCCGGTCCGGAAGAAGGCGCTGCCGGCTACGCTGGCTACTCCGGTTGCGGCTAGTAAGTTGCGGGCTTTTTCTGCGGCGGTCTGGCCGGGGAGGCGGGTGGCGTCGGCCAGAATGTAGTACGCGCCTTGCGGAATGGTGGGGGTGAGGCCGGCGGCGGTGAGAGCCGACACGATGCGCTCACGCTTGGACTGGTGGCTCTCGGCAATCTCCTTGTAGAAGGCGGGCGAGAGCTGCTCCAGGCCGGCGGCAGCGCCGTGCTGGAAGGCGGATGGCGCGCAGACGTAAGTGAGGTCGTGGAAGTAAGCCATGGAGGGCATCCAGCGGGCGTCGGCGGTGACGTAGCCGAGACGCCAGCCGGTGATGGAAAAGGTTTTGGAGAAGCCGCTGATGACGATGGTGCGCTCGCGCATGCCAGGGAGCGTGGCGGGCGCGATGTGGCGGGCGCCGTCGTAGACGAAGTACTCGTAGATTTCGTCGGTGAAGAGGAAGAGGTCGTGTTCGAGGCAGGCGTGGCAGACGGCTTCGGTTTCAACCTGGGAGAAGACTTTGCCGCTGGGGTTGGCGGGTGTGTTGAGGATGATGGCGCGGGTGCGTGGGGTGATGGCGGCGGTGAGGGCGGCGGGGTCAAGGGCGAAGTTGGGCTCGGAGAGCGGGACGAGCACAGGCTCGACGCGCATGGATTTGAGCGTGGCGGTGTGATAGCCGTAGAAGGGCTCGAAGAGAATGACTTCGTCGCCTGGGTTGAGGAGAGCCATGGCGGCGGCGTGAAGGCCGGCGGTGGCTCCGCTGGCGACGAGGACTTCGGTATCGGGGTCGTAGTGGAGGCCGTAGTCGCGCTGTTGCTTCGCGGAGATGGCGTTGCGGAGGCGGGTGATGCCGTCGAGGCGGGTGTAAATGTTGTGGCCGGCGCGGATGGCGGCGATGGCTTCCTGCTCGACGGGCGCGGGGACGGGGGTGTCGCAGACGCCCTGGGCGAGGTTGATGCCGCCGATGCGCTCGCAGGCGACGGACATGGCGCGGATCTCGGACTGGACGACGCCGGGGGCGAGGTCGGAGAGGCGGAGGCGGGAGGCGACGGCGGTTGGGTCGGGCACGGGGAAGTCCTTTGGAAAACATGGTACTAGGGAACGGGGAGTAGGGAGTAGAAGGCCGGGACCGAGGAAAGCGCTTTCCCTGGATTTTATCTTGGCTTTTCGCGCCGTCCCTGCGGGACGAAGGAGGCAGCCGGCTTTCGGGACAGAGTAGGCCGCCCAGTTCCCGGGACCCTGTCTTAGATCGTGAAAGACCTTCAGGGGCTGAAGCCCGAATCCTTTGTTTGCTGCATACGACAGGACTGAAGTCCTGTCCCTACGCGAGTCCTGTACCTACGCGAGTCTTGTCCCTACGCGATGTTCTCCGTGTCGCTGTTCCCTGGTTTGTTGATGGGAAACTTATGGCGTTTTGTGGTTCAATGCATCAAGCGCAATCGCTTTGGACGAACGAACCATGGGGCGGGCTACGGACCTGTCTGGTAGCGATTGGCTCACATTCCCCTGTTGTGAGGCCGCAATGAACACAAGAAGGATCTGGATGGCGCTGCTGATTAGCGGCGTTTTCTCGGCCATTTGTCCGATGGCCATGAGCCAGGCGACGACGTCGCTGGGCGGGCGGGTGACAGACCAGAGCGGCGCGGTGGTGGCCAGCGCGAAGGTGACGGTGACCTCCGCGGGCACGAGCGCGAGCCGCGAAGCGACGACCAATGCAAACGGCGAGTACCAGTTCTCGCAGCTTGCGCCGGGCAAGTACAACCTGACGGTGACGGCGTCGGGGTTCGAGAAGGTGGAGAAGGCGGGCATGGACCTGCTGGTGGGCCAACCTGCGTCAATGAACGTGAGCCTGGGCGTGGCCAGCGTGACTTCAAACGTGGTGGTGACGACAGAGTCCGAGCCGGTGCTGAACACCACGGACGCGACGCTGGGCAACGCGTTTGACGCCGAGCAGGTGGAGCAGTTGCCGATTGAGGGGCGCAACGTTCCGGACCTGTTGAGCCTGCAGCCGGGAGTGACGTACCTGGGGCGCACGGACGATTACAGCGGGACGACGGCGGCGGGCAATAACGGGGGCGACTCGCGATCGGGCTCGGTGAACGGCGGGCGGAGCGATCAATCGAACATCACGCTGGACGGCGTGGACGTGAACGACATCAACACCGGGTACGCGTTTACCAGCGTGCTGCGGGTGACGCAGGACTCGATAGCGGAGTTCCGGGTGACGACGAGCAACCCGAACGCGGACGAGGGGCGGTCGTCGGGAGCGCAGGTGGCGCTGGTGACGAGGAGCGGAACCAACCAGTATCACGGGGCGGTTTATGAGTACAACCGCAGCAATTTTATGGAAGCGAACGACTTCTTCAACAAGCAGCAGCAGATAGCGGCGGGGGAAGCGAACAAGCCGCCGAAGCTGATCCGGAACGTGTTTGGGGTGGGGCTGGGCGGGCCGGTAAAGAAGGACCGCTTGTTCCTGTTTATGAACTACGAGGGGCGGCGCGATGACGAAGGCGTGAGTGTAAACGCGGGGACGGTGCCGACGTCGGCGTTCCGAGCGGGGAACCTGCAGTACCAGTATGTGAACGGGTCGGGGGACTCGGTGTACCAGCTTACGCCCGCGAACATCCAGGGGATGGATCCGCAGGGGATCGGGAACGATCCGGCGATGACGACGATCCTGAATGCGTACCCGATGCCGAACGATCCGACGCAGGGCGATGGGCTGAACGTGGCGGGGTACCGGTTTCCGTACACGCTGACGCGGAGCTTCAACACGTATATTGCGCGGCTGGACTGGAACGTGAACGCGAAGCACTCGTTGTTCTGGCGGGGGAACCTGCAGAACGACACGGAGCCGACGCCGCCGGCGTTTCCGGGGCAGCCGCCGGCCAATTCGACGCTGACGAATAACAAGGGATTTGCGGTGGGATACACGGCGATCCTGACCAGCAACCTGGTGAACAACCTGCGCTACGGATTTACGCGGCAGGGAGTGGACACGGCGGGAACGTCTGACCAGGCGCACGTGTATCTTTCGGCGGTGGCGCAACCGCAGGCGTTCACACGGTCCACGTCAGTAATTGTGCCGGTGCAGAATATTGTGGACGACGTTTCATGGACGAAGCACACGCACAACCTGCAGTTCGGGGACAATCTGCGGCTGATCGACGACAAGAACACGACCAATGCGAACTCGTTTCCGGACGGGCAGATGAACCAGGGGTGGTTGTCGAACGGATCGACGATCGCCAACAGCGGAGGGGCGTTCGATCCGCCGGTGTATGGGTACCCGACGGTGGATTTCTCCAACTTCGGCAACGAGTACAACGCGGCGCTGATGGCGCTGGTGGGGATTGTTCCGGAAGCGGATGCGATCTACAACTACGACAAACACGGGACGCCGCTGGCGCTGGGCACGGCGGTGACGCGGGATTACGGCTGGAAAGAGAACGAGATTTACGGGCAGGATTCCTGGCGGGCGACGCCGAACCTGACGGTGACAGCGGGGCTTCGGTGGGCGTATCTGCAGGCGCCGGCGGAGAAGACGGGGACGCAGGTGGGCGCATGCAGGCTGAGTGGCTCGGCGTGCACGCCGTATGCGCTGAGCAACTACTACAGGGGCAGCGAGCAGCAGGCGGCGAGCGGCGGGGCGGCGAACAGCGTTGGGGATTTCTCGTTCGACCTGAGCGGGCGCTACAACCATCGCGCGGATTTCTGGACGCCGGACAAGGCGGATGTGGGGCCGCGGGTGGCGTTTGCGTATTCGCCGACGCCGGATAGCGGAGCGTGGAAGAGCCTGCTGGGGCAGGGGAAGACGACCATCCGCGCGGGATATTCGCTGGTGTTCGACCACTTTGGCGCGGCCACGGTGAACACGTTCAACACCAACGGGTCGTACGGGCTGTCGACGGATTTATCGAACCCGCCGGGGACGGCGGACGTGGGAACAGCGCCGCGGCTGACCAGCGTTACGTCGATCCCGACGCAGCTTTTGCCGGGAGCGCCTCCGGGAGGATTTCCGGCGACACCGTCGCAGGACCAGTTCGCCATTAGCTGGGGACTGGACTCGGCGATCAAGACGCCCTACTCGCACCTGGTGGATTTCTCGCTGGCGAGGGAGCTGAACCATGACTCGTCGCTGGAGGTTTCGTATGTGGGGCGGCTGGCGCACCGGCTGATGGCGCAGGAAGACGTGGCCATGCCCATCAACCTGCAACTGGGCGGGAGCACGTATTTTGCGGCGGCGCGGCAAATGGCGCTGCTGTCGCGCGCGGGTGCGCCGGTGAGCTCGGTGCAGCCGATTCCGTTTATCGAGCAGGTGTGGGGCGCGCTGGACGGGGTGGACCTGGGGATGGGCGCGGGGCCGACTTCAGCGACGCAGAACGTGTACCAGCTTTTCGCGCAGAACATTTACAACGAGACGTATGCGCTGTATGAGCTGGACGTGCCGGACTCGCTGAGTGGGGCGGGGATCAACCCGAACGGGGCGTATCCGTCGTACCGTTTCTATCATGACCAGTACTCGGCGCTGTACGCGTGGCGGTCAATCGGGTACTCGAATTACAACGCGCTGGAAGTGGTGTACAAGCAGCGGATCGGGAGCCTGACGGCCGATGTGAACTACACCTACTCGAAGTCGCTGGACATTGTGTCGCAAGCGGAGCGGCTGAACACCTCAGCGGGGGTGAACTACGCGCAGATTCTGAACAGCTGGGCGCCGAACCAGCTTTACGGCGTGTCAGACTTTGACACGACGCACCAGATCAACGCGAACTACCTGTGGGCGCTTCCTTTTGGACGGGGAAAGAAGCTGTTGTCGGGAGCAAACCGGCTGACCGATTTGCTGATTGGCGGATGGCAGTCGACGGGGATCGTGCGCTGGACTTCGGGGTTCCCGTTCATGATGGACAACGGCGCATATTACCCGACGAACTGGGACATCGAGGGGTGGGCGACGCTGGCCTCGAAGATTCCGTCGCGTGCGGCGCAGCGCGGGCACCTGACGCAGCGGTTCGCGGACTCGCAGACGGTGTTCAACAGCTTTACGCACGCGCTGCCGGGCGACAGCGGTACGCGCAACCCGATGCGCGGCGACGGGTACTTCAGCTGGGACTCGGGCCTGGACAAGGATTTCAAGGTGACCGAGCGGGTGAAGGCGCAGATACGCTGGGAGATGTTCAACATCACCAACAGCGTGCGGTTCGACTCGCATTCGATCTCGGCGACCTTGGACAATCCGCAGAACTTTGGGCAGGCGACGGCGCTGCTGACGAACAAGCGGCTGGCGCAGTTTTCGGCTCGGGTGGAGTTTTAGGCGGAGCGGGTTAGCGGGGTTGGCGGCGGGCGGCGTGAGCCGCCCGCTTTGCGTTTTACGCGAAAGGACCGGGCTCGCGGGGCCGGAGCCCGGCTGCATAAATGCCCTTTGAGAACGACGAATGACTTCCCTCAGGGGTTAAAAGCCCTTTGATTTTGGAGCCACTTGGCGGCACGACTGAAGTCGTGCCCTTTCAAAACGCTTCCAGGCGGGAGTTTTTCGGGGTGTCATGAGACGTGGGTAGCGTGTGAGATAGATCACCTGAGGAGCTCTGCGGCGGGGCGTAGAATCGCACCTTGCGGGTGGGGCCGCGGGCGCGATGCATGAGCTTTCGATCGCTTCGAGCGTGGTGGATGCGGTGACGGAGTCGCTGGCCAAGTACCCGGGCGCGACCGTGCTGGAGGTGCGGCTGCGGGTGGGGGCGCTGGCGGCGGTGGTGGAGGATTCGCTGCAGTTCTGCTGGGGGATTGCTACGGAGGGGACGCCTGTGGCCGGGGCTCGGCTGGTGGTGGCGGCGGTTCCGGTGACGGTGCATTGCGCGGCGTGCGGCGCAGATGGGGAGCTGAAAAGTTTGCAGAGCTTTTGTTGCCCCAGGTGCGGGGAGCCGGCGAGCGATGTGCGGGGCGGGCGGGAGATGGAGATTGAGTCGGTGGAGATTGAGGAAGCCGAGGCGCAGAGAGCGAGTTCCTGAGTTGTCAGTCGCGTCTGAAACGAGGCCTCGTTTAGGGCCAGTGAAACTTGCGATGCAAGGGTTTCGAGGAAAGGGGGAGTAGATGGATGGGTTCGAGAGCAAGCTCCAATTCTAGCTGCTGTCGTTCAATTGGGATTTTAGGCTCGGCTATCACGACGCCGCAGGCTCCTGAGCAGCTACTACCCACATTCAATGCGACAGTCTCGCTTATCGAACCGTCAGCCTCTCGATTCTCACGTACCCATGTTTTGAACCCTGGAGATTGGACTCTCAGCGTGTATTTGCCCGGAGGAATTTGTAGTTCGGCGCGGCCCCACGAATCGGCAGCGGCGTCGTAGGATTTGCCCGTTGCTTCGTCCGTTGCGCGGAAGCCCGCATGAGGAATGACGGCGCCCGATTGGTCGGAGACGAGCACGGAAATTGTGACGGTAGGCGGCTGCTGGGCGACTATAGCGCAGGGACAGAGTGCCAGAACAACGGCGGCGATACGTGCTGCGGCCATGCAGGCAATGGTTGCACACCGGGAATAACGATTCAAGACCCATTGAGGTGATGACTTTGACGACGCGGATTGTGGAGTTGCGGCAGGGGATTCTGAAAAAGAACGACGAGCTGGCGCGGGGGCTGCGCGGGCGGTTTGAGGCGGCGGGCGTGCTGGTGCTGAACCTGGTGTCGAGCCCGGGGACGGGGAAGACGGAGTTTCTGCAGCGGACGCTGAAGGAACTGCGGGCGCGCGGGGCGCGGGCGGCGGCGCTGGTGGGGGATCTGGAGACGGATAATGACGCGCGGCGGCTGGCGGCGAGCGGGGCGCCGGTGCGGCAGATAAACACCCATGGGATTTGCCACCTGGAAGCGGAGATGGTGGGCAAGCATCTGGACGGATGGGAGCTGGGCGCGCTGGATTACTTGTTTATTGAGAATGTGGGGAACCTGGTGTGCCCGTCGAGCTACGACCTGGGCGAACGGGTGCGGGTGGCGCTGCTGAGCGTGACCGAGGGCGAGGACAAGCCGCTGAAGTATCCCACGCTGTTCAACTCGGCCGACGCGGCGGTGATTACGAAGATGGATATCGCGGAGGCGGTAGGATTTGACCGCGGGGCGGCGCTCAAAAGCCTGCAGGCGATCCGGCCGGGGATCCGGGTGTTTGAGACTTCGGCGAAGACTGGGGCGGGGATGGAGGAGTGGCTGGGGTGGCTGGAACAAACAGCTTCTAACCGCTAGCTCCTAGCTGCTGGCTTTCTTGCTTCCCAGCTCCTGGCTCCCACCCAGGTTGGCTCTCTGTGGGAGTCCCTGGTGGTGTTGAAGCGACTTGCAGCGGCGAGGGTTTGATGGGAATGGTGTGATAAAGTAGCTATGGGTAACACCCAGGAGCACCGAGTATGCCGACGCCCGCTACCACGAGTCTGAAGCTTGATGTTGAATTAAAGGAACGCGTGCAACGGCTGGCCGCGACAAGGCGGCGTTCGGCGCACTGGATTCTGCGCGAAGCCGTGGAGCAGTACGTGGCGCGGGAGGAGAAGCGGGAGCGATTCCGGCAGGATGCTCTGGCGGCGTGGAACGAATATCAGGCGACGGGCCTGCATGTGACCGCCGAGGAGGCCGATGCATGGCTGGCTCGGCTGGAGGCTGGTGAGGACGCCGAGGCTCCCGAATGCCACGTGTAAGATGGACGCCCGAAAGCGTGCGGGACGTGGCGAAGTTGCATGATTTTCTGGCTGCGAAGAGCCGGGACGCGGCCAAGCGCGCGGTAAGGGCCATCCGGCAGGGAGTGAGGCAGCTTGGCAGCTATCCAGCGATGGGCCGGCCGGTGGAGGACTTGCCGGAGGACTTTCGTGAGTGGGTGATTGAATTTGGGAGCGGAGCCTACGTCGCTCTGTATCGCTTCGATGGCAAGGAAGTGGTGATTCTGGCCGTGCGGCATGGGCGCGAGGCTGGTTATTGAATGCGAATCTGCGGCGCTTCCTGGCCGGGGAGGCCGGTGCAGCGAGGATGCTATGAGCGCAATGAAGAAAGCACAAGCTGGCGGAGATGGCGTTGCGGCGGTGGAAGCGTATCTGGCGCGGGTGCCGGAGCCGCACCGAACTACGCTTGAGAAGGTGCGCGCGACGATTCGCGCGGCCGCGCCGAAGGATGCCGAAGAGTGCATCAGCTACGGAATGCCGGCGTTCCGGTACAAGGGAGTGCTGGTGGGGTATGCGGCGTTCAAGGCGCATTGCAGCTTTTTCCCGATGAGCGGGGCGCTGCTGGACGAGTTTGGGGACGAGGTGGCCGCGTACCGGACGGCAAAGGGGACGCTGCAGTTTGCCGTGGACAAGCCGCTTCCGGCCGGGCTGGTGAAGAAGATGGTGAAGGCGCGGGTGCGGCAGAACGAGGCGAAGGAGGGGAGTTAGGGGAGTTACATTGTCGGAACGCCAAATCGGGGGTTTCGGTGCGGGCCATTCTCCGGTAAGATGTGTCTCACGATTCGGGGCCGGCGACAGGATCACTTTGCCCGAGGAGGCCGACGATGCAACGGTCTGCGCCTGAAGCCAAATCGAGATCGGCGGGCGCTAAAGCCCCGGCGAAGGCGGACTACAAGGCGCCGAGCGCTTTGCCCGAGGGACCGCATGCTGCCGACCCGGCGATGGCTTCCGATGGGCCTGGCGGGGTAAACGGCGGACTGATTGGGGCGCTACCGGCAGCGGGATTCGATTTCCGGCGGATTCCGATTGACCCGGCCACAGGGCGAACTGAGAAGAGCGCGCCGGGGCTGCCGACGCTGGGAGAACCGCTGGCCGCGACCGTGCGCAGGCGCTGGGAGACGGAGCTGGGGGTGAGCCTGGGCGGGATTCGCATTCACGAGGGTGCGGCAGCGGCAACCGCTGCCGAGGCGTTGGGGGCTGAGGCATTCACACGCGGCCCGGACATTGTCTTCAATCAGGGACGATACCAGCCTTATTCGGCGGCCGGGGAACGCTTGCTGGCCCATGAGCTGGTGCACGCGGTGCAGCAATGGGGGAGGCCGGCATCGGCGGGGTCATTGCCGGTGAGCCAGCCGGGAGACCGCGTGGAGCGCGAGGCGGAGAGGGGTGCGGCGGCGCTGATTGCCGGTCAGTCTCCGCGAATTGCCGTTGGAGCGGAACCTTACGCCATCCACCGTCAACCGAAACGGGCCAACAAGTTCCTGCCTGCGGAACGGGAGCAGCTACTGCGTGCGGGTGGCAACGAGCTGACTGAGATCATCGACAAGATCATTGCCGATGGCAGCTATCACGAGATACGGCGCGAGACGATCAACGGTGTCGAGCACATCTTTGAGGTGAAGTCGACCATCATTGAGCTGAGCGAGGAGGAGCAGGTTCGCGGAGCCATGTTTGGCGGCGCCATCAGTCCGGATACCACGGTTCCGGAGAACGGCGGAAAAACCATCCGGCACAAGTTGGGCTTCATGCTGCGCGGAGGCCGGGTTTCCACGGTCGAGTCGGCACTGCACGAACTGATTCACATGAGGATCATGATCGACCGCACGCTGCCTCCGGCCGAGCGGTCCCACTACTTTAATGAGTATGCGAAGCAGAACGAGCTGACCGAGGTGATGCCGGGGACGAAATTCGGCGCGGACGAGAAGTTCGACAAGAAGTCAGAGTTTGGCGCGATGCCGATTGTGGCGGGGACAACGGAAAGGATCGGAAACGTGTTGCGGCGAATTAGCGCGATGCGAGGCCTGATTGCCAACAAGGACCCTGACGCCGGAACCAAGTTCGATGCCGATCCGGAACTGGCGCCGGCGGCGCTGATCGAGTTTCTCACCCAGGAGAAGTACGTTTCGCAGACAGCGGCCAAGCAGACGAGCGCCAGGGGATTTTTCCCCAACAACGACACGGTGGCACGGCGGTACGCGCGCGCCATCATGGGGAAATTCATGCGCAGCGTATCGGAACAGGCACAAAAGGCATTTACTGGCGCGGTGGGCCAGAAAGAACTGCAGGATCGCGTGGACTTTTTGCAGGCTGCCATCAAGTCGCTGTTTGACGCGGTGGATGCGGCATCGGGCCAGGCGAGCACGGCACTGGGGAATATCGGACAGATGGCGCAGCCTCCAACGAACCCCTCGAACACGGGCATCCTTGAGAATCGGCCGTTGGATATCGAGGGCAAGCCGGTTGCCCCTCCCATGTAATCAGCGTGTCCCGCGAGGCCCTTGGCTTAGGTGATCCAAATCACATTCAGGCCCATTCCTGCGCGCTATAAGCGAGAGTAGTGGGGTGTGCCATGTGCCTGGCGATACCGGGGCGAGTGGAAGAGATTACCGAGGACGGGTTGATCCGCATGGGGCGGGTGAACTTTGGCGGCGTGGTGAAGCGCGTGTGCCTGGATTACGTGCCGGAGATTGTGGTGGGCGACTACGCGATTGTGCACGTGGGCTTTGCGCTGGCCAGGGTGGACGAGGAAACGGCCCTGGAGACGCTGGAGACGTTCCGGCAGATGGGCGCGCTGGACGAAGAATTTGCGGATGAGGAAGAGATGTTCGCCCGGGCGGCGGGGCGGGCGCAGTCGAGTTGTCCGGACGGGAGCTGCGCGATCGAGGCTGCGGGCGGGGCGCGCGACGGAAAAGCAGCCGCAGATCCTTCGACTGCGCTGCGCTCCGCTCAGGATGACAGCCCTCTCGAAGGTAGAAGCTCCATGGGCGCGGACAATATTGCGAGGACGCGGGCGTGAAGTATCTTGATGAGTTTCGCAACGGAGAAATTGCGCAGCGGATGGCGAGGGAGATCCACGCGATAGCCACGCGGCCATGGAAGATCATGGAGGTGTGCGGGGGGCAGACGCACTCGATCATCAAGAACGGGATCGACCAGATGCTGCCGGCTGGGATCGAGATGGTGCATGGGCCGGGGTGCCCGGTGTGCGTCACTCCGCTGGAGTTGATTGACAAGGCGCTGGCGATTGCGGGACAGCCGGGGGTGATCTTCTGCAGCTTTGGCGACATGCTGCGCGTGCCGGGAACCGACAGCGACCTGTTCCAGGTGAAGGGGCGCGGCGGGGATGTGCGGGTGGTGTATTCGCCGCTGGACGCGGTGGAACTGGCGGTAAAGAACCCGGAGAAGCAGGTGGTGTTTTTCGGGGTTGGATTTGAGACGACGGCGCCGGCGAACGCGATGAGCGTGCACCTGGCCAAGCGCCGGGGGCTGAAGAATTTTTCATTGCTGGTGTCGCACGTGCTGGTACCGCCGGCGATCGAAGCGATTATGTCGTCGCCCGGGAACCAGGTGCAGGCGTTCCTGGCGGCGGGGCACGTGTGCAGCGTGATGGGGTTCTGGGAGTATCCGCCGCTGGCGGAGAAGTTTGGGATTCCGATCGTGGTGACGGGGTTTGAGCCGCTGGATCTGCTGGACGGGATCCGGCGCGCGGTGATTCAGCTGGAGCGGGGCGAGCACCGGGTGGAGAACGCGTATGAGCGGATTGTGACGTATGCCGGGAACCTGGAAGCGCAGCAGTTGTTGGCGCAGGTGTTTGAGGTGACGGACCGGGCGTGGCGCGGGATTGGGGTCATTCCCGGGAGCGGGTGGAGGCTTAACGCGAAGTATCGTGCGTTCGACGCGGAGGAGCGGTTCCAGATTTCGGGCATTCGCACGGTGGAGTCGCCGCTGTGCAAGGCGGGCGATGTGCTGCGCGGGGCGATCAAGCCGGGACAGTGCCCGGCATTTGCTAAAGAGTGCACGCCGCGGCATCCCCTGGGCGCGACCATGGTATCGAGTGAGGGAGCGTGCGCGGCGTATTTCAATTACGGGCGGTTTTTGAGCGTGGAGCAGTTGGCGGGAGCGGGAAGATCGCTTGCTAGCTGTTAGCTACTAGCTATTAGCTGTTAGCTGTTGGCTGAAGGCTAAAAGCTAATGGCTTTCTTTGAGGAACTCATGGCTGAAGTTATTAACTCGATTGGCGCGCCGGACTTCTCCGGCTGGAGCTGCCCGCTGCCGCTGGCGGATTATCCGACGATTGTGATGGGTCATGGCGGCGGAGGCAAGCTGGGGAATGAGCTGGTGGAGCACTTGTTTCTGCCGGCGTTCCGGAACGCGGCGCTGGCGAACCTGGGCGATGCGGCGGTGCTGGAGCTGGGCGCGGGGCGGATTGCGATGAGCACGGACTCGTTTGTGGTGCAGCCGCTGTTCTTTCCGGGGGGATCGATTGGCGCGCTGGCGGTGAACGGAACGGTGAACGACCTGGCGGTTTCAGGCGCGGTGCCGAAGTATTTAAGCGCGAGCTTCATCCTGGAGGAGGGATTCCCGCTGGCGAAGCTGGCCGCGATTGTGGAGGAGATGGCGGGTGCTGCGCGCACGGCGGGTGTACAGATCGTTACAGGCGATACAAAAGTGGTGGAACACGGGCACGGCGACGGCTGCTACATCAACACGGCGGGAGTGGGTATGGTGCGCTCGGGCGTGAGCGTGGGGCCACATCGCGCGGAGCCGGGCGATGCGATCCTGATTTCCGGCACCATCGGCGATCACGGCATGGCGATCATGAGCGTGAGAGAGGGCCTCGAGTTCGAGAGCCAGATCCGCAGCGATTGTGCGGCACTGAATGGAATGATTTCGAGTGTGCTGGATGCGGCGGGCGGCGCGGTGCATGCGATGCGCGATCCCACGCGCGGCGGACTGGCCTCCACGCTGAATGAGATTGCGGCGGCATCCAATGTGGGCATTGCGATCGACGAGAGCAGGATGCCGGTGCGGGCGGAGGTGCACGCGGCGTGCGAGCTGCTGGGGCTGGACCCGGTGTATGTGGCCAACGAGGGCAAGGCTGTGTTCATCGTGGAGCCGGAGTTTGCCGAGGTGGTGCTGAGCGTGCTGCAGGCGCATCCCCTGGGACGCGAGGCGGCGATCATCGGGCGCGTGACGGCGGAGCACCCGCGGATGCTGGTGGCGCGCACGGGAATGGGCGCGAACCGGGTAATCGCGATGCAGATTGGGGAGCAGTTGCCGCGGATCTGCTAAGGGCCAGTTGTCCCCGTCAGCCGAGCAGTTCGAACGAGCGCTGGACGCGGTCCGGCAACGCGGCCGGCGCGTCGCCGAGCGAGTGGCCGATCTCCAGCACCGCGGCGGGAGGGCTGGGCAGGGCATTGATGCGCTTCGCTGTATCTTTCCAGTCGATGTTGCCATCGCCGGGCCAGAGGTGCTCGTCTTTGGAGCCGTGGTTATCGTGCACGTGCAGCGAGACGATGCGGTGATTGAGCGTGGCGATCGCATCGGGGATACCGACGGTGATATGGGCGTGGCCAAGGTCGAGGCAGATGCCTACCGAATCGAGATGGCCGAGCTCGAGGATGGTGACGAGATGCTCGGGCGTGGTGGCGTCGTTGGGCAGGTTCTCCACAAGCAGGCGAACGCCGAGGGCCCTGGCGAAAGCGCCGAGGTGTTCGAGAGCGGTGAGGGAAGAGTCGATAGT
The DNA here is from genome assembly GCA_035552475.1 of Occallatibacter sp. Classification (GTDB taxonomy): domain Bacteria; phylum Acidobacteriota; class Terriglobia; order Terriglobales; family Acidobacteriaceae; genus Telmatobacter. Next base: position 76,919 of record DASZLE010000028.1, read on the forward strand.
GCGCTGGGACCAGCCGTCCTCGCGCTCGCCCAGGTGGATGATGAGATGTTTGAATGGGATCTGCTCGGCGGCCTCAAGCGCGCGCTTGATCTCGTCCATGGCGTCGATGCGGCGCGACTTGTCGGGGTGAATCACGTTCACCGCGGGCGCGCCGGCGCGGCCCATCTCGCGGTCAGGGAACATGGGCGCGTGCATGGAAAAGGGCTGGATGGGATTGGAACGGAACCACTCGGCCAGCTCGCGGACCTCCTCGCGGCTGGTGTAGTCGAAGTGTTGGCGCGCGGCGAAGATCTCCACTGCCTCGACCCCGGAGCGGGCCACCGTTTCGAGCACGCCGGAGTGCAGGCGCTGATTGAGGAACAGGTGAGTCGACAGCACTCGCAACATCGTGGATGGACCCCCGCAGCCGGCGGCAGCGCGCGGCGCCAATTGCTCAGATCATTGTCGCATGTTTTAGAACAACTTACGGCAGGGGACCGGCGCTCCTGCGGTGGGATGCGAGCGAGCAGGCGGCACTCATGGGCTACGCGTTGATCGCCATGCCTTCCACGGCTGCGTAGGCGTCGAGCATGGCCTCGCTCAGCGTGGGATGGGCGTGGATGGTGAACATCAGCTCATCCACTGTGCCTTCGAGCTCCATCACGGCGATGGCTTCGGCGATGAGCTCGGTGGCCTGCGGGCCGATGATGTGCACGCCGAGGATCTCGCCATACTTGGCGTCGGCAACGATCTTCACAAAACCATCGTGGCTGTCGACGATGGTGGCCTTGGAGTTGCCGGCAAAGGGGAATTTGCCCACCTTCACCTCGTAGCCTTTCTCGCGCGCCTGGGCTTCCGTCAGTCCGGCCGAGCCGACTTGCGGATCGGTGTAGGTGCAGCCGGGAATGCGGTCGCGGCGCACGGGGCGGTATGCGCGGCCGGCGATCTTCGAAACGGCCACAATGCCGCTCATGGCGCCGGAGTGGGCAAGCTGGGGCAGGCCCGCGACGATGTCGCCAATAGCGTAGATTCCTGGCTCGGCGGTCTGCTGTGACTCGTCCACTTTCACGAAGCCGCGATCGAGCTCGATCTTCGTCTTCTCAATTCCGATGCCGGTAGTACGCGGGCCGCGGCCTACGGCGACGAGGACCTTTTCGGCTTCCTTCTCAACGGTCTTTCCGGCGGCCGTGGTCCAGGCGACCTTCACGCCGGACTCCGTCTTCTCGATCTTTGTGACCGTGCAGGAGGTGTTCACGTCGATGCCGCGCTTCTTGAACAGTCGCGTGAGCTCCTTGGAGATGTCGTCGTCTTCAACGGGAACGGCGCGCGGCAGAAATTCGACGATCGTGACCTCCGATCCGAAGCTGCGGAAGATGGAGCTGAACTCGACGCCGACAGCGCCGGCGCCAATCACGATGAGCGATTTAGGTGGCTCGGGGAGCGAAAGAATCTCGATGTTGGTGAGGATGCGGTCGTCGGGCTTCTGATCGAAAAGCGTGCGCGCAAAGGAGCCGGTAGCGAGGATGAGATTCTTTGCCTGGAGCTGCGCGTGCTCACCGGCAGCGGATTCCAGATCGACTGTGTGGATCCCGTCTTTCGCGGGGCCGGTGAGGCGTGCGAAGCCCGAAACCACCGTGACCTTGTTCTTCTTCATCAGGAAATCAAGGCCCTTGGTGTGCTTGGTGACGATGGTGTTCTTGCGCTTCTGCACGCCAGCCCAGTCGAGTTGCGGCGTGCCGATCCCGGCGATGCCGTATTCCGCGGCGTGCTTCAGGTGGTCCCAGATTTCGGCGTTGAACAGGAGCGCCTTGGTGGGGATGCAGCCCACGTGGAGGCAGGTACCGCCGAGCACGGGGTCGGACTCAATGAGTGCGACCTTGAGGCCGAGCTGGCCGCCGCGAATGGCCGCGGTGTAGCCCGCGGGACCGCTGCCGAGGATGGCTACGTCGTAAATTGTCTCCGCCTGGTTCGCCAAGGGGATGCTCCGTTCCCGCGCGATCTTTTGAGGCCGCGCGCCGCTTGCCACGGTTCAGTTTAAAGGATCGAGCATCAGGCGATGGTGCGCTGCACCAGTTCGGCTGCGGTGGGCACCGTCTCCGGCGCATCTCCGAACGCCTCAAGCCAGTGCACGCCGGGCTCGCGGCGAAACCACGTCAACTGCCTCTTGGCATAATTCCGGTGGCCCTGCTGCGCAGCTGTTATCGCTTCCTCGATGCTCATCGTCGCAGCCAGCACCGCGCGCGCCTGCCTGTAACCGAGCGAGTCCAGCGCCTTGACCGGGCCGTAGCGCTCGAGCAGCGCGCGTGTCTCCTCCACTAGCCCCGCCGCGAACATCTCCGCGCAGCGGCGATTCAGCCGGTTATAAAGTTCATCGCGCGGCGGGTTCAGGCCGATCCTCAATAGCTGAAACCCCCGCAGCGGATCGCGCGCCTCGTCCGCATTGGCCAGCACCTCTGACATGGGCCTCTTCGCATCCAGGCAGACCTCAATGACGCGGATCACCTTGGGCGTGTCGTTCGCGTGAATGCGCGCGGCGCTGGCCGGGTCGAGGCGCGTGAGCAGCCGATGAAGCCAGGCGTCGCCGTGGCGGGCGCGGCTGCGCTGGAGGCGGTCGCGGAGGTCCTGGCGGCGCTCGGGGCCGGCGAAGAGGCCTTCAGTGAGCGCGCGCAGATAGAGTCCGGTGCCGCCGGTGACGATGGGCAGCCGGCCCCTCGCGGCGATGGCGCGAAGGGCGGCGCGGGCCATGCGGCTGTAGGTGCCGGCGGTGAACGGTTCGTCGGGCTCGGCCACATCGATGAGGTGGTGCGGAACGCGGGCACGCTCAACGGTGGTGGGCTTGGCCGTGCCCAGGTCCATGCCGCGATAGACGGCCACCGAGTCGCAACTGACGATCTCGCCCGGGAAGCGCTCAGCCAGAGCGAGGGAGAGCGCCGTCTTGCCGCTGCCGGTTGGGCCGAGCAGAATGACCACGAGCGGATCGGAGATGTTGGTTGGTTGAGCGGGCTCTACCACGGGCGCCACCAGCCGGCGGGGAAGGCCCATCCGGGCTGCGTGTGAATCAACCACCAAGCGAAGATGGCCGCGGCAACCAGAAGCAATCCGAACCCCTGATTGCGGCGGAAGACGCGCTGCTGCGTGGCGCGGCGCGCGGCCTCGGCCTGTTGCTGAGCGTACGGTTTGATGCGGCGCGTAACCATGCGTGGTGCGGCAAAGGCCACGCATTAGTATAGGATCGCGCGCGGTTTGGGCGGAGCCGTTTGACTTCCCCCCGCCACATTTCCGACCATACTTCTTCGGAGCATCGGCGCATTCCCGAGCCCGCACGAGGCGAGCGATATGAAAGTTCTGATCCTGGGTTCCGGCGGCCGCGAGCACGCCCTGGCATGGGCCGCACGGCGCAGCCCGCGCGTGACGGAGCTGGTCTGCGCTCCCGGCAACGGCGGCATGGCCGCGCTGGCACGGTGCGTTCCGGTCAATGTGGGCAGCCTGGAGTCCATGTTGGAACTGGCGGAAGCCGAACGGCCCGGCCTGATCGTAGTCGGCCCGGAGCTGCCGCTTTCGCTGGGCATTGTGGACGCCCTCAAGGAGCGCGGCTTCCGCGTTTTCGGGCCCACGCGCGAGGCCGCCATGCTGGAGACCAGCAAGGGCTTCGCCAAGCGATTCCTGCAACGCCACGCCATTCCCACCGCGGGCTACGCCATCTGCACCAACCATGAGGAGCTGGAGAAGGCAGTCGACAGGTTCCATCCGCCCATCGTGGTCAAGGCAGACGGCCTGGCCGCCGGCAAGGGCGTCCTCATCTGCCAGTCGCGGCAGACGGCCCTCGAAGCCGCTGCCGGACTTTTCTCCGGCGTGCTTCTGGGAGCCAGGGAGCAGCAGGTGATCGTGGAGGAGTTCCTCACCGGGGATGAGGTCAGCTTTCTCTGCCTCACTGACGGCAAGCATGTTGCGCCTCTGGTTCCGGCGCAGGACCACAAGCGCATCGGCGAGGGCGACACCGGCCCGAACACCGGCGGCATGGGCGTGTACTCCACTGACAGCCTGCTCGACCCCGGCATGCGGGAGTGGGTCCTGCACCACATTGCGCAGCCCACCATCCAGGGCATGGCCGACGAAGATATGCCGTTCGTTGGAGTGCTTTATTGCGGGCTGATGATGACGGCCAAGGGCCCGCAGGTGCTCGAATTCAACGCGCGCTTCGGCGATCCGGAGACGCAGGCAATCCTGATGCGCCTGGAAAGCGATCTTGTGGAGGCGATGGAGGCCTGCGCGGATGGCCGGCTAAGCGACACCGAGCTGCGCTGGAGCCCGGGTGCTTCAGCATGCGTCATCGCCAGTTCGGCGGGCTATCCCGGCAGCTACAAGACGGGCTTCCCCATCAGCGGACTGGACGTAGCCGCACGCATCCCGGGTGTCGAGATCTTCCACTCCGGCACGGCGCTGAAGAACGGACAGGTGGTCACCGGCGGCGGTCGGGTGCTGGGCGTGTCGGCCACGGGGGAGGACCTGCAACAAGCCCTCGGCCGGGCCTACGAGGCAATGGCGGAGATCCATTTCGAAGGGATGTACTACCGGCACGATATCGGGCACCGCGCTTTGAAAACCAAGCCGGAGGAGCATGCCATGAGCGTTGGCGTATCGATGGAGGAGCTGCTGGCCTGGAACGATGAGGCCTCGGCCTGGTGGAAGGCGCAATTCGAGGCTCATCCCGAACTGCTGGCCATGGAGACCGGCGGAATTGGCGGCGCCAAGACCGTGCAGGATTTAGTTCGGCACATCTGGGGCGCAGAACTCCGCTGGGCACAACGTCTCGCCGGCGAATCGGAGACGCCGCGAGAGGCGATTCCGCAGGGACCGCTGGAGGCGCTCTTCGAGCTTCACCGGCAGGCGGCGAACATCTTCCGCCGTCTGCTGACAAATCCTGAAGAAGACTGGACCGCGCCGTACACGCTGGACGCGGCCTGGCTTCCGCCCGAGCTGCGCACCATGAGCCGGCGCAAGGCGCTGGCTCACACCTTGTTCCACGGCCAGCGCCATTGGGCGCAACTAGCCACACTGGTGCGTCAGGCTGGATCGCCTTCAGGCTTCCGAGGCGACCTGCTGTTCAGCTCTGGCCTGACATAGGCGCTGCCGGCACCGCAGTGGCCACCGGCTGGACCTTCTGAAAGCACGAACGGCACAAGACGGGCCGCCCTTGTGTAGGCCGGAAAGGCACCGTGGTCTCCTCGTCGCATGCCGAGCACCGGGTACGGGTCTCGGTGCGCACGCGGGGACCCCCGTTGGCACGTTTAGCTTTACACTGCTTGCACCGCTTGGGGTCGTTCTTGAACTGTTTGTCGTGAAAGAACAACTGCTCGCCCGCAGTGAACACAAACTCGTCGCCGCAATCGACACACTTGAGATTTCGATCAGTAAATTCCATGGCCGGCTTCCCCGAAGCGGGAACGTTGATCGGCCAGAGTATATGAGCGTGCCGGTCCGTTTCCCTGTCTCCGCCAACTGTCAACAGCAAGGGCCCGGGCCGCTTAAGGTATGCGGCGAATTGGTGTCTCCGACCCCGAAGACCGAGAACACTCGAAGCGCCAGCTATGCCGACGCGGTTAAGGCGCTGCGAGGAGGATGAGAGCAGCGGCATTGTTTAACTTTCAAAACAGCCGCAGAAAAACAGCAGTTCTACCTCGAGCGGTTACGGTTGATTTGGGGTTCCTTCGGGGACGGCACAACACCGTCCCCTGGAACATGAGTTAATCCTGCTCTTTACGAGCCTTCTTGCGATTCCGCTTGCGCGCCAGCGCGGCTTTCACGCGCTTCTTCTCGCCGGGCTTCAGGTAGTAGGAGTGACGCTTGACTTCCTTGATGATGTCCTCCTGCTGGACCTTCCGCTTAAACCGGCGAAGCGCATTTTCTAACGGCTCGCCTTCCTGCACACGAACTTCAGCCACAAACATCCACCTCCAAACCTGCCAGGGGGGCTTTGTCTAGGATACCGGAACTGTTGGGCTTGCGGTCAAGTACGCCAATCACAGAGCCAGCAGACAGATAAAGGCCCCAGCTGAACCCGCGCCAGCGTTAGTCCCCTGGACGGCACAGAGTGTTTGCCAGAGCCTAGCGCCAAATGGGCCGGAGCGCAAGCTAGGAATAACCCCAGGTATGAAAAAGACTTCGGTAACGTGATGCGGGTCACCGTATTTCCGCCTCGTCCGCCAACTGCAGCATCAACTACACTTGCGCTGGAGGTCTTTGAAGCGCATGATTCGCAGCTACCAGGGCCGGATGCCCCGGATCCCCGCCACCTGCTACGTCGACATCTCCGCCCAGGTGCTGGGCGATGTTGAGCTGGGAGAAAACTCATCCGTCTGGATGAACGCGGTTCTGCGCGGCGACGTGCACTCCATCCGGGTTGGCGCCAATTCCAACGTGCAGGACTGTGCAGTGCTGCACGGCCAGCGTCATCTCTACTCCGTCACCGTGGGCGACTGGGTCACCATCGGCCACAACGCCACTGTGCACGGGTGCGTGGTGGAAGATGCCTGCCTGATCGGCATGGGAGTGACCATCCTGAACGATTGCCGGATCGGCGAGGGCAGCATCATTGCCGCGGGCTGCGTCCTTCCCGAGCACACCGTGGTCCCACCGCGTACCCTGTGGGCGGGCGTCCCAGGCAAGATGCGGCGAGAACTGGGCGATGGCGACCGCAAGCTCATCCACGAGTACGCGCAGAATTACCTGGACTACGTTGCCGTTTACTTGGCCGAGGGCCGCACGTAGGGATCTGCCCGCAAGGGCCCCATGCGGATGCCGTGAACCATCCGAATCAGATTCCGTGATAAAATCGCGGTCAGTTTCCGATCAGTGGTGTCAAGTGGGCCAGCCTGAGCAAGATCCGGGCCGTGTTGTACGATCTCCGGATATCACTGCGCTTCTGTGGGATTTGGAAGCGAGCCGGCCCCAGGCCTGGGACCGGTTGGTTGAAGCTGCCTATCCCGAATTGCATCGCATCGCGAGCTGGCATTGCCGCCGCGAACGATCCTCCGCCACCCTGCAGTGCACGGCCATCGTCAACGAGGCATGGATTCGTCTTGCCCAGGCGCAGCATGCCACCTGGAAGGGCCGTACGCACTTTTTTGCCTTTGCATCGCGGCTGATGCGGTCGATTCTCATCGATTACGCGCGTGCCAAAAAAAGTGCGAAACGAGGCGGTGGCGCTCCCGTCCTGTCACTCATTGATACCGATGGCTCCGCGACGGGGGCCGCCGCGGCTGCGCTCGATGTTGACATCCTGGAGCTGAATGAGGCCCTGGAAGAACTGGAGAAGCTCGATCCTCTACAGGGCCGGATCGTCGAATTGCAGTACTTCAGCGGGCTCACAACTCCTGAGACTGCGGAAGCGTTGGGCATTTCGGAAAGCAACATCAAGCGCGAGTGGACGATCGCCAAGACCTGGATCAGGCGAAGAATGCTTGAAGGCAGGAGTGCGTCGTGAATTCCGAGGACTGGGAACGCTCGAAGGAATTGTTCTCGACCGCAGTCACGATGCGCACAACCGAACGGGAGCCCTTCCTTCAATCGCAAACCGATTCGTCCGAGGTGCTGGAGGAAGTACGTTCCCTCCTGGCCATCTACCGCGAATCCCCGCAATTTCTCGATGAGCCGGTCTCCGGGGCAGGTGTCCCAGGGCCCTCCGGCGCAGAAGAGATGGGGCGACGGAATCTGTTTCGCCGGCTGGAAACGATCCTGGAGAAGGAGAGCCAAGCCCGGGAATTCTCTTCTGCTCACGACCAGACCGTACTCTCCGGAGAGGGCGGAGACCCGACCCCTCCCGCTGAGGAGGACCGCCCCTGGGATCCTATTGGACCCTACAAGATGCTGCGCCGGCTGGGCGAGGGGGGCATGGGCATTGCCTATCTGGCCGAGCGCGATGACGGAGCCTACCGGCAGCAGGTCGCCATCAAAGTGCTGAAGAAAGGCCTAAACGATCCCGGACTCAAGAGGCGCTTCCAGAACGAGCGCCAGGTTCTTGCCAGCCTCGATCATCCCTACATCGCGCGCCTGATCGATGGCGGAACCACCACGTCGGGCCAGCCCTACTACGTGATGGAGTACGTGGATGGGGAGCCGGTAACGCGGTATGCCGCTCTTCATGGCCTGGGGTTGCAGGAGCGCCTCAAGCTGTTCATGTCGATCTGCGAAGCGGTTGCAGCGGCCCATCGTCAACTGGTGATTCACGGCGACATCAAGCCGGGCAATATTCTCGTTGTCGACGACGGCTCACCCAGGCTGCTCGATTTCGGTCTGGCGCATTTCCTCCGGCCTGCTACGCGGGACGTGACCACGTCGCTGATTCTGCTGACTCCCGGATATGCGAGCCCCGAGCAGGTACGCGGCGAGCGCCTGTCCACTGTCACGGACATCTACTCGCTCGGAGTGCTTCTGTTCGAGCTGCTCACGGGGGAGAGTCCATATGGCAATGCCGCCACCTCTCCTTTGGAGCTGTGCCGGGCAATTTGCGACCACACTCCGCGCAAGCCCAGCGACGCAAAGGCGACGGCGATCGCAAATCCGGCTCCGCGGCTGTTGCGAGGCGACCTGGATCAGATCGTGCTCAAGGCCCTGCGCAAATCCCCGGACGAGCGCTACCACGCTGTAACCGATCTGCGCGCGGACGTACAGCGTCACCTCGACGGCTTTCCTGTGGAAGCTGCGCGGGGATCCACCCTGTACCACTTGCGCAAATTCGTGCTACGCCGGCGATGGTATGTGGCCGCAGGCGGCGTGTTTCTGTTACTTGCCGGCTTGGCCATCTGGCGAATATGGCGCGCCGAACAAATCGCGGAGCAGCGCTTCGGCCAAGTCCGGCAATTGGCTCATGCCATGATCTTCGATGTGCATGATGCCATTGAGGATTTGCCGGGATCGACCGCCGCGCGCAAGACACTGGTCGAGAGCACCCTCAAATATCTCAAGGCCCTGGAAGCGACCAGCGGCCGCAACCGCGATCTCGATCTCGAACTCGCCCGGGCGTATACCAAAGTCGGCGCGGTGCAGGCAGCCGCGGGCCGCGCCAGCCTTGACGATTGCGCGGCCGGCGTCCAGAACCTGGAGCATGCCCGGGATTTATTGAAAGAAGTCCTTGTACGCTCCAGCACCGACGAAGAAGCCGTTACCGCCCTGGTGGATGCCGACGTGGCAGCGGCGGAGGTGCATGCCCGCCGCGGCGAAATGTCGCAATGGCGGATTCTCCGGGCCGAGGCGGCAATCCTGCTGGAGGACATGGCAAAGCGCCATCCCGGCGATCGGCGGCTGGCGCTGCGCTGCCTGTTGACGGCAGCCACGACGATCGACGGGGAGCATGATCATCCGGCTGCGCTCGCTGCCTATCAGCAGGTGATGACTGCAGCAAGGGCGGCGCCACCCGATTCGGAAATCCGCCTGATCGAGGCCCGCACCGAGCGCGATATCGCCGAGGAACTGCAGGCTCTCGGCAATAACGCGGCCGCGCTCGATCATCAGCGCGCCTCGCTGAGCATCTTCCAGGATCTGGTTGCGGCCGCTCCCGCCAATACGCGCTTCCGCATGGAAACCAGTTGGACTTATGCTGAAACCGCCTGGCTCGAGCATGAGTTCCACGACGAACCTGCCGCCCTGGCTGATTTCGATAAGGGCATGGCGTTGCTGCGTGCCATCTCCGCCGTGGATCCCGGCAATCAGCTCGCTCGTCTCGAGATCGGCAAGCTGGAAATGACGTCCTCGGAAACCGTCGAACTAGCCCTCTCTCCCCGACAGGCCGCCGAAGACCTCCGCGATGCCATCTCCATCTTTGCCGCGGAACTCCGGCTGGATCCAACCAATGACGACGCCCGCGTTCATCTGGCCCAGTCGGAGTTCAACTACGGTGCCTTGCTCACGCGCATGGCGCGCGGAGACTGTTCCGCCGGAGTGGAAGCCTACCGGCAGTCCCTGGCGGCGGCCTCGGCCGTCAAGGACGATTACTCGGCGACCAGCGTTTTCGATATGCGCAAGCTGCGCGCGGCGTTACTGAAAAGACTCTCCTCCTGCCACCCAGGGGATCTGCAATAAATCGCCAGGCGGCTCGAGTGCCGACGCCCTGCGGGCGATTCACCACACGCGATCTACCTCACCCGCAAATCTCCTGAACCGATTTCCGCGCGGATTCCGCTTTGCTCTATGGAGTGGTGGGTAGCGTGATGCAATCCGGGCAGCTTCTGCTCGGACCCACCGCTGCTGTGGCTCCCAGATGGCGGACAGGCACTCGCAAAAGCCTTAGTTAAATTAAACTAGTGTACTGAGTCATTAATTCGCTAAACTAATTCCGGCAAAGGGCGTCTAACATGACAGGAGCGAGTCATGAGACGAGGTCGCCGATTGCCGCAGCTTGAACTGAGTGTGGAGCAGCGCAGTACCTTGCAGGGTTGG
>DASZLE010000029.1:0-3735 GCA_035552475.1 Occallatibacter sp.
TTTCTCTAGAACAATAACGGGAGATCTCGTTATGACGAACCAGCGCAGCTTCGGCGAACTCGGAAATCCAAGGTCAGCCGCGAAGTGGAAGGACGCGCTTGAAAGGCTGGAAAACCATGGTCTCGTCCGGTCGATGACACATAGCGGGAATGTGTTCGAGGTTACGGAAGCAGGCTATAGGATGGCGGATTACATCAACCTTACCCAACCAATGGGGGCCTGATGGGTACCCCATCCTAGCAAAGCCTCATGGCGTAGCTTCTAAACAATGCCGCCGCCAGCCCGCCATCGAGCAAATATAAAAAGCAATTCAACACAGATCACGAACCCGATCGTCACCTTAGCCACATAATCATTCCTCGGATCGAGCAGCCCCATGGCCAGAAACGTTGCAAAGTAGACGAATGCCCCGAACGGGAATAACCATTTGTACTTCGGAAAGCAATAGTTGACGACACCGATAGCGCAAAAGGCGATAAGCAGCTTTCCTCGGACGCTGTGGTCTACAGCCTTGTAGCCAGCCATTCCATTAGCCGCCGCGGCGCCCGCCCATATAGCGACAATCGCCACGTAGCCATACGCGGAAAATTCCCCCACCACCACGCCAAGCCATCCTGGGTGTCCTGCGCTGCGCCAGATCTTCATGAGGGTGCCCCATCCTAGCAAAGCCTGGGTGGGGTTGTTCTCACTCCGCCCGCAGCGGCAACCGCGCCCCATGACGCATATGCAGAATCAGCACCCGGCCAGGCGAAATCGTAAACAGAACACGATATCGGCCGTAGATGAGTTGCCGAATCTCCTCAAGGTGGTCGTTGTTCTCTGGCGCGAGAGGACATCTGGCCGGCATTGCCTTCAGCCCATCCAGCACGTCATATAAGCGTTCAATCCAGCGCTCCGCAGCCGTTGGCGAATCCGCATCGATCCAATCCTGAGCCTCGGCAATTTCCAGCTTTGCCGGCTCTGACAATTCAACGCGATATTGCGCCACGCTTTCCCTTCGGCCCCATGCCCCGCGATGCCTTGATCGAATCGATGGCCTCGCGCAACGGCTGTGTTCTTCCTTCGGCTACCGCCTGCAGTCCACGTCGGATTCCTGCATTAGCCTCCGCGCGCTCCAGCGCATCGAGCGTCGCCTGATAACTTGCCGCGTCCTGCACCACCATCTCCGCGCGCCCATTCACCGTCAGCACCATCGGACGATGGCTCTTGCGCAAATGCTCGAGCGCCGCAGTAGTGTCGCGCTTGAAATCGCTCAATGAACGAATGTCTTCGGTCAGCTTCATCATGCACTTAATTTACATCAAATTTGATGCTTGGACCATCCCGGTTTGGATTATCCCGGTACGGAACGCGCAGGCGCGCTCCGGGCAGCACTCCCGCACCCAGACCTCCAGCAAAGTCGACCTATCTGCGACAATCGCGCAAAAACTGCGACCCACACCCGCGCCCCTCTATCCAAGAGGAGGAACAACAACATGCCCAATAAACAAGTTCTCGTAACCGGCGGCTCCGGCTTTATCGGCGCGCACTGCATTCTGCAGCTTCTTAACGCGGGCTATCGTGTGCGCACCACCGTTCGATCTCCGCAGCGCGAAGCCGACGTGCGCGCCATGCTGCAGCAGGGCGGCCTCGCCGAAACGGATGGCCGACTCACCTTCGCTATCGCCGACCTTGAAAAGGACGCTGGCTGGCCGGAGGCCGTCGACCGCTGCGACTACGTTCTCCATGTCGCGTCGCCTCTGCCGCCCAGCACTCCCAAACATGAGGATGAGCTGATCATCCCCGCTCGCGAAGGGACTCTGCGTGTGCTCCGTGCCTCACGCGATGCCGGCGTCCGGCGCGTGGTGCTCACCTCCTCCTTCGCTGCCATTGGCTATGGCCATCCGCCGCAGTCGGCGCCATTCACGGAGAAGGATTGGAGCAACCTCAACAGCGATGTGGCCGCCTACCCGAAATCGAAGACCCTGGCCGAACGTGCTGCCTGGGATTTCATTGCCCGCGAAGGCGCCCTCGAACTCTCCGTCGTCAACCCGGTGGGCGTGCTCGGCCCAGTCCTCGGTCCCGACTATTCAGCCTCCATCCTTCTCGTCCAGCGACTGATGGACGGCGCCATGCACGGCTGCCCGCGCCTCAACTTCGGACTCGTCGACGTGCGCGACGTCGCCGATTTGCACCTCCGGGCCATGACCCATCCCGCCGCGAAAGGGGAACGCTTCCTCGCCGCCGCGGGCGATTTCGTCTGGATGCGCGATATCGCCCGGGTTCTCAAAGCCCGCATGGGCGCTCAAGCGAAACGCGTGCCCACTCGCGAGCTCCCCAACTGGCTTGTCCGTCTCGCCGCGCTGCGCGATCCCGCGATCAAGCTGATCACACCCGAACTCGGCAAGAAAAAGAACGGGAGCAGCGAAAAGGCAACGCGCGTACTCGGCTGGACACCGCGCCCCAACGAGGACGCCATCGTCGCGACCGCCGAAAGCCTGGTACGCCTCAAGCTGCTCAAGCAGAACTGAAATCCCGGAATGGCCGGGTAGCGTGACCTCGCCATTTCAAACTCCCGTCAATTCACGCTTCACTGTCACGCCGCCGCAGCAACACCAGTACAGCTAATCCACCCAGCCACGCGCTCACCGCACACCACAACATCACCGCGCGATACCCCGCGAAGAACGCGCGATCCAGCACACCCGCGGCCTCCACATGCTGCGCCGCCGTCACTCCCCGCGGAATCGGCGTGTCGTGCAGCCGCGCCTGCTGCGCTGTCATCTGTTGCCGCGCTGCCGCCGGCAAAGTCGACTTGCCCAGCTCATCTGCAAGCCGCGCGCTGAATCCGTGCGCCAGCACGAACATCAGCACCGATACGGCCACCAGCCCAGCCAGGCGCGACAGCGCGTTGTTCACCGCCGACGCAACCCCCGTCTTCTCCTGCGGCACGGAGGACATCACCGCCGTGGTCAGCGGCGCCACCGCCAGCGTCAACCCGACGCCCAGCAGCAGCACCCCCGGCAGCAGGCTGCGCCAGTAGCTTCCCACGCCCGACAACACGGCGAACAACGAGAACCCCACGCCCGCACACGCCGCGCCCGCCGCCAGCAGCCAGCGCTCGCCCACCCTCACCGATCGAGCGCCCACACGCGCGGAGAAGAAAAACATCATCGCCACCATGGGCAGAAAGATGGCGCCCGCCGCCACCGGCGGATAGTGCCGCACCTGGATCACATAGAACGGAATCACAAACAGTCCGCCGTAGAGCGCGCCGTAGAGCAGAAAGGTAAGCAGGTTCGCCGCCAGGAAGCGCGGAATACGGAACAGTGACAGTGGCATCATCGCGTTGGCGCGGCCCGCCTGCGACCACAGGAACGCCGCCAGCAGCACCGCGCCGCCAACCAACGGCGCTGAGACGCGCAGATCGCGCCACCCGATCTCCGGAGCAAAGGAGAGCGCATAGATAGTAGCCGCGAAGCCGGTCGTCGCCAGCACCGCGCCCAGCCAATCCAGCGGCTGCGCTTCGCCGTCCACTCCGCCGCGGCTCTCCGGAATGCGCGGAGCCAGCACCAGCACCAGCAGCGCCAGCGGCAGGTTCAGCAGAAAGATCAGCCGCCACGACCACACCTGCAGCAGCCATCCGCCCACCACCGGGCCTACCGCGGCGAAGACCCCCGTCCACGCCGACCAGGTTCCGATCGCACGGCCGCGCTCTTCCCCGGAAAAGGATGCCGACAGGATCGATAGACCCTG
>DASZLE010000030.1:0-103927 GCA_035552475.1 Occallatibacter sp.
TCGCCCACTTCGACGCGCTTGGAGTTCCAAGGTTGTTCGTTGGGAAATAGCTCAATCCGTCCGAACCGCCGGATGCGGACCCGCATGTCCGGTGGTGTGGCAGGGGAGGAGAGGTGACTCTCCCCCCTATGCCGATTTCCCGCCCAAAGGAGATGCCATGCTCGCGCGCACTCGCCCAACTCGATTCCGGCTTCCGGCTTCATCCCCTTCCGGAGAAATGGCCGCGCAATTCACTGCAGTTAGAGGGCATAACTCGCTCAATCCATTCGACATCCTCGTTTTTATTTTCGCATCTCTGTCCACGAGAACGCGTAAGCGCGAGACTTCAGTCTCGTGCCAGCCGGCCACAAAAGATTTGAGGGGCTTTAGCCGCGGCGCAACAGCGCAATTCACTGCATTTCTGGCGCATAAGTCGATGAATCCATTTGACATCGCCGTTTTATTTTTCGCGATTCTTCGGCCCGATCGTCGGATCAGTCGGCTTACGCGGTGGCGTCTTCCGTGGGTCCGATGGCGAGGCCCGGCGCCGGCGCCGGGGCGCCGGTGGGCGGGTCCAGCGGATTGGTGCCGTGAGGCAGGTGAATGCCGTCCTGGGCCAGCAGCGCGTCGTACACCGGGACCTTACGCCAGTAGCGCGCCAGGGCAAAGGCGCTGATGTTGGCGATCATCAGCGGCAGCACCAGGCCATAGCCTCCGGTCATCTCGAAGACGATGAGGATGGAGGTCATGGGCGCGCGGACGATGCCGGCGAAGACCGCCCCCATGCCCACCACGGCGAATGCGCCGATGGCGTCCTGGGAGTGGTGAAAGACGGTGACGTCGATCCAGCCGACCGCGCCGCCCAGCATGCCTCCCATAAAGAGCGACGGAGCGAAGATGCCGCCCGACCCTCCGCTCGAATAGGAGCAGACCGTTGCCCCCAGCTTGAGCAGGCAGTAAGCGACCATAAGCAGCGGCGGGAGCGAGCCGGTCAGAGCCATGGTGAGCGTCTTGTAAGGGTCGCCGGCGATTCCGTTCAGATGAAAGAAGTAAAGGCCGATCACAGCCAGCGTTCCGGTGGCCATTCCGCCCAGCGCAGGGTGCACCCACCTGGGAATCCCGGTCATGCGTTTAAACTGCCCGCGCAACCACAGCAGCGAGTCAGTAAACATGACCGAAACAATTGCCGCCAGCACGCCCAGCGGTGCGTACCATATCAGCGATATGGAGTTGGCCAGCTCATAGTGCTTGGGCACATTGAAGACCGGGTTGGAGCCGAGGATGGAGTGCTCTACTACGGCAGCGAGCGCAGCCGCGACGATGACGCCCGAGAGCATGGTGTAGTCCAGATCGCCGATCAGTTCCTCCAGGGTGAAGGTGACGGCGGCGATGGGAGCGTTGAAGGCCGCCGCGATGCCGGCTGCCATCCCCACGGAGGCCATGCGGCGGGAATAGACCGGGCCCAGGCGTGCCCCGCGCGCCAGCATGCTGCTGACCCCGGCGCAGATCTGAACCGTTGGACCTTCCAGCCCAAGAGAGGCTCCGGAGCCAATCTGAAAGGCGCAGAGAACGAACTTGCCGAGGGTTTCGCGAAGTGAAATGAGACCGGAGCGCAGAGCGAAGGCGACCTTGACCTGGGGAATGCCGCTGCCGGCCGCCCCGGGCGCCCAATACGTGAGGCCGATGCCAGCCACCAGCCCGCCGACGGCCGGCGTGACGATGGTCCACCAGACCCAGCTATGGCCCGGGGCGGAGTTGGCGCGATTGATGAGGAGCGCCTCAAGCCAGGCGATGCTGAGGTGAAACGCCACCGCGGCCAGCCCGCAAAGCCCTCCGGAAAGGATGGTGAACGCCAGCAACCTTTGCCGTTCGTTCGGAAGTCTTCTGAGCAGCCATGCCAGAAATTGCTGCCAGAGGCTTCCCAATCCTTGCCAGTATTTCAATGCGCGCGAACCTCGTGGGGAAAGTACCCTGCACCTCCAGTATAGAAGTACATGCGGATGAAGCGTTTGAAAAGCGTTGAAGCCGTGGCGGAATGCTGCGCGAAGGGGAAACAATCGCGGCACAATTGTCTGAATTTACAGGGGTCTTCACAGCATTGTCGAAAGCTCGTCATTCCATTGTCGCGGGCGATTTTCGCCCCCGGCGCGGACCTATACTCAAGCCCGGGCGATGCCGCAGATCCCCATAAAAATCCCCCCGCCGCAGCCCGGAGGACACAATGCGACGTGATTCTCGGATGGCGATTCGCCTCATTCCGATTCCTGCATTGGCGGCAGCGCTGATGGTTGGGACTGACGCCGCCGTTCGGTTTCGAGCGTTGACGGGACGATTAGCGCGCCGGTACTGATTCGATCGGTGGTAACAACGGAGTCGCAAATGGCCCCCGTGCCGGACATTCAATGGGCAGTCCGGCACGGGCTTTTTTATGGCCTGGGTTCGGTCTGGCGCATGAAGTCGGCGAGGTAGTCCTTCCAGACGGCGGCGGCAGTGTGGGTACCGTGGCCGCGGGTTTGGTCGCTTTCCGGAATGAGGATGAAACGCGCGTGCGGGATGCGCTTCACTTCGCGCTCGGCGATGCCGAGATCGGGCGGGTTGATGAAGTCGTCGGCGGAGTTGATCCAGAGCACGGGCGCCTGAATGCTTTCGAGCCTGGGATCGGGATTGTAGTTCCGGCTGGCGTTGAGGTAGTAGATCATGTCGTTGGCGTCGGTGTGGGCTATGGTGCGCGCCAGGTACTTGTCGACGTACTGTTCGGCGGCGTCGCGCGTGGGGGCGGCCTTCTGCGCCAGCAGCGGGGTTGTGCCCATGATGAGCAGCATCTCATTGGCGCCGCGGAGGCCGTCCTGCGGCTCGGTTTTGTATTCGCCGCCGTTGAATGCGGGATCGAGCTTGATGTCCTGGATGGCCATGTAACGCATCATGCGATTGCGGCCGGCGATCTGGACGGGCAGGCAGGCGAACGGCGCGAGTGCATCCACAAAGTCCGGGTAGGTTTCGCCCCAGACGAACGACTGCATGCAGCCCATGGAAGTGCCGAGGATGAGGCGCAGGTGATCGATGTGCATCTGGTCGAGCATCATGCGCTGGCTGCGGACCATGTCGTCGTAGTCGTATGCGGGGAAGTGCATGTGCAGGCCGTCGGATGGCTTGGAGCTTTCGCCGTGGCCGATGTCGTCAGGAAGGATGATGAAGTACTTCTGGATGTCGAGGACGCCGCCGGGGACGAACAGGACATTGGAGAAGATGGGATTGAGGAGCGAGTGTGCGTTGCCGCCGGTGCCGTGGAGGAGGAGCACGGCGTTGTCGACGTGGCCGGCCGCGTTGCGGTGTGGCGTGCCGAGGGTTAGGTAGTGGAGCTTGAGCTCGGGGAGGGTTTGGCCCGAGCCGAATTTGAAGTTGGGGAGGGTGACGGCGCCGTCCTGGGTGGGCCAGGTGGCGGGCGGCTGCGCAGGCGCCGCGGGCTGCGGAGCGGTCATGGTTTGGGCGAGAGCTATCTCTCCGGCCAGCAGAACAACGGCGATCAAGATCCGCATAGGGCGCAGAAACATGATGAATCTCCAGGGAGTTCATTCTAGGGCAGCGGGGCCGCACTCCGAGCCGCGAGGTGATTTGCCGGTGGCACACGAGGTCGAAACAGAGTTTGAATCGTGGTAGGCTTTCACTAGTATGGCGACGGCTGTGCATATCCCGCTGAGAGACTACCTGCGCCAAAGCTTCAGGCCGGACCGCGAGTACGTGGACGGCGAAATCAGGGAGCGCAACGTGGGAAAGTACGAGCACGCGCGCGTGCAGGCGCTGCTGGCGGCGTGGTTCAGCCAACATGAGAAGGCTTGGGGAGTACAGGTCGTGACCGAGCAACGAATTCAGGTGTCTTCCACGCGGATTCGGATTCCCGATGTAGCTCTGCTCCAAGCCGGACCGCAGCCTGACGTTATCACCTACCCACCGGCGTTGGTGATCGAGATACTCTCTCCGGAGGACAGCTACTCCGATACGCAGGAGCGTGCCCAGGACTATCGCGTTATGGGCGTGGAGACCGTTTGGATCATCGATCCCAAGACGCGCACTGGGCGCATGTGCTCCGGAGCAGAATGGGTTGAAGCCGCGCGTCTCGCGGTCAAGGGTTCGCCGCTGTTTGTCGATCTGCCCAAGATATTCAGCCAGATGACGCCTGCCTGAGAGCCCGCGGATGTTCGCGATGTCAACTGGTGACGCTTAGTCCCCTGGCATTCACAGAGGCCCGAGCTTCGCGCTAAAATTGTTGGCGGAAACATGCATCTCTCCGCCGCCATTCCGGCCTCGCCAATGTTGAAGCGCTTCCGCCGCGGCAAGCATGACCGTGGACGTTGATTCCCCCGGCTGAGTAATCTATTTCCCGACGAGTTTCTGCTGTCCCAGGTCTCAGAATCGAGACTTGGGGCGCCCATGCGCGAGTTGACTCCGCGCAATCCGTCCGCCGGGTCGCGGACGAGAAAGGTTCTCTCAAGATGAACAGTTTTGCCAGCCGCGCGAGCTTGAAATCGGGCTCCCGGACCTACACCATCTATCGTCTTTCTGCGCTGGAGGCCAAGGGCTTCAACCTGGCGCGGTTGCCGTTCAGTTTGAAAATCCTACTGGAAAACATGCTTCGGCGGGAGGACGGTGTGAATGTGACTGCGGAGGACATCGGGTTCCTGGCGCGGTGGGATGCGAAGGCCGAACCCAGCCGCGAGATTGCGTACATGCCGGCGCGGGTGCTGATGCAGGATTTTACCGGCGTGCCGGCGATTGTGGACCTGGCCGCGATGCGCGATGCGATCAAGACGCTGGGCGGCGATCCCGAGCGCGTGAATCCGTTGATCCCGGCTGAACTGGTGATCGACCACTCGGTGCAGGTGGACGAGTTTGGCACGGCGAAGGCGTACGAAGCGAATTCGCTGCTCGAGTTCCAGCGCAACCGGGAGCGGTACGCGTTTCTGAAGTGGGGTCAGACGGCGTTTCGTAACTTCAGCGTGGTGCCGCCGGGGATGGGCATCTGCCACCAGGTGAACCTGGAGTACCTGGCGCGGGTGGTGTTCACCGCGGAGCAGGACGGAGAGATGCTGGCGTATCCTGACACGCTGGTGGGGACGGACTCGCACACCACGATGATCAACGGCCTGGGCGTGCTGGGCTGGGGCGTGGGCGGCATTGAGGCTGAGGCGGCTATGCTGGGGCAGGCTGTGAGCATGCTGGTGCCGCAGGTGGTGGGTTACAAGTTGACGGGCAAGCTGCGCGAGGGCGCGACGGCGACGGACCTGGTGCTGACGGTGACGCAGGCGCTGCGAAAGCTGGGCGTGGTGGGCAAGTTTGTGGAGTTCTACGGGCCGGGCGTGACAGAGCTGCCGCTGGCGGATCGCGCGACTATCAGCAACATGGCTCCGGAGTACGGCGCGACGTGCGGCATTTTCCCGGTGGATGGGGAGACGCTGAAGTATCTGCGGCTGACGGGGCGCAGCGATGAGCAGATTGCGCTGGTGGAGGCGTACTACAAGGAGCAGGGGCTGTTCCACATGGCAAGCGCGGCGGAAGCCGAGTACACCGAGACGCTGGAGCTGGACCTGGCGACGGTTGAGCCGAGCGTGGCGGGACCGAAGCGGCCGCAGGATCGGGTGCTGCTGAAGGATGCGGCGGCGAGCTTCAAGCAGCAGTTGCCCAGCCTGCTGGCGCCGACGGCCAAGCCGCTGGGGACGCGGACGGCGGAGGCGTGGACGCCGCAGGCAATCAGCGATACGGCGCTGGCCATTGAAAGCGAGGAGAACGAGGGGCCGGCAACTTCATCGGCGGCGGTTCACATCCACGGCGAGGCGCCTCTGCAGGTGACTACTACGGTGAAGGAGCGGTTCAACGTCGATCCCGACAAGTACCTCGATCACGGGTCGGTGGTGATTGCGGCGATTACGAGTTGCACCAATACTTCGAATCCGTCGGTGATGGTGGCGGCGGGGATTCTCGCTAAGAAGGCAGTCGAAAAAGGACTAAGTGTGCCGCCGTGGGTGAAGACGTCGCTGGCGCCGGGCTCGCGTGTGGTGACGGATTACTACGAGAAGTCGGGGTTGCTGCCGTATCTGGAAAAGCTGCGCTTCAACGTGGTGGGTTATGGATGCACGACGTGCATCGGCAACTCGGGACCGCTGCCATCGGATGTGTCGAAGTCGATTGACGAGCATGGGCTGGTTGCGGTGAGCGTACTTTCGGGCAACCGGAATTTTGAGGGGCGCGTGAATGTGGACGTGCGGGCGAATTATCTGATGAGCCCGCCGCTGGTGGTGGCGTACGCGCTGGCGGGGCGTATCGGGCACGACTTCGATGCCGATCCGCTGGGCAAGGACGGGAAAGGCGATCCCGTGTTCCTGCGCGACATCTGGCCGACGCAGGCTGAAGTGGCGGAAGCAATTTCGAAGGCGATTTCAAGCGAGGGGTTCCGCAGAGAGTACGCCACAGTGACCGACGGCGACGCGAGCTGGCAAGGGCTGAGCTTTCCCACCGGTGATGTGTATAAGTGGGAGCCGGACTCGACGTACATTCGCCAGGCGCCGTACTTCGACGGAATGAAAGCCGAGCCCGCGCCGGTGACGGACATCAGCGGAGCGCGGGTGCTGGCGGTGCTGGGCGACTCGGTGACGACGGATCACATTTCTCCGGCGGGCAACATCAAGGCTAACGGGCCGGCGGGGAAGTACCTGACTGAGCATGGCGTGAGGGCGGCGGACTTTAACAGCTACGGGTCGCGGCGCGGCAACCACGAGGTGATGGTGCGGGGCACGTTTGCGAATGTGCGGCTGCGCAACAAGCTGGCGCCCGGGACCGAGGGCGGCGTGACGCGGCTGCTGCCCGAGGGCGAGACCATGAGCATTTTTGACGCCAGCGTGAGGTATGCGGAGCGCAATGTGCCGCTGATCATCCTGGCGGGTAAGGAGTACGGTTCGGGCTCGTCGCGCGATTGGGCCGCGAAGGGGCCGAACCTGCTGGGCGTGCGCGCGGTGATTGCGGAGAGCTTCGAACGCATTCACCGGTCGAACCTGGTGGGGATGGGGATAATTCCGCTGCAGTTTGAAGGCAACAAGACGGTGGAGTCACTGGGGCTGACCGGCGAGGAGACGTACGACATCGTCGGATTCAAGGAGAGGCTGGATTCGAAGTTCTCGATCGGGCGCACGATCGCCGTGGTGGCCACGAGGCCGGACGGGAAGAAGACGACATTCGAAGCGAAGATCCGCATCGACACGCCGCAGGAGATCCTGTACTACGAGCACGGAGGGATTCTTCAGTTTGTGCTGCGGCAGTTGGCGGGGAAGTGAGCTGCCAATAACGGCCGGGTAAATCGAAGGCGTCAACTTGTTGGAGATCGGAACCAACTGCCGGTCATCTCTTGCGTCCGCTTCGTTCGCGAGAACAACGGCGCCTTCGGCCTCAACCTGCTTGCGCCCCTCGGTTCCTCATCGGAACTACCGATTGTGGCGGCTTGCGAGAAACTGCAGGTTCTTCGCTTGCAGTCGCCACATCGGCTTGAGGCACAAAGAGCCAGCCTTGAACATAGGCACCGTCATCGGTCAGGCTGACCGTAGCAAACCGGTCTATCTCAATTTGTTTCGGCTGAACATATTTCGCGGCTGCCACTGCTCTATAGGAGGACTCGAGCGTATGCGAAGGCTCCTCCGGCTCCTCGATATCCCATTCCCCGATGACGTGTGAGCCGTCGTCTTTAATCAGCCCAGCCGCGCCGGCCGTCGCTTCTTCCTCGATCTCATCCGACCGGCGGCAATCTCCGATCAGCCTGAAGACCTCCGGCAGTGATTGCCTTGCTTTATCCAGTTCCACCCTGATCACAAGTTGCATATTCGAACTCCGTGCTCTCTTCAGGCTGATTTGCGCTTGGCGGGAACTTTGCTCTGCGGCTTGACCAGTCCAAGCTTCCTGGTCTGGGGCTCCTTCTCGCTCTTCGGCGGTTTCTTTCCTGAGCGCGCATCGTCGCCAATGCTCTTGCGCAGCGCGTCCATCAAGTTGATCACCTTGCCCATCTGAGGTTTTGGCGCCTCCTCGGTCGGGATGGGCAGGTTGTTTACCTTCGCCTCCACCAATGCCTTCACCGCAGCCTCGTAGCCGTCCTCGAACTTGCTCAAATCGAATTTGGTGCTCATCCGCTTGATCAGCGTCTCGGCAAGTTCCAGAGAATCCTGGTCAACAGCGGTAGCCTTGATGTCGCGGAAATAGTCGTTCTGATTGCGCAGTTCGTTCTGATAGCGGAGCGTGTACGCCATCATCCCCCGATCACCGGCGGGCAGCACGGCGATAATGTTTTCGCGGCCGGAGAACGCGACTTTGCCAATCGCGATCTTGCCCGTCTTTGCCAGGGCCTCGCGGATAACATTGAAGGTCTCCGCCTGGGAATCATTTTCGGGCAGCACGAAATACGGCTTCTCTACGTATTCGGGATTCAAATCTGCCTTGTCGACAAACTGCGATACCGCAATGGTGTGTTTGGACGGTACCTTCAGATTGTCGAGTTCTGACGGCTCGATGATGACGTATTGGCCTTTGCGGTGCTCATAGCCTTTTACAATCTCATCCTTCTCGACCGCGGTGGTTGCCTCGTTGCTCTCGACGGCACTCTCCAGCACTTTCTGATGCCGAATCCTCTCGCCGGTTCTGCGGCTGATCTGGTGAAACGCAATCTGACTCTTCGTCTCCGTTGCGACGTAGAGACCCACCCCGAAAGACACGAGCGATATCTGCAGATTTCCAGTCCAATAAGGACGTGCCATAAGACCTCTCCGAGCGCCTGGGAATGTGCGCTCGACATTGTAGATTCAAGAGTTTACCGTAAATAGCACTGAACGTGAAGCAAAATTCGCATAAATCGAGTATCTTCGCCTTGCATTCGCTCGCGCGATTAGCTTCGGTTTCCACTCTTCATTCCAGATGCAAGGAGAATCTCATTAGTGATCCGCTGCCTCGACTGAATCATGCCCGCCCACGGATCGCGGCGCAAGCGCTTCTGCCAATCGCTGAAATCTGTAACGTGAAACGCAGGCCTCACCGCCAACTGCAACTCTTTCCAATCCAGGGGAACAGCAACCGGGACTCCAGGCCTTGCACGTGTCGAGAATGGTGCAATCGCAGTGGCTTCGCGGTCATTGCGCAGATAGTCGAGATAGATTCGGTTCTTGCGAACGGCCTTGACCATGTTAGTGGTGTAAAGGCTCGGATCGTCCTTTTCCATTTTGAGAACTGTGGCATGCGAAAACTGTTTAATGGCGGGCCACTCATGTTCCGGCTCAATGGGCACCACCACATGTAAACCCTTTCCGCCGGTGCTCTTCACATAACTTGTCAGTTTCAGCTGATTGAGTCGCGATCGAAGGTCTCGCGCGGCGGCGGCCAGAACATCCCACGCGACCGCTTCATCCGGATCGAGATCGAAGATGATGCGATCCGGTTTGTCGACCGCATCGTTCTTCGATCCCCATGGGTGAATCTCCAGAACGCCTAACTGCGCCATGCCAACCAGCCCGTCGGCGGAATCCAGTGTCAGAAACTCTTCGCGCTTGCCCGTCTTCTTGTTCGCAATTGAAACCGTGCGCACGCCGTTCGGCAATCCTGCACTGATGTGCTTCTGAAAGAAGGCCTGCTTACCGACGCCGTCAGGACAACGCAGGATACTGAGCGGCCGGTCCGCGACCTGCGGCAGCATGTGTTCAGCGACCGCCACGTAGTACTCGGCGAGTTGCTGCTTGGTCATTCCACTTGTTTCATCCAGAATCTTGTTGGGTCGCGTGATGGCAAGAGTGGTGCGTCGCGCGGGATCTGTCGGGGCATCATCCTGGGTGGCGGCCCCACGCTTTCGAGAAAGAGTAACGGGGGATGAAGGTTTTTCGCCTAGGACAGGCGATTCGCGAATAACATCGATCGCCGGCTTGTCGTCGCGAAGACCCTGAAAAGACGACTGGCGAATGAGATTGTCCTTGGTCCACGCGGCAAACGCGATTTGCGCAACTAGTTCAGGTTTCACCCAGATTGCATTGTCCCTTGCCTCGCGGGGAAGCGTGGCGAAACTGGGCGTTTTTTGAACCAGGGCATCCAGGCGAATGCGAAGCGCGCGCTCCACGGAATGGGAGAAGCCCGTGCCGCAGCGCCCGGCATAGAGCAACCTGCCGCCATCGTAATAACCAAGCAGAAGCGCGCCGATTCCGTGGCCGGTCTTTGCCACGGGAGTGAAGCCTCCAATTACAAACTCCTGCTTCATTGTCCCCTTCATCTTGAGCCATGCGTTTCCGCGTCCCGAAGTGTACGGAGCGGAGACGAGCTTTGAAACGATGCCCTCCGCGCCGAGCTCGCAGGCTTTCCTGAATACTAGATTCCCGTTTGCCTGCAGGTGTTCGCAGAATCTCAGATCCGAATTGCCGTCCGGGCGCGCGAGCAGCTTTTCGAGAATCTCCTTTCGCTTCACCAAAGGCAGACCGCGCAGGTTGTAGCCGTTCAAATGAAGCAGATCGAATGCGAAGTAGATGAGATCGGCCTGCTTCCCATTCTGAAACGCCGCTTGCAAGTCCGAGAAGCTGGTTCTTCCGGTGTGGTCAAGCGCCACTACCTCGCCATCCAGGATGGCGCTCTCAACTCCCAGGTCTGCCGCGGCCCGTGCCAGTCCCGGCATGCGCGCGGTCCAGTCCAAACCTTTGCGCGTGTATATGCGAGTTTTGGGGACCTTGCTTCCGCCTTGAGAATTTCGCACGTGCACCTGGGTGCGGTAGCCGTCCAACTTGAGCTCGTGAACCCACTTCTCACCGCTTGGCGCCGATCTGGCTTCCTCAGCGAGCTGTGGCGGAATAAAGCCGGGAAAGTCTTCAAGAGGCGCACCGCGCAACAAACGATCCAGAGACTTGAGTTTTTGCGTTTCAGATTTTGCTCGTTGAGCTCTCGATGGGTCTTGCTTTGATTCAGGTTCGCGAAGACCCCGCTTCGGTTCCCAGACATGATCGCTGCTTTCTGCAATCTGCTCCATTGTTTGCTGCGTCAGCGCGCTGTCGGGGGCTAACTCTGTGATGGCAGGGCTGTCTTCCGGCTGCGCGTATTCGTCGCGCTCTTTCAGCAGCAGCCAGTTAGGTTTGTCGGAGCGGTCGCGTTCGGGATTGTGGCGCATCCTCACCAGCGCCCATTTGCCATGCAGTTTGGTCCCGTTCAGCATGAATTTCAGGTTGCCGTCTGCCAGTTGCCGATCGACGTCTCCGAGCGGCTGCCATTCGCCGAAGTCCCATACCATGACCGTGCCGCCGCCATATTGTCCTTTGGGAATGGTGCCTTCAAAACCTCCATACTCCATGGGGTGATCTTCAACTTCGACGGCGAGGCGCTTGTCGCCGGTGACATAACTCGGACCCTTGGCAACCGCCCAGCTTTTGAGCACGCCGCGCCAACCCAGCCTGAAATCGTAATGAAGCTGCCTCGCCGCGTGCTTCTGGACAACGAACGGCAATGCGTCCGCGCTTTTTACTGTGCGGCTGCTCGCACTGCCGCGCGGTTCTGCGGTGATTTGGAAATCGCGTATCTCGCGATAACGCGCAAGCTGCCGATCAACGGCCTTCGCCGCCTCGAAGCGAGTTGTGGTGCGTGCGGGCATCAGGCAGTCAGGTGCGCAAACGCGAGGAATCGCGATGTCACCTGCCCCACGAATTCCTCGCGATTACCCGGCGTCATCAGTTCGTGGCCCGCGTGATCAATTGCCACCAGTTCAGTCCGCGCCGGGATAAGTGCTATCGCCAATTGCATTTCTGCAATGGTACCGAACCTGTCCCGCGTTCCGTGAACGAAGAGTGCGGGAACTTGCAGCGATGGGAAATGTTTCGTACGCAACACGTCCGGCCTCTTCGGCGGATGGAGGGGATAGGAAAGCAGGAGCAGGCCCTCGGCTAATCCCGGTTCATCGGCGGCCAAAATGGATGACTGTCTTCCTCCATAGGAATGACCGCCCAGAAAGACCTTTCCGGGGCTGATTCGGCGCATGGCTGCAACGGCGCCCCGCAGTCCTGCCTGATCGCGTTCCGCGTTCCCAAAAGGCGGCGGACCGTGCGGCCTGATTTGGCGGAAAGGAAGATCGCAGCGAAGCACGGTCAGGCCCGCGGCGCAGAATGCATCCGCCAATGCCATGAGAAGCGGGGCGCGACAGTTCGCACCGGCGCCGTGCGTCAGGATGAGGCAATCGGCATTCGGCGATGAGCGGTGTAAATAGCCTCGAACCGGCGCATCCGCATTCGACACGTCAGAGAATTCAATGCACGTTGTCATTGTCATCCGGAATTTTCCTTAGATGTGCCGGTCAGCTCCGCAATCCTTCGCGTCAGGCTCAAGGCATCGTGCGGCGCTCGCACCTTGACGTCATCGTCAAAGTAAACGAACACGTCGCGCGAGGCATGCTTTGGACCGGCTTCAGGATGCACTCTCATGCCGTCCGTCACCTCGTCTCCGCGCGACCAGGCCAGCACTCTGCGCGCCCAGCTATCGATGCCATCAGCGTCGTAGCCGTTGGGATAAATCTCTTCGCTGCCATGCAAGCGGCAGTAAACAAAATCAGCGGTGATATCCATCATCCGCGGCCACTTCACTGAGTCGGCAACAACAACCGCGATCTGGTTCTTTCGCAAAAGAGAAATGTATTCCAGAACGGCAAAGCTCTTATTGCGGGTTTCAATGGCATGGCGGAGAGGCAGATCTTCTTCCACCTCGAGCCATGAGCGGTCTGCCATCCAGTCATCGCGCTGACGCGCATAGGCGGCGGCCTGTTTATGCGTTCGCGGCAGCAGATCGAAAAAGTCCTGAAGCAGCTGAGGATTGAATTTGAATGCCGGCGGAAATTGCCACAGGATGGGCCCAAGCTTTCTGCCTAGCTGCAGCAGACCCTGCGCCAAAAAATTCGCCAGAGGAGTTGTTACGTTTTCGAGCCTCCTCACGTGGGTTATGAATTGTGTTCCCTTTACCGAGAAAACAAAATCATCGGGCGTCTCCTTGATCCACTGCGCGTAACTCTTCGGGCGCTGCAACGAGTAGAACGTTCCATTGAGCTCGAGTGAGTTGAGCTGTCGCGACGCGTATTCGAGTTCGCGCTTTTGCGCAAGCTTCTCCGGGTAGAATGAACCGCGCCACTCGTCGTAGCGCCAGCCCGCCATCCCGATTCGAATCTGACCCCGCTCGCTCATGCCATCCACCCCATCGCAAGGTGATGCTGCCGTCCATCGGCTTTCCGGTTCCGTCACCTCCATTATGCAGAACTGCCGGGGCCGAGGGATCGAGGGACCCAGTTGGCACCCTGTGCGGACTCCCGCTGGGAGCTGCGGTGAGTCAAGGGTATCGGGCTGCTGTTTCGCCTGAAGCCCATAGCCACTTCCATTGAGATTCACCATGCCAGTTGCAACAACTCGCCGGCGTTTTCGCGTGGATTCGGCGTGCGCCAGAACGGTCATGCTGCTTCGGCCGCAAGTGGTTATTGCAAGTGCTGGTGCGGCGTTTCATAACAGGGAACTAGCGGGCCAGAGGAGCCGCAGGTCCGCGCATCACCATTCCCTTGTGGGCCGGCGGAACGAAGCACGCGCCGGCTGTGAAGAGCTGAACGAGACATCCATTGTGTTCGCTCTCAGCAACTGAAAACAAGCAACCACATCTTGAAAAGGATGGCCACAATGAGATTTGCGACACGCGGTACGATTGTCTGCGCGATGCTGCTCGCGTTGGCGTGCGCAGGGTTATATGCGCAAGCCAATTCAGAGCTGACCGGCATTGTCACAGACCAGACAGGCGCGGTTGTTCCAGGAGCAAAGCTGACATTGACAGACCCGGCGACCGGCAATACGAAGACAGCGGAAAGCGGAGCTACGGGGCTGTACGACTTCAACGGACTGAATCCCGCAAACTACAACCTGAAGGTTTCCGCCAAAGCTTTTGAAGCCTTCCAGCAGAACGGCATCGTGGTGAACGTATCGGCCACGGTGCGGCAGGACATCAAGCTGACGGTGGGCGCCGAGAGCCAGACGGTGACTGTGGAAGCCGATGCGCTGACGGTGCAGACAGACTCGAACGTAGTGAGCACGCTGATCAGTTCAGAGCAGATCAGCGAGATCGCTACGGAAAACCGCAACTTTGCCGCGTTGGCGGCGTTGGGCCTGGGCGTCAGTTCCGCGCTGCCCGACTCCAACACGCCGACGTCAGTGGCATCGAATTTTGCCCTCAGCATCAACGGGCTTCGTTCGAGCCACAACATCTGGCTGATCGACGGCGGCGAAGCTGACGACCGCGGCGGCGCAGGCGGGATGGACATTATGCCTTCGCAGGACGCGATTGCGGAATTCAACGTGCTGGCGTCGAACTATCCACCGGACTACGGAATTTCTTCGGGCGCGACGATGAGCCTTTCGCTCAAGAGCGGCACGCAGAAATTCCATGGCGAGGCATGGGAGTTCAACCGCAACACCGACTACAACGCCAACAGCTTTTTCGACAAGTTGTCGACGCCGGCCACGCAGCGCGCGGCGACACACTACAACATCTTCGGCTACAACGTGGGCGGGCCGCTTTACATCCCGCATGTGTACAACACCAGCAAGCAGAAGACGTTCTTCTTCTACAACGAAGAATGGCGCAAGATCCTGTCGAGCGCGGGTACCAACGAGCAGAACACGATCGATCCGGCAGATTATCCGAAAGCCGGGCAGAACCTGACCTACGTGGTGCCGAAGTTCGCTCCCAACACGCAACTGGTGGTGCCGAACATCTCCACCAACAGCTCGTATTGGCAGACGAAGATTGCGCCGTTGGGCCCGCAGTACCAGCCCAACCAGCCCTGGCCGGGCGGTTACGTCCCAGCGTCGCTGTTCGACTCGAACGGCATCACGTACTTGAACTCCGGTATTTTCCCGGCGGTCAACGTGCCGGCGCAGGACAAGAACATCACGGCGGCATCGAACCCGATTTCCGTGCTGGACACGGTTCTGCGTATCGACCACAAGTTCAACGACAAGTGGGCGATCCTGGGCCACTACATGGATGACCAGGTGACACAGGGCTACGCAGCGCCGGAACTTGGCTGGCTGTGGGCAAGCTACAACACGCTGACCAGCACGTTGTCGAACCCGTCGCAGTCGGCGGCCATCAAGCTCTCGGGCACCATCAACTCGAACCTGCTTGTGGAAGCCAGCATCAACTACGACGGGAACGTGCTCAACATCATTCCCAGCGCCAACACGTTCTATCCATCGAGCTGGAACGTAACGCCGGTGGCGTCGGCATTCACGATCACGCGCAAGGTTTACCCCGGCCTGGGCGACTTAGGCCCGTACGGCGTGGCCGAAGACACGGGCTCTGCGCCGTGGCACAACGCCGCACGCGATTATGAACCCAAGATCGATATTTCGTACACCATGGGCAAGCATGCCATGAAGTACGGTTTCAGTTACAACCGCTACGACAAGAACCAGGAAATCTTCGGCGACTCGCAGGGCATTTACAATCCCAGCAGCACGACCAATGACGGCGCCATGGACCTCTTGCTGGGCTTGACTTCCAGCTACACGCAAGAGAACTGGTCGCCGATCCGGCACTGGGTGAACCAGACGCCTTCAGCCTATGTTGAAGACAACTGGCACCTGACCCCGCGCTTCAGCCTGCAGCTGGGCATCCGTTACGATGCGTTGCCGCATGCGTGGGAGCGGGACAATGCGCAGGCGAACTTCGATCCAACCTACTACAACCCGTCGGAACTGCCGATCTGGACCGCGGCCGGCACCATCGACCCCTCCAGCCCGAGCGTTGCGACATTCAGCTCAAACTGGGCGGCGCCGCTGCCGTTCTATCTCAACGGTATTCGTGCGGCCGGTGTGGAAGGCACTCCGCGCGGCGAAGTGGAGAACAAATACAACACCTGGCAGCCTCGCATCGGCTTCTCCGAAGACCTGTTCGGGAACGGCAAGACGGTACTGCGCGGCGGCTTCGGAACGTTCTTCGAGCGCACCCAGGGCAACGACGTATACAACGCTGCGCCCAATGCGCCGTTCGTCTATGTCCTGAACACGAACAACACGTACCTGAGCGCGCCGGGCGTGAACTGGTCCACGGGCGTGAACGCGGCAGCACAGGGCTTCCCCATCTCCGTGACCAACCCGATAGGCCTTGCGGTGAACAACTACAACCCGCCGGCGGTGGCGATGTACAGCATCGGCGTGCAGCATGAAATTACGCCTTCGGTAGTAGGCGTAGTGCAGTACGTGGGCAACGTGGCCTGGCACCAGTGGGCCTTTACCTACATCAACGACATGCCGTTGAGCGTGATCGGCCAGACGGCGACCATCCCGAACCAGTGGGGAGGGGCGGGGACGGTGACGGCTCCGTTGACGTGCCTTGCCGGTGACAGCGGCGTGCACGTGGACGGCAACAAGGGCCAAGCCAGCGTGGACGCGAATTGCAAGAACGGATTCGGCGCTCTGACGTCTGGTGGGGCTGCGATCTGGCCGGCCGGATTGAACCAGTTCCGCACCTATCAGGGCTACACGACTATCAAGGACCAGGTGATGAACACCAACGGGACTTACAACGGTTTCGAAGCGGGCGTGCGCATCCAGAATCGCTGGGGCTTCAGCGGCGAGCTGGATTACACCTACTCGCACGAAATCGACATCCAGTCAGTCGACGATGTTTGCTGCGTCTCCAACCCCTGGAACCTGAAATACGACAAGGGTTCCGGCGTGCTCGATCGGCGGCAAATGGTGAACGCCAACTACATTTACAAGCTGCCGTTCTTCGCCAAGACCAGTGGGCTTATTCATTCGATCGCGGGTGGTTGGGAAATCGCCGGCACATTGATCGATGAAAGCGGATTGCCCAATAGCCAGGTGACCGGCGCGGGCGGCGTTCCCAACAACAGCGGCAACGGCTACGACTCGGTTGGGATGGGCGGAGACTACACGGTTCGTCCCAACGTGAGCGGCAAGATGTCGTATCCGAAGAAGATGGGTCAGTGGTTTGACACGTCGAAGTTCTCCAGCGTAACGCCACAGTGGCTGGGCGGCGCGAACCTGGGCTTTGGCACGGCGGGCAAGGACGCGGTGGTGGGGCCTGGGCGCGTGAACTTCACTACGTCGCTCTACAAGTCGTTCGCGGTAACGGAGCGGGCGCACTTTGAGCTGCGTTTCGAGTCGTTCAACACCTTTAACCACACTGAGCCCTATGGCCTGGCAACCGGTTTCAACCCGCAGAACAATTACCCGTTCAGCACCGCGGTTGGTTCCGGGCAGTTCGGCGCAGTGACGAGCACCTGGGATCCACGCAACCTGGAACTGGGCGGCAAGTTCGTGTTTTAGGCCGCCCGGGGACGAACAAACTCAGGGAATGAACCATGGGGGCCGGCAAATTGCCGGCCCCTCATGGTTTTTGGAGCAGGGATTCCGAATCAGTCGGCGGTGGCGGCCAACGCTCTTCCACACTGGGCCGCAGCGATGACGGCGTGCAGTTTCTCGACGGCTTTCTTCATGTCGCGGACGGGGGTGCTTCCGAAACCGAGGACAAAGCCCTGCAGCGCGGGCGCTCGCTGGTAGTACTGGGAAATGGGGAAGAGCGATAATCTCTCCTCCGCCGCGCGCGCCGCAATCTCGGTGTCGGAATAGCCGCTGGGAAGCGTGACCGCGACATGCATGCCCGCTTCTGCTCCGTGAACCTGGAGCAGGCCACCAAACTCCCCCTGGAGGCACTGGATGAGCGCGCTGCGGCGTTCTTTGTACACCTGGCGCATTTTGCGGATATGTGCGCCGAAATGGCCTGCGACCATGAAATCCGCGAGGACTTCCTGGTGCAGGTAAGGGGGAAAGATATCCATGGCCAGGCGCACGGCCGCAAATCGCTCCACAAGGTCCGGCGGAATCACGATGTAGCCGATTCTTACGGAAGGGAACAGCACTTTGCTGAAGGTGCCGATGTAGATGACGCGTGCATTTGCGTCCATGCCCTGGAGCGAAGAGATGGGCCGGCTTTCGTAGCGGAATTCGCTGTCGTAATCGTCTTCAATGATCCAAGCGCCGCTGGACTGGGCCCAGTTGAGAAGGTGGAGGCGGCGCGTGGCGCTCATGGTTGAGCCAAGCGGGTACTGGTGGGACGGGGTGACCAGCGCTGCCTTCGCATCATGCTTGAGAGCGATGCCTGCGTCGATATTCATGCCTTCGCCATCGACGGGGACGGGAATCAGGCGGCATCCCGCAGCCGCGAAGACGCTGAAGCCGAGGCGATATCCCGGTTCTTCGACCCATATCGCATCGTCGGGGTCGAGCAGAACGCGGGCAGTAATGTCGAGAGCTGCTGCGAACCCGATACGACCATGACCTGGTCAGGGTGGCAGCGCACCGCGCGGGAAGCGCCGAGATAATCGCAGATTGCTTCGCGGAAGCGGCGGATCCCCATGGGATCGATATTGTGGATGACGTGCGCGCCGGGGTTGCGGCTGTGCTGCGCGACCAGGGTTGACCAGATGCGAAAGGGGAACTGATCGAATGCCGGCTGATGCACGCCGAACGCGCCCCAGATCCGGGTTCCCCGGTTCAGAGCGACCGGTGGGAACTGCGCGGAGCGGCGGGAGAGCCTTCTTGGCCCGCTGATTCCCTGGAATGCGTTTTGCCTCTCCGCGGAGGCGCTCATCAGCCGCTCCGGCAGGCTCGACGAGACATAGGTGCCCGAGCCGGTGCGGCTCTCGAAATAGCCCTCGGCCAGCAATTGCGCATAGGCCTGCAGCACGGGAAAGCGGGAGACGGCGTGATGCGCAGCAAACTCGCGGCTGGAAGGCACGGGCTGTCCCGGCTTCAACTTGCCGAGAAGGATGGCCGTACGATAGCCCTCGTAGACCTGGCGGTGCAGGGGTGCGTCGACCTTGCGGTCAACCGCAACAACCGAGGAAACGCCCTCAGAGGGATAGGTCATAGCGTCATCTTAGTGGTCATGGATAGCAGCCAGTCAGCGGATATTGTGCATTGCCACTGCGAGTTCGAAGATCGGAGAAGTAAAGCACCGCTCACGCGGCGGGTTCCTGCGACCTTCCTTGACCCACCGCACTTTTTAGACTCCGATTTCGTGGGTTTCGTGAGACCGAGCTGGTTATGGGGAACGCGGCAGAAGCGGATATGGACAGCGCAGTTTCAGCGGGGTTCTTCTGAACTGCAGGCGGTTTTTGCAGGCTGACCGCCCGGGTGGCGAGATTGCCCGATGGAGCTAGGTATGCGGTGGATTCGTGGGTGGCCGGCGGTGGCGTTTGCAGTCATTGCTTTCGCGGCGGTCGCGCCTTGCCAGGAACGCGCCCATTCGACGCAGATCGAGCTAATTCACGGGAAACCGTTCGTTAACGTGACCATCGACGGAAAAGGGCCGTTCCGCTTTGTAGTGGATACGGGGACCAATGCTCCGGTCATCATTTCGCCGGAGCTCGCCAACCGGCTCAATCTTCCTGGAAGCGGCCATGTCAACATGGTCGATCCCAGCGGCATCGGGGAGGGAAGAGTGCCAGCGGTCCTGGCCTCGTCTGTCGAAGTGGCCGGATTCCAGTTTCGCAACGTCAAGGCGGTGGAGCACTCGCTGGGGGATGACGATATCGAGTGCGAAGGCCTGCTTGGATTCGCGCTGTTTCGCGGTCTCCTGTTTACGCTCGACTTTACCCAACACGAACTGACGCTGGCGTCCGGGACCCTGGCGCCGGATGGGGGACATGCTGTTCTGCCATTCCATCTTCGCAATGGCCTGCCGGTGATCACCATCCATGTAGGAGAGTTCACAACGGAGGCGTTACTGGACTCGGGAGGCCGCGGGCTCAGCTTTCCGAATGCGGACGCGGGGAAGCTGCATTACCTCTCCCAGCCGGCCAACTACGGAAGCGGCCGCTCGCTTTCCACTTCGTTCGCGTTGAAGTCTGCCCGGCTAGACGGGAAGGTCCTCATCGGAGACTATTCGATGGCCAATCCGTATGTGGAATTCAACTCCGCTTTCCCGTTTGCAAATATCGGCCCCATTCCGATGCAACGCTTTGCCATCACGTTTGACCAGAGGGCGGGCCTTGTGCGCCTCAGCTCCGCGTCTCTCGAGCACACGGTGGAGCCGACGCCGGACCCTGTGCGGCTGACCAATGCTCCGACGGTTTACACCTCGAACCTGAAGCTTCTCCCCGTGGACTGAGCAATTGAACCGCGCCGCCGGACTCCAGCTTAGGCTTACGCTTTGGCGGCAGCCTGCAGGTCCGCCGGGAAGACGATGCCCAGCCGCGTTGCGGCTTGCTGGTTGAGCACCAATTTCTGTTCGGCAATTTCCTGAAAGGGAATCTGGCTTGGATCCTCGCCACGGAGGACGCGCGCGGCCAGCTCGCCACCGGCCTTGCCCGGCGCATACCAGCCGAGGCCGCAGCAGGCCAGGGCGCCGCGGGCGGTGAACTCGGGGTCGTTGATGATGAGAGGCAGCCTGGCGTCGGTGGTGGCCTTTACGATGCCGTCGAAGCTCTGCAGCGCGGTGTTATCGCCGGTGACCCAGATGGCCTGCACGCCGCGGTAGCAGGCCACCTGCGCGGCCTGGAAGACTTCGCTGGTGTTGGTCGCGGTGACTTCCTGAAGCGCGATGCCGCGCTTTTTGAACGCGTCGCGAGCCACAGTGATGACCTTGACCGAGTTCACCTCGGAGCTGTTGTAAACGGTGCCGACCGATTTGACGCCAGGAACCAGCTTCTGGATCAGGTCCACGGTGGCATCGACGGGCGGGAAGGAGCCGACGCCGGTGACGTTCGGCAGATGGCTGGTGAAAGAGGTGCCCGCGCCGGCGGCGACTGGATCGTAGCAATAGGTAAAGACAATCTTGGAGTTGCGGGCCGCGGTGCAGGCGGCGGTCAGGCAAGGGGTGGTCATGGTGAAGATGAGGTCCACTCCCGATGTGACGAAGTTCTGGACGAGCATGGGGATCTGGGAGATCTCGGCGTTGGCGTGCGCGCTGAGGACGTCCAGGTTCTGGTCCTTGTGGAAGCCCTGGGCCGCGAGGCCGTCGAAGATACCTTTCATGCAGACTTCGGCGCCCTGTTCCGGAGCAAAGTAGAGCAGGCCGATGCGCGGCCTTCCGCTGGACCGGGCGCGGCAGGCAGCCAGGGTGAGGGCGGCGGCAGAGGAGCTGAGGATCATGTGGCGGCGGGTGAGAACTGAGGTCATTTCACGGTCTCCGGGAACTGAAAACTGACAACTGAAAACTCAAATGTAGTTTGCGGCTAGCATTTCGGCTACTTCGCCGTCGAGCTGTTCGCGGCGGCGGACGTCTTCAAAGCGCCGCAGCAGGTCTTCGCGGCGGAGGCGGTCGCGCGCTGCGCCCTCCAGGTCGTGCAGGACGCGGCCCTTGTGCATCATCACGATGCGTTGGCCGAGGTTGACCGCCTGCTGCATGGAATGCGTGACCATGAGCGTGGTCAGTTTGTCGCGCTCGATGATGTCATGGGTCAGCCGGATGACCTGATCGGCAGTCTTGGGGTCGAGCGCCGCGGTGTGTTCGTCCAGCAGCAGCAGCTCAGGCTTGAGCCAGGAGGCCATCAGCAGCGTAAGGGCCTGGCGCTGGCCGCCGGAGAGCGTGCCGATGGGGTTCTGCAGGCGGTCTTCGAGGCCCATGTTGAGCGGACGGATACGATCGCGGAGTTGGGAAATTGCGCGTCGATTCACGGCGAGCCCGAGCCCGCGCGGCCGTCCGCGCCGCGATGCCAGGACCAGGTTTTCCGCGATGGACATGGTGGGGGCGGTTCCCCGAAACGGGTCCTGAAAGACGCGGCCGATGAAGCGGGCGCGGCGATGTTCCGGCCAGCGGGTAATGTCCTCGCCGGCAACCGAGATGGCTCCGGAATCCACCAGGAACGTGCCGGCGATGGCATTGAGCAGGGTGGATTTGCCCGAGCCGTTGGTGCCGACCACGATGAGGAAAGATCCTGCGGGGAGGGTCAGCGACACGTCGGAGAGCGCTATGACCTCATTGGGCGTGCCCGCGTGGAACGTTTTGGAGATGCGGCTAATCTGCAGCATAGGCCTCGGCCTTCCTGGCGGGATGAGGCCGGCGCAGCTTGAGCCGCCGGGCCAGGTTGGGCATCACCAGGGCGGCGAAGACGAACACCGCGGTGATGAGTTTCAGGTCGTTGGGGTTCAGGCCCCAGCGGAGTGCGATGGCGACTAGCAGCCGGAAGAGGACCGACCCCATGACCGTGCCGGTGATGAGCAGGCCCACGGCGCGCGTACCCACCAGCGACTCGCCGATAATGACGCTGGCGATGCCGAGCACTACCATGCCCACGCCCATCTGCACGTCGGCGAAGCCCTGGTACTGGGCGATGAGCGCGCCGCAGAGCGCGATGAGCCCGTTGGACATGGCGAGGCCAAAGATGGTGGCGCCGTCCACGCTGACGCCGAGAGCGCAAATCATGTAGGGGTTGTCGCCGGTGGCGCGCATGGCCGTGCCCAGGTCCGTGCGCAGGAACAGGTAGAGCAGGACGCAGACCACGGTGACCAGCAACAGAATGCCGATGAGGGTGGACGCATCGCGGACGCTCACGGCCCATCCGGCCACATTCAGATTGGCCGCGCCGCCGAAGACGTACGTGCCGAACGTTTCCGCATAGGTGGCCAGCGTCGTGGTTTCAAGCAGCGGCACGTTGCTGCGGCCCATCACGTGCAGGTTCACGCTGTAGAGGCCGGTCATCACCAGGATTCCGCTGAGCAGCGCGTTGATGCGGCACTTGGTGGCGAGCACGCCGGTGATGGCGCCGGCGGCGGTTCCGGCCAGCGCTGCGGCGACGGTGGCCAGCACGGGGTTCACGCCGTTCACCATCAAGACCGCGGCCACTGAAGCTCCCAGGGTCACAGTGCCTTCCGCCGTCATGTCGGGAATGTTGAAGATGCGGAAGCTCACGTAGACGCCGAGCGCCAGCAGGGCGAGGATGAGTCCCAGGGTCAGCGCGCCAATCAGCAGAGTCATATGCGGGTCATCCTCGAGTGAAAGTGGAGAGCGGGCCGATCCAGCATGCGCCGCGGGAAAGGTCGGTTTCGCCCACGCCCTCGAAGGGGCGCGAGTCCGCCATCAGGTGCAGGAGGGCGCTGGGGCTTGATGCGGCCAGCAACGCCGGAATGGTGCCGGCAAACGGAAGTTCGCCGCGCTGTACGGGCCGGTAGGGAAATACGGCTGCGTGGATATGCGCGTGGATGGGCGATCCCTGCCGGATGGGCCGGAGGAACGCGGCAGCATCGCCATCAACATTGCGCCCGGCCACACCGGCCAGCAGGGCCACACTTTTTTCACTCATGCGCTCAGTGGTGAAAGAGAGCCAGTCGCGGACCGCGGGCACGCTCTGCGCCAGGGCCCCAAGCGCCGGCGATTTGCGCAACGTGGCGCCGACGATGCCGGCCGTCTCCGCCAGGATGACGAATCCGGCCGCTTGGGCGGAGGAAAGGTCCAGCAACGTGGCAACCAGCTCGGAGAGGCCGATCTTGCCGGGACCGTCAGAGAGCGCATCGAATCGCACCATGGTGGAGAAGTCGCCTGCGCCCGCCAGGCCGTAGAGCACCTCCACGCGCGGAATCAGGGTGCCCTCTTCGATCAAGTAATCGGGCACCGCATCCTGCTCGTTGGTGGGCAGTGCGATCGCGCAGCCGCCGGCGGCGAGAAACTCGCCGAAGCGGTCCTGACAATCCGCATATCCTCCCCCAAAGGCGCCCAACCCCAGGCCGAAGGCGCCGGCGGGAAACGGCACGGGCTCGGAATCCGAGGCCGCAAAGCCTGTGGCGGCCAGCTTTTCCGGCGCGCCGATGAGCCTGCACGCAAGTGGGTGCGCGGCTGGCTGGGCGTAGACCTCATACACCGCGCCGCCACGCGTCTGGCGCGCGGCCGCCGGGGCCGGCGCCGCAGCCGTGGTCTCCGCGCCGTTGCCGATCATGCTTCCCAGACCGACGGTATCGAGCGTTTCGCGGACAAACGCCGTGGGGTGGGTGATGATCAGGCTTCCCTTGACGGATTTGAGCAGCTTGGCCTGGACCACGAGCACGCGGATTCCCAGCGAGCTGATGTAATCCACACCGGCGCAATTGAGCGCGATGTTATGGGTGCCCGAGCGCACGGCCTGCTCGATGGTGGCGCCGAGATGATCGGCCCAGGTGGCATCGACGCGGCCGGTCAGGCGCAGCTCAAGCCACTCGGCTGCGGGATGCTGCGTGATCTGCATCAACAAGCCCTCTCGATGGGGAATTTGGCATGGCGTCCTGGCACGGGAAAACTCATTTTCCGCTGGCGCCTCCGGTTGCGGCGGTGCTCGCGGTTGCAGCCACCGCATTGGGCGCGTGGCGCCCCGTCTCGTCTTCGATCACATTGGCGCGGGCCAGAACGTCGGCGGGCAAATCCCACCTGTCGCGCAGGCCCTTGAGCGCCAGCTTGTTCACAGTGAGCGTGACCGGCATGATGTTGTCCACGGGAACCGTGGCGGGATCGCGCCCGTCCAGGACGTCGGCGGCAAGGTTACCGGCCACGCGGCCAATGGCGGCGTAGTTCGCGCCAAGCTCGAACAGCGCGCCGGAGCTGGTGCTGCGAGGGATCGAGGTGAAGACGGGAATCCTGGCCAGCCGAGCCTTGCGCACGATGAGGTCGAGCCCGTGCGATGCCACCAGGTCGGGGCTGATCCAGATGGCTTCAACGCCGCGCGTGAGCAGGGAAGCGGTAGCGTCGTTGATCGCGGTGGAATTCTCCGCACTGGCATCCACCAGTGCGATACCCATTTTCGCGCACACGTTGCGGGCCAGGTTGGTGGTGACCACGGAGTTGGCTTCAGACGGGTCCCAGACCAGGCCTACGCGCTTGAGTCCCGGACGCAATTCGCGGGCCATCTTGAACGCGTCTTCCACCGGCGCCAGGCTGCCCACGCCGGTCATGTAGGGCGGATGTTGCAGATGGTTTTCGCGGCTGACGCCCACGCCGACCGCGTACGGATCGCTGACCAGGGCGAAGACGTGGCGGCGCGGCGGGGTAGCAAAGCGGTTGGCGTTGGCGATCGTCTGCAGGCTGACGGTGGAGAAGGAAAAAATAAGGTCGTTGTCGCCGCTGGTCACTTCCCGGGCGATGGCGTTGCCAGTGCTGATGTCGCCCTGCGCGTTGTACTGGCGCAGGATCATGCGGCCACCGTCGGCATATCCGCGGTCCTTCAGGGCGGCCAGGGCGCCGGTTACGCCGTCGTCGAGGGCGGGGATGGAAATCTGCTGCACGATGGCGACGTGCAGGGAGTGCGGCTTCCCGCGTGCCTGTACGTGCCGCGAATCGAGATCGGAGTACAGCAGGATGGCGGACGAACCCACGATCAGAAGCAGGCCGAGGGCCATCTTTTTCAGAACCGCAAGCATGTGGAGAGTCCTGCGCGGGGATTGGGGGAACTTGATTCGCACGATACACGGCGGGTTGCAGACGTGGCAAGGGGTTAGAGACCAGGGACGCTGATCCAGTGGATGGCGGCAGGCGTCTGCGGCCGGATGGGCAGCCGGCATCCCTCCGCGGAAAATGTGAATGCGGCATTAAAAATGAGTTCCCGCGGCATCGGGCGCAAGGTTCTTATCGCTTTCATACGTGGCGGCGTGGAGAATGTGATTGCACCCTGAACGCGATTTCCTTGCTTTTCCGAACTTCCCTGCCATGGTTCAACTCATCGCGCTCTATCTTGCCGGCCTCGGCTTCTTCTTTACGGGCATGGCAGGCATCTCAGAGAACCTGCGCCAGATCACGGGGCAGCGGTTCCGCGTCCTGCTGAGCCGCGCCACCAATCATCCGGTGCGGGCGGGGATGCTGGGCGCGGCGGCGGGAGCGGTCACGCAGAGCACCTCGGTGGTGGCTTTCATCCTGTCGGGGATGATGGCCGGCGGTCTGGTGCCGCTGGGCCGCGCGCTGATCGTGCTGGCCTGCGCCAATATCGGCAGCTCACTGCTGGTCTTTATGGCCGCGGTGGATCTGCAACTGCCCATCCTGCTGCTAATCGGCTTCTGCGGCATGCTGCTTGCCTTCCGCATCTTCACGCGCTGGAAGCCGGCCATTTCCTGCCTGCTGGCCATTGGCCTGCTGTTCTTCGGGCTGGAGATGATGAAGCAGGCGTTTCGTCCGCTGGGGACGTCGCACGAACTGCTGGCGGTGGCGCGCTTCTTCGATCGCTTTCCCGATGCCGCATTCCTGCTGGGCGCGCTGCTGCGCGCGTTCATCCAGTCTTCCTCGGCCACGGCGGCTATTGTCATTACGGTGAACCGCGGCGGGATTCTGAACGAGTTTGCGGCCATGATGACCATCCCCGGTCTCGGCATCGGCACCGCCATCGGCACCTACGTTTTGTCGAGCCATCAGCGCGGCATCCCGCGCCAGATCGCGCTTTACCAGGCGCTTACCAACCTGGCGGCCGGGATCCTCGTCGGCAGCTTGCTTTTGATCGAGCGCGCCACGGGCGCCCCATTGCTGCTCGCGCTGCTCCACCGGCTCAGTCCCTCGATCGCGGGACGGATGGCGTTTCTTTACCTCATCTTGGGTAGCGCCATCGCCACCCTCGCCATTGCCAATATCAAGTGGCCGCCTGGCTGGTAAAGCTTTCGCCTCCCACGCCGGAAGAAGGCCTGTCGCGGCCCATGTACATCGGAGCGCAGGCATTGCTGGCTCCTGAGGCCGCTCCGGACCTGGTGGAACTGGAGCAGATGCGCCTGGTCCGCGCCATTGAAAGTTATCTGGAGGCGGCGCGGAACGGGACCGGATCGGCGCTGAAGCCGCTGCATGCGGCGGCCGTCACCCTGGGTCTTGAAATTGCGCGGTTCCTTGAGTCGCTGCTGCGGCAACCGATCTCCAGCGAGCTGGCGGCCCGCGCTATTTCACTGCAGCGCAAGCAGGAAACGCTGCGGGCGCTCGAGGAGAACATCCTTCTGTTCGCCGAAACGCTTGAGCAGGGAGGCGATCGGGAACTGAGCGGCCGCCTGCTCGAATCCCTCGATACGATTCTGCTGACCATGGCGGATGCTCTGCAATCGAAGGAAGCGATGGACCTGGAGATGTTAATGGTTCTGACCGACGACCGCGGCGCCAGCATGGAGCGTCTGCGCAACCGCTATGGCATGGAGCAGTCGGCCGACGCGCACGACATTGCCGCGCTGCACTATGCCACCACACTGTTCGAGCGCAACGTGTGGCTGCTGCGGCAGCTCGCGCTGTGGCTGCGCGAAGACATGAAGCTGGCTGTGG
The DNA here is from genome assembly GCA_035552475.1 of Occallatibacter sp. Taxonomy (GTDB): domain Bacteria; phylum Acidobacteriota; class Terriglobia; order Terriglobales; family Acidobacteriaceae; genus Telmatobacter. The sequence continues at coordinate 27,259 of DASZLE010000030.1, forward strand.
TTTAGGGCGGATTGGCCGATACAAACGGCTCAGCCGCCCCAGAATATTTGCCGAATGGTAACCCCCACCCGAAGCCCACAGGGAATTTACACTATCGTCAAGGCAAGCGGCTTCTGGAGGAATTTCATGGCGCAACTCACCGCGAGAACTTCGCTGCTCGCGAGCGCGGTCGCCGCAATGGGTGCGTCAGTTTGCTGCGTTGGTCCGCTTGTGTTGGTGATCCTCGGAGTCAGCGGTTCATGGATCGGAAGCCTCACTGCGATGGAGCCATTTCGTCCATACCTCATTGGTCTCACTCTGTTGTTTCTTGGCTTGGCATTTCGCAAACTTTATCTGGTGCCGCATCCCTGCGCCCCACGTGGCGCCTGCGCCAATCCTGCAGCACTCAGGCGGCAACGCATCACGTTCTGGATTGTAGTAACGATATTGTTCGGTCTCTTGGCCGTGCCCTGGTTCGCCCCGCTGTTCTATTGAAAGGAATTCTGATGCGGAAATTGCTTATTGCCACGCTTTTCTTGCCCCTGATCGCGATGGCGGCCACACCCACAACAATCACGCTCGATGTGAAAAACATGACCTGTGCGACCTGCCCGATCACAGTGAAAAAGTCGCTGGAGAAGGTTTCTGGTGTGAGCGCAGTCAAGGTCAACTACGAGAAGAAGACTGCAACCGTCACCTACGACGCCGACAAGACCAGGCCCGATGCATTGACCCGCGCAACCACAGTCGCGGGCTTTCCATCCACGGTGCAAAAGTGACAGCGCGATGAGGGAAACCATTCTTGAGTCCGTGCTGATCTGTCCGCATTGTGGGTCTGCCAAGCAGGAAACAATGCCCACGAATGCGTGCCAGTTCTACTATGAGTGCGCCAACTGCAAAGCGGTGCTGCGCCCCCGTCAGGGCGACTGCTGCGTGTTCTGTTCGTTTGGCTCGGTGAAGTGTCCGCCGGTGCAACAGGAACAGGGCTGCTGCGGATGAGTGACCTCGGCGAACATCGTACGGCCAACATCATTCAGTTTTCTAAAGAAGACTGGATTCCGGCGCATCGCCGCGTATCCGTCAGTCACCTATTGATTTGCCCACGAATTCCGTTTCTTCCCGCACTGAATCGCCGGCTGATGAACACTAGGCCTTCGGCGCGCGTGAAATGTCACGAGCCTTTTGCGTTCAGAGCGCTCTCGCGGTCAGGATAAACATCCATCAGCTTGGTGAAAGCGGTCATCTCCAGAACCTCAAGGACCATGGGAGGAACGGCGAAGGCGCCGGCGCGGCCGCCGCTGGCCGCCGCATGCTTGATCAGCTTGAGGATGGAGCGTAATCCCATGCTGGCGACGAACGTGAGAGCCTGCATGTCGATGAGGATGCGCGGGTGGGGCTGGGTGAGCAGAGGCGCAATTTGGCCGTCAAACACATTGACGTTCGACGCCTCAAGCCGGCCCGCCATGACGACGACCGGAATTCCGTCGACGTATTCAATCTGTGTCGTGAAAGATGCAGGCGCAGTACCGCTCATAACGGAACGCTACTAGAATCTGCGCGTCGGCGATAGCGAATAATGCGGTCGGCGCCGCCCTCTGATTCGCGATTCCTCTACTGCACCGTGCCCTGCGGCCGCAGCCGGCGCAGATCCAGAGCGCATTCGACGGCGTTCTCGGCATGCAGGCGCAGATTGTCCGATGCGGCCCAGAGCCAGAAACGCGTAACCTGCGTGGGATTGCGGCCCTCGACGACCGGGCGAAGCCGCACCAGGACGTCGTTCTGTCCGGTAGCGGCCAGATTGGAGGGGGAATCGGTGTCCTCCAGGACCAGGTCCACATGGTCGCCGCCGAGCGCTTCTTCAATGATCCCGAGCTCGACTCTCCGGTCCAGCTCAACAGCGATGGAGAAGGTATGGCCGTGGAAGACCGGCGCTGCGATCGCTTGCAGGGCCAGTGCCGGGAAGCGGCCCCGGCCCAGCGCTGCGTAGTCCAACCGGATGCGTATCTCCAGTGCCGCAAGGTTTGCCGTCGCGCTCTCACCCATGCCGGAGAGCAGGTTGAAGGCGGCTTGCGCGTCGTAGATGGCGCGGGGAAGCGTCTGGAAGCTGAGCAGGTTCACCGTCTGCTGGTGCAGCTCGTCCATGGCGCCGCGGCCGAACTCGCTGGCCGGAACCAGCAGGGTGACCGCTGCGGTGCGAATGGGCGCGGCCTGCTGTATCCGGCTGAGGAGCAGAGCCAGCGCCAACGCCGCGGGATGAGCGGGAACGGTGGCAGGGGTCAGCAGGTCGGCGGGCGAAACGTCGGACTCCAGCCAGGGCGCGCGGACCAGAACTCCGGCGTCGCCTTCGAGGGCGCCGGAGAGATCGAGCACCGTGGCGCCGGCGCGCACGGCTTCCCTCCAGTATTTGTGGGTCATCACCGGCGAGCCGCAGAAAAAGGCGAAATCGACCCTGTCCCAGGCCTCCGTGTGGAGGGGCTGGATGAACGTGATCTCGTCGCCCACCTGGTCGAGTTGTCCCTGCGCCGGCTCATCGTCCAGCAGCGTAAAAGTGGAGGCAGCCAGCGGAGATTCCTCGATGGCGTCCTTGAGTTCCTTGCCCAGCAGCGTCGATGCACCCGCAATTGCTATCCGGTACACAGGCTTTCCTTTGGTGCGGCAGGTTAGAGGGTTCGCGGATCAGCATCCGTGGAATGAATAGGCGCAGACGGGCGGCGGCGCCTTCGCCGCGACCACGAATACGCCGCGCGCGCCCAGATTCCCGAAAACATGTACACGAGCGCGATGACAATCAGGATAGGCCCGGAGAACTTGACCAGCAGAAACAGCATGATGGCCAGCAGCAGCAGCACCTGTGAGGGGTGACTGCGGGAGAAACTGATCTCCTTGCCCGACCAGAAGCGCCAGGTGCTGACCATGAGAAAACCGCAGGTGCCCACGAGCATGAGCCAGATGATGGCGATCCACCACGCCTGGCTGGGGATGCCGCTGAAAAAATGCACCGCTGCAGCCAGCAGGCCGGCCGCCGCGGGAATGGGCATGCCGACAAAGTACTTGCGGTCAGGACGGCCGGGGTTGCGCGGCACTGGGTTGTGGCTGATGTTGAAGCGCGCCAGCCGGGCCGCACCGCCGATGAGGAACAGGAAGCAAAAGAGTGCTCCCAGGTGCTGGAGGTTTTCCCGCAGTTGGGGGCTTTCTGAAGTAGGCAGGAAATAGAAGCCCCAGATAAAGGCCAGCAGGCTGGGTGCAACGCCGAATGTTATGACGTCAGCCAGTGAGTCCAGCTCCTTGCCAAACTCGCTGGTGGTGTTGGTCATGCGCGCGATGCGGCCGTCCAGGGCGTCAAAGGGAATGGCGAAAAGGATGGCCATCGAAGCCCAGTTGAGGTGGGTCTGCGCATTCGCGTTGGCCCCGACAGCGGCGATGGTCTGGGTGATGGCAAAGTATCCGGCGGCAATGTTGCCCACCGTGAACAGCGAAGGCAGCAGGAACATGCCCCTCCGCAGCCGAGCCCGCGCCTGGGCCCGCGCACGTGGATCCTGGCCGTTCACCGCTGTTCTCCTTCATCGGGCTCGGCGTACGTGCTGGCGGAGCGCCGGCGCTCCGGCAGAACTCGCGCGCCGGCGCCATCCATCATCACGGCCAGTACGCTGGAGCCGCCCTTGACCCGCTGCCCCACCTTCACCTGGAGCTCGGCCTCGGCCGGTATCAGCACGTCCACGCGCGACCCGAACTTGATGAGGCCCACGCGCTGGCCGCGCTCCACGCGGTCTCCCTGGTGGAACGGGAACACAATCCGCCGCGCCAGCAGACCGGCGATCTGCTTGAACGTCACCTCGATCCCTTCGCCGCGCACCGTCACCACATTCTGTTCGTTGCTTTCCGCGCTGGCGGGATTCATTGCGTTCAGATATTTGCCTTTTTGATAGCGCACTCGGCTCAGCTCACCGGCGATGGGCGAGCGGTTCACGTGCACGTCAAAAACGCTGAGGAAAATGCTGATGCGCTGGCGCTGGCCGGCGGGCGTGGAGATGGTTATGGTTTCCGTCACCAGGCCGTCTCCGGGAGAAACGATCAGGCCGGGTTCGGCGGGAATGGCTCGAGTGGGATCGCGGAAAAACCAGAGGAAGAAGACAGCCAGAAGCGCCGGAGGAATGGCCCAACCCCAGCTCCCGGTGATCCAAACCAGGAACACAGCCACCACCAGCAGACTTAGACCGTAAATGTACCCGTCACGCACCATTGCTGTATGAGCCGCGCCACAGACCGTACCGAAAGCGGCAATCCGGACGGAAGGCTCTATCGATTATACGGGTGTTCGGCGATTGCTAAGGGCAGGGATTAGACACACTTGACGTGCAGAGGCAGGATTGCGCGCCGCTTGGTCTCGACCTTGGCCTTTTGCGCCCCCGGGGGCGGTCCTACACCGCGACCGCTTGTCGGCGTTCGAGGGCGTAGATCAGGTCCTTGGCATGGAGTTTCAGCTTTTTCAGCCGAACCTCTTCGAGCTGCTCGTCGTCGGAGAGATAAGTTTTCCCAATCAATTCTTCCAGCCGCTGAGCGTAGCGACGGTGTTCGGCGTGCAGGCGATCTATTTCTTCGCTCAGCGGATCGTGAATCTCGTCCATCATGCCCTCCAGTTTTTTCCGAACATTTACAAATAGCTCCGGGACGTGGCACTTGGCAAGTGGGAACTACGGCAAAAGGTAACCAGGGTGTGGAATTCCAGCGAAGACGCCTCGCGAGTGATGCAAATCACACGCCGTCGGAGCCTTCCGGCTCAGCTCCGCGGAGGTCCAGCCGCATCAAAATCGCGTCTTCCGGCGGGTCGGCGTAGTAGCCTCTGCGCCGGCCAGTCTCAGCGAAGCCCAGCGAAATGTAGAGATTAAGAGCCGGCTGGTTGGAAGCGCGCACTTCCAGAAAGACCACATCCGCTCCGCGCTCCTGCAGAAGCCCTGCCATGCGACGAAACAGCCTGCGTGCCACCCCCCGCCGCTGCCACTGGGGCGCTACCCCAATCGACTCGAGTTCCGCCTCCGGCCCGCTCCAGGACGCAGCGGCAAACCCGGCAAGCGAGCCATCCGGCGCGTGCGCCAGCAGCACAACACGTCCCGGTCTGCCGCCGGAGTCGACCGCCGTTTCGTACACGCTCCGGGGCCAGTGTGGCGTGGCGGGAAGGGCTTCTGCCAGCGCCATCACGGCCGGGATGTCCTCCGGCCTCATGGTCCGGATCCGCAGGTCGGCGCTCACCGCCCGGAGCTCCCGCTCGTCTCCGCCGGGCGTCCCTTCTCACCAAAGATTTCCGCATCTGAGCGGCGCAGGTAGTGGCCGTCGAGCAGGGCGATGTCGTTAAAGTCGCCGGTGCGGATGCGTTGCGATGCGCAGCGGACCGCGTCGGCGGCAGTGGGAGCCTCCACTCGGACAAGCTCAGCGGATGGCCACGCCTCGGCCAGGAGTTCGGCGGCGGAGGTGTCGCAGACGGCAACGCGGCCGGGTACGGGAAAGCGCAGAAGGTCGTCGCGCCCAGCAAGGATCTCGATGACGGCGGCGTCAGGCTGGGCGAGGCGCAGGTACAGCTCATGGCGGTGGGCATCCAGGGCGGCGCCGAAACAGCCGGATTTGCGGGCGAGAACTTCAAGACGCGACACAGCGACGACGGGAACGCCGGCGCCGAGCGCCAACCCCTTGGCGGCGCTGAGAGCGACGCGGACGCCAGTGAAGCTGCCTGGGCCATGCACCACCACAATGCAGCCAATCTGCGACAGCGCCAGGCCCTCCTCCTTCAACAGCCGATCCACGGCTGCGACCAGCGTGGCCGAATAGGTCCGGCCTTCCAGCTCCCCCTGGCCGAGGATCGATCCCCCATTCACGCTCACCTTTGCGAGCGCCACAGATCCCGCAGGTCCGCAGGTGTCGATACCCAGCACCGGCATTGGCAGGCCGCTCATCTCCTCAGGATGCCATACCAGGCAACCGCCTCCCTGAGGCGGCCTCGGGCTCCTCGCCGCAGTTCCACGAAAGCCTGTACTCTGGAAGAGAGCAATCGTTCCCTGAAACCTACCAATTTCTCCACGTAGGAGCAGCCCGTGGCGGCCGCGGCGGCAACCCTCACCTTCCATGACACGTGGCGCCCGCGCGCCAACCCGTGGGCCATCGCCCTCACGGTCACCATGGCTACGTTCATGGAGGCCCTCGACAGTTCCATTGCCAACGTGGCCATGCAGCACATTGCCGGCACGCTCTCCGCCACGCAGGACGAGGCCACCTGGGTCCTGACCAGCTACCTGGTGGCCAACGCCATGGTGCTGCCCATCTCGGGCTGGATCGCCAACCGCATCGGGCGCAAGCGCTTTTACATGTCGTGCGTCTTCCTGTTCACCGTCTGCTCGTTTCTCTGCGGAATAGCGCCAACGCTGGGAATCCTGGTTTTTTTCCGCGTGCTGCAGGGCGCGGCCGGCGGCGGCCTGCAGCCCAGCGAACAGGCCATTTTGGCCGACACCTTCCGCCCGGAGAAGCGCTCCATGGCCTTCGCCGTCTATGGCGTGGCCGTGGTCATGGCCCCGGCCATCGGTCCCACCGTCGGCGGCTGGATCATCGATAACTACTCCTGGCGCTGGATCTTCTTCCTCAACATTCCGGTGGGCATCCTGTCGATGTACCTGAGCAACCGCATGGTTGAGGACCCGCCCTACCTGGCTGAAGTGCGCAAGAAGCGCGAGGGCATCGACACGTGGGGCCTGGGCCTGCTCATCGTCGCCATAGGCGCCCTGCAGATCATGCTGGACAAGGGCCAGGAAGACGATTGGTTCTCTTCGCACTTCATCGTTTCCTGCGCCGTCATTGGCGGGGTGGCGTTCGCCGCCTTCGTGTACCGCGAGTTCCATGTCGAGCATCCCGTCCTCGATCTGCGCCTGTACATGCGCCGCAATGTGGGCATGACGCAGCTTGTGCTCTTCATGGTCGGATTGTCGCTCTACACTTCCACCGTATTTATTCCGCTGTTCCTTCAGGAGATCATGGGTTACACCGCGCGGCAGGCCGGGATGGCGGTATCGAGCGGGGCAATTGTGCTGCTGTTCCTGTTCCCGCTCGCCGGGATGTTTGCGCCCAAATTCGATCCTCGGAAGCTGGTGGCTATTGGATTCATCATCACCACCGTCGGGCTGATCCGAATGGCGAACCTGAATCTGGAAGTCAGTTTCTGGCAGGCGGTGAGCTGGCGCGCGTTCATTGCGCTGGGCCTCCCGTTCCTGTTCATTCCCATCAACATTCTCTGCTACGCCGGAATCCCGCAGCACAAGAACAACGAGATCAGCGGCATGAGCGCCCTGTCGCGCAATCTGGGCGGGAGCGTAGGCATCAGCTTCATGACCACCATGCTGGCGCGGCTCACGCAACGGCACCTCGCGTTCCTGGGGGAGCACGCTTCGCCGGGCAACAGGCCGTTTGAGGCCATGCGCTCAGGAATTGCGGGCGCTCTTCAGCAGCGCACGGGTATGGCTCAACCCGACGCCATCTACCATGCCGGCGCACAGATCTACGCCATGGCACAGCGGCAGGCGCGCCTCCTGGCCTACGTTGACGTGATCTGGGTCTTCGTCATCATCACCGTGGTCCTGGTGCCCATGCCGTTCCTTATGCACCGGCCGAAAAAAGCCGCACGCACGGCAATCGCGCACTGAGACCCCGCCCAATCCCGCACCGTGGGACATTGCTGCAGCATTCACCATCCAGTAACTCGCAAGTTATCGCCGTTTGGAGATTGTTCTTGACAAGCCGTGACTTGCGGGAAAGAATCAGGTTGCTTCCCACACCAACGACAGGATCGATGGGTGATGTAGTTCTTGTGCCGTCCTTGGTTCTTCCCTAACTGCGCATAACTCGTCCTGCGCCCGAGTTACGACCGCGCCGTGGTTTTGCGTGCCATACGCAAACACCGCCGGCAGCGGAGCCGGGACCCGGATTGAGCGTTTCAGCCGTTTGGGGGAGATCCTGATTCATGTCGCGATATAGCGATTACCGGGTGCAGGCGCCCGTGCGCACAGTACCGTCTTTGTTGCCTGGCATCGACTGGAATTCCATCGGCGCGCAGGCGCCCGTTCCCGTCCAGATCGACTACCAGGGGCCCACGGCGCCGCTGCCCGCCGCAGACGTAGTCATGTTCACCTGGACTGACTCCGAGTGGTCCGCCATGGATCACGTCTTCCTGCACAGCACCACCGCGGGCGACAACCAGTCCACCGAGCTGATCAACAAGTGGCTGCTTTACTCCAGGGACGCTCCTTCAGGATCGACGCCCGGCGGCTACATGTGGGGTTACTACCAGCTTGTCGATATCTCTGGGATCGGCTCGGGCGCAAAGACGACGCGCGTGCTCCTGTTCAAGGCCGACGGGCATCTATCCCACTCGCCATGGCTCGCCGGCCTGGTCACCATGGTCCAGACCATTGCCGCGGACGCCAAGCCCAGGCTGATCTATTCCATCGGCACCGCCGGCGGCGCCAGCCTCAGCCAGAACCTGGGCGATGTCTCCGTTACCAACAGCGGCAAGCTGCAGCTTGAGATCCAGGAGAATCTCGCTTCCGGTCTGAACGGCAACACCTATACCTCGACTGCGTTTCCCTCCTGGAACCTTATGAGCGGCGCAGAGAAGCTCATGATGCCGCTGAGCAAGGTGGCCACGTGGTCCGAGCTCGAGAAAGTGCTGAAGAACGCCAAGCAGAGCAGCCAGCAGGGGGCCTCGTCGCTCAAGCCATTCAGCCTGAGTGACCTTGTGAATCCGCCTATCGATCCGGACAATCTGGGCTCGCCCAAGGCGGTGAACTACAACAATCAGCCGCTCCTGACCACGGATTACTACTACATCGCCGAAGGCCCAACGAACTACGCGGCGCTCGAAATGGACGACGCAGTCATCGGCTATGCGGCGCAAAAGGCCGGTGCGGGCTACGTGTTTGTGCGCAACATCTCTGACACGCTGGTGCCCGCCCAGACGCCCGGCGGCACAACCATTCCCGATGATGCGCGCGAAGCCTGGTCATCGGCCATCTACGACGCGTTCGGCTTGTACACCAGTTTCAACGGCGCGCTGGCCGCATGGGCGGCCATCGCAGGTTCTTGAATCACCCATGACGGTTGTTCCCCGGAAACGGGACAGGAGGATCAGGTGAGAAAGAGCATTTCCCCGCAAGTTGCAGTGGCCTTGTGCGTCATCCTGGCGGGCGCGGCAGCGTGTGTTGCACAACAGCCGGCGGCTCCGCAGCACGCCGCGCAGCCGCCCGCTCACACGGTGCATGACGCAGCCTATTACGCCTTCCGCAATGCGGCCACGGAGCCGCCGAAGAATCCCACCACGCCGGTCTTCGAGCTGAGCAGGGACTACCCCCACCAGCCGCCGCATCCCTTGACCGAGAAGTGTCCGCAGGACGAGTGCCCTTGGCTCTACATGAGCGTCAACTTCAATCCGTCGTTCCCCCCGGGTGGCCATCCGCCGCAGCCGCAATGGCACGGCCAGGGCTGGGAGGACTATCTGGCCGCCATCATCAAGTACGTGCGCGAGGGCCAGACCGACGATCTGAATGACAAGGACGGCTGGCGCATCAAGGTCGACGGGAAGACGCGCTGGTTCAACGTGCCCTGGATGGCCTACGACCCCACCGCAGGCCGCGAGTACGTGCACGGAACCACCAACGAGCGCACGGCGCAGCTCTCTGAGCTCATTGGGCCGGTGCACTCGCCGCATGCCATAACCGAGATCGCGGGCGAGTCGGAGGATTGCAAGCGACAGTATCCCTACGGCTTTGAGAGCTGGTCCGTGGGCTACTACAACGGCTACGGCGGCTACACGATGGGCAGGGCCATCCCCGCCACCGGCGTACCGCAGATCGGCGAGTACATGGGCGTCCAGATGCCCGCGGGCCTGCCGTTCCCTGAGGGCACCGTGGTGGTCAAAGTGCTCACCTCCACCGTGCCGCCCGAGTGCGTCACTTACCTGAAGAATTCGCCCGCGTGGCAAGTGGACCGGCACAAGTACTCCAGCGACAAGGGCTACCAGTGCGAGCGCGAGGTGCAGACCGATCACATCGTCCAGATCGATGTCGCGGTCACGGATTCACGTTCGCCCATCGGCTGGGTCTACGGCACGTTTGCCTATGACGGCGACACGCCGGGCGCCACCTTCTGGGATCACCTGGTGCCGCTGGGATTGCAGTGGGGTTCCGATCCCTGGAGTTTCCCCGCCGTTCCGCGCACGGCGAGCTTGCCGTTGCAGCAGAGCGTCATTAATCCGGGCATCGAGACATACCAGCACCTCGGTTGCGAGAAGCGCCTGGCCGGCCCGGTGGACAATCCCAGTTCCTCGTGCACTTCCTGCCATGCCAGCGCCTATGCCGCGCCGCACGGCGCCCTTAACGAGATGGGGACCAACGTGCCGCCCAGCTTCGGCTTCGCCGGCATGTGCGACGAGTTCTCGCAGGACAACTCGGACTACTTCCAGAACCAGTCGGCTCCGCAGGGATTCCCCGGCGGGCTGTTCCCCACCGCGATGAGCCTCGATACCTCGCTGCAGATGGCGGTGGCCTTCACGCAGTACGGGTTCTTCCACGTCAACCATGAGCCGGATGCCTGCACCGATCCCAACCAGATCAAGCCTGCGCCCAGGCACCTGGCCAACTTCGCCAGCGGAGAAAAGAAATGAAGCGAGTCTCTCGTCGTAAATTCTTTACGCTCGCCGCCGGTGCCGCGGCTGCTGCGGCCGCGGCTAAAGCCGAACCCGCGTTCTCGCCGCACGCGCCCCTGGACTCGAGCGCCGAACCGCTGGGCTCGCCGGCCGCCCAGAACAACGAGTGGGACCAGTTCAAACCCGACATCACCCTCGACTGCGCCATCCTCGACAAGGAGATCGAGCCGGGCGTAAAAGCGAAGCTGCGCGCCTACAACGGCACCATCCCCGGGCCGATGATCGTCTCCAAGGCGGGCGTAACCCTGAATATCCGGGTGACGAACTCGCTGCCTGCCAACGATTCCGCGGGCTGGGACGGCAACATGGACGTCCCCCACGACTTCGGCAACACCAACCTGCACCTGCACGGGCTGGACATCGCGCCGCACATCTTTGAGCCGCTGGCCACCCTGAACCCGATGGCGCCCATGATCGCCATCGAGCCGGGCGAGTACAAGGACTATCCGTTCGTGATCCCCCCCGACCAGTCGCCGGGGCTGAACTGGTACCACCCGCACTCCCATGGGTCAACCGTGATCCAGGCCGTCTCCGGCATGGCCGGCGGACTCATCATCAAGGGCGCCATCGACGAAGTGCCGGAGATCAAGGCGGCCAAGGACTACGTGATGGTGGTGCAGGACCTTGGCCTGTTCCACAGCAACGATCCCAAATCCACCTACTACGACTATGACCCCAAACAGAACGCCATCTGGCAGACGTTCGGGGGCAATGTAACCATCTACGACCCGGAGACCAAGAAGCCCGTCGTGCAGCCCAATCAGCACTGCGGCTTCACCACCGGCGACTACGCTCTCCGCTACTACCTGCTGAACGGCGAGCCGTTCTTCAAGGAGACCCACAACGACTCCAACCCCACGGCGCCCAATCCAACGCCGATGACGCCGGGGAAGTACACCATGCGCCCGGGCGAAGTGGCGCGCTTCCGCTTTCTGAACGCCTGCTCCGACATGATGATTCCGCTCCAGGTGGAGGGCCACGACATGTGGCTGCTGGGGATGGACGGGAACAACTTCGACGAGCCGCGCGAGCGTCCATTCGCGAGCGGGGCGCCGCAGGTGTTTCTGGGGCCGGCCAATCGCGCCGAGTTCCTCATCAAGGCGGGCAAGCCGGGCACCTACAACATCCTGCAGCTTGCGCAGAGCCAGCAGTTCCTTGCGGCGGTCGAGAAGACCATTGCCACCATCGTGGTTGAGGGCGACCAGATGGATATGAAGATTCCGCACTCGCTGCCGCCCGTCACCCGCGACCCACCCATCAAGGACAGCGATATCAAGGAGAGGCGCTACTTCACGTTCTCGGGCCGGTTCCCCGGTGTGGATAACCCTGTTGTCGGCATCGACTTCATGATCAACAACCAGCTCTACGAGGAGCTGGCGACCCCCACCGTGGTCTTCCTGGACGAGTGCGAGGAGTGGCACATCATTGTGCCCGACGCCATCCGCGGCGGCACGGAGGGCCATCCGTTCCACATCCACGTGAACGACTTCGAAGTGAAGTCCATTGCCGGCATCGAGCAGCCGCCCGGCACCATCCAGGACACGATCTGGGTGGCGCAGAACACAGCCAGCGTCATCCGCATGCGGTTCAAGCAGTGGACAGGAAAGTCAGTGTTCCACTGCCACATCCTGCCGCATGAGGAGACGGGCATGATGCAGAACTTCCTGATCCTGCCGGAGCGGCCGATGATGCACGCGACCGAGATGCGGATCCCGAAGAAGTCGTAAAGGGCGCCCATCCCGGGCTTCGCTGGAGGTCCGGAATGGGGCCGGAAAATTGCGAAAAATAAAAAACGGCGATGTCTTGTGGATTCATGGTGTTACGCCCTGAAACTGCAGTAAATGAACAGGGAGCAAGGGAGCAAGGGAGCAAGGGAGCAAGGGAGCGAGGGAGCGAGGGAGCGAGGAGAGAGACCGCGGCCTGCGCTCGGAAGCGATGAAAATAAAAAACGGCGATGTCTTGTGAATTCATGGATTTACGCCCTCAAACTGCAGTGATTCCGCACTGCTTTCCGGCCCCGCTGGCTCGAAACCCAGATCGATAGCCAGAAATGAAAGGCCCGGCGAAGGGAACATCCTCAGCCGGGCATAGCTTTCTAACTGGATCTATTATAACTCCCAGGGGAATTAAGACTGCATATTTGGTCGAAAACTTTTTCTTTATTAGAATCAGCCGCGTGCAGCGATATTCACAGGGTGTGATCCTTGACCCAATATACGACTGATTTAGTCCTATATCGATTTTATGCGGTGGTGATAGTGTGTGGACGTGACTCAGGCTTTAGACGGCCTTCAGCGCCTGGTCGAGGTCGGCGATCAAGTCGTCCTTGTCCTCGATGCCCACGGAGAGGCGAACGAGGCCCTCGGTGATGCCCACGGTGGCGCGGTCGTCGTCACTGAGCGCGGCGTGGGTTGTGGTGGCCGAATGCGACGCCAGGGATTCGACGCCGCCGAGCGACTCGGCGTTGAGGAAGATAGTGAGCGCGGCGAGGAAGCGGCCGGCGGCGTCGCGGGAACCGAGGTCGAAGCTGAGCATGGAGCCGAATCCGCGCTGCTGCTTCACGGCCAGTTCGTACTGCGGATGCGACTTGAGGCCGGGGTAGTTGAGGCGGGTGAGCTTGGGCTGCGTGGAGAGGAAATCCGCCACGGCGCGGCCGTTCTCTTCATGCTGGCGCATGCGCAGCGGGAGGGTCTTGATGCCGCGCAGGACAAGGAAGCACTCGAAGGGCGACATGATGCCGCCGGCGGCCTTCTGGACGAGCAGGAAGCGTTCCTTGTGCTCGGGCCTGGAGCCGATGAGAGCGCCGCCGAGGCCGTCGGAGTGGCCGTTGAGGAACTTGGTGGTGGAGTGCATGACCACGTCAGCGCCGAGCGCAAGAGGGCTCTGCAGGGCGGGCGACATGAAGGTGTTGTCGACGCTGACCTCAACTCCGTGCTGATGCGCGATTTCGGAGACGGCCGCGATGTCTGTGAGGACCATGAGCGGGTTGGTCGGAGTTTCAATGTGGATGAGTTTGGTGGCGGGGCGGATGGCGGCGGCGACGGCGTCGAGGCTGGATGTGTCGACGTATTCGATCTCGATGCCGTAGTGGCGGACGATCATGTTGAAGAGTCGCGCGGTGCCGCCGTAGACGTTCCGCGAGCAGAGAACGTGGTCGCCGGCGTGGAGGGTGGCGACGAGAGCGTAGATGGCGGCCATGCCGGAAGCGAACGCGTGGCCGCAGATGCCGCCTTCGAGGGCGGCGAGGGCCTGCTCCAGGCGAGCGCGGGTGGGGTTGCCGGCGCGCGAGTAGTCGTAGCCCTTGTCGGAGCCGATGCCGGTGAGCTCGAAGGTCGAGGTGAGGTAAACGGGGACATTGACGGCGCCGGTGAGCGGGTCAGGCTCCTGGCCGGCGTGCACGGCGAGAGTGGAATACTTGTAGTGGGCCATGTCTTGGGGCTTTGCTCCTCGGCAGTCTCTTCCTAGATTATCGTGGCGCGACGGTACCCGGGAACCAGCAGGCGATTCGCCGTGGATGAGCTCGATATTGCCGTACGGGCACTCCAGAAGTTGTGTGTGCCGCCGGGAGGGGCATTTCGAAATTATGAATCCTGAAACTCCAGGCTTATAATCGCTGCGAATTTCCACACTGTCTTCTTTCGATCCTTCGTCTGAGGTTGCCCGACTGAATGGTGCGGAAAGGTCCAACTTGCGTCTCGAATCGAGCAGCCTGATGACCCTCACCGGCCGGTTGTACCGGCCAGGAGAGACCAATGTTGAAACGCACGTTGTTGCTCATTGGGTTCGTCGCAGTATTTATGGATGTTGCCATGGCCCAGAACGACCATCGCCCCCCTGTCATCATGAACGTAACGGAAAACCCGGCGGGAACGCAGATCACCATCCTCGGCCTCGAATTCGGAAACCCCATGCCGGAAGTGAACCTGGCTGGGACCTCGCTCACGGTCACGAAATCCTCCAGTACGAGCATCACGGCGACTCTGCCGGCCGGCGTTGCCCCGGGGGCCTATCTTCTCTCGGTGAAGACGGGCAGGCAGCCGTATCAAGAGGCGTTTTTCGAGGCCGCGCTAGGCCAGATCGGGCCCGCAGGATCGGCTGGGCCACAGGGACCTGTCGGACTTCCGGGACCGATTGGATATCAAGGACCGCAGGGACCGGCCGGACCCCAAGGCGCGACGGGCGCGACCGGCCCGGAGGGATCGACGGGGCCGACAGGGCCCACGGGCCCCGCCGGACCTGCGGGAGGGCAGGTGTGGTCTGCCACCATGTCAATCCCCGCGTCGGTCGGCATCGTGATGATTGGATCCATGACGGGGCCAAGTACCGCCGAAGTTTTCGACACGCCCAATGTCGACTCCCTCTCCGTGCCGATTCCTCAGGCCTGTACCGGGGAGAATTTCAAGGTGCTGGTTCTTGGTGCGAAGGGTAATTCGAGTGCAAACGTGGTAGTCGGCGTTGCCGACGAGGATTATCTGGTGTGGGGAGAAGTTGGGAGGACACCGCTCTGGTGCAATGTGACCGCCGCCGGCGGAGCGCCGGTGAGTTGTTCCAGCACGGCTACCTTCTCTCTAACTTCATGGTACGTTAGTCTGGTCGTCTCCAACTTCACCAATGCGCCTGACTTTGCGAACACGAAGGTGTACGCCAGTTTTGTGTGCAACTAAAGCAAAGCGTGAGCCGGAGTTTCAGGAGCGACCCGTGAGGACGCGCTGAACGGACTACGATTGGCGCATGGGGAAGTTGCCTGGCGGTGACGGGAAACTGGTGCAGATCATGGACGCGGCGCTGGACGAGGCGCGGCGGCTGGCCGGGCCTCACCTGGCCTGCCGCCTGGGGTGTACGCAGTGCTGCCACGGGCCGTTTCCGATCAATGCGCTGGACGTGGCGCGGCTGAAAGCAGGGATGGACGCGCTGCGCGAGAGCGATGCTGCTCTGGCCGAAGAGATCGAGCGGCGCGCGCGGGCATGGGCGGCGGAGTTTGCCGCGGCGTTCCCGGGCGATGCGGAGACGGGCGTGCTGGGGGATTCCGAGGAGGAGCGCGAGCGGTTTGAGGAGCTGGCCGATGAGGCTGCGTGTCCGGCGCTCGATCCGGCGACGGGGCGCTGCGATGTTTATGCCTGGCGGCCGATGACCTGCCGTGCTTTTGGTCCGCCGGTGCGGCAGGAGTCGGGGGCGCTGGGATGCTGCGAGTTGTGCTTTACCACGGCTGAAGATGAGGAGATTGCCGCGTGCGAGATGGTGGTGCCGCATGATCTGGAGGAAGAAATTGTTGCGGAGATGGGGGATCGGCGGGAGACGGTGGTGGCGTTTGCCCTGCTGGAGCCACGATAGAGCGGGGTCGAGTTGTCTGTTGTCAGTTTTCAGTTGTCCGTAACGGAGAGCCGGCCGCGGCGCTACACGCCGCCTTCGAAAATCTTCTTGGACAGGTAGCGCTCGGCGGAGTCGGGGATGATGGTGGCTACGCGCTTGCCGGGGCCTAGTTCGCGGGCTACCTGGAGGGCGGCGTGGACATTGGCTCCTGAGCTGGAGCCGGCGACGAGGCCTTCTTCGGCGGCGAGGCGCTTGACCATGGCAAAGGCGTCGTCGTCGGTGACCATAAGGATGCGGTCGCAGATATCGCGATGGAAAGTTTCCGGGATGAAGCTGACGCCGATGCCCTCAACGCGGTGCTTGGAGGGCTCGCCGCCCTGGAGGATGGAGCCTTCGGGCTCAACGGCGATGGTGAGGACGCGGGGGTTGCGCTCCTTGAGCAGGCGGGCGATGCCGGAGAAGGTGCCGCCAGTGCCGACACCGCAGACGAAGGCATCGATGCGGCCGTCGAGTTGTTCCCAGATTTCGGCGGCGGTGGTGTCGTGGTGGTACTGCGGGTTGGCCTGGTTGGTGAACTGGCCTGCCATGAAGGCGCCGGGGATGGATGCGGCGGCTTCGTTGGCGCGGCGGATGGCGCCGGCCATGCCTTCGGATTCGGGCGTGCGAGTGACTTCCGCGCCAAAGCCGCGCATGAGGATGCATTTTTCTTCGGCAAAGCCTTCGGGGACGAAGAGCTTGACCTGGTAGCCGCGGTTGACGCCGATGAGGGCGAGGCCGACACCGGTGTTGCCGGCGGTGGCTTCAAGGATGGTGCAACCGGGGCGCAGGAGGCCGCGGGATTCGGCGTCGAGAATCATGCCCAGGGCGGCGCGGTCTTTGATGCTGCCGCCGGGATTGAGGAATTCCAGCTTGGCGAAGACTTGCGCGGCGCCGTCTTCAGGGGCGATCCGGGACAACTGAAGCATCGGAGTGTTGCCGACGAGCTGGGTGATGTCGGCGGCAACGCGGAGAGGGAAAAGAGCGTGATTAGAGACGGGCATGGCGAAAAGAGTCTATAACGCCGGGCGGATGTTTGGCAGCTTGCGAACGCGGTGGAAAACCGGTCACTGATTGGATGCGCGGGCGGGGCGCTTGCCGGGGGAGGACGGGAAGTAGCCGGTGCGGGTGCGGACGTTGAGCTTGCGGCCGTTCTGGTCGGCGGTGAGCTGGACGCGGCGGAAGCCGGGCTGGGAGGTGGGTTTGGTGGAGTGGTAGCCGATGGTGTACTGGCTGCGAATGTCGCGGGCGACCTCGGCGGCGATCTCGTCGACTTGTTCCATGGATTTGGGGAAGAAGGCGATGCCGCCGGTTTCGGTGGAGAGCATTTCGAGGGCGCGGCGGGCGTGGCGCACCTCGGCGCGGCTCATCTCATCGCCAAAGAGGAGGCCGATGGTGTAGATCTCGGGGCCGGAGAGGGCCTGAACGCGGCGGATGGTCTGCTCCAGGTTGAGGGTGGAGGCGTTGTCCTCGCCGTCGGTAATGATGATGAGCACCTGCTTGGGGCGGTGGGCGTCGGCGGCGAGCTTGTCGGCGGAGGCGACGACGGCGTCGTAAAGTGCGGTGCCGCCGCGGGATTCGACGTGAGCCATGCCTTCGCGGAGCTTGTCGACCGTGGAGGTAAAGTCCTGGTCGATGAAGGCTTCGTCAGAGAAGTTGACGACGAAGGCCTCGTCCTGAGGGTTGGAGACTTCAATCAGGTCGAGGGCGCTTTTGTTGACGGCGGGGCGCTTGCGCGACATGGAGCCGGAGTTGTCAATGACGAGGCCGATGGAGACCGGCGTATCAGTGTGCTGAAAGCTGATGATGTTCTGTTTTGCGCCGTCTTCGAAGACCTGGAAATCGTTCTGAGTCAGGTTCTGGACAAGGTGGCCGGAGGAGTCGAGGACGGTGGCGTTGAGGGAAACTTCTTCGACATCGGTGCGGAAGACGTACTGTCCGCGTTCTTTTTCGACGTTGGAGGGAACATTGGGACCGGGACCGGCGGGCGCGCGAACAGGATCGCGGTCGACAGTAAGCGAGGGCGCCTGGCCGGGAGGATTGGCCGGAGCTGGCTGAGCGGGCGGTTTTTGTGCCGACAATGAAAACGCAGCGGCAAAAAGAAGCGCGAAGATCGCGTTATTGCAATGGCGCATAGTACCCGGTACGAGCATGAACCGTAAGCGGCGGGAGTCCCTGTGGGGGATTCAGCTTAACCTTTACTTTACGCCACTTGCCGTCCCGGTGCAGGTCCTTGGGCGTGTATCCAATGACGTACTGGTTGCGCAATTCGGTGGAGATCTTCTCGGCGATGTCGCTCATCTCGCTGAGGTCGTCGACGCGGAACATGCGGCCGCCGGTTTCCTCGCAGAGTTCATTAAGCAGGAGCGGACCGGTGCGCTCTTCCGGGGTGGCGGCGTAGGGGTCGAAGATGCCGATGGAGTAGATTTCGACGTCGGACTCGCGGACCTGGGCGCGGACCTCGCCTTCCGTGTAGCGGGAGCGATTGTCACCGCCATCGGAGACGACGAGGAGGGCTTTGCGCTCGTGGCGGGCGTCCTTCATCTTATCCACGCCGTAGTAAATGGCGTCGAGCAGCGCGGTGCGATGGCCGCTGCGGACCGTGGCGAGGCGAGACTGAATGTCCTCAATGGAATTGGTGAAGTCCTCAATCAGCTCAGGACGGTCGTTGAAGCCGATGACGAAGAACTCGTCCTGCGGGTTGGCAGTTTTGATGAACTGAAGGATGGACTCGCGAGCGCGCATGAGCTTGGAAGTCATGGAGCCGGAGAGGTCAAAGATGATGCCGATGGAGACGGGAGCATCCTCGCTGGAGAAGGACTTGATGTGCTGCTCGCCATTGTTCTCAAAGATTTTGAAGTCTTCCTGCTCGAGGCCGGTGACCAGGCGGTTCATGGGATCGGTGACGGTGACCGGGACGAGCACGAGGTCGACGTTCATGCGCAGGATGCTGCCGGGATGGGCCTTGAGGGCGGCTGGACCGGTGGCGGCGGCGGGTTCTGATCCGGGAGCCGCGCCGGTGGCCGGGGTGCTGGAGGCGGGCGGCGGCACGTGCACCTTGTTCAGGGGGTCGTCCTGGGCACGGACGGTGAACGCGAAGAACGCGAATAAGGCGACGATAGAGACGAAGAGGGGTATGCGGCTTCCGCGTGGCGACGAACGCTGAATGGAAAATTTCCTCATACCACTGCACCAGAGAATAGACCGTGATAGTAGCATGGTGGGCGCTTCCTGGATTGTAATTCCTTTGCTGGTTTGATCAGGTGATAAACCGAGCGCCCTGGCCAACGCCGGTTCTCGCGATACAATCGAGCGTAGAACCTGAACGGTCTCTATCCCGGTAGAATCCGGAAACAGCGGCGTAACTGCCGCCCTTTCAACATGGAGCAAGCTCTTCCGCATGGCCAACGTCTATCCGTTCCGAGCCTGGCGCTACAATACGGCCGCGGTCCGACTCGATGAGGTGGTAACGCAGCCTTACGACAAGATCACTCCGGCGATGCAGCAGGCTTACTACCAAAGCAGCCCATTCAACCTGGTTCGCATCATCCTCGGACTGCCTGAACTCTTCGATGCCGAACGAGGGGAAAGTGTCTACAGCCGCGCGGCGCGGGATTTTCGCGCGTGGCGCGAGCAAGGCGTGCTGATCCAGGAGAAGACGCCGTGCGTATTCGCGTATTCCCAGAGGTTTAAGGCGCCGGGAAGCGAAGAGATCAGAGAGCGCCGCGGGTTCATCGCGCTGGGGAAGCTGCATGACTACGCCGACCAGGCCGTCTTCCGTCATGAACAGACGCTTTCGAAGCCAAAAAGTGATCGGCTGAACCTGCTGAAAGCGACGCGGGCGCACTTCGGGCAGATCTTCATGCTGTACTCGGATCCGGCGGGAAGCGTGGAGCGGATACTGTACGACGGCAGCGGCACGGCGGACGCCGAGGTGACGGATGAGTATGGCGTGGTGCACCGGCTGTGGCGGATCAGCGACCCGGCGGTGATCCGGCTGCTGTGCGCGGCGATGCGGGACAAGAAGCTGATTATCGCGGACGGGCACCACCGGTACGAAACTGCGCTGAATTACGCGAAGGAGCACGCGCCGGCGGTTGCGGAGCGGAGGGAATTGAGCACCAACCAGCTTCCGCATCCCGCGTATCCCGAAGCAGCAGTGATGATGACGTTTGTAAACATGGACTCGGAGGGGTTGGTGATTCTGCCGACGCACCGCGTGGTGCACGGACTTGCGGGTTTCGATGGGGGCGCGTTCGCAAAAGCGGCAGACGAGTTTTTCACCGTGGAGCAACTGGGTTCCGCGGAGCCGGCGAGCTGGATGCATACGCTGAAGAAGCAGCAGGGCACGGCATTTGTGGCGGCGGTGCGCGGTGGCGCGATGCTGTTGCGATCCAGGCCGGAGAAGGTGAACGAGGCGCTCAAGGATCTGCCGGAGCGGCAGCGGCGCCTGGACCTGAGCGAGCTGCATGGAATTGTGCTGGACAAACTGCTGGAACTGGATGCGGAGAAGGTACGGGAGCAGACCAACCTGCGCTATCTGCGCGATGCGGGCGAAGCCGTGGAGCAGGTGCGGCGCGGCGAGGCGGATGTGGCGTTCCTGACCAATCCGGTGACGATGGAACAATTGAAGGAAGTGGCTTTTGCCGGCGAAGTGATGCCGCAGAAGTCGACGGATTTCTATCCCAAGCTGCTGAGCGGACTCACTATTTATTCGCTGGATTAGGCGGTGCGAGACGCCGGCCAGTTGAGATGCTGCGATCTTATGCCGAAACAACAGTATTACGGGCGGCAGAAATTCGAGATTACGTTCACCGGCGACTCCCTCGAAGCACGGTGTCACCTTCCGTTTGGCCCTAAGAGAAATCGCATCTTGTTTAGCCTTCTGTTGATTTTGCTCGCCGTGTGGGGGAGTTACAGGACGTGGTTATTGCCAGGGGGTGCGTATGGGCGCAGCACTTGGTGGTACTTCGCGCATCACTATTCTTTACTCGATCCCGGTGCCCTCGTCTTCGCAACGGGCTTTTATGTTCTGTTTTTGCTTACGGGGACCCGATTGCTTTGCCCCGCCGGAGCAATCCTGACCTGTAATCGCAGCCAGGTGACCACAACGCGGATCCCATGGTACAGCTTCACTGGGCACTGGGTGACCCATGCCTACGACGCCTTGGACGTATCGGGGTTTCGCCTCAAGTATTTTGGCTCCGGTAGAGGAGGGAGCGTTTACGGGATTCGATTTTTCGTGAATGGCAGCGCGAAGACGATTTTCCATGGAAGTATCGAACCACCAGAAGCGTATCGAATCCTGCTCAGGGTAAAGAACCTGGGACTCGATGTCGCCTCAGACCCAAAGCTGCTC
Organism: Occallatibacter sp.; assembly: GCA_035552475.1. Lineage (GTDB taxonomy): Bacteria > Acidobacteriota > Terriglobia > Terriglobales > Acidobacteriaceae > Telmatobacter. The sequence continues at coordinate 48,678 of DASZLE010000030.1, forward strand.
TCGCGGGTGAAGCTGGGGCTTCTGGATCGCCAGGAAGAAGAGCTAGATCGCAGGATGGGCATATGACTCCGTCCGTGCGCCGCGCCATTGCCGTGTACGCATCTTCCGCCACCTGCGTCTTGCTGGTGGTCCGGCTGGGGCTGGGTGTGCCCGCGTACAGCCAGCAGCAGCCGCCGCGATTTGTGGTGGTGCTGGACGCGGCACATGGTGGGGACGACACGGGCGGACACCTGAACGATGGGCAATTTGAGAAGGCGGCAACGCTGGCGCTGAGCGTGCGCCTGCGGTCGCTTTTGGCGGCACGGGGAATTGAAGTGGTGACGACGCGCGAGGCGGACCAGTCGCTGGACGGTACTGCGCGAGCGCAGATGGCCGATCGGGCGAGAGCGCAGGCCTGCCTGAGCCTGCACGTGGCGGAAACGGGAAGCGGGGTGCACCTGTTTGCCTCGAACATTGCGGCTGCGCCGGTGGCGCGATTTCTCCCGTGGAAGACGGCGCAGTCTGCGTCGGTGACGCGGAGCCTGGCGTTGATGGGAGTGTTGAACTCGGCGCTTCAACATGGCGGGATCGGTGTAACGCTGGCGCGGACGGCGCTGCCGGGGATCGACAGCATGACGTGCCCCGCGGTGGCGATTGAGTTGGCGCCGGAGAGGGACGCGGACAAGAAGACCACGGCAGAGCCGGATGATCCGCAGTACCAGGCGAAGGTAGCGGGGATGCTGGCGGCGGCGCTGCTGGAGTGGCGGACGGAGGCGCGTCAGCCATGATTCCACGGCACCTGGCGATTATATTTTCGGTGCTGGTGCTGGCTTCGCTGATCATGGGCGGGGTGTTGTTCCACACGCTGGAGAAGGCGCACGAACGGCTGCTTGCGGGACAGGACTCGGCGCCGACGAAAGCGCCGGAGGTGGCGGCGCCGGTGCAGGCCACGCTAATAGTGGCGGACGACGACGACAGTTCGCTGCGGTCGCAAATCTTGATGTTGCCGCTGCCGGCCGATGCGGGAGCACGGGCGCGGGCGGTGCTGGGAAAGCTGCTGGATCTTTACGCTGCGGAGGGCTCGACGCACCCGGTGCCGGGCGGAGTGCAGTCGGTGGCGCAGGTATTTCTGCTGCCCGCGGAAGGCGGCGCGGGATCAAGTGCCGCCGGCGCGAAGAATGCTGCGCCGGGAAACGCGGATACTGGCCCGGAGCTGGCAGTGATCAATCTGAAGGGGAGCTTTGCGGCGTCGCACCCATCCGGGCTGGAGACGGAGACGCTGACGGTGCTTTCGATTTGCGGGACGCTGCATGCGAACCTGCCGCGAGTGACCGAGGTGCGGTTCCTCGTGGACGGACAACAGCGCGAGTCGCTGGCCGGGCATGCAGACTTGACGCGGACGTATTTGACTTCAGATGCGGTGGCGGCGGACGCGGTGCGGCCATGAGGCGATCGCCGAAGATCGGAGTGTTCGACTCGGGGTTTGGCGGCCTGACGGTGCTGCGGGCTCTGCTCAAGCGGATTCCGCATGCATGCTACTCGTTCCTGGGAGATACGGCGCGGCTGCCTTACGGGTCGAAGTCGCGGCGGACGATTGCACATTACGCGGCGGAGGGAGCCGAGTTCCTGGTAAAGGAGCAAGGCGCGGAGTACCTGGTGGTCGCATGCAACACGGCGAGCGCGCTGGCCCTGGACGCGATTCAGGAGGCAGTGCCGGTTCCGGTGCTGGGAGTGATCGAGCCGGGGGCGGCGGCGGCGAAGGCGGCGAGCAAAACCGGGGATGTGCTGGTGATGGCCACGGATGCGACGGTGCAGAGCCATGCCTATGCGGCCGCTTGCCGGGCGCAGGGGCTGAGGGCGCTGGAAAAGGCATGCCCGCTGCTGGTGCCGCTGGTGGAAGAGGGATGGACGGGGCATCCGGTGACGGCGCAGGTGATCGACGTGTACCTGGCGGAACTGCGGGCGCAGGCGCGCGAGGCGGGGCTGAACTATGACACGCTGGTGCTGGGGTGCACGCATTATCCGCTGCTGCGGCCGCTGCTGGAGCAGGCTGTTACGCCCGGAGTGCAGGTGATCGATTCGGCTGAGGCGACGGCGGACGCGGCGGTGGAGTTGTTTGAGCAGGAGCAGGCGGAGAGCGAGCCGGCGACCGCACAGGTACGATGTTTTGCGACGGATTCCGTGGAAAAATTCGAGCGGCTGGGATCGCGGTTCCTGGGCAGGCCGACGGGCAAGGTTGAGCTGGTAGACCTGGGCGGCTGAGGGGCTTTTCCGGCTGCTATCCTAAGCAATGGTTGGCCCCGGCTGCTTCCCGCACGAGGGCATGGAGGAATGAAAGACAAATGATCGATCTGGCAGGCAAGACTGCCGTTGTGTTCGGGCTGGCCAACAAGCGCTCCATCGCGTGGGGCATCGCGCTGAAGCTGCACGCGGCGGGCGCCACCCTGGCGATCTGCTATCAGAACGAACGCATGAAGCTGGAGGCTGAGGGCCTGATCGCGGAATTGCCGGGCGCGTCCGGGTTCCAGTGCGACGTCTCCAACGATCAGGAGATCGACACTCTGTTCGCGGCGCTGAAGGAGAAGTACGGGAAGCTCGACATCCTGGTGCACGCGGTGGCTTTTGCGCCGGCCGCTGACCTGAAGGGCGAGTTCATCAACACCAGCCGCGACGGCTTCAGGGTGGCGATGGATGTGAGCGTGTACTCGCTGATCGCGGTGAGCCGCGGCGCCGCTCCGCTGATGACCGAGGGCGGCAGCATTATGACGCTTACCTACTATGCCGCGGAAAAGGTAGTGCCCAATTACAACGTGATGGCACTGGCCAAGGCGGCGTTGGAGTCGGCTACGCGCTACCTGGCCGCGAACCTCGGTGCGAAGAACATCCGCGTGAATGCGATTTCCGCTGGACCGATCAAGACGCTGGCCGCGCGCGGAATCGGCGACCTGAGCGAGATGATGAGGGCGCATATGGAGCGCGCGCCGCTGCATCGCAACGTGGATCAGCTTGAAGTGGGCGGGCTCGCGCTATTTCTGGCGAGTGATTTGTCGAGCGCGATCACCGGCGAGACCATCTACGTGGACTGCGGCTACAACATCATGGGGTTCTGAGAAGCGAATCTCAGTCTCCGTGTGTCAGTTTCCGTGCGAGCGCCAAACAGCGCCGAGCCCCGTGCGTCTATCTTCCCGAGTGGCGTGGTGCCGACGCGACGCCCTTGGTGTCTTCGAGCGCCTGGTCGATGAGTTGGAACAGCTTGGTGCGGTCCACTACCTCAACGAAGGGTGCGCCCTTGGAGTGGTCGGTGACGACCCAGATGGTGGGAGTGTGCTCGATGCCGATGCGCTGGCCGAGCGCGTAATCGGCTTTCACTGCGGCAGCCAGCTTGCCCATCGGATCAACATTGAACGGAAAGGCGATGCCGTGCTGGGTGGCCCACTTCTGGGTGAAGTCCGCCATGCGGGCGGGGTCCTCGCCAAAGGAGGGTTGATTGGCGAAGATGTCGTCGCGGTATTCATCGCCGAGCTTCTTGCTCCTGGTATCGAACCAGCGGGCGTTGACGGCGGCCTGAAAGCTCCAGGGGTGGAAGGGAAGCGGGAAGTCGTGGCGCACCCACGGGATGTGGTATTTTTCGCTGGCTTCCTTGAGGAGCGGATTTTGGGTTGCGCAATCCGGGCACTCCATGTCTTCAAATTCGACGATGGCCACGCGGGCGCCGGGGGGAGGCTTGAGAGCGGCGGGATCGTGGACCTGGGTTCCGGGCGCGGGCGCGCCGAACTGGGCCCGGGCAGCGGGAACGGCCGCAATGCCGAGAACAAGAGCGGCGGCGGCGAATACGATGCGGGTGCGCGAGGCACAGGCGAACACACGAAGCATGATGGTTGGACGGCTCCCTGTTGTCGATTGTAACGAATCCGCCGCTCGAAACGAACAGGCTTCAGGCGGCAGCGGCTCCGGTGGTCAGGACCGTAGGTCGCGATCGTGTTCCCGGCGACGGTCCATCCAGCGGCGCCAGTAGTAGTCGGCCAGGAGCGACCCGGCGACGATGAGGATGGCGAGGATGGCGAGAAAGATTTTCATGATGGCCGGACGGGTCCTCTGCCAACACGGTATCGCATTTGGAGAAGAGCCGGTGTCCTGAGCTGGCCGAGCAGGATACTCTATCGGCATGAATTGCAGTGTTTTGTGGATTTTTGCAGCGTTGGCAGCGCCGCTTGCCTGGGCACAGAGCAGTAGCGGAGAGGATGCGCAACTGGACCGCGAGATCGCGGCGATCGCACAGGCACATCATGGCCGGGTGGCGCTCTTTGCTGAAAACCTGAAGACCGGCGAGACGGCGTCGTATCAGCCGGATCTGCCGGTGCAGACGGCATCGACCATCAAGCTGGGCATCCTGCTGGATGCGGCCGAGCAGCTCCGGGATGGGCGGGCGACGCTTGATGAAAAGCTGGTGCTGAGCCGTGATAACCAGGTTGAGGGTTCGGGTGTGTTGAGCCAGCTGGATACGCCTCTGGCGCTCACGCTAAAGGACGCGCTGACGCTGATGGTGATCCTGAGCGACAACACGGCGACCAATATGGCGATTGACCGGCTGGGGCTGGAGCCCATCAATCGGACGCTGCGCGCGGCCGGCCTGAAGCAGACGGTGCTGTACAAGAAAGTGTTTCTGCCGCCGCCACCCCATATGCCCGCCGACCAGCCGAAGTTCGGACTGGGCAAGACGACGCCGCGGGAGATTGCGTCGATCATGGAGCGGTTTGCCGATTGCCGCCTGAAGCTCGAAGGGCCGAATCCACCCAATCCGACGCGCGATACAACGATATGCGCCGCGATGCTGCACATGCTGCGCAATCAGCAGGACCGCAATAGCCTGCCCCGCTATCTGCAGACGATGGACACGAGCGAGCATGGCTCGGCGATCGCGAACAAGGCCGGTGCGCTGAACCAGGTACGCAACGACGTGGCACTGATCGCCGGCAAGAATGGACCAATCGTGATTGCGGCTTTTACGCAGGACAATGCGGACCAGCGCTGGACACCTGAAAATGAGGGAGAACTGACGCTGGCCAGGCTGGGACAGGCGATTGTACGGCGATGGTCGCCGGGCGGGCTGGACGCGGAGAGCTTTCCATGGGATCGGCCTGGTCCTGCGGGGCACGCCGCCCCTTAGACCGACGCAGGGCTACGAGGCGGGCTCCGCTTCGGTGGGACTCTCCGGTACGCCCGCAGGCGGGTCCTCGCCAGCGGGTTTTCTTTTCCGGCGCTTCGGGGGCGGATTCAGGTAGCGCCCGATGGTTTGAACCGAGACGGCACATTCCGCAGCGATCTCCTCGATGGACTTGCCCTCGCGCCGCAATCGTTTGGCCAGCTTCAAATCGAAGCGCGGGCCGTACTTCACGTTGACCTCGACTCCACGGCTCTTCAAGTGCTTGGACACGGTCTGGGCAGATACACCCAGCTCCTTGGCGATGGCCTGATAGGATTTGCGGGCGCGGCGCATCTCCTTCGCCTTGGCCACATCGAAGCGCGGCTGAAACTGGCGGATGGGAGAGGAGAGCATTTTGATGTTGATAGCATTGGTGACGGTGGGCCGCGAGGCGCCGACCGCCTTGGAGATGGCGACAAAGCCGTATCCCTGGCGACGCATCTTCAGGGCAAGCTTTATATCGAAGTTAAACAGCGACCCCTTGAGGCCGGAGTTTTCGCGAATTCCGCGCGCGACGGTTGTGGCGGCGAGCCCGCCCAGTTCCTTGCCGATCTGCGCGTAGCTGAGGCCGGCGCGACGCATCTCAACGGCACGGGCGAAGTCGAATTGCTTGCGCGGCCCCCTCTGGTTCACGCGGGGAGTGTAGATGCCCAGGGATTTGAAGCCGCTGACCACGGACAGGGTCTCCAGGCCGAAAGCAAGGCCGATCTCTCTGTAGGTGGCGCCACCGCGGCGCATGGTTACCATTCGCGCCACAACATCGTTATCGCGAAAACCGGGGGGCCGCGAAAGCTCGGGCGCGGCTTCGCGCACAGCCTTACTAATGGTGGCGGGAGACATGCGGCCCAGCTCGGCGGCGATTTCAGCAAAGGTTGAGCCCTGGCGGCGCATGGCAATCGCCTTCTCCAGGTCGAATTCGATGCTGGGCCTGCCGGGTCCGCGCAGGATCTCGCGCTGGCCGGTGCGAAGGGCATTGGCGATCGTGGTGGAGGAGACGCCGATTTCGCGGGCGATTTCCGCAAGTCCCATGCCGCCCTTGCGCAAGGCTTCCGCGCGGTCCACGTCGAAGGCGATGCGCGGCCGGCCACGCCGGGACATATCGCGCGGCGGCCGCGGCGGGGGCGGAGGCGTCCACGCCGAATTGGCGTATATCGGAGAAAAGCCCTTTTCGTTGCGGGTCCGGCGAATGGCGCGGTCAATGTCGGAAAGCCGAAACCGGTAGATTATGTTGCCGGCGGAGCCGGGGAATGTGATGGCATTCAACTGGCGGTTGCGCACCAGGGCGCGCACATTCGCCGGCGAGATGCCCATCAGTTCGGATGCGCGGGCCACATCGATCATCGGTTCGTACTGTTTGGCGGCCATTGCTCTTCCGATCCTCCGCTCACCAAATTATCAGCGAGACCTGCCTTAGAGTAGATCACTGTTTGGAAATTTCGGGGGTCGAGATTTCATCTAGGCGCGTTTGCGGCAGTGGAGTCACCGGGCAAAAAGAGGCAAGGGAATAGCCTCACCCATCGCTTTGTAGCCGGCAGGCGAGGGATGAAGATGGTCGCCGCAGTCATAAGCGGGCAGCAAACGGTCAGGATGCGCAGGATCGCGAACCACGGCGTCAAAGTCGATGACGGCGTCGAAGTTGCCGGATGCGCGGATCCAGCGATTCACTGCCTGGCGGTCGGCTTCGCTTAGCGGGCCTGGGTGATAGTATCCGGAACCGGCGTAGGGCGTGATGGTGGCGCCAGACACGCGCAGGCCATGGGCATGGGCGCGCGCGACGACCTGCTGATATGCGGCAATCACGCGCTGCACGAATGTGTTGTGCTCCTCGGGAGTGACTTCGCCGGTGCGGGCCAGGCCGCCGAGGTCATTGACACCTTCAAACACGATGAGCCAGCGGACGCCGGCAGGCGCCAGGACGTCGCGATCGAAGCGCGCAAGGACATTGGGGCCGAGGCCATCGGTGAGCAGGTGATTGCCGCCAATGCCCTGGTTGGAGACAGCGACATCGCGAGTGGCAGGGGAGGTCTGCAGGTGGGCTGCCAGGACATCGGTCCAGCGATCGTTGCCGTTGGTGGTGGCGCCGTGACCATCGGTAATGGAGTCACCAAGGGCCACCACAACTCCAGCGCCGGCTGCGGCCGGCACGTCGATTTCGTTTACCTGGTACCAGTGGTCAACATGCTTCGCGTCGGGCAGGTTCGGCGCTGCCACCTGGTCGCCGTGAACGTAGTAGGTGGTGGCACGCGAGCCTGGATGGCCGCTTTCTGGCGCAGGCGGCGAGTCCAGGTGGAACGTAACGGCGAGGTCGGAAAGAGACGCGACGGAATAGGCGATGGGATCGGAGACGAACTCGGCGCCGGGAGGGATGGTCACATCGGGATTCCCGGCGAATGTGAGCGGGCGATCGCTGGCAGCATCGATGGCAGCGGAAGCCGGCGAGAGCGGTCGCGCGATGTGGACCGAAGTTAAATGGAGCGACTCAGTGCCAAATGCGTTGGAGAGGTGCACGCGCACGGAGGCACCACCGACAGAGAGATGAAAGATCTGGCGCACGGTGGCGTCGCGCAAATCGTCGGCGGGGAGCGAGTTCTGCGGTTCGGGAATCTGTTGCGATGCGCCCCACGTGGAGATCCAGATTTGAGTTTGAGTTTGGTTCGGGGGATGCTTCTTCGCCGAGGCCGTTGAGGCCAGGCAGACGATTGCCGCAGCGATGAGGAATTTTGGTGCCAGCTTCATAAGGGAGGCGTTACCATGATTTGCCAAAGTAAATCGCTTTTCAAGAAAAGCGCAGCCAGCATACCATCTGGAGGGTTCTCGTGCGTATCTCATTCCGATCTTTGTTTGTCTTACCTTGTTTGGCTGCGATTGCCGGAGTCGCGTTTGCACAGAGTTCCGCTGCCCCGCCGGTTACCTTCACCGCCGATCAGGATCACCAGAACATGATGGATCAGCTCGGGATCAAGGCGCTGCGCCCGGGTCCGAGCGGAAACGAGAAGGCGCCCAACCACGCCAACTACGACGAGGCCTTGGCCAATCCATATCCGAATGTGCCGGACCCGCTCATGCTGGATAACGGCACCAAGGTGACGACGGCGGATATGTGGTGGAAGCAGCGGAGGCCCGAGATCGTCGAAGGCTATTCGAAGTACGTCTACGGGTTTGTGCCGAATGATGTGCCCACGGTGAAGTGGACTGTGACCGCAGTGGATCATGAGTTCATCGGCTTCACGCCGGTTATTGCCAAGGACCTGATCGGCGAGGTGGATAACTCTGGGTACCCGGCCATAAGCGTGAAGATCCACATGACGCTGGTGACGCCGGCGCGCGCCTCGGGCCCGGTTCCGGTGCTGATGATGTTCGGGCCCGCGGGATTCCCCAACCCCAACGAGCCGCGCGGCGAGGAACTGGACAAGGTGAACGCCGCCTTCAAGGCGCTGCTTCTGCAGCAGGATCCTTCACTGAAAGAAGTGTTCGCCAAGCATCCAGCGTGGGAGCCGCTCAAGGCCAGCCCGTTCTTCCAGCGACCGGAGCTGAACGCCGATGGCGACCCTCCCAACGAGTGGCAGCTTGTGGCGGCGGGATGGGGATTCGCGCGTTTCGATCCGGCCAGCGTGCAGGCCGATGACGGCGCAGGAATCACTCGCGGCATCATCGGCCTCTGCAATCATGGGCAGCCGCGCAAGCCCGATCAATGGGGCGCGCTGCGAGCCTGGGCGTGGGGCGCGGGCCGGGGCCTCGATTACCTGGAGACCGATCCGGCAGTCGACGCGAAGCACGTGGGCATCGAGGGCGTGTCGCGCTACGGCAAGGCCGCGCTGGTGACCATGGCGTTTGACCAGCGCTTCGCCATGGTGCTCGTGGGCTCCTCAGGCAAGGGTGGCGCAACGCTGCTGCGAAGGAATTTTGGCGAGGCCGTCGAAAGCCTGACTGGCGGCGAGTACTACTGGATGGCCGGCAACTTCATCAAGTATGGCGCGAGCGAGGCGACATTCGGCAGCGGGAATCCGGGGCAGCTTCCAGTGGATTCGAACGAGCTGATTGCGCTGTGCGCGCCGCGGCTCACGTTCATCAGCTACGGCGTTCCGGAAAAGGGCGACGCCAAGTGGCTGGACCATGAGGGAAGCTGGATGGCGACAGTGGATGCCAGCGCTGTATGGACGCTGCTGGGAGCCAAGGGCCTGGTTCTGAATCCGGATGAGCAAGGCGATTACAAGACGGTGAAGATGCCGCCGGTGAACGATGGGCTGCTGGATGGGCAGCTTGCGTGGCGGCAACACGACGGCGGCCACACCGATGGGCCCAACATGAAGTGGTTCCTCCAGTGGGCAGACGAGAACATTGGGCATGCAGCGCAATAAATAGCGTGCTGGTTGCTGGTTCAGCGCCGACTCCGGTCGGCGCTGAACCGGTGTACACTTGCTCTTCGCGCAAAGACTTGATTGGATTGCGCCCAGGCAGGCCACGCATGAACGCTTCCAGGTTTTTCCTCTGCTGCACTCTTGCTTCCTTCCTTCTTCCCACCGCCATCGCCCAAAACGCAAAACGCCCCATGACCTTCGAGGACATGATGCAGATGAAGCGGCTGGGCGATACCGCCGTTTCGCCGGACGGCAAATGGCTGGCGTACTCGGTCACCACGGTGAACCTGGCGGCGAACACGCGCACGCCGGAGGTCTGGATTCAGGCGATTGCGGGCGGTGAGCCCCAGAAGCTGGCCGTGGGGCAGCCGGGTGACGGCGGAGTGGATTTCGCCGCGGACGGCAAGCAGATTCTCTTCCTCAGCAGCCGGGATGGCGGGCAACAAGTTTGGCTCGCGGACCTCGACGCCGCAACTGGCGCAACCAGCAATGCCCGCCGCCTCACCCATTTCGCCACTGAGGCCGACAACGCCAAGTGGTCGCCGGACGGCAAGGCGATCGTTTTTACCTCGGACGTGTATCCCGATTGCGCGCCGATCACCGTCGCCGACTTCGCCACCGGCGATGCCTGCAACGCGGACCGCGACAGGGCTGCGGCGGCCGGCAAGGTGAAGGCACAGTTATGGACGGGTCTGCTCTACCGGCACTGGAACCACTTCACCGGCGAGAAGCGCTCGCACCTGTTCCTGGTTGACGTGGGTTCGGCCGCCGTCCGGGACCTGAATCCCGGAGACCTGCACGACGTGCCCACCGATTACCCCACCGACCCTATCGGCTGCGGCTGCGGCATCTCGCCCGATTCAAAGGAACTGGCATTCACTGAGAACGTCGATCCCGTGCCTGCCATCTCCACCAACTCCGACATCTTCACCATCGACCTCACCGTTCCCGGCGCAAAGCCGGTGAAAATCAGCACGTCCCCAGGCGGCGATCTGCAGCCCGCCTACTCGCCAGACGGCAAGTACATCGCATGGCGCAGCCAGGCCCGTGCAGGGTATGAGAGCGACAAGTTCCGGCTGGTGGTGTACGACCGCGAGAAGAAGACGATCAAGGATCTGCTGCCGAAGTTCGAAAACTGGGTGGATGAGTTTGCGTGGATGCCGGACTCTGAATCGATCTACTTTGCAAGTGGCGAGAAAGGTGAGGAACCAATTTCCATTACGAACTTGAAAGGAGAGCTATTTCTCATTCCTTCAAAGGAAGAGGAGTACTCGTCTCTTCACCCCCTCCAGGGTCGAAGCATCCTGGCCGTGCGGACCAAGGTGACAAGCCCCAGTGAGTTTGGCGTCGTTGACTACGAGGCGGCGCCGGCGAATTGCGACGGCGACTGTTTGGGGGGTAGCGCGGGTTGGAGACAAGTTACTCATCTCAACGACGCCATCCTCTCTCAGCTTGATCTCCCCAAGATGCAGTCTTTCTGGTTTACCGCCAAGGATGGCACCAAGCTCCAGGGCTTCCTGATCCCGCCGCCTGGCTTCGACCCCGCGAAGAAATACCCGGTGAAGTTCCTGATCCACGGCGGGCCGCAGGGCGCGTGGGGCGACTCTTGGTCCTACCGCTGGAACGCCGAGCTCTTCGCCGCCAACGGCTACGTCGTGGTCATGATCAACATGCGCGGCTCAACCGGCTACGGCCAGGCCATCGTGGACGGCGTCAACGGCGACTGGGGCGGCAAGCCTTTCACCGACCTCATGGAGGGTCTGGACTACGCCGAACAGCATTACCCGTTCATCGACAAGAACCGCGAGTGCGCACTGGGCGCGAGCTACGGCGGCTACATGGCGAACTGGATTCTCGGCCACACGGACCGCTTCAAATGCATCGTGAGCCATGACGGCATGTTCAATGCCGAGTCGGCATTCGGCTCGACGGAAGAAGACTGGTTCAACATTTGGGAGTTCAAGGGCCGCCCATGGGACTACTACGGCAAGCCGGACTCGGAGAACCCGTTCCGCAAGTGGTCGCCATCGCTTTCGGCCAAAAACTTCAAGACGCCCACGCTGGTCGTTCATAGTCAGCTGGACTACCGCCTGGATGTGAGCGAAGGGTTCCAGCTTTTTGACACGCTGCAACTGCTCGGCGTGCCCAGCGAGATGCTGTACTTCCCCGATGAGGGCCACTGGGTACTGAAGCCGCAGAACTCGCAGCTTTGGTGGAAGACAGTGAATGCATGGGTGGACAAGTGGACAAAACCAGGGACTGTAGGGAATGAAGACTAGAGGCGAAGGCTCTCGATTTGTAATACAGATTTTAAGTTGTGTAATACAATGGACTGCATGAAGGCGATGGCGCAATTGCGATTGGACCCCGAAACCCGGCGCGTGCTGGACGGCCTGGTGAAGCGTAAGGGATGGACTACGTCCGAAATTCTTCGCAAAGGCATCCATCTTGTCGCGAAGGAAGCCGAGAAGGCCGCCCCGATTAGAATTCATGGTCTTGGGGAATTCGATTTCGGCGTAGCCGATCTCTCCACGAACAAGAAGTACATGGAGGGATTCGGACGGAACTCACTGCCCGGCAGGAAATCCCGCAGAAAGACCGTGAAGCGCTAAGATGCAGCCTGTGCTGCTCGACACGAGCGTGATCGTCGCCTGGCTCAACCGGCGAGACCATCATCACGAGCGATGCGTGGCGGCCCTGTCTGGTCTGCGGCAACCAATGGCAACGTGCGAAGCGGTGATTGCTGAAAGCTGCTACATGGTTCAATCGATTCCCGCAGCCATCGACAAGGTATTGGCGAACGTCGCCGACGGTATTTTCCAAATCCCTTTCCGGTTATCTGAATGCGCGGCCGCGGTCGGAAGCCTCCTGGGCAAGTACCGGGACACGCCTGCAGATTTCGCAGACGCATGCCTGATCAACATGGCTAACGAACTGGGCACCGGCGATATTCTTACCCTCGACAGCGATTTCCGGCATTATCGCTGGCGGAGGAATCGTTCGTTTCGCTTATTGATTCCGCTGGATTGATCCCGATGTCATTCGCGCGAAAATCCGCCAAGCCCCGAGCCTTCCTGAACGAAGCCGGCTTGTACGACTACGCCGTGAAGGCTCTGGGCCGGCACATGCGCACCGAGGCGGAACTGCACCGCCTGATGCGCCAGCGCGTGGAACGGGGTGATGCGGGTGAGGTAGTCATTGCCGCAGTGATTGCGCGACTCAAGGAACGTAAGTACCTGGACGATGCATCCTTCGCGGAGACCTTCGCCCGCCTGCGCTTGGAGAACGAGAAGCTGGGCGCGCGCAGCGTGCGCCAGAAGCTCCAGCAGAAAGGCGTTTCGGCGCGCATCGTCGACGAGACCATCGACGCGCGCTACGCCGGCACAAACGAGGAAGCCCTCGCGCGGCAATACCTGGAGCGCAAGCGCATCCACAAGCCTGGGGACGAGAAAGAATCAGGGCGCGTGATGCGGCGGCTGGTGGCGGCAGGATTTTCAACCAACGTAATTTACCGGATCCTGCGCCAGTGGGACGTGCCCGACGAAGTGCTCTCCGCACTCGATGATGTCAGTGCCGAGCCGCCGCAGGAGTGACGCCGGCCGGCTTGCCGGCGATGGCTTGGCGAACCTTCGCGAGTGGCGCGCTGCTCACAAACTGAACACCATCCGGACCTGACCGCACGCCCAGTTCGCTCCATAGCTTGTCCAGATCTACCGTCACCGGCTTGTCCTTCCAGGCCGCATACAAGCCGGTGAGCACCTGCGTTCCGGTGGCGCGATCGCCGGCCTCGAGCGCCTGCTCCAGGTCCTCGTCGTGGTCGATTCCGCCGGCGTTCATGATCGCTCGCAGCGCATCCCGCAGCCCCTTGCTGTTATGAGTTTCCTTGCGGATGTTGACGTCGGCCACCAGGCAGAACAGCGCGCCGCCCCAGTACGTTCGGCCCCAGGTGTGGGTGTGGTTCAGGCCCTCATCGCCGGGCTGCGGCTCACCTTTGGGCATGTCGCGCACCATGTCGTGCCAGACGCTTTTTGCCTCCAGGTTGCCGGTCATCACCCGCGCCAGCGGCTCAACGTACGTGGCCAGGCCTTCCTCCATCCAGTGCTCGTCGTCGGGTAGGGAAGGGAGCGCCAAGTGCACCAGTTCGTGCGTCATCATCCAGTCGTCGTCCAGTTCGGCCTGCGTGGTGTGCTGGCCAATGCGCATGCGGGTGAAGCCGGGCCAGCCGCCCATGCCGCCCCAGGTAGTGCCTTGCAGGACGCCGGCTCTGTCCTCCACAGGAATGATGAGCACGCGCGCCCGTGGTACCGGAAAACGCCCGTAATACGCGGTCACCGCCGTCGCTGCCGTCTGCACATGGCGCAGGATCGCCGCATCGCCCAGATCGAACTGTCCCGGCGCGAAGTCCACCTGGAGGGTGCTTCCACCGATTTTCAGCTCGTGCGATGAGGCCACTGGAATGCGCTCGAACGGCCTCTGCGCCGTCGCTGTAGCCACCACAACAATCGCGATAACGAGAATCAGCCCGCCTGCATGCCCCCAAGTTCGCATACAGCTTCAGACGAGTTTCCGCGCCGCAAGTTGCCGGCTTGTCTTCGCTCCCCCAACTTTAGGCTCCGGGAGCCTTGCCCGCCAGGATGTCGATCTTTTCGATCTGTGGCGGACTTGCGAGCAGTTCGCCAGCCCGGGCCATCAGCGCCTTGGCGATCGGACCCGACAGGTGAGCATCTCTGCCCGCATCGTTCTTGAAGGTATCGAAGATTCCAAACCGGGCCGGACCCAGCTTTACCGCGTACCAACTCGTTGTCTCGGCTTCCTGCACTGCCAGGGGCTGTGCCGACTTCAGGAACTCTTCGAGTTCGTTCTCCTTACCGGGCTTTGCTTCCAGCAACGCCAGGATCGCAACCTTGTCCACGGGGACCTCCGTATCCATGAGATGCGCAATCACGGAGCAGGTTACAGCAACGGTCGCATTCGCCGGATCTCGCGGCCCTGGCCGGATCGAGCGCATCTGCGTGGCGAATGCTCAAACCGGGCCTTTACACTGAAAGTGCCATGCAATACCACACGGGAAACGAAATCCGAGAGATGTTTCTGCGCTTTTTTGAGAGCAAAGGGCACCGCCGCGTGCGCTCCTCGTCGCTGGTTCCGGCCAACGATCCCACCCTGCTGTTTACCAATGCCGGCATGAACCAGTTCAAAGACGTCTTTCTGGGAGCGGAGAAGCGGGACTACGCGCGCGCCACCACCTCGCAGAAGTGTGTCCGCGCCGGCGGCAAGCACAATGACCTTGAAAACGTGGGTTTTACGCGCCGCCATCATACCTTCTTTGAGATGCTGGGCAACTTCAGCTTCGGCGACTACTTCAAGCGCGAAGCCATCCAGTTTGCATGGGAACTTGTCACCGGCGAGGAGTGGATGGGGATCCCCAAGGATCGCCTGTATGTGACCATCTTCGAAGGCACGGCCGATGTTCCGCGCGACGATGAGGCCGAACGTTACTGGATGGAAGTGGGCGTGCCCAAGGAGCGCATCTTTGAGTACGGCGCGAAAGACAATTTCTGGCAGATGGGCGAGACCGGCCCGTGCGGGCCATGCTCCGAAATCTTCTACGACATGGGCATGGAGGCGGCGGAGACACCAGGAGTGGACAAGCCCTTCGGGCAGGATGAAGCACGGTACGTGGAGATCTGGAACCTGGTGTTCATGCAATTTGACCGGTTTGCCATTGTCGACCGGGCAACCAAGGCGACCACTTACCGGCTTGCGCCGCTGCCCAAGCCGTCCATCGACACGGGGATGGGGCTGGAGCGCGTGGCCGCCGTGCTGCAGAACAAGATCAGCAACTTTGAGACGGATTTGTTTACGCCGCTGATTGCGCGGGCGGAGGAGCTGACAGGAAAACGGGTGGCCGACTCGGCCATCGAGAAAGAGACGCGCACAGCGGACGACGACGCGGCGAGTCTGCGCATCATTGCCGATCACGCGCGCGCGGCCACGTTTCTTATCAATGACGGTGTGCTGCCCTCGAACGAAGGCCGCGGTTACGTGCTGCGCAAGATTATGCGCCGCGCCATCCGCCATGGCCGTCTTCTAGGCCAGGAGAAGCCGTTCCTTCATCAGATGGTCTATGCCGTGCGCGACGAGATGAAGGTTGCATATCCCGACCTGATCGATTCAAGTGATCGCGTCGCGAGAGTCGCCGAAACCGAAGAAAGGCAGTTTGATCGCGTGCTGAACGACGGATTGGGCAAATTACTGGACGCTATTTCAAACGATCCAAGGTCCCTGCGCTTCTATCGAAAATTCTGGAAAGACGAATCCCACGCGCGGGCGGTCCATCGAGTCGTACTTCGTGCAATTGCTGACCCCGACACCATGCGCAGGCCTGATTTCCGCAACATACTTATCAAGGCGGCTGAGAACGTGGGAGTTCCGTTCGGGCCGCTCCCCGCAATGATTGTTGCCGATGCATTCTCCGGTGAAGATGGTTTCCATTTGTATGAAACCTTCGGCCTGCCAGAGGATTTCATCGAAGACGTATGTCGGGATGAAGGAATCCCGTTCGACAAAGCTAGCTTTGATCGAGTTAAAGAAGCCGAGCAAGCCCGCGCCCGCGCCTCCTGGAAAGGCGGCGCGCAAAAATCCGCCAGCCCCGCATACCGCGACCTGCCTAAAACCGCCTTCGAGGGCTACCGCTCGCTCACGTCCACTGACTCCGAAGTCCTCGCCATCGTGAAGGACGGCGTTGGCGTGCCCGCCGCCAGAGCCGGCGAGCAGGTGGATGTGGTCCTCGATCACACCAGCTTCTACGGCGACTCCGGCGGCCAGATCGGCGACACCGGATGGTTCACGTCGGTGGACGGCAACGAGACCATCGCCGAGATCACTGGTTGCGTCCTGCCTGTTCAAGGGGTCCGCGCCCACAAGGCCGTGCTCAAGCGCGACTTCGCCGTGGGCGACCACCTGAACACCATCGTGAACGGTGAGCGCCGCGACGCCATTCGCCGCAACCATACCGGCACGCATTTGCTCCATGCAGCGTTGCGCCAGGTGCTGGGCACGCACGTCAAGCAGGCCGGCTCGCTGGTGGCGCCGGATCGGCTCCGTTTCGACTTTTCGCATTTTGCGCAGGTGGCCGGCGAGGAACTGGAAGAAATAGAAAACATCGTGAACCGCGAGGTGCTGGCCAACGCAAAGGTCGAGACACTGGAGGATGTGCCCATCGACGTGGCCGTGAACGAATACCACGCCATGGCGCTGTTCGGCGAGAAGTACGGTGATAAGGTTCGCGTGGTCAAGTTGTCCGATGGATTCTCGACGGAGCTTTGCGGCGGCACTCACACCTCGGCCACTGGCGAAATCGGATTGTTGAAGCTCACCGGCGAGGAATCCGTCAGCTCCGGCGTGCGGCGCGTTGAGGCCATCAGCGGTTTCGGCTCGCTGGATACCTTCCGGCGCGACTTTGAGCTGGCGCAGGTGGCCGGACAATTCGTTCCTTCGATGGAGAATCTTTCGGAGGGGCTTCGCGCGAAATTCGCCGCGCAGGATGACGAGCTGAAGCGCCTGCGCCGCGAACTGGACGAGATGCGCATGAAGTCCGCGGCCGGCGGATTGGATGAGGTTATCGCGCAGGCAAAGGAAGTGAAAGGCGTGAAGGTCCTGGTGCATCGCGCCGACAATCTGGAGCGCGGGCAACTGCGCACGCTGGTCGACAACCTTAAGCAAAAAGCTGGCGAATGCGTGGTGGTGCTGGGCTCGGCGCAGCCGGAGGGCAAAGTCGCCATCATCGCCGGAGTTACGCCGGCGCTCACGAAGCGCATCCAGGCCGGCAAGCTTGTAGGCGCAGTCGCAAAACTGGTCGGCGGCTCAGGCGGCGGGAAACCGGAGATCGCCGAAGCCGGCGGCAAGGATCAGGCGCAGATTGATGCGGCGCTGGCGGCTGTGCACGGCATCGTCGGCGAAATGCTGGCCTGATTCCGGGCGGACAAAGACAGCAACGAGAGAAAGGCCGCATTGCCGTAAGCTGGGCTCATGGGACCGAAGAATCCGCCTCGCCTGCGCGAACGGCTATTGCGCTGGTACGAGGGAAACCGGCGAGACCTGCCTTGGCGCCACAGCAGCGATCCGTATGCCATCTGGGTATCGGAAATCATGCTGCAGCAGACCCGCGTTGCTGCGGTTGAGCAGCGCTATCGAGCCTTCATGGCGCGGTTTCCCACCGTGGCCGCGCTGGCCAGGGCTGGCGAACAGGAGGTGCTGGCGCTATGGAGCGGGCTGGGCTACTACCGCCGTGCGCGCATGCTGCACCAGGCCGCCCGGCACGTGGTGGAGGACCATGGCGGCGTGCTGCCCCAAACGGCCATTGAACTGAGGAAGCTCCCCGGCATCGGCATATATACGGCGGCTGCGATTGCGAGCATCGCACACGGCGAGGCCGTAGCCGTGGTGGATGGGAACGTGGAGCGCGTCCTTTGCCGGCTGGCGGGGTGGAATGCCTCGGATGCGGCCGGCAAGTCCGGCCTTTCCAAACGCGTCGCCGATCTGGCTGCGCGCCTCGTCGATCCTGGCCGCCCTGGCGATTTCAATCAGGCCATGATGGAGTTGGGCGCCACGGTTTGCCTGCCCCGGAATCCAAAGTGCCTGCTGTGTCCCATCGCTGGAGCGTGCGTTACGCGTGGGGAGCACAAAACCATCCGCGGGGCTCGGATCGAGGTGCGCGATGCCGCATATGCACTGTGTTTGCGAAACGCGGCGACACGGACACCAGCCGTTCTGTTGCAGCAGCGCCCGGCCTCGGCCACCGTCATGCCCGGTCTTTTCGAACTGCCGGCGTTACACGAGTACGATTTTCCATCTGAAGAGCTGGCGATGGCCGTCCGCCACGCCATTATGAGGGTCAACTACCGGGTGCGCATCCGGCGAATCGCGGAGCCGGAAGTCGGCGCGCTGACCCCTAAGGGCGGCAGGCGCCGCTGGGTACCCGTCGCCGATCTGCCGCGCATTGCGCTCACGGGCTTGGCGCGCAAGGTGCTCACGCGTGCGAATCTCATGCCGGGCCCCACAGAGTCACATCCGGTTGCGGGGCAGGCTTCGCTTTGATCTCGCGCCGGGCCATTCTTTAAGATCGCAGGGAAGCATTCCCCGGCAAATTCCAGGACAGGAAGAGATCCATGAACCCCAGGTACAAGGCAGTAACCTGCGCATTCGGCATTGCGCTCTCCGCCGGACTGCACGCACAGCAGTCCCCCGCCCCCGCTGTTGCGGGACTTCCACCGGGTGCCCGTGAGGCCGCGGCATCCATCGATCCGGAAAGGATCCGCGCGCATGTGCGCTTCCTGTCGCTGGATCTGCTGGAGGGCCGCGGGCCGGGGACGCGCGGCAGCGAGTTGGCCGCGGAATATTTATCCACCCAGTTCGCACTGGACGGCCTCAAGCCCGCCGGGGACAACGGCACGTATTTCCAGCGCGTGCCGCTGGTTGCCGTGCATACCATCGAAGACAAGACCAAGTTCGCTTTTCTGCCGGCCGGTGGGGAGCCCGTCGAGCTCCGCTACGGCGATGACATCGTCGTCAAGGACGAGACCGGCCAGTCGCAGGCAGATTTTGACGCGCCTATTGTCTTTGTTGGCTACGGCATCGATGCTCCCGAATACCACTGGAACGACTACGCCGGTGTGGATCTGAAGGGCAAGGTGGAGCTGGTCATTGTCAACGAGCCGCCCTCCGACGATCCTGCCTTTTTCAAAGGCAACGCGCTGACGTATTACGGCCGGTGGACTTACAAGTACGAAGAGGCTGCACGGCGCGGAGCAGTCGGCGTGCTCATCATTCATCGAACCGACCTGGCCAGCTATGGATGGGAGGTGGTGCGCAACTCGCAGGCGATTGAAAAGAGCTACCTTCAGGGCGACCCGGACGCCATCCTCCGCGCGGCGGCCTGGATTCAGCACCCGGTGGCGCAGAAGCTGTTCGACATGGCCGGGCTCGGCGACCTGGACCAGGCCATCGAACGCGCCGGCAAACCCGGCTTTCATGCGGTTGAATTGCCCATCCATCTGAAGGCGCACATTGAGAGCCGTGTCCGCCGCTATGACTCCGCCAATGTTGTCGGCCGCGTGCCTGGAGAATCCTCCGGCGGCAACGCCGTTCTCTACACGGCCCACTACGACCATCTCGGCATCGATCCCAACGCCAAGGGAGATAACATTTACAACGGCGCCGCCGATAACGGAACCGGCTGCGGCATCCTGCTGGAGATGGCGCGCGCCTTTGCCCGGTCTCCGCAGAAGCCGCCGCACGACATCTATTTCGCATCCGTGACGGCCGAAGAGCAGGGCCTCCTCGGATCGCAATTCCTGGGCATGCATCCACCGGTACCTGCAAGCCAATTCACCCTCGACTTGAACTACGACATGCTGCTGCCCATCGGCATTCCTCTCTCCGTGAACCTGGGTGGGGCTGAGCGCATCAACTTCCTGCCCGCGATCGAGCGTGTGGCGAAGGACTTCGATCTTCAAATTCTGCCCGATCCCACCCCGATGGCCGGTTCCTACTACCGCAGCGATCACTTCTCGCTTGCGCGTGTGGGCATTCCGGCATTCTCCATCGATGAGGGCGACTTGTTCGAGGGGCACGACCTGGCGTGGGGCCATGCGCAGATGGAGGATTACAACGCACACCATTACCACCAGCCGTCCGACGAGTACCATGCCGACTGGGATTTCCGGGCTGACGCCAAACTGGCTCGGTTCGGCTTCGCGCTGGGCTGGCTGGCGGGCGAGCAGCCCAACTCGATTGAGTGGAACGCCGGCGATGAGTTCGAGACCGCGAGGAAGAAGAGCGAGAGCGCTCAGTAGGGCCGCGCCTTCAGTAGTAGTCCGCGCAGCTCATGTAATAGCCGCAGGCGGTGCACACCAGCTTGCAGCGATGTCCGCTCAAGCGATTCCCGCACGTGGGGCAGATCTGGCAATGATGTTCCAGCGGCGCGGCGCCGATTGTGGGAGCCTCCGCCACGCGCGGGCCCGCCTGGTTCCATCCGGCATCAAGCGAGCTGGGGCGCTGCGGCAGCATGGGTAAGAGGTTAGCATGGACATGTGGGCTCCGCGGCCGCTTCCGCGCGCCAGGAGCCTCCGGCATCATCCCTGGGTTTCCGCCAGGTCGCGGCCGGCATCTCTCGCTTCCCTGGGAGCGGCCGCCAACGGAAGCCCGAAGCCCCAACCACGGGATACTTTTTCACCCCCAAAGGAGGATTGCAATGGCAAGCAAGGCAAGTGCGGTCTGGACCGGATCGCTGAAGGAAGGCAAAGGCACCATCTCCACGGCCACCGGCGTGCTGAACAACGCCAACTACTCGTTCGCGACTCGCTTTGAAGGCGCCGACTCGGGCACAACGCCGGAAGAGATGATCGCGGCAGCGCACGCAAGCTGCTTTTCCATGGCGCTTGGCGCGCAACTCGGCGGCGCCGGCCTCACGCCCGAGAAGATCGAAACCCAGGCAGCGGTCACGCTGGCCAAGACCGATTCCGGTTTCGCCATCACCAAGATCGCCCTCACCACCACCGCCAGTGTTCCCGGCGCCAGCCAGGAGCAGTTCGACAAGGCGGCCGCCGACGCCAAGGCAGGTTGCCCAATCTCCAAGCTGTTCGCCAACAACACGCAGATCGAACTGGACGCAAAGCTGGTCTAAGTCGAGCATCGTTGCGAGCTTGACAAAATAAGAAAGAACAGCGCCGCAGGCTGGCTTCCTGCGGCGCGATTCTTTGTGCGCTTCTCTCTTACTCAGACGCCACGTTGGACCGCGCCCGCACCTCGCGTCAAACGGATGCCGCCCACAAGCCGCGCTCCAGAAGAGAGCGCGCTTCCACGATCAGGCTTGCGTGTGAGTTAGGGATGTATCCAGGAAGGATTTGCCAGCGCTAGAGTGGTGCAGGCACGTCTGAGAGAGGGTCTTTCCGCCATTCTCTGGTGGCGAATGTCATCGTGAAGCTGCTAAGGGTAGCTTCGCTGTGGCTGCGGGACAGCCGGAATCGCTAACTAAAACCCCGTATCGGCCCTGAATGTCGAGGCTTCGTTCACGAACGCGTGGAAGATTGCCTGCGCCGGCGTCTGCAGCCCCGCGGTCGCCGCAAGCGTCATGATCGCGATGATCAGGGCATACTCCACCAAGTCCTGTCCGTCTTGCCGGACAGCGAACTTCCAGAGGGCCCTGCAGAATTTCACAAGCGTAAGATGCATCGGTTTCTCCCCCTACCAGCAGAATGGGAAATACAAAGACGATGGTGCAGATTGCTCGCTTCTATTTGTCTACCTGCCCCGCCGCCCCGCAGTTAATCTGTCTGGTGAGTGGTGCGGACTTCCCCGCTGTTGGATCGTCGGCCCTTGCCGGTACATGTTTCTAAGCAATTGTCGTGCCACTTGCCCAAACCCTCGCAATTCAAAGAAATATGCCTACTTTCCCGCTTCTGCGGCGCCTCACTGTGCACGGGAGTAGACAGGTCAATCAGCCTTGCGTTCCAAGAGGGCTACACTCGGCGGTCCAAAACTTCGGAACGCCTCGACGGACCGCTTGCCTTGCGTCCAGCAACGGCCTCGGGCACGAACGAACGGGGAAGAGTAGTTGTTTTCCGGTCAAAACATCGCTGATGCACTTAGCAGTCCGCCGCCGCACGGCCATTATCGGACGTGCATTGACACCAGCGCGGCGTGTTCCGAGTCAGCATTGACAAACTCCAGCCCGACTCCGTCTTCGCCCCATCGGCTTACACGCAGTTCCACCGCCGTCGGAATCATGGTCGTGTCATCCAGGCCGTCGGTCCGCTGCAGGCTGAGTCTCACCTGCGTCCCGATCGGCCAGCGCTCCAGCGTGATGACGTAAAGGCCCGTCGTGCTGATGTCGCGGACGCCATGCAGCGACACGGATTCGCCTTCTGCGTCAAAGGCCGCCAGATGCGGCCACCGGCGCCGCGGCGAAATGCGCCGCTCTGCCGTCACAGTGCCGCAGGCTGGCGTATCTTCTTCCCCAGCCGTCTTTGCCGCAGGATTGGCCGAATCCTCGTTCGGTTTCGGCGTGTCGCGCAGACGAAACACCATCTCCTCCGCCTCGCACACCACAACCTGATTCCCAAGCCGCGTCTGCGACGACTGGATGGCGCCAGGTGGCAGCGCCAGCGCGGTTGTCGCGCGGCCGTGAAAATGCGCAAAGTGCATCGGCGGCACCGACTCGATTGCTTGAACCACTTTGTTCGTGTTGTCCAGGTAAATCAGATCGCGAGCCGCAAAGATGCCCAGGGTATTGAGCCCGTTCGGCCGATCGATCCAGTACCCTTCCCGGTTCGCCTGCGGCCGCTTCTCCAGCATGCCCTTCAGGCGATCGAGGCGAGTGCGCGCCGCGGCAACTCCAAGGCTCAGAAAGCATTCGTTCGTCTGGTTATATACGCAATAGCGTCTGCTATCCATATCGCAGATCCTCTTTCCCTGAGACTTTCAAACCAGGCAATCGAAGCGCTACAAGCGGCTTTCTCAATATGGCGGAGCCCTATTCTCCTGGATTCTCAGTGCAACTTCAATCGGGGCAATCTGGCATCGTGACCGCGTCTCCGGCCTTTTTTGCACGGGATCGCGCCGGCCCATCGCCAGGCAAACGGAAAAGAATGCCGTCATCCTCCGCCTCACCTGCAGTGGTCTTTTCCTCGAACGCCCGCTGCCGGTTGTTGCCCATTACTTCACGCGGGAGCGGCGGCGTTGAATCACCAAACCCAGCACCAGTACAAACAGAACCCCGGCAACAATCCGGATGATTGTAGGGTTGCTCATGTCGTCGTCTCCTTTCTCATCAACTTCGTCCGCTCTTGCCTCAACCACTTCAGGCCGCGTGCCGCAGTCGTCAAAACAGTCCCAGAATCTTCTTCTTCTTCTTCGCCGTTTCCGCGCCCAGCCCGCATGCCGAACGTGCCATTTGCCGGATCGCCTGCGATACCGGCGTGTCCCGCGTGGCCAGAGGCGTGGCCGTATTCTGCATTTCCCGAACGGTCGCCTTGTCTTCAGGAATCCGCCACTGTGCCGGCCGCGTCAACGCCCGCGTAATGTGGTCCTCGTCCATTCCCAGCGTCGACGGCGTGTACCGGTTCAGGATGATCTCCAGCTTCGGCCGCCCCGTAGGGAATAGCTCCGACACGATGCGGTTTGCGTTGCGCAACTCGGAAACTCCCACGTCCGTCACCAGGTAAACCACCCCATCCGGATCAAACAAAGACGTGCCGTGCAGCTGGTAGCGCGATCCCGCATCGATGACGATATGGTCAAAATCCTGGCGCGCTACCTGGATCAGCTTGCCCACCGACTCCGCATTCAGTTGATACGGAACAAAACTTCCCGGGGCCGCCAGGACCGCGAGCCCCGATTCGTGCTTCGTCACCAGCCGAGACAAAAAATTGGCATCAAGCCGGATCGAGTTCTGTAGCGCATCCGCGGTCGAGTACTGCGGCGTGATTCCAAGTTGCAGTGCCGCATCCCCCAGCGGCATGTCCAGGTCCATCAGCAACACTTTGCCCCCGGCTTCCCGTGCCGCCGTTACTGCGAAGTTCGTGGCGATCGTGGTAACACCGGCCCCGCCCTTCACTCCGCAGAAAACGTGTACCCGCCCGTCCGCCTTCTTCGGGCTACGCTGGGTGGACCGCCGCGCCGCCGAGCGCACGATTGCATCCGCCAGGGCGCTCTGCTTCAGTGGATAAGTCAGAAATTCCCGAGCCCCCGCTCGCATGCTGCGCAGCATCAGTTCGGAATCGAAACTGCCGGAGAACACCATTACCGTTGACGATGAGTTGGCGCAGATCGTCTCTACCAGTTCCAGCGCCGCTTCCGGATCGCTGTCCAGATCGAGGATGATGATTTCCTCCTCAATCTGCGTTCCCTGGTCCAGCTCGGGGTACGACGCCATCTGCCCGGTAAGCTGGCAAGGAGACCCTGCCAGAGCCTCCGCCACCGCAAGCCGCCGCCTTCCATCGGGACCGATGAGCATCACCGACAGAAGCGTCGAGCCAAGCCCATCGGCCCGGTGGGTCGCGTTTAACTCCGAATCGTGATTTTCTATGGTACCCACCAGCGTTTCATCTAGGTTTTCTGCGTGCTTCACCTGCGGCGCGCGCATTGGGGGCAGCCATTCCAGCTCGCTTGATCGGGCCGGACACTGACCCGGGATAATTCCAGCTCTTCCCCTTCCAGGGGTTCAGACCTCTCTGCTCTGGCGCTCGCCAACCTCCGGTTCTGGCTCAGGCTGTCTCTGCAGCCGGGCTGGATTCGCCTTCACGTTCTGCGCCATTTGCCGTTCCTTGAGTGCACACTTTCTTGTGCATTCAACGGCTCTCCGCCAACCTCATTGCTTTCGCCCGGCCACACTCGCTTCGCATCGGCCGGCTCTCTCCACCGTCTGTTCCCAGAAAGTAGCAATCCTGGTTCCAAATCGTATCCACACATAACCCATTGAAACAAAATAAGATCCAATCAAGAATCGAGACGAGTGTTAACGGTCGTATACAGCCTTTGGAGCACAATCGGACACAGAACGTGTGATTACCTTAGGTTACACCATTCGGTTACTATGCCAGTTTCGTTGTATTTACTTTCGTCCCTATCGTCCTTTACGCTCCCGTCTACACCCATGGCTGTCAACTCTCAGTTGATCCGTGTAGGACTCTTGTCGCAAGATTGCGCCCTTCAGCCGCTGTTGTCCTCCGGGCTGGGGAACGAGTTCGAGGTCTTCCTTGAGTCCAATCCGGATGGAATCCAACACCTGATCAAGAACGCCGACTGCACCGTTGCCATCGTCGACCTGAACTCCATCGAGCGCGGTCTGAAGGCGCACCTGGAAACCGCCCGCCGCCTCATCTCCGGCGACATTCCAGTGATTGTGCTCGCAGACGACGTGCTCCGCGTGGCCGCCAATGATCTGGTTCGCGATGGTGCCTTTGCCTACTGCCGCCGGCCGCCCTCGTTGCGCGACCTCCGCGTCACGGTCCGCAATGCGAATGAAAAAGTCATGCGCCGCCGCGAATTCAGCGCCGAGAAGCGGCGCCTGGATGAGCTCACCGAGCGCAACCAGATGGTGGGCAGCAGCCCCGCCATGGCCCTCGTTCACGACCTCATTGACCGCGTCGCAGGCATCGACGCCTCGGTGCTGGTCTGTGGCGAAAGCGGTACCGGCAAGGAACTGATCGCCCGCGCCATTCATAGCATTGGCTCACGGGCCCGCCGCCCGTTCGTCACCGTCGCTTGCGGTGCCATTCCTGAAACCCTCATTGAATCCGAGCTGTTCGGACATGAAAAAGGCGCCTTCACCGGCACCGTGGGCTCCCGTGAAGGGTTCTTCGAGCAGGCTGCGGACGGCACCCTCTTCCTCGACGAGATCGGAGAGCTTACTCCCTACACCCAGGTCAAGCTCCTCCGCGTGCTCCAGCAGCGCGAGTTCAGCCGCCTCGGCTCAAGCCGCCTCCTGCCCCTCCGTGCCCGCCTCATCTTCGCCACCCATCGCGACCTCGCCGAAATGGTCGCCCAGGCCAAATTCCGCCAGGACCTCTTCTATCGCATCAACGTGATGAAAATCGATGCTCCCACCCTCCAGGATCGCGCCGAGGACATTCCTCAGATCGCCATCCACTTCCTCCGCCACTATTCGACCCTGTTCCAGAAACCCGTGGACAATATCGAGCCCTGCGCCCTCAGCCTGCTCCAGGAGTATCCCTGGCCCGGCAATGTCCGCGAGTTGGAAAACGTGATTCAGCGTGCCATCATCCTCGCACCGGGCAAGGTTCTGCGCGCCGATGACCTTCCCCGCAATCTTCGCGAAGAACTCGTCGCCAACGAAGCCGACTGCGTCCCTGGCGGCTCCTTCGAGTGCCAGCTTCGCGACTACAAAATCAAGCTGGCGGAAAATGCCCTCCGCGAGCACAACGGCAACAAGACCCTCGCTGCCCGCAGCCTCTCCATCTCCCGCGGCTACCTGCACCGCCTCATCCGCCTGGCAGAATCCGGTTCAGTCTACGAACCGGCCGACGTCGAAAGCGCCGAAATCTCCTGAGACAGCCTTCAGCCCTCGGTCGTCAGCTCTCAGCTTTCCGAGACAGCCTTCAGCCGTTAGCCCTCAGCTTTCCGCCTCAACCAGCCCATCGCCCGATCAATGAAAGAGTTGTCATCCTGAGCGGGTGATAAAACTTTTGTATCACATTGTTTTCATTGCACATAACATGCCAATTTTTGGCTGTGTAGGAACTGTGCAGGCAAGCTGTGTAAATTTCAGCCAATTTTGCCTGCTACCGGTCCCTTGGGCACGAGAGGCCGGGGTGCGTAGCCCCTTCTTCCGAAGGTGAAGCCAGAACAGCAACGCACAGAATAGCCATGTCCATCCGGGATGTTGGTTCCTGCTGTTCATACTGCTAACGATAAATGATCGCAGCGATGGCCGCATCTCCGCCGCATGTTCAGTGAACAGAAACGATGAAACCGAATGTTGATGCCGTAATCGGTCGAAGTCTCAGCCATGGGCCTCAGGCAACGGATAATCGGATCGGTCGTAGGAGCCTTCAGAGGCTCAGCCCTATATCCATACCCTGACTCTTTTCCTGCTTGGGCGTCTCGGCAATCTCATGTTGCGGCGGTTTCAAGTCGGGCGTGTGGGCGCTTTGGTGCGAAACATCATGACCCAAAGCCTGCGACAGCTTTTCATGGTCGTTCGTAAATATCTGCGCGTCCCACTGGCCGCGCGAAACTGACACATAGGCCATGCGGTTATTGAGGAGGTCTTTTGCGCCGAGTTCCGTATCCACGTTGATGAGCACACGGTCTGCGGTCTGCCCCTGACTGGAGTAGCTGGTCACGGCGTAGCCGTGATCCAGATGCGGGTGCCGCTGCGGATCGAAGCTCATGCTGCGCTCGTTGTCCAGCTTCAACCGCATCGTGCCATCCGGAGCGATGCCTTCCACTGTTCCAAGTTCCCGGTTCGCAATCTTCAACTCCTGGTTGGGCGCGGTGAACTGGATACGGTCGCCGACGGAGAATGCCTTCTCCTGCTCGCGGTAAACCGAGACTCCCATCTGGCGGCGCGGATCATAGGTCGTCTGTTCTCCGTTCGTGCGCAGAACCGTTAGCGTGTTTTCCCGTCCGTTCACTGAGACAACGCGAGTGTATTCGCCTTTCTTAATGCCAGTCTCCTGCGAGCTGCGCGAGTAGCGCAGAATATCGTTGGCCTGGTATTGCTGCGCCCAACTGCGGTCTGCACCAGTCATCTCCTGACGCGGCATAAGCGTCTGCACGGAGCGTTCTTCGCGGCTCACAACACCGCGCGATTGCAGCTCGTCATGTATCCGCTGATTGATCTCGGTGCGCGAACGATTGTCCGGCGAAACCACGAGAGTGCTTGCAGGAGACTTCGCATACTCGCGTGCGATGGCCGAGATCCGTTCCTCATGGCCCTTCACTTCATGCACACGGCCCTGCCGGTCGAGACTTTCGACTGCGGCTCCAACCTGGCCGTGCGCCAACTGCTCGACGGCTTTCTTCAGCTCTGGGTCGCGTTGCCGCACAATCTCTTCCAGCTTTACAGTCCGCATTCCCGCTTCCTGAAGCTGCGCGAAGGGGCGGCCTGCCTCGACGGCTTCATGTTGGCGCGTATCACCTACCAGCAGGACGCGGTCATTCGGATGGAGTCGGGTCACGAACTCGTGCATCTGGCGCGTTGAGGCAAGCGAGCTTTCATCGAGTACATACAATCGCTTCTGGCCGGTGTCCGGTTGCTCGCCCCTGGCAAGATGACGCTGGAGCGTTGAAGTCTCTATACCGGCCTCGGCGAGCTTATGCGCCGCGCGGGATGTAGGCGCAAACCCTTCGACCGTGTATCCCTGCGCCTCCGCACCTTCACGAACCACAGCCAAGGTCGTCGTCTTGCCAGCGCCGGCGACTCCATCCAATCCAACAATCTTCTCGCGGCTCACAAATATCTCATCGACCGCGCTGCGTTGCGCGGGACTCAACTCAGGGTGCCGGTCTTCTGTCCAAATTCGCAACTGCGGTGAAACCAGCATCGGATCGCCATAGCCACGATCATTGCCTCTCTGCATCTGGCCGACGATCTCCTTCTCCATACGGATCATCTCGGCAGTCGTATACTGTGGCGCGGCGCGGCCATCCGTCTGTTCAATCGCGCGGAACTCGCCTCGCATCACCCGTTGCTCGAACTCATGTCGCACTTGGCCGTAGGTCGCCTGCCCCATGCTGCGGTCCATCGCCGCCTGTAAGATAGCCCTCTCATCCTGCACCGCCGCACGCTCGAAGACATGATTTCGGGAATAAGTCACGGACTGCTGTACTGTCTTTTCCGGTTGCTGCGTATGGTGTAGTGTATGTTCCCGCGCCTGGGCGACAACACGATCTGCCTGATGGCCGAACTGCGCGGCCAGTTCGCGGTGCCGCTGTAACACTTCTTCCGGCGAAAGCAGTTCCTTGCTGTCGCGTGTACGGTGGGCGGCAACCTGCGCTGCGCCAGCACCATCCCTACCTATCTCCTGTAAATGTTCTTTTATTTGCTCCCGGCGCGGACTCGATGCGTCGAGATACTCCTGCGTGTAGCCCCTGATTTCTGGCTGACCATGCTTGCCGCGCTCGATCTCGTAACCCAAGCCATGCAAACGCATGGCAAGCTCTGAGCGATACACGCTGGTCGCATACTGCTGGGATTGAAACAAGCTGCGCTCCTGGAGCGCGCGTGTCTGGCCGTTCTCGCGTTCGGTCACATTGAAGATGACGGCATGGGTGTGAAGCTGCGGCGCAGCATAACCGTCCACGGGACGGGCGGTGTCATGCTCGAAGGTGGCCGCGACGAACTTGCCGGTCGTCTCCGGTGCATGGACGTTGCCGATGCGGGCCTGGGTATACCGCTCTAGTTCACCGAGCGCAACGCGGACGCTTTCCCGGTGCGCCTCCCGCACACGGTCATCGCCGCCCACAAGGGCGGTGAGGGAGACGGACTTCGGCGCGGAGAATGTAGCATCCCATCCGGCACGATGCTCCACGCTGGTGATTTCCTTACCGTATTCGTTTTCGTAAGTACGTGCGGGCTGGTGCTTGACGAGCTGCACGCCGTTCTCAGGATGCTGGCCTTCGCTCAGGCGGGCGAAGTGCTCGGAGCCGACTTCGCCATGCAGGCCCCACTCGCGCGCAAGCCTTCCCTGCCACTCACTATGAGCCTGGTGGTCGCGGCTCCAGTAGTTCTGCTCTTCAGACGTGAACTCGCGCGAGTGATACGTCCGCGCCTGGCCCGCTGACAAGGATTTGGAGATGGTCAACATGCGCATATACTCCACAACGTGCGCGGCAGCATCTCACTTCTGCCTGAGATGATTCTAAATCTATCCTGAAGATCGCTGGAGCCGGAGGAGACCGGCTCCAGAAAGCAGGACAGGATACAACACAAAGCAATTACAAGGGTTGGGATGCAAATCTGTCTGCAATATCCCTGTCTACCGACACGGCGTACATTTCTCGCCTCGATAATGCGGCACGTAACGCTTCCAAATCGAAAGATTCGCCTTGGTGTAGTTGTGCGGTTATGTGCTCACAAAGATCTTCGATTGTCGGGTGCCTATAGGGAGATTGCAGGCCATAGGGTTTTGCTTTTTCCCTTATGACCGCGTACCCGCTCGGTTCACTTACCGTCCCTTTCTTATCCTTTTGGCATAAGGGTAGGAACATAAGTATTTCTACTTCCATGTTGTCCTCCATGTGGTTGGGGTTCTGTTACGCGAACGAGCCAAAAAGCAACGGCTCTGCATTCTCAATTTGCGCTTCAGAGGCACCGAAAGGAGGGAATAACTTGTGACCGACGGGCTCAGGCGGTCATTCCGGCTACGGCGTTGCGCCGCAGCTTTACTGGATACGGAGGTGAGGATTGTTTGGACTCATCAACCCTGTCCACCGGGCTGCAACTGTTATTGTACGCTTGTTTCAGAAAGATCATTGAAGAGTCTCTTGAGCCATCTATTGAAGCCTCACTCAATCCACTCCGATTCATCCCAGTCACGCGGCTTTTCATTTCCGGCCTTTTGTCGCGCAGATCCAGGGAATACCATCTGCTTTTGGACCAGCTTCTTTGGCGGTTCGTTCGAGCCTGCACTCGCTGCCTGTTGAGAGTTGACCGATGCCTGCTGCACGGCAACGGCACGCGGCGATACCAACACAGTTCTCTCAACGAATCGCGGTTGCTTCTCTATCGGAGCGACATACGGAAAACGTACCCGGACGACGGAGTTCTCCTGCTTGATGTAGCCGTGCAATGGTTCCAGTCCGGCAATCTCCGAGGCCATGACAAGCGGCTGGATCGTGATCTCAAGCGTGTACTGCTTTTTCCCTCCAATCAAGCCCGCACTGCGCGACTCTTTCAAACGCTCAAGTTCCACCTCGCCGATCGCATCGGAAACCCACTTTGCAGAGTGCGGCTCGGAGGTTTTGAGGAATATCTTTGTCGCGGGCTGCGAGAGGATGACTTCGGCGTCCTTGCCATAACGCTTTTCAAGCTGGCTTCGCCCTTGGAATCCGAGTACAACCGGGTTGCCGGATTTGCGGCTCTCCGTGACGACAGTATGGAGCTGCGGGAGCTTGTTCAAGCTGGCCAGTTCATCCAGCACAAACCACACCGGCTTCGTCGGATTTACGCAGGGTGCCAACATGCGGAGAATTAGCATATCAAGCCATACGCTATGCAGCGGCAATAGCTTCTCACGGAAGGTCGGCCTGGAGGTAAGAAACACCCATTTGTTGCGCTCGAATTCCCAGCGCGAAGTGGAGAACCGTTGCCGGTTGTCATCCTCCCTGGGCAACAGTTCGAAGCTGTCCGCAATCATGTTGAAACTGGAGATGATTCCGGCGCTCTGGGCAGGTGCGCTGGAATCGAGAAAAGCGGCATACGGGGTTCCTTGCACCATGCGTGCGATCTCCGCCGGATCGCTCATCCATTGCACAAGCTGCTGCGGGGTAGGCCGCCGGCACATCAGACGGGCGAAGATGCGCCGTGGCGCGTCGGTAAAGAATTCCTTTTCATGGTCCTTTTCAGGGAACAATGCAGCGGCCATCGCCGTCGCCACTTCCGCGGTCGATACCTCATCAGCAATGTCCCAATAGGGGCACCGCGTATCGAGCGGGTTGAGAATTAGATCGCCGCGCTCGGGCGAGTAGAACTCAGGCGTGAACTCCAGCGCCGGATCGTAGACGATGGCCGTCTCTCCCCGCGCGACAATCTGGCGGAGGATTTGCCGGATGGCCGAAGATTTGCCGCTGCCCGAGTCGCCCATTAATAGGATGTGGTTAGCTTCGAGTTTGCGCCGGATACGAAAAGTTGGGGTGGCCCAACTGGGCAACTGCTTGCTGCACCAGTCGAGCAGGAAGTTCTGCCAGCGCAATTGCCAGCGAATGCCATCGGGCTTCAGCTTCCAATTCCATCGCCAGGAGGACAGCAGTTCCGGCCCTCGGGTACGGCGTCCATGCCGCTGTTCATGTCTCGATCCGGTGTCCCACCACTCTTTCAATTTAAGCCCGCCCGCAATTAGAAACATCATCAATGCGAAGCCAATGAGAATCGGCTCCAGCATCAATGTCCAATAGCCACGGCCGTTGTAAATGTCTTCCTGTAAGAATTGCTCAAGCTGGGCTGAATGGACCTGAACGGGAGCGTGTTTCTCAATCCCGGTCCAGCCATCCGCGATGGCGGCTGCGGAAAGTCGGACAGGCGGATCGGCGCTGTTTTCCGAGACTACATCGGGATTCGTTGCCAGGGTGCTTTTCCGCCCGGAAGCTGTCTTGTACACCCATTGAACTTCGGTCGTTATACCGGGCTGCTTTGCCCGCTCCGTGCTCTCAAGGTAATTGAGCAAATAATAGCGTTGCAGCGGAGGCATCTCCCATGCCAACCACGCCGCCAATGGGAATAGCGGAAAGCCGAAGATCACCGCCAGTACAGCCACGATCCACCACCGGAAATGACCTGGGAAACGCAGCGGTCTCATGGCGTACCGTCTGGCGGTTTGGCCCCGCTCCTGGCCCTCAGTTTGGTCAGAAACTCGTCGGCCTTTTGCTGTTTAACGGAGTCGGCGTATGTCTGCATCTTGCGGAGGGATTCGTCCCTCAACGGCCCTTTGGAAGCCGCCGCGAACAGATTAAGGATGAGGGCGCGAATCGCCATCAGTTCGGCCAGCAGAATTGGGTCGGTATTCCCTCTCTGAGCGGCGCTCAATCTGGCAAGTATTGCCTCACGTATCCAGGCGGAAATGTTCGTGCCTTCGTCGGCGGCAGCGGCCTCGACTTCGGCAAACTCAGCCTCGGTCAGCCGGGTGCCGGTTTGTTTGACGCGGTAATTCTCGGATTCCCGTGCGGGGGAAATGGCTGGCGGAATCAGCGAAGTCGGCTTTGGGTCAGCAGTAGCCACAGCAAAATTGACCCCGGCGAGGACTTGGGCTTGCATTTCCTTTGATGCCGAATGATTGAGGGCGGTTTCCGTAAAGCATTCTGAATCATCATGTTCACATCTGCTAACTTTGTCGTTTGCAAATGCAAACGCCAATGTTTTCGCGCGAAAACCAAAAGCTGCAAATGATTGAAACCGCACACGTTAACAAACGCAAACAAGCGTCTATGAATCAGCACCCCGTTGGGGATGACGTGTCACCTTGCATCCGCTGCGCAGCAGCGCGAGTCTTATACCGCTGGACACCACGGCATCCACAACGGGAGCACAAGGGCAGCCGCTTGGCCTGTCCATCAGCTTGTGTGCTTGGCCTTCTCCGTGGCTGCCAACTCCTGCTTTTATCGTGGCGGAGGCATCACCGTTGACTGGCACCACGGTTGCTCCGAAATGCTGGGTAGCCAGCACGTCTCAGTGCGCAGGCGCTTCTGTTTATAACATCAGACTGGCTCTCGGAACCCGACCTGCGAATTCCACTTTCGATCAGCGGCCATCATCGTTTCAGTCAGTGTGCGCGCCGCACGGCTAATCTGCGCCGCGTCAATCTGACCGTCCTCTTCCAGTGCAATCTGCCCGGCCAGAATGTATGCCTCGCGCAGTTGGGCAAAAGAGAATCCCTCAGTCATGCGCACGCACTCACTCAGATCCTCCGGTCTCCAAGCCGCGTTCATGTGACAGAGATAGCGTTCCCGGAGATCAGCGGACGGGTTTTGAAACCCAACCACACGGTCAAAGCGTCCGGGACGGCGCAGAATCGCCGCGTCCAGGATGCACGGATTATTTGCGGTCGCCACAACGATAATCCCGTCCTGGTTCCCAACCCCATCCAAATGATTTAGAAGTTGCTGGATTGAAATGCGACAGCCGGACTCGCTTTCTTTGTTCACCGGAAAACATCGGTCGAGGTCTTCGAGAACGATGACCGCTGGCGTAGACTGGGCTGCTTCAGCGAACATTGCCGCCATCATGTCGTCATCGGTGAAAACGCGGAACGGATTGAGGGTGAAGCCCGAAATTCCGGTCGTCGAGAGCATCGCACGAATCACGCTGCTCTTGCCGTTTCCCGGAGGGCCGTGGAGGAGGTATCCGCGACGGAACGGCAGCCGGTGCCGCTTGTACCAATCCTCTCGTTCAAGAAACAGATGGAAGTCGTCCTTGACCAGGCGAACGACGGAGACGTCCAGAACAAGGTCGTCCCAGGCCAGCGGCTGAATATTTACGCTCTCTTCACCCATGACCTTCAACGGGCGATGCACTCCGAATGCCGCCTTCATGAGGTCCAGCAGGGCGGGAACATCCTCCCGTTTCGTGAGCGTCACTTCTCGCCACTCAGAACTGTGGCCGGCTCCGTCAACGCAAGGCAGATTCGCTGCGATCACCGGCACGGAGAATCCTGAGAGGTACAACGCAACCGGGCAATCCAGCCACTCTGCCGCCCAGTCGTGCGAGGTTTGCGGCAGTGAAACCAGTCGCAGTTTGATGGCGGGTGCGGTTTCGGGAGGGAATTCGATCCTTTGAAGCCTCTTTTCAAAGGCCGTCCGCCCTTGGGGCTGCATTGCCGTTCGGCAGCGACCGCCCATCAGGTGATGGGCGGCAATTGCGGCCAGGGAGTGGTCGAACCTGAGTTGGACGAGGTTGTTCTTTTCTTCCGCCATGCACGTCCGAATCCAAGGCATGTGCTGATCGAGCGCATTCCGAATCGCGGTCGATTTGCTTGTCAGGCTGAGGTGTAGGGGTCTTATCATGGAAACCATTGAATCCTGCCGGTACGACACATGCGGTCATGCGCGAAGAAAATTGGAGTCGCGCGACTGATCTGTCGTACCTTCGCGCCAGAATCGCACTGGGGGTTGATCGGATTGTGAGAGGGGACCAGCTAACCCGGCAGTGGAGGATCGTGAGCCTGCTTTCGGGAAGGGCAGGCCGTACGCTGGACCAGCTCACGGCTGAACTGGGCGTGACCAAGCGCACGATCCAACGGGACATTGCCGTACTGGAGGCAGCGGGGTTTCCGGTTACGTCGGAACCGCGCGATGGAACTGTTTATTGGCGACTTCTCGACACTACGAAGGAAAAGGCAGAGCTCTCCTTTACGCTGGCCGAACTCATGGCACTCTACTTCAGCCGCGATCTCCTGAAAGTGCTCCACGGAAGCCCGATGGAGGAGGCACTGGAGAGTGCTTTGCAGAAAATCGGCGCGCGACTGCCGGCATCGGGTCATGATCTGCTCCGGCAACTGAAGCAACAAACGGCAGTCTCCTTGACTGGATCGAAAGACTACAGCAAATCATCGAAGGTCATCGATGCGCTCAGCCGGGCTATTCGTCACCGTCTCACAGTTCGCGTCACCCACAAGCCGCTGAAGGCTCCTGAAGCCCGAACCCGGATGGTGGACCCCTATCGGCTTTGGTACTCGGGCGGCGGACTCTACCTCGTGGCATACGATCATGCGAAGGCAGCGGTCCGCACATTCGCGGTCGAGCGTATTATCAACATCACCACTACGAACCAACGTTTCACGTTCAGGGATGACTTCGATTTCGAGGCGTTCCAACGGACAGCGTTTCCGGTCCACGGCGGTGACCCCCAACTTGTGCGAATTCGATTCTCGCCGGATCAAGCGCCGTACATCATGGAGCGTCATTGGCACGATTCGCAGAAGTTTTACCCGCAAGAGAACGGGAGCACAATCATGGAACTTCAGGTCGGCAATCTGTGGGAAGTGAAGCGATGGTTGATTGGTTGGGGAGCGGATGCCGAGATTCTGAACCCCGTTTCGCTCATTGAACAAGTGCATAATGAAATCGAGCGCATGAGATCCTCGGATGTGCAACGATGAGCGGATTTCTCTCCTTTATTTCAAGGCAGTACGGTCGGAAGGCGGAAGACGTAGCGACTGATGTTCTTGCATATCTTATGCAGAGACCAGAGATACAGGGCACTTTGTGCCAGCTCTTGGCAGACGCGGGTTACCCATATTTGAAACCTGGCTTCTCTGTAGAGATCAGAACATCGGGGGAAAGCGGCCGCACAGGCGGAATACCGGACATCTGGCTCAGCTACGGGCAGGTCGAACACAAGGTCATTAAGGCGGTCATAGAAGACAAATTCGGTGCCGGATTAACCAAAAATCAGCCATGCGGTTATCTCGATAAAGTCGGAACAGGTGGCATTGTGCTCTTCGTTGCACCCGCATGGAGACAGAAAGGCATCTGGGAGGAGGTCCAGGGTCGATGCAAGAAGTCAGGTACGCCGATCGTCGGCCTGAAAACCGATTCATCGAAACGTATCGGCAAAGCAGGCTCTAAATATATTGCAGTGATCTCGTGGAACACGTTGCTACGTGCTCTATCGTCTTCACGTTCTATATGCCTGGATGAAAGCTCACGTATTTCCGAAGTGGATTTGTTCGTCGATCAGTTAAGGAGGTTGTGCGACGTGGAGGATACCTCGAAATTCGAGAAGTTGTCCGGAATAGTTTCTGAGAGGGACGTTGCATTTACTGTCTATTCCTCGATGAAGCTCTTGCATCAAATCGTCGAGTCTGCCGACGCGGATGGTTTGTTTACGCCAGACAAGCCACAATATTGGCAGGGTAAGAATGATGGCTCATGCGGCCCCGGCTATTTTGGCTATTACGGTGCGCTCGGGACGAAGTTCAGAGCATGGATTGGTTTTGATGCGCGCTTGTGGTCTGAGCGGGGCGAGAGCCCCATCTGGATAGAATTTGATGACAAAGCCATACTCGACGAGTTGAGTGGAATTGTCTTGGCCGCACGCAAAAGATTCCCCTGGCTCGATGATCCGACTCAGCTTGAGGATGGAAACGCGGGAAATAGACAGTTAGTTATTTCCGTGCCGCTTAAACCCGGCGTTGAACTCGACGCACTCTTGGCCTCAGCGGTCGAACGGATCGAGCAAGCGAAAGAGCTACTTGATTCGCGACTCCTGAATACGCCATAGACAGCAATCATCCGGGAACCCGAGTTCGATGAGCACGAGGACCACTCGACCAATGATTTGCCCGAATTGCGGCACAAAACTCGACGATCAGCACAAGTTTTGCCCGCAGTGCGGCATTACTGCGACAAAGGGTGGCGAATCGATTGTTCCCGCAGTGTTTTCGGCGTCAGCTCTCGGACAGAATCATTCTGCGAATAGAGGAAAGATCATCGGCGGTGTAGCCCTGATCGCCACAATTTTGCTCGTAATCGCGTTGGTTGTCGGGAATTCTGGCTCCTCTGAAAAAGGAAGCACTCCAAACTCTCCCAGCGGTTCTCAGGTTCCGACCTCGTCGAACACACCCACAAAGGCTCTCTCCGAGCCTCCCAAGCCGCAAGCGCCGCCGTTGTCCGGACTCATCCTGCATCCATACGATCTCTTGAAGAACCCTTATCAGGCAAAGGAGAAGCTCGTTCTGCTTGATCTCAACTCGCGTCCTGTTCTCTATGACGGTGCGGTGATTCAGTATTCGGGACCGGTCAATCCTACAATAGGCGCGCGCTTCGGGTTGATGGCGCTGCGACTGGACCGGATGGCGGACGAGAATGTCGCACTGTACAACATCATGGGAATCGAAGCTGGCGCGAGCTACGGCGATACGCTCGGTCAATTAGCGGTTGCTCTGCCTGACGGCACAACAGAGCTGCGCCTGGATCGGAACTGGATGGTCGAGCCGCTAGGCCCGCTCAAAGGAACGAACTACGTGGGCGCGGACATACAGATTCCCGCAGTCCGCTTCTGGCGCTATGTGGGTAATGGCGACGAATCGACAGAGCTAACCGTGCCCCCTCAGTCGCATGAGACTCCTGGAGAACCTGTTGATTGGCAGCCTGATGGGCCGCCGCCCCCACCAGGTCCAGATGCACAGCGATTATCCATTTTGGGGCTTAAAGGCGGCATAACAAAGCAGCAGGCGTTCAACCTTCTTGCGAATGCCGGATTCACCGCAGACGGATGCGAAGACAAAGGCAACGGATATCAGTGGTGCACGAACGTTAAGGATGGCACGAGGGAGGTTAAGGCGGTATTTTTCAGGGATGAACTGGAACACATCGTCTACACATTTCCAGATTCTGAATACACCGCTTTACGAAAGTCGTATCTTGACCTTTTCGGACCTCCAAACGGTCTTCCAAATAACGGCACATTGGTATGGGGGAGCATGGCGGGAGGAGCAGTCTTAACTTTAGGCGAGAGAGTTGACCGGACTGGCGCATTTGTGATGCTGGCCTTCCAGGGTGGATTAGCGGATCAATACATGAAGCACCTTGCGCAGTCGGCTGCTCAATCGGCGCGGTGACTCTGCGTTGAGTGGCATCCCCGGCGTTTTCGGTTGTCTTCGTCTCTTCCTCAAACGTGCTGCCGAGAATCAGGTCCACGGTAGGGACTAAGCGCGGGCTGGGCTGCTCGTCGGGAGGGCCAGAATGTCGCCCCGGTGCTCGTCCGGGGCATCGCATGAGGGCGGGCAGACGAGCAATGCGGAGCCGTTCTTGCTGGCTCCGCGCGAGGTTTCGCGTTGAGGACGGGCGCTACGCCGCTGCTTTCTTCGCGGGCTTAGATGCCGATTTCGCCGTGGCCTTCTTGCTGGCCTTCCCCTTCTCCTTCGCCACGAATTCTTGCTTGACTGCTGCGGAGATGGCGTCCACGTGTCTTGCGATACACACCAAGAATTTGAATCTCTTGGAAGGCATGAGGCGGACCAAGTACAGCGCACGAGACAAACTTTAACGCGGCTGACGTTTCAGTCGGACGCCCGGTTGTCCGTCGTTTAGGAATTCGACTCCAGCCTTTTCCAATGCCTTCTGCACTTGAGAGAGCGTTGACGTGCGCGCGCCAACTTCTTCATCAAAGGACTCCATCCTTCGGATGGTTCCCACCGCCACGCGCGAGCGCTTTGCCAGTTCAATCTGCTCCATGCCAAGCAGAGCGCGTGCAGCCCGTAATTGTCTTCCCGTGATAATCAAATCAAGGGAAAGCTAACACGCGCAGCGGCATAAGCCCAAGTATATGAATATTATATACTAGTAGTTGATTATAATAATCAGTTATGAGATTATTCTGGCCATGCGAGGCTCTCGACATTCTCCGCGCATCCGAGGCGATTTCAGCGTTCATCTGCTCACGCAGATTGAGATTTTACGTGGCGATATTTCCCACGAAGAGTTGAGCAAGAGACTTGGAGACGTGACGGAACGCTATCTTGCTCGATATGTTGCTGGCAAGGTTCACTTGCTGGAACGTGATTTTTATCAGCTCGCCCAAGCCCTCTGTATTCGTCCGCGAGTTCTGGCGGAGCAGTGGGCCGCTGCGTGTGGTCTGCGAGTTCGGGCACGCCTTTCTGATAAGGATGCGGTGGAGTGGATGAGGCGGCGAGCTTACCACTATTGGGCGCGACATTCGCGGCTCGCTGGCAATCGCGTTCCACCGAGCCCGTCGCCCATGACCATCATCCGCGAGAAGTACGCGGAACGACTTCTCCGCAAAACGCCGCGCCTCACGTTCTATTTTGATAAGGGCAAGAGTCCAATATCTGAGGCGAGAAAACGGTTCGCTCGCGGCTACGAAATGCTTGTCCAGTTCGTACATGACCACGAATCGCAGCGAACCATCGGAGCAATGCACGGCATCGGGCCAACACGGGCGCGACGACTGATGCGGAGTGCAGCCTATGCCTGGGCGCGGAACCAAGGTATCAATCTGTCTTGTGACAAATCAGTGCCTTTCAAGGCGGATGCGAAGCTCGTGAGAAATCTCTATGCGGGGTTGCGTTTCTTCGCGCAACAGCTGTTCGCTGCGCTAGACGCTCAGGCTCATACGGGAAAATACGATGGCACCAAAGCCGAATTCTGACGTAACGACCAAACGGTGGTGGGAAGAGTATCACCGCTGTCGTGGTGTGCTCGTCGAGCAGTTGAGAACGGAGAGAGGCTGGACCGAAGCTGAGTTGGCAAAGCGCGCAAGAGTCTCCGTTCAGTGGCTGAGAGCGCTGGAAAGCAATCGACTCAAATCCAATCATCGAATGCAGCATGAAATGCAGGTCATCTCGGCATTGGGTTTCGGAACTTACGAGATTAAGGATTTCATTGGTCGCGTGGAGGGCATGGTGAAAGAAACGCTGGGTCCACCACCTTGGCTGAAGCCATCTAAAACGGACACTTCCGAGGGGCCATCAAAGTGAAATGGATCACGAGAAGGGAATTCAATCGGGGCGTCGGCGCTGTGCTCAAAACGCTCCGCGAAGCACGAGGGGTTTCTCAAGAAGAGCTGGGGGAGGCTCTTAGGCAGAACTCCTCTAACAAGACACCGGAACAGGAAGATGAACAACTGCGCACGGTAGCAGCGATTTGCACTGTTGTGAGCAACATGCGTAAAGAACGAGGATTGACGTCCGAACAACTAGCGAAACGTAGCCATGTTCCCGTAAAGTTCGTGCGTAACCTCGAAGCGGCAAACGATTTGAACCCGGATGCCTATTTCTTATTCTGTCTGGCCCTGGGCTTTGGCATTTCCTTTCATAAATTCTGGCATCGAGTAGAGGCGCTCGTGGGTATCCCGGAAACGAAACTACTGAGAGACGACGACGAAGATGACTGTGTTGATGGAGAACCATGAGCTGCAACGATAAGGCAGGTATGAGTAAACGGCGCGAGAAGACGATTCGCCTCAATCGATTCGGCAATACGTTGACCTACGACGGGGCGAATGGAAAGGTTGTCAAGAACATTTCGGTTTCGCATGGAGATCACACTCTTTACGTCTACATCGCGTTTTCCGACGACGCGGAAGTGGCAGTCCACTTCAACACTCTCCCAGTGGCAGATGTGATGCTGTGTGGTGATGTTCATGGAGACCTGGAACCTATCGCCCGAAGTGGGCCTACGGCGCTGCCGGAGTTGGCGTACCTCCACTGGGATCAAATACAGCCGCCTCCGAAGGAGCGAAAGCTCAAGAAACGAACTGGATAGACGGGCTCCAGGCAATTCCGCTGGGGGCGCACAACCGCGTCATTGAGTTGCTATGGCGGCCATGAACGAGCCTGCCATAATACGCGCATTCACAACTGGCATTGCCATGCGTTCCGGGCAAGAGCGGTTCGGCGGTGCCCGTCGGGTGGGCCAGAATGTCGCCCCGGCGCTCGTCCGGGGCTTCGCATGAGGGCGGGCAGACGGGCAGCGGGCATGAAAATGCGGAGCCAGTCTTGCTGGCCCCGCGAGAGTTTCTTGTTAGTGGCAGGTTAGGCCGCTGCTTTCTTCGCGGGCTTCGATTCCGACCTGGCCGCGGCCTTTTTGCTAGCCTTCCCTCTCTCCTTCGCCGCGAACTCCTGCTTGACGGTCGCGGAGATTGCGTCAACGTCCACCTTGTAGACGTGCGCGGCATCGCGGAGGATCTTCGCGGCGTCGGCCTGATTGTGCATGGACAGGAGAATCACTGACTCCACAAGAATGCGGCCCAGCTTGCTTTCCTCGGCCTTGGGCAGAAAGGCCGCCAGCAGTTTCGCCGGAGTCTCGCCGTCTTTGGGCTTGTCCATGCCATGTTGCCGGATGAGGACGGCCAGTTTGCGCTCGTCCAGCATCGCGGACAGTCGCGACAAAACAAACAGCAGATCGCGTTTCATCAGGCGCACAGGAACCGCGTCGCCGACGGCTTTCAGGACGCGCAGCCCGGTGGCCTGTGCCTGCGCTTCCTCCCGGCGCTGTTTTTCCTGAGCGGCCTTCATTGCGGCATCGGTGTTCGCCTGCCGCTGCTGTTTCTTCGGGTGATGCACCGGGCAATCGGGATTGGCGCACACCTTGCGGATTTCGCCCTTGTCCGTTCCGTCCGCAACGATGGCCTCGGTGGTGTACTTGCATGTCTTGTATTCCGGCGCGTCCTGCTGGTATTTGTTTTTTGGCTTCTCCTGCCGGATTTCAACATACTGGTTGCGAGGCACAATCGCGCTGCCTTCGGCGGGTTTGCCGTAAGCGGTCGTGATCTGTACCAGCTTCGGTTTGGCTGCTACGGTTTTCTTGACGTGCGCATCCAGCTTGGCCGCATAGCAGGCAGGGTCCGAGCAGGCGTCCGAGTTTTCGCTGATACCGGTAAAAAGTAGCTTGTTGAAGCCTGTCCGCTTCGGGCACTCAAGGCAACTGCCCGCTGCGGGCACAAGCTGCGCGTCGCGCTTGCTGAACGGCGCGTCTTTCAGGATGAGCAAGATGTTCTGCTCAATCCAGCCCTGAAGCTGGCGCACCGGGAGCAGGATGCGCTTTGCCTTGTTGCCATTGCTCCAGTCCTCGCGAAAGCAATGGGCAAGGGCCTGCTCCTGTTCCGAGGGCTGCAACTTCGCCAAGAGAAGCGCGTGGCCGACTCCGATCTCGTCTTTCAGAAAAGCATCAACCGCGACGGGCGCAAGCTCAGTCAATCTCAAACGAGCCGCGCAATACGCAGACGATTTTCCTGTTTTGGCTGCGATTAGTTCGATGCTGTAGTACTTGGGTTCGTCCAATTCGAGCAACGCCCGCATTCCGCGCGCTTCTTCCAGAGGATGCACGTCGCGGCGCTGGAGGTTTTCGACTAGCTGCGCCTCCAATACCTGAGCGTCGGTCATTTTGCGGATGCACACCGGCACGGTCTCTTTCTCGACCATCGCCGCGCCGCGATACCGGCGCTCTCCGAAAACGATCTCAAAGCTCCGCTCCGCGCGGGGCCGAACCAACAAAGGCTGCAACACGCCGTTTTCGCGGATGCTGGCGGCGAGTTCTCGCATCGCATCTTCGTCGAAAGTCTTGCGCGGGTTGGTGGGCGATATGACCAGCCAATCGAGCGGCAGGTCGCGGTACTCGGACTGAATT
The DNA here is from genome assembly GCA_035552475.1 of Occallatibacter sp. Lineage (GTDB taxonomy): Bacteria > Acidobacteriota > Terriglobia > Terriglobales > Acidobacteriaceae > Telmatobacter. The sequence goes on from DASZLE010000030.1 coordinate 91,545, forward strand.
TGAACTGTAGTAGTCATGGGGAATCTCCTATTCCGGTTGAATCTTGCGTGAAGGCGCAAGCGGGTACACTCCGAGCGCACCCGCTCAGTATGTATGCCTTAGCTGGCCGCTGCGAACTGCTCCAGCTCCGTGGCCGTCTCCGCGATTTCTTCCTCGTGGATAGCGGCCAGAATCAGGGCGGATGTGCGCTGGATAACCTCAAGGCTCTCGGTCAGCAATGCTGCGTTGCCGTTGTACATCTGGATGTAATCGCTCGAAGCGTTGCCCATCTCAAGGCCGATTGCCTGACCAACGATGAAGGCCACGGCCTCGGCTTCCGTTTCGCGCACGGTTGCCGTCGTGAAGGTGCGGCGCTCGGCCTTGTGCAAGAGTTCATGCGCCGTTTCATGAACCAGCGTGACGAATTCCTCCGGCTCTGTCTGGCCCGGAAGCAGGGCGATCTTGCCGCCGTAGCTAACGCCCAGTGCCGGTGCAATCCTTTCGTTGAACTCAAGCGCGATGTTCTGCTGCGCGAGAAAATCAATCAGCCGGTCGCGCTGTTCGCCCACTTCGCCGGAGATGTTGTGCTCGAACTCCGGCAAGTCCGCGCCCTCGGTCTGCGCCACGTCGAACACATACACGGCGCGGAAACCGATAAGTGTCGGCTGAGGTTTGGTGTTGCCGTCCACGTCGGTGTTCTGTGCGGCATCGGCATTCTTCCGTCGGTAGCCGATCATCGGCGCGAGAATTTGGATGCCCTTCTCGCCGCGCTTCACGAACCGGCCCATTTCTTTCCATGTGCCGAATCCCGCAACGCGCGTAGCCGTTGGCCGCTGCCGCGCAATGGCAACGATGTTGCCGAAGCTGTAGTTGTGAAAACGCGCCATCGCGGTCAGATATGCGGCGAGTGTTTCGCTCTTGCCCGCTTCCACCTGCCGGATGAGAAAGTCTACGGCCTGCTTGATGATGAGTTGAGTTGGATTGTCTTTCTGTGCTGTCCGCCCCTGATAGGGCGAATCGCTGCGGTTGCGCTGCGCCGCATTTTTCCTGTGCGGCGCAGCTTGGCTGGTGGCTGTGACATTGCTGGCGGTGTTGGCTGTGATGATGGTAGTGTGGTTGCTGAATTCCATGACGATGCTCCTCTGGAAGCCCCGTTGGGGCCGATTGGCGTCCAGAAGCAAGAGCCTTCAAACCTAATTTTTTTCGTTGAGTGCTCCCGCTTCATGGCTCTTCGCAACGGGCGGAGACGGGAAGGTTCGGTCAAGGCCGCGCGTTCTCCAGCGCGTTCATCGCAGCGCAGCGGAGAGCCTTGACGGGTTCTTCCCGCCTCTGCCAGACCGTTGCCTGAAGCGGGGGCACTTGACGAAGAAAGAAAGTCGGTTCACTTCCTTATTGCTGTACGGTCGTGCGCACGTAGGGGAGCGGCGTTGCGGGGAAGGAACGAGATTGTTACGAAACTCGCTAGCTGATCATGTGGCGCTAGTTCTCCGCGACGGATATCCGCCAGGGATTTGCCGCACGGTTTGAATCGTGCCGCTTTGAGAAGGAATGATGCAATTTCAGCAGGAAGACGAAATGGAACTCAGCAGCAAGAACAGCTCTGGCCTTTTCGGGCGCGTCTGCCTTCCACGATCAATATAGGCACAGCGAGAAGAGCCGCTGCCGGGTCGGGCCAGCGAAGGCCGAAGGCAGACCGCAGGAGCAGCCCACCAAGCGTTAGAGCGGCCAGATAGGCACAGGTGGCGGATTGCACAGCGTCGGCGCGTAATGCCTTGTTGCCGGTTTGCTCAGCAGCGGCACGCTTCTTTCGAGCAAGAAGCGGCATCAGCAACAAGGCTCCTCCTGTGACAGCAATGCCGAGCTTGCTTGTGTCTGCCTCTACCCGAAGGAACAGACCCGCAAGGGCGATCACGAAGACCGCGCCAGCTAGCCCGTATAATAACGAGCCGCAGAACCGAGCGGCGCGCAGTTGCGAGACCCGAAAGCGAGGCGTGAACTGGAGGAGAACCACCGCCGCCGAAAGCAGTTCTACAAGACTGTCGGAACCGAAGGCCAGAAGCGAGACACTTCTGCCTTGCCAAGCAGCAAACAGTGCCACCGAGCATTCCACCAACATCCAGACCACTGTTACCACCTGCAAGGACACAATGGCTTTTTGCGACGTCCCGAGATGACCAGCGGTTGATGCCACGGCGAAGCCTCCCTGCCCTTAGGCTAACTGATGGTACGAAGCCGGCGCTCGCGCCAGCTATAAGACGAGGCTTGGTAAGTGTGTTGAAACTGGCACCCTCCGCAAGCCCCGTTCTTTCACCGGATGCCGATGAGCAGGCCGGCAGACATGCCTATTGACTGCTGATGACCCCCAGCGAAACTGTAATCATAGGCCGGTTCCAGGTACCAGCCAAAACGGTGCCTTCCCGTTGGCCAGAACATGAAGTCGCCGGCCAACTCCCCGGAGAAGGAATCTGTCGTTTTCCCGTTTCGTTTGAGATGCGCCCATTGCGGCCCCACGCCGAGCATAAATTCGGCCTTTTTAGAGAGGTCCCATGGTTTCTTGAAGAGAAAATCCGTGTCCCATTCCGTCGAGTTCCGAGTGTAAAAGGGCGACACACCCGCTTCTAGCTCAAGCCAGTTCTCGATGGGGGTACACTCTGCCGCAAGGTTTGGCGCGAACGTAGCAGCGCCTCCGCTGAAGTTCCAATTGGTGGACGCTCCCACTTCCAGGATAGCGACCGTATCGTCCGTATCCGTGGAAGCCTTCGCTGGGTGAATGGAAGAATCATTGCGAGCCATCTGCCCAAAGACAGGTAGACAGCACAATAGAAGGACGTACGCTCCGGTGAGCGTGAACGCGTGTAGACATGCCCACACGCGATGTCGACTCCTGCTGTTCATACTGCTAACGATAAATGATCGCAGCAATGGCCGCATCTCCGCAGCAGGTTCAGTGGCCAAAAGCGATGAGACCGAATATTGATGTTTCGTCAGTGAGACGAGCGTGATTATGGGTTACAACTAGGTTGACGCGTGAGGCACTGCGTCCTTTTTATACAAACATCTATGAGAAGATTGCTTTGCCAAGCGGAGGTATCTCTTCCTATGAGTTACATCGAAGGCGAGGGACGGAATCAAGGAACACTGTTTCCCGTGGTACTGGACGACTTTGTACCAGCCGATCATGTGTGCCGCGTGATTGATGCGTTTGTCGAAAAGCTCGTAATGTCGCAGCTTGGTTTTGAACGCGCTCAGGCGGCCGAGACTAGAACCAGTCTCATAAATACCTGAGAGGCATTTCCGTGCGATCCTGGGGCTGCTCTGTGATTCCCGCAGGCGCCGATGACAGGACGCTGGGAACTGACTGACGAACAGTGGATAGTTGTGGAACCGGTGCTGCGACCTCAGCGGCGTGAGGACAACCGCGGCCGTCCATGGCATGAAACGCGTGCCGTGCTGAACGGTGTGTTCTGGGTGCTGGGCACGGGGGCGCAGTGGCGCGAGTTGCCGGAGAAATATCCGCCATACCAGACCTGCCACCGCCGATTCCAGCAATGGATCCGCAGCGGAAAGCTGGAAGAAGCGCTGAAGATGCTGGCACGGCATCTGCATGAGCGAGGCCGGTTGAATCTGGAAGAGGCGTTCGTGGATGCAACCTTCGCGAGCGCCAAAAAGGGGGCTTCGCAGTCGGCCCCACCCGGCGCGGCAAGGGCACCAAGATCATCGCTGTCGCCGCTGATAACAGTCTTCCTCTCGCCGTATCTGTCCAGAGCGCTTCGCCTGCCGAATGCCAGCTTGTTGAAGAAGTTCTTGCCGGAAGCTTTCTCGACGAGCTTCCCGCCCGGCTCATCGGCGACAAGGCCTACGACTCGGACCCGCTCGACGCGAAGCTCGCCGAAGAGTACGGGATTGAACTGATCGCCCCGAACCGGCGGGGCCGCAAACGCAGAACTCAGGATGGCCGCCAACTGCGCCGCTATCGGAAACGCTGGAAAGTGGAGCGGCTCTTTGCCTGGATGCATAACTTCCGCCGCCTCGTCACTCGCTGGGAATACCACATCGAGAACTTCCTCGGCTTCGTCCATCTCGCATGTCTTCACCTGCTACTGAGACATTTATGAGACTGGTTCTAGACGACCTGGCTACGATCCGCGCGATTTGCTTAAGTTGTATCTCTACGGCTATTTGAACCAGATCCGTTCGTCACGGCGATTGGAAGCCGAGTGTCGCCGAAATGTCGAGCTGATGTGGCTTCTAGGGCGCTTGTATCCAGACCACAAGAGCATCGCTGAGTTCCGTCGTATGCACCGCGATGCAATTTCGGCTGCGGGCGGCGAACTTGTCCGTTTCGCACGCGGCTGCGGACTCATTCGGGGCGAGTGGATCGCTATCGATGGTTCAAAATTTCGCGCGGTGGCCAGCATCGACAGCACTCGCGAACGACTCGGTCTACAACGCTATCTCGATAGCATCGAGGAAGCGGACGATGAACAACAGGCAAGCATCGATCCATCTGCTGTGCAGGCTGCGCTAGAGAAGCTAAAGAAGCATCCTGAACCTGAGGCCGGCTTTATGTTGATGCGTCAGACCTCTCTACCGGCATACAACGTCCAGACTGCCGTCGACTCGGAACATGCACTGATCGTGGCACACGCTGTGGTACTCGATGCATCCGATATCCGTTGCCTGAAGCCCATGGCCGAGGCTGCAAAGAAAGCACTTGAATTAGACAGCTTTCAGATAGTAGCCGACGCTGGTTACTCCAATGGAGAGCAGGCGGCCCACTGTGAAGCGGCAGGCATGACGCCGTACGTTCCCGTCATGCGTACAGTGAACAACCAGGGCGATGGCACATTGTTTGGGCGTGGGGACTTTCGCTATGAACCCGATACCGATACCTATCTCTGCCCTGGCAACAAGAGGCTGCTACGCAAAAATACCAATCATAAAGATCGTTACATCATGTACAGGGCTTCATCACTCGACTGTGGAGCCTGTTCCCTCAAGTCACGTTGCACCCAAGCCCCGAGACGTGGCTTAGCTCGGCACCTATATGAAGAAGCGTTGAACCGGATGGAGAAACGGTTGACACCAGAGGCAATGAGGCTGCGTCGATGCACGGTCGAGCATCCTTTCGCAACGATCAAATATCGTATCTTCGGACACCCGCGTCTGTTGATGCGTGGGTTGTCCGGTGCAAAGCTCGAAATCGGCCTCGCGACGATGGCTTACAATCTCAAGCGCATGACAAACGTACTCGGCGCAACCAAACTAACGGCAGTTCTTCACCAGAACTGAGCGCGTACAGAGACCGAACGCGCATTCCGAAATTTTGAGAATGTCAGAGCCAGCATTTGCATTTTCCTCACATCACCTGATCTGAGTTTCGCAACGGCCTCGGAACGGCCCCGCTGGGATGGGTGATGGAAGACGCCGGCGCAATCGGTGGCTGGAATCAGGGAAGGGGCGCCTTCCCCGTAAACAGATCTTTTGTGGATGGGGGGTCTGAGCAAGTCTGGGTGGACGTTGGTATCGGAATGGGAATCAAAATAAGAACGCCCCGTCTCCGGGGCGCTCAAAGGTCGCTCAGTGAGCGGAGCCTTACGACGAAAGCTTACTAAGAATAGCCGGGCAATCGCCGCTCAAGTACACTAGTATTCTTCTATCCTCTTTAGGTTCATTGCGTCAAGGTGGCATTTGATGTTCTCAACCTTGGAAACACCGCAGAAGTATGTCCTCGGCCTCGACCTTGGCTCGGCCTCATTGGGTTGGGCGATGATTGCCCTTAACGCTGTCGACGATCCTTTCTCCCTAATCAAGACTGGCGTACGCATTTTTGAGCCGGGCGTAGATGGCACAGCTATCGACATTCAGGAAGGCAAGGACCAGTCAAAAGCTGTAGACCGGCGCGTAGCCCGTCTTCATCGTAGGCAATTGCGCCGGCGCTCAGCACGGCAACGGGAGTTGTTCCAGCTTCTACAGGCGCGCAATCTCTTGCCGGTGCCTGTGACAGGTACAGGAGCAGGAGCGGAACAGCGGCACCGTCTTCTCAACGAACTTGACGTCGAGATTGCCCGTAAATTTGCGAGCATGGAAGATTCTCCCCTCTTCGACCAGATGCCGCTCTATCGACTACGCAAGCGTGCGCTAGACCACGCGCTGGAGCCGTTTGAACTGGGCCGGATTCTCTTCCATCTTATCCAGCGCAGGGGATTCAAGTCCAACCGCAAAGAGACAAAGAAAAACGACAAAGAGAACGAAGACCAAGGAGCGGTCAAGGCGGACATCCACTCCCTCGAACTGGAGATACGGGCGGCTGGTGCGCGAACGCTTGGTGAATACTTTGCAGGCCTCAATCCGCACAATCCCACCAATGACCCAAAACTGCGAGTTCGCCGACGGTGGACATCACGGAAGATGTTCGAGACAGAGTTCGCATTGATCTGGGCAGCTCAGTCACCGTATCACCCTTCCTTGCTCACTCCCGAGCTGCGCGACCGCGTCTCTCAACTGCTCTTTTTCCAGCGGGACATCGCCGAGCAGAAACACCTCATCGGCACCTGTGAATTGGAACGCGGAGACCCAGCGCACCCGGAGAAAAGCCCGCCGAAGCGACGAGCGCCCTGGGCGATGATGGCCGCGCAACGGTTTCGCATGTTGCAAAAGATCAACGATCTTAAGCTCATCGACCCACGAAAAGACATCCCAATTTCACTAGCACCCGAGGACCGGGATAAGCTCTACCGTCTCCTGGATCGAGAAGGAACACAAACTTTCTCCGCACTGCGGAAGTACCTGGGAATCCCGAAAGGCGTCACGTTCAACCTTGAGAACGGGGGCGATAAAAATCTTCCTGGCAATCGTACGCAGCGGTCGATGATTAAGGTCTTTGGCAGTCGATGGGATGAATTTACTGAAGGCAAACAGAATCAGGTTATTGAAAATTGGCGTAATAGCAAGACAGACGATGCTTTGATGCAGGAGGCGATCGACCGTCTAGGGCTCGATGCTGAAAGAGCAGCATTGCTCGTCAAGGAGAAACCTGCAACGGACTATTGTGCGCTTTCACTCACCGCGATTGAAAAATTGACGCCGCTCATGTTGCAAGGCCGATCGTTCAAAGATGCGGAGACGGAGGTTTATGGCAGCCGTTTCTCGGGCCTGACCGTGCATGACGCCTTACCACCAGTGCGTGAGGTGCTACCGACGCTTCGAAACCCTGCCGTCGAACGCTCCATGACGGAACTACGCAAGGTAGTCAACTCCATCGTCGGCAAGCATGGCAGGCCGTACGAAATTCGCATTGAACTTGCCCGTGAGTTGAAGAAACCGCGCGGAGAACGGCAGAAAGACACAGACAAGGCAAGAAAGCGGCAGAAGCAGCGGGAATCTGTTGCAAAAAAAATCTTTCATGAGTTTGGGATCATGGATCCGGGTCGAAGCCTCATCGAGAAAGCGCTGCTTTATGAAGAGTGCGGCGGAATATGCCCCTATACCGGTATGCAGATGCGCTATTCGAGCCTGGTTAACGACTCCGAGTTCGACATCGAGCACATCATCCCACGAAGCCGATTTCCAGACAACTCATACCAGAACAAGACGCTGTGTTATCAGTCATTCAATCAGCAGAAAGCAAACCGGACTCCTTATGAAGTGTTCCAAGGCAGCCCTGAAGAGTATGAAAAGGTCCTTGACCGTATACGCGCCTGGCCCATCAAGAACCACGGGAAACTTATGCGCTTCCGTGTTGGCGAACCCGGCCTGAAGGAAGACAACACCCTTGAAGGGTTTAGCGCTCGCCAACTGAACGATACTCGGTACACGAGCGTTGCGGCCGCGAAGTTGCTGGCAACGCTTTATGGTGGACGGGACGTAAAGACGGTGGATGGAAAAAGACAAGCCGTTTTTGCTACAAGCGGCGCTATCACAGCAGCTCTGCGAAGCACCTGGGGGCTGGAGGAGATTCTGCGTGACCTCGTGCCACCACAACCCGGCGATCAACGGGGCAAACCTAGGATCGATCACCGCCATCATGCGATTGACGCCATCACGATTGCTGCGACGCAACCGCGCGTGATTCAGTCCATGGCGCGCGACTCCTCTCTCGCTATTGACTGGAGAACACGCCCCAAGGTTCCCACTCCCTGGAAGGATTTTGTGCCTTCCATTCGTCCTCATATTGAGCAGCTCCTGGTATCACATCGTCCAGAACACAAACTCACGGGCGAACTCCATGACGAGACGAATTATGGCAAGCCGTACAAAGATGGCAAAAAGACAATGGTGCATGTCCGTAAGCGTGTCACTGGGCTTACGGAGAAAGATTTTCCGAACATCGTTGATCCGGCGATCCGAGAAGCTGTGATTTCAAAGGCACAGTCTCTTAATGGCGACCTTTCAGCCTGCGAGATCAAGAGCGATTGGCCTCTCCTACCAACGCGGAATGGGAGCTTTATTCCCATCAAAAAGGTCCGCATGAAAAAAGTGCTGGATGTTACGCCAATTGGACATGGCGTTACTCAACGATATGTCGCGGAAAGCAGCAATCACCACATCGCCATCTATGCGCAACTCGATGAGCACGGCAAAGAGAAATGCTGGGACGGCATCATCGTTTCCCTGCTGGAAGCGTATGATCGCTTATCCGAGATCAAGCGCTCGGAGGCATATCGCCAACACCACAGGACTGCATCCTTAGTTCAGCGAGTCTTGCCCGACGAACCGCACCAATTGTTCAAGTTTTCGTTAATGGGCGGAGATATAGTGGAACTCCATCGCCACTGCGATCATTTCAATAATCTCTGTTCGCCACACCTGTATCGAGTTCGTACGATTGCCACGAATGGGCAACTTTCTCTTGTAAGGATCACAGATGCGCGAATGAAGAAGGAGATACAAGCGGCAAAAGACTGGTGGTCACCAACTGCGGACTCCTTGAGGAAATTCAGTTGCCGGAAGGTGGTTGTGGATCTCCAGGGGCAAAGGAGGTATGCCAATGATTGATCGCATTATCGAAATAGCGAATCCAGCCCGGTTGAGCGTCCGCGATTCCCAGTTGGTCATCGAGCTGGTGCAATCTGAGCAGCTTTCGCTTCCTTTTACTACCCCGATTAGCGAGATTGCAGTTCTGTTACTAGCAAACCCCCAGGTCATCCTTTCGCAGGCCGTCCTATCTAGGATTGCTGAGGCTGGTGGTTCGGTCGTAACTATCGACGGCAAATTCCTTCCTGCATCAATGCTATTGCCTGTGCAGGCGCACTTTCTCCAGACAGAACGATTCGCCAAACAGATACGGATATCTTTACCGACACAGAAGCGGCTATGGCAGGAGATCGTGCGCGCCAAGATCCGAGCACAAGGGGAGCTACTGAAAGAGCTTCGGGGATCAGATGACGGGTTAGTCGCGATGGCGACGCGAGTTCGCTCGGACGACGCAGGCAACCTGGAAGCGCAGGCAGCAAGACGATATTGGGCACAGGTCTTCGGTGATCCAAAGTTTCGTCGAGGCTCCGAGGAACCGAATCAAAACCGGCATCTTGATTATGGATATACGGTTCTGAGGGCTGCCGTGGCTCGTGCCCTCTGTGCGGCGGGGCTGCATCCATCCATCGGCTTGCGTCATAAGAATCGCTATGATGCCTTTTGCTTGGCGGCGGACGTAATGGAGCCTTTCCGGCCTCTCGTTGATCGCCGCGTATCTCAATGGATTGTTGATCACGACCCTGCGGAGCCGCTGACTACTGCGACGAAATCATGGTTGATCGGTGCGACGACCTCGCGCTACGTATTTGAGCGCGAGGAACGCTCGCTTTTCGATATTCTGTTACGCACAGCGAATTCCTTGGCGAAATGCGTTACCGGGGAATCCCGGGAAATCGCGATTCCTTCACTACTGGAACCATGCCGCGAACCTGAAATACGTCGGAAGGGGCCGCAAAGCGTGAGATTCCAAGAAGAAATCGAAACGGTCGGCTGATGAAAGGGATTCGGAGTTGTCTTTTGGGAATGCTGAGTTGAACGCTCATGAAAGGGTTGCTACTTTCAGCGTATCGGTCATTGTGGCTCATCGCCATGTTCGACCTGCCGGTGGAGACGTCGGCGAACAGGCGCGATTACACGCGCTTTCGCAAAGCTTTGCTCAAAGACGGATTTATGATGCTTCAATTTTCCGTGTATGCGCGATACCTTCCGAGCGAAGAGGCCGCAGACGCCCATCGAAGCATAATCCGCGCGGTGATTCCGCCATTGGGGCAGGTGCGGCTAATGACGGTTACTGATCATCAGTTTGGCAAAATGGAGGTCTTTTATGGCAGAAAACCGCGAGAACCGGAAGATGTTCCGGAGCAAATACTCCTTTTCTGAAAAGAGAAACCGCGCCAACCTGCTGCTTTTCAGTAGGTTCGGCGCGGCATAGCCGGTGTCGAAGTGGGAGAAGGAAAAGGCGAAGTGTACTTGAGCGGTGAATCCCGGCCATCCCCAGCGAACAGGCCGGAGAATCTCGTAATTCTTTTAGTGTACTTGAGCGGTGAATCCCGGCCATCCCCAGCCCGAATCGTATAGCGGTAGTGCACCACTCCAGTGTACTTGAGCGGTGAATCCCGGCCATCCCCAGCATCCCCCGCAACTGCCGCTCGATCAAGAGCAGTGTACTTGAGCGGTGAATCCCGGCCATCCCCAGCTCGTCCAGGCGCGGATCGGCGAGAGCATGGAGTGTACTTGAGCGGTGAATCCCGGCCATCCCCAGCGGCCAGTCCTTGTCCCCGCTGTCGCTCATCAGTGTACTTGAGCGGTGAATCCCGGCCATCCCCAGCATCGAGGGAATGCGGGCCAGGGCCTTGATCAGTGTACTTGAGCGGTGAATCCCGGCCATCCCCAGCTATAGTCATGACCACTCCTCTGAAACTCGCAGTGTACTTGAGCGGTGAATCCCGGCCATCCCCAGCCGCAGTACTCGGGGGAGTCGGCGATCAACCAGTGTACTTGAGCGGTGAATCCCGGCCATCCCCAGCAGACGGCGAAGAACCTGGCGCAGTCGCCGAAGTGTACTTGAGCGGTGAATCCCGGCCATCCCCAGCAGATCCTCAGCGCGCCCAACGCGCAGCAGAGTGTACTTGAGCGGTGAATCCCGGCCATCCCCAGCAAAGGGGAAATTGGAGGATCAATGAAAACAAGTGTACTTGAGCGGTGAATCCCGGCCATCCCCAGCGCCTGAGTGTCAGGGCCGATGGTCTGTTGCAGTGTACTTGAGCGGTGAATCCCGGCCATCCCCAGCATCGGGAGCGCCGGCGATACCCGTAAACGGAGTGTACTTGAGCGGTGAATCCCGGCCATCCCCAGCCGATGCCGGACCGGTACCGGATGGTCCAGAGTGTACTTGAGCGGTGAATCCCGGCCATCCCCAGCTCGAGGGGGAATATATCGCGCCTTTTGGAGAGTGTACTTGAGCGGTGAATCCCGGCCATCCCCAGCTCTCGCTCACAGCGCCCTCCCACGTTGAATAGTGTACTTGAGCGGTGAATCCCGGCCATCCCCAGCGGGAGACGCCGGCGGCGGTGGCTGCGGCGAAGTGTACTTGAGCGGTGAATCCCGGCCATCCCCAGCGAAGGCCGGCATGCGCCGAGCTCGCGCGCCAGTGTACTTGAGCGGTGAATCCCGGCCATCCCCAGCCTCAGGACAGCGGTCTGGTTCGCGGTGGCAAGTGTACTTGAGCGGTGAATCCCGGCCATCCCCAGCTCAAATTCATCGCACCCGTAGCACTCGAACAGTGTACTTGAGCGGTGAATCCCGGCCATCCCCAGCGGCAGGCGGCGCTGCTGGATCGTCTCGGTTAGTGTACTTGAGCGGTGAATCCCGGCCATCCCCAGCACCGCGAAGCAAGAGTGCAATATCTTTTCCAGTGTACTTGAGCGGTGAATCCCGGCCATCCCCAGCGGTACACCGTCGATTTCCCGACGCCGAGCAGTGTACTTGAGCGGTGAATCCCGGCCATCCCCAGCAGCAAGCTCGCGGGCTCGCGCATCGCATCGAGTGTACTTGAGCGGTGAATCCCGGCCATCCCCAGCGGTTGCAGTTCAGTGTGAGATTGGTGTCGCAGTGTACTTGAGCGGTGAATCCCGGCCATCCCCAGCTGACGGTAAAGCGGGGCGACAATTTCATGCAGTGTACTTGAGCGGTGAATCCCGGCCATCCCCAGCTGATCCGGTCGTCGATGTCGACGGTCTTGCAGTGTACTTGAGCGGTGAATCCCGGCCATCCCCAGCGCGAAGGGCAACTAGTGTACTGAGTCATTAATTCGCTAAACTAATTCCGGCAAAGGGCGTCTAACATGACAGGAGCGAGTCATGAGACGAGGTCGCCGATTGCCGCAGCTTGAACTGAGTGTGGAGCAGCGCAGTACCTTGCAGGGTTGG
>DASZLE010000031.1:0-87074 GCA_035552475.1 Occallatibacter sp.
CATGGACATCCAGACCCAAAAATCGTACCTTTTCCCTCATGACCGGTTCCTCTCCGCTTGTGGCTCTGAGTTGTGACTCTTTCCAGAATCACAGCCTAACCCACGACCAGCGCATTGGACCGGTCACTCCATGATGACTAAGCCGCGAGCCTCCATTGCGTTCGGTGGTCTATGGCTCGCCGTTGGCGCCTTTGGGAACATGGGAGGTCATGTTCTTTAACAGGAATTCCTTGATCAGGTTCTCGGCGGCAGAGCCTCCGAGTTCGATGAATCCGTTAAAGAACACGAGACCGGCGCCGCGTTCCGATGCGGGGTAGTAGAGGTTCGAGATGGCGCCGGAGGTGAACTTGCCGAGCACGCTCGAGTAGTTGGGGTGCAAACGGCCGTCATCGCCGCGCGTAATGAGGGCCGCGGAGGCGGCATAGAGAGCGCGCGATGGAATGCTTCCCTTCCCTTTGTAGAAGTAGCGCGGATCCTGATGGAAGATGGCGGGGTAGACGGCGCGACCGAAGAACTGGTCCGTAATGTGATTTGCGAAGGTGGCACCATAACGCTTGCCGTAGCCCTCCCATCCGGTGCCAAACCCGGGGAAAACATTCTTGTATTGCTCCGCGCCTGCGACGCCCGCGATCACAGCGAAAGCGGTGGGATCGAAGATAGAGCGCATGCTGAGTTGAAATTTCTGCTTTGCCATCATCGGCGGCGCGTCCCAGTCGAAGGTCATGTAGAAGTTGGGAATGACGCCGAGCACGCGCTGCTGGACCGCGATCTGCTCCTGTTCAACCGAGAGTTGCTCCTTGTCTCCGGAGACGGTGATGCTGGTTTCAGAAGTCACGGAGAGCGCAATCTGGGGCAGGATGCGCACCTGGCCAGGGGCCAATTCCAACTCAGGCGAGGCATAGGTGCTCATGCCTTTTGCCGTGACGGTGAGTTTGTAAGGGCCGGGTGGGAGTCCGTTGAACGTAAATTGGCCGTCGCTGCCGGACTGTTGGATTTCTGCTTCGGAGCCGGAACGCCGCCGGATGGCTACGCGCGCATCCTGAATCACATTTCCATTGGTATCGACGATGGTTCCGGAGATGGTGCCCGTGCCGGCGGTCCCGGACGGCGATTGCTGCGCGTCGGCGGGGGATGCGCTGGTCTGCGGTTGCGGGGCATCCGGCATTGCGGCGACTGTGCCGGCTGTACCGGCCGGGGGAGCTGAGGCAGGCGCGGCGACAACATCGCGGTCCGGCGTGCCGGCCTGCGCGTACACCTGTGCATTCAGCGAAGCGAAGAGCACGAAAGCTGCGATGAGGAGCCCGGGGAATGCGCCGGCAAGTGTACGCAAACTATAAACCTCCTGACGGGAAGGATGGCTGTTTGGTTGGACGGGATGTATGAGCGAAGCGGTATCGAGGGAGTAGATGACAATTCATTCATACGCTAATGCCCTTAAGAATGACTTAAGACGGGCAGAGCAACGGAATCGGAGCGGGGCGCATCGCTGATTCGCGAGCCGCGCCGGGGTGTCCGGTGGGGCGATCGATCAGATACGGATGAATATTTTTCGCTTGTACATCCAGTGGAGCATAAGCCAATAGGCGAGCAGCGTGAGCGCACCCATGAAGAGCGGTTCCAGCGCCGGGCCAAACGCGTTGAGCACGCCCATGCGCAGATGGATGCGGAAGCTGTTCTGGATGAAGTCTTCACAGAGGTGCGCCATCATGTAGGCCGCGATGGAGTTCATTCCCACGACGACAAGCGGGAAGGCGATGCGGCGATTGCCTTTGACATCGATGATCCACGAGAACGCGGTGAGGAAGAGGAAGCAGACGCCGCCAGAGAAGAGTGTCCACGAGGGTGTCCAGATGCGCTTGACGATGGGGCAGATTCCGGTGAAGTGGAGGAGGCAGCCGACGGCGATGAGGGCGGCCCCGGCCAGGAGCATTTTGCGCAGCGGAATTTTCGGTGCGGACTCCAGGAACCATCGACCGCCGATGACGCCGAGCAGCATGGTGCCTAGGGTGGGAATGAAGCTCAGGGTGAGATAGCCGCCCTCGTTGAAGCGGAATGGGCTGGTGCGCGGGAACAGATTCAGGAACCAGACATCGAAGGCCTGACCGAGATTGCTGTTTTTATTCCAATGCGACGCGAAACCTGAGTAGAGATGATGCCAGCCGGCCGGGACGCCCACGGCTGCGTAATTGAAGTTCGCGCCGGGCGCAGGATATAGCACCCAGGCAAGCCAATAGGCGAAAAGAATGGAGGCGGTGGCGATCCACTGCCAGCGCGGCTTGGCAAACGTGAGTAGAAAGGCAAACGTGTATCCCAGGCCGATCTGCGTCAGGGTGTCTTCAAAGGTGAAGTAGGTGATGGGGCCGGAGGTGGAGCGGAGAAAGATGCCCAGGGCGATCAGAAGCACACTGCGCCACATGGTGTGAAACAGCATGTGGGCGAAGCTTTCGCCTTTGCGTTTGCGGCTGCGGATGGAATATGGAAGCGCGACGCCGGCAAGGAAGGTGAAGCCGGGCTGAATGGTGTCGTGCAGGCTCATGCCGGCCCACTCGACGTGGGTCTGGTTCCAGGCAAGGATTCGCCAGAAGGTGCTGGCCGGAAAGGCGCGGGAGATATCGGCGAAGCGAAGGACCTCGCCCATCATGAGCAGCATCACCAGGCCGCGGTAGGCGTCGACGGCGACGTTGCGCACCATGGGAGGGGCGGTGATGGTGGTTTCAGCGCGGCCTTCACGCGGCAGGCCTTGAGCCTGCGCACTGGCGACGGACATCGTGGCTCCTCGGCACGTGCACCGGGGTGGTGCATGCGTGCAACAACATTAGGCGAGGAGCCTGAGACTCGACAAGGGCCTTACCGAAGGCCGCGGAGGGCCGGATACAGCTTGCGCCACTTCTGGTAGCCGGTCTTGTATGCCGTCACGTCGGCCGGGTCGGGCTCGATACGCTGCGCCACGTCGATAGCCTGGCTGCAGGCCTGGTCGAGATTCGCCCAGTGTCCCACGCCCACGCCTGCCATCAGCGCGCATCCGAAGGCGCCGCCTTCCTCCGCGGTAAGGATTTCGACAGGATGGCCGTAGATGGCGGCCTGGATGCGCCGCCACAGCGGACCGCGCGCACCGCCGCCGCCGAGGCGGATGCGGCTGACGGGGATGCCGAGTTCAGCGAACAGAGTGAACGTGTCCTGCAGGGAGTATGCGACGCCTTCGAGCACAGCGCGCGTGAAATGGGCGGCAGTATGTGAACTGTGAATGCCGGTGAATGCGGCGCGCACATCAGGATCGAGGTGCGGGGTGCGCTCGCCCAGCAGGTACGGAGCCCATTCAAGGCCCTCGCAGCCGGCGGGCACCTTCGCTGCGGCTTGTGTGAGCGCATTGTAATTCTGACTGGCGAAAAATGTGTTGCGGAACCACTGCAGGCTCAAGCCGGCGGACTGCGTCACGCCCATCACATGCCACACACCGGGTACAGCATGGCAAAAGGTATGCAGGCGGCCTTTGGGATCCTTGGTTGGCTCGGCCGTGGCCGCAAAGACCACGCCGGAGGTACCGATGGTGGCAGAGACCGATCCGGGTTGCAGGATGCCCATGCCGACCGCACCCGCGCCCTGGTCCCCGGCGCCGGCCACGACCGGCGTTCCCGCTGGGAGGCCGGTGAGGCTGGCCGCGGTTTCGCTGATTTTGGCGCAAACTTCGGGCGACTCGTACACTGTCGGCAGCCACTCCATGGGAATGCCCGCAGCCTCGGCGACTTCGCGCGACCAGCGGCGGTGGGTCACGTCCAGCAACAGCGTGCCGGAGGCTTCCTGCACGTCGATGGCGAACTCCCCGGTGAGGCGGTAACGCACGTAATCCTTGGGGCACATGATGTGCCGGGTGCGCGCGAAGATCTCCGGCTCGTGCTGCTTGACCCATAGCAGCTTCGTCAGGGTGAAGTTGGGCAGGGCTGGGTTGCAGGTAAGCTCGATCAGTTTTTCATAGCCGATCTTCTGGTGCAGCCAGTCGCATTCGGGCTGGGTGCGAGTGTCGCACCAGATCAGCGATGGGCGCAGCACGGCGCCGTTGTCGTCGAGCAGCACAGCTCCGTGCATCTGACCGGTGAGGCCAATTGCGGCGATGGGTTCATGCGGTTCGGGCGCAGCGGCCAACGCCATGCGGATGGCCTCCTGCGCGGCACGCCACCAGTCTCCGGGATCCTGTTCCGCCCAGCCGGGATGCGGGGTGCGAAACGGCTCGTGTTCGCTCGACGCGCCGCTGACCAGCTTTCCATTCGCGTCCACCACCACGGCGCGTGTGCCGCCGGTGCCCACGTCCATTCCGAGAAACCACATGACGTTCGCTCCTAAATCGGTTTTCTTGGCGACCGAAGCATATCAGCTTTGGCGGACGCAAGAAAGCGCAAGGTGTATTCCTCGTCCCCGGTAGGGAAGGGACATTGCCGCCATGAGCTTCAGTGTAGGGGAACCGGCCGGCAGCCGCGGTGGACCCGTCTCGGCTCAGACCTTGCCCATCACGCCGCCTCGGACCCGCTCCGCAGTCCCTTTGCTCCTGCCACATACGTCGCCCGCATTCCGAATTGTCCCGAGCGGGCCCGAACTCCTGCGTCGCCAACTGCGTATCTATCGGTACTCCGCCCTGTGCGTTGCCGGCTCTGCGGAGTTCGCAGCTCAATCGCCAGGGGAGGGTCAGCGCCATGTTGGGCAATCAGATGAAGCAGGTTTTCCGCCGGCTCGCCAAAGCACCGCTCTTCACCAGCGTTACGTTGATCACGCTGGCCGTGGGCATCGGGGCGAACACAGTGGTCTTCAGCGTGGTCGACGGTGTGCTGCTCAAGCCGTTGAGCTACCCACATTCCGAGCGACTGGTCGGAGTGTGGCACAGCGCGCCGGGCGTGAACCTGCCCGAATTGAATGTCGGCGCCTTCATGTATTTCACCTATCGCGAGCAAAGCAAGACGTTTGAGGATATGGGCGTATACCAGGGCGACTCAGTGAGCGTGACCGGCCTGGGCCAGCCGGAACATGTGGAGGGGCTGGACGTGACCGACGGCACGTTGCCGCTGCTCGGCGTCAGGCCGATGCTCGGGCGCCTATTCACCCGCGCGGACGATCAGCCGAAGGCAGCGAAGACGGTGGTTCTTTCCTACGGCTATTGGCAGCGCCGACTGGGCGGTAACAATTCAATCGTCGGCCGCAGCATTACGGTGGATGGCACGGCGCACGAGATCATCGGCGTGCTCCCGCGGAGTTTTCATTTTCTTGACGACTACGAAGCTGCGATGTTTTTTCCTATCCAGTTCGACCGCAGCCAAACGAAGCTTGGCGACTTCGGCTATGAAGGGCTGGCGCGTCTCAAGCCTGGGGTCACGCTGGAGCAGGCCAACGCCGACGTAGGCCGCATGATCCCCATCGCGCTTCACAGTTTTCCGCCGCCCGAGGGTTTCAGCACCGCGGTGTTCGAATCGGCAAGGATTCAGCCCTCTGTGCGGTCCCTGAAGAAGGTTGTTATCGGCGATGTGGGCAAAGTGCTGTGGGTCCTGATGAGCTCCATACTTGTGGTGCTATTGGTGGCCTGCGCCAATGTGGCCAACCTGCTGCTGGTCCGCGTGGAAGGCCGCCGCCAGGAACTGGCCATCCGGTCCGCCCTCGGAGCCGGGCGCAAGCAAATCACGCTGGGCCTGCTGCTGGAAACGCTCGTGTTGAGCGTTTCCGGAAGCCTCATAGGCCTCGGGCTGGCCTTCGCCGGGTTGCGCATTCTTGTCCACGCCGCGCCGGCGGGCCTGCCCCGCCTGCACGATATCGGCATCGACATCCCTGTGCTGCTTTTCACGCTCGGCATCGCACTCTTTGTAGCCCTCGTAATCGGGATCATTCCTGTACTCAAATACTCCGGCATCCACCTGAGCACCGGTCTGCGCGAGGGCGGACGCGCGCTGAGCGCGAGCCGCGAACGGCATCGCGCGCGCAAGACGCTGGTCGTCGTACAGGTGGCGCTGGCTCTGGTTTTGCTGATCTGCTCGGGCCTCATGATCCGCACGTTCCGCGCGCTGGTGCAGGTGTCGCCCGGATTCACCGATCCGCAAAGCCTGTTGTCGTTCTTCGTCTACATTCCGGATGCGCAAATTCCCGACACGCAGAAGGAGCGAGTGCTGAACATGCAGCAGGCGATCAGCGACAAGATCGCGTCACTTCCCGGTGTGCATTCCGTTGCCATCTCGGATGGCGTGCCCATGGACGGAAACAACAACTACAATCCGGTGGCGGCGCAGGACCACTCCTATAAGGAGGGCGAACTGCCGCCGCTGCGCCGCTTCCACTACGTCGGGCCGGGTTTCTTCTCCACCATGGGAACGCCGCTGGTGGCGGGCCGCGACTTCACCTGGGCGGAAGAGCGTGAGAAGCGTCCGGTCGCCATCATCACCGAGAACTTCGCCAAAGAGTACTGGGGCAGCGCTGAGAATGCGATTGGCAAGCGTGTGCGCGAGGCGGCACCGGAGGGATGGCGCGAAATCATCGGCGTAGCGAAACCGATCTATGACGACGGCGTCGATAAGCCGGCACCAGCCGCTATCTTCTGGCCGCTGTACCAGGACAATTTCAACGGCGACAAGGAGATGATGCGGCGGGGTGTGCACTTCATCATCCGCTCGCCCCGTGCGGGCTCGGCGGCATTCCTCACCGAAGTGCAGCAGGCGGTCTGGTCAGTGAATGGCGATCTCCCGCTGGCGGGCACCACCACGATGAGCGAGCTCTACCGGAAATCCATGGCGCGCACCTCGTTTACGCTCGTCATTCTGGGCGTGGCGGGAGCCATGGCCCTGCTGCTCGGCGTCGTCGGCATCTACGGCGTGATCTCCTATGCCGTTTCACAGCGCACGCGCGAGATCGGCATTCGCATGGCGCTGGGCGCGCAGCGCGAGCAGCTCACTGCGATGTTCGTGCGCCAGGGCCTTACGTTGGCCGCCATCGGCGTCGTAGCAGGCCTCGGCATTGCTGCGGTCGCGCTGCGTCTCATGTCGTCGTTGCTCTTTGAAGTAAGCTCTGTGGATCCGTGGACCTACGCTGTCTCGACGGCATGTATTCTGGCGGTCGCCCTGCTGGCCTGCTATCTGCCGGCGCGCAGCGCGGCAGTGGTTAACCCGGTGAACGCGTTGCGTGCTGAGTAGCAGTCCGTGCGGGCCAATCAGTACCGCAATTCAGGACGAGCGCTCGCAGTGTGACCTACCGCACAGGCTTGGGATCCCCCTTCCCCCGACAATGGTTCTCGTGAGGCCGGGTACACTCGTCGTATGCTGGCCGGGAGAGAAAATCCGATGAGCGATCTTGCGCCTCTTGCCGAGGCTGTAGCCGTGGACCCGCTGGTGGGTCATCCCGCCGACTATCACGTCTTTCATAATTTTCTGGAGCGCTGCGAGACTTTGCCGGCCATCACCACGGCGGTTGTGTGGCCGCAGTCCGATGTCGCACTTCGCGGGGCGGTGGAAGCCGCGCAGGCCGGTCTGATCGAGCCGACGCTGATCGGCGAGGAAAGCGAGATCAAGGAGTTGGCCGCCAGGATCGGTGTGGACATCAGTCCTTACCCAATCCTCAATGCCGACACCGAATCCCGGGCTGCCGAACTGGGCTGCATCATGTGCCGCGCCGGCAATGCGCAGGCCATCATGAAGGGCAGCCTGCACACGGACGAACTGATGCGGGCCGCGATGAATAAGGACACGGGCCTGCGCACGAATCGCCGCATCAGCCACGTGTTCGTCATGGACACTCCGGCTTACGCCCGCACGCTGCTGATCACCGACGCGGCCATCAACATCACGCCCGATCTCGAGGACAAGGTGCACATCGTGCAGAACGCCATCGATCTTGCGCACGCGCTCGGCATCCCTGAGCCTAAAGTCGCGCTGCTCTCGGCGGTGGAAACCGTGAACCCGAAGATCAAGTCCACGCTCGACGCGGCGGCGCTCTGCAAGATGGCCGATCGCGGCCAGATCACGGGCGGCATTCTCGACGGTCCGCTGGCATTCGACACGGCGGTAAGCGCCCGCGCCGCACACATCAAGAAGCTGGAGTCGCCGGTGGTGGGCCAGGCCGACATTCTCGTGGTGCCCGATCTGGAGAGCGGCAACATGCTTGCCAAGCAGCTCGAATACCTGGGCGGTGCGCAGATGGCCGGAGTGGTTCTCGGCGCCCGCGTACCCGCCATCCTCACCAGCCGGGCCGACTCGGCGGAGACGCGCCTGACTAGTTGCGCTGTCGCCATGCTGATGCACTACGCCACGCATCCTGCACTGAAGGTCTAGCAAAATTCACGCGATCGCAATGCGGCGCCGGCCTCAGCCGGCGCCGCTTCTTTCTGCTCTCGAAATCCTCGGAACCGAACCGCCTGTATCCGCATCGAAAAGATGAGTGTGCGCGGGCCCCGTCGCTCGCGCAACGCAAAGGAGAGTGCATGGCAACACAAGTCCTTCAGAATGCCAATACGGTTGCGCCGGCCGGATTCACTCCGGAGCAGGTGCAGAGCATTACCCGCACTTTGAATTCGCTCCTCGCCGACGTCTTCGCCTTGTATATCAAAACCAAGAATTTCCACTGGCACATGAGCGGACCACATTTCCGCGATTACCATCTGCTGCTCGATGAGCAAGCCGAGCAGATCTTCTCCATCAGTGACGATATCGCCGAACGCGTGCGCAAGGTGGGCGGTGAAACGATCAAATCCGTCGGCGACATCGCCAAGCTGCAGCGCATCCGCGACAACGAGCAGCAAAATATCGCCGCGCAGGAGATGCTGCGCGAATTGCAGGCCGACAACCAGGCGCTGGCTTTCAATCTCCGCGAAGCACATGAGATCACTAGCGAAGCTAACGATTTCGCAACCACCAGCCTCATCGAAAACTGGATTGACGAAGCCGAACGCCGCTCCTGGTTCCTCTACCAGGCAACGCGTTCGAGCTGAATCTTGCTGCAAGACACGAAGGGCGCCCATCCTGCGGGCGCCCTCTTCATTTGCAGCGAACCTGTCGGACCTAATCCATGGCCATGCTGAGCTGGTGACGCACATCGGCGCCGCGGATCCAGAAGATGACGTCGGTGGCAATGTTCGAGGCGTGATCGGCGATACGTTCCAGCGACCGCGCGACGAAGAGCCCGTTCATCGCCTGCTGGGTATGTTTGGGGTCGTTCTGTACCACGTCGAGGAGATCGGCATGGGCGCGGCGATTCATACGATCGACCTCGTCGTCCATCTCGCGCACGTGGTCGGCCAGCCGCGCATCGCCATCCAGCAGCGATTGAATGGCAGAGCGGATCATGCGGGTTGTGCACTCTCCCATGATGGCGAAATCCACCGGCAGTTCCACCGATTCGATCTCCAGCACCTCGCGCGTGCGGCGCGCGATGCCCAGGGACTGATCGCCGATCCGTTCCAGGTCGCCATTGATCTTGATCACGGCCAGGATGAACCGCAGGTCGATGGCCATGGGCTGCTCACGGGATAGCAACTCATACGCCATTTCATCCAGCTCACGTTGCGCCGTGTTGATGGCGGTCTCATTCTGGCGAACGTACTGGCAGAGGCCCTCATCGCGCTGCAGATACGCGTCCACCGCCGACTCCACGGCCTGCTGCGCCAGCGCGGCCATGGCCAGGAGCTTGTCTTTCAATTCGGCGAGTTGTTGTTGAAAGTGGATGCGCGGCACGAAGAATCTCCTCACTGTCAATTTTGCATTATGCTATGTTACACGTCCGCGAAAATCAGTGCGTTAAAGCACAGATGTCACTAGTCTGTGAACCCCGGGCCCACGCGCGGCCCTGGATTTGTTCGTTGCGCCGCATGCCGCGGCCATGCTCTACGATCATCATAGGAAGATGGACGAAATGAGCGCACCCATGGTGAGCATTGACCCCGCCGACCACCCGGCACGCCAGGTCTACAAGCTGATGACCGGCATCATCGTGCCCCGGCCCATCGCCCTGGTCTCCACTGTAGATGTTAACGGCGTGGCCAACGTGGCTCCGTTCAGCTTCTTTTGCGGCGTCGGTTCCGTTCCTCCCACACTCTTGTTTTGTCCCGCGCTCCATGGCACGAATGTGGACCCGGTGCAGCGCAAAGACACGTTGGCAAACGTGGAGGCTACGGGCGAATTCGTCGTGAACGTGGTGAGCGAGGCCATTGCTCACGCGGCGAACATCACGGCCGCGGAGGTGGCACCTGAAGTGGACGAGTTCGCGCTCGCCGGACTCACGCCAATGGCCAGCGACGTGGTGAGCGCACCGCGCGTGGCCGAGTCGCCCGCCCATATGGAGTGCAAGCTGATGCAGGTGATCTACACCAGCCGGCAGCCCGGCGGCGGAGTCGTCGTGCTCGGCGAAATTGTCCGCTTTCATGTGCGCGAAGACCTGGTCGACAACTTCCGCGTGGATCCGGAGGGCCTGGATGCGGTGGGCCGCATGGCTGGGAACACCTGGGTACGGACGCGCGACCGCATCGAGCTGATTCGACCGAAATAGTCAGTGGTTGCCGATCTAACGGCGTTTGCGATACTGCCCGCGCACCGAGGGCAGCGTCTCCACGTCATCCGGCATATCCCAGCGGCTCAGGCGCGGCGACTTTACCGGACGCGCCATCTCCTTCTCGCGCTCGCGTTCCACCATGTCATTGGCGATGCGAGGAGGAATGATCTCGGGGGCCGCGACGACCTCGGCAAGCAGCGTGGGCGCCGGTCCGCCGGCCAGTTCCAGCGGTGCTTCCGGCTGCGCGAAAACGGCACGCTCGCTCAACCGGCCGGGTTCCGGCTCCGCTTCAGGATTCGCTTTCTTGAATTCCGCATCCTTGTGCAGGTTGTTGACTCCCAGAGAGCTCATCAGGTTTCGCAATCCGCCCAGGCGGGACGCCGCACTGTAGGGCAAATCGTCAGAGCGCATCTCCGAACTGGCGACGGCCAGCGCCAGGTGCGCCGATGAGGATTCCGGTTGCGGCAGTCGTTCTGCTCGCGGGATTGGCGTTAAATTTTCCGTCTCAGCGGTTTGAGACCTTACGGCGCACTCTTCAGTCTTGCCCGGCTGCCCATCCGTCCATCGAATGGTCGGCCGATGGCCGATTTCCAAATTCGGTTCCTGCTTTTGATTGGCAGGCGCAGGCCGCTCGGGCAGGTTCAGCTTTTCTGCTTGAGGCGCGATCCTCTCGGCGGCCGAAACGACCGCCTTTGCAGCCGCCGAGGCGGCCTCGGCAATGGGATTGAAAGACGCGGAGCGTATTTCTCCGGGAGCCGGGCGCCCAGGTTCCCGCCCTTGTGCGAGGCCGGCACCGGATTCAGGCGGAGAAACCCGCAGTTCTTTGCGCGCCGGCCGCACAGCGGGGGCAGGCTCCTCCACGGCGGGCTGGGGCGCTGCCGGGGGTTGTTCCTGCTTCGCATTGGCCGCAGCGATCGGTTCGATCCGAGCGCGTCCACATTCGGGCAGCCCCCAGCGTGCAGGGTCGTGGGGCCGATCCGTATTGACGCGCCTTTTCGTTCCGCCGGCTTGGGCGGCGCCGGGGGTTGCAGTGTCCGGAGCCGGTTTGGGTTGGGGGATCTCAGATTCCATGACCGCTTCCTGCACAGGGAGGACAGCCTGGGCCCGAGGGTGTGGTTCGATTGTAGAAACCGGTTGAGCAGCCAGGGACGGTTCCGTCCGAGGCGGGGAGACCATGCTCCACATCCGCTCGAAAGGCGAAGCCCGCTCCGCGTCCGGTTTCTGACCTTCCGCAGGTTCCTGCTTCGGCATCGGCCTGTCGAACACCCGCGCATGGGAGCGAAGATGCGCCTCCACGGCCTGTACCGACTGCCGGAACGCCGGATTGGCGTTTTCCAGGGCGATGCGGTTCAAGACAAATCCCACGGACGAGACATCAAGCCGGTGCAGGGTCTTCGCAACTTCGCGCAATTGGGCCTTGGTGGTCACGCCGGAGTCGATCACCACGATGGCCGAATCCACAAACCGCGCCAGGTACTCGGTCTCGCCGGAAACCAGCAGCGGGGCCGTGTCCGTCACCACCACGGTGTCCTCGTCCGTCTCCTGGTGCATCTGCTGCAGCAGTGCGGTGGAGCGGCTTCCGCGCGGGTCATGAACCAGGTCGGTACCCGCATGGAGCGAGTTTTCGCCTTTGCGCGCCACAGGAAGTCCCGCCGCATCCACCAGCACGGTCTCGCGACCCATGGCCTCGAGCATCTTGCTGACGCGGGTGGAAACGGTGGTCACGCCTGCTCCCGTGGCCACGCCGGTGAAGATGCAACTGCTGAGCAATCCCTGCTGATGGGCATGCTCCACGGCGGCTGCCAAGCGCAGCATGTACTCTTCGGCGACGCCGGCGCCTACTTCGCGGAGATCGGGCAACTGCGCCATCGGGGGAAATCCCAGCACGCGCTCCACGTCCGCGGCGATATAGATCCTTGGATCGAGGTTGTATGCCAGCAGCGCGCCGCCCACTGCAAACACCAGCCCCGCGAGCAGGATGATGAACCCGTTGCGAAACACCCGGGCGCGAGCCGCGTGAAGCGGCGGCAGCGCGGCCGATGCCAGGTACACCGCGCCCGGCGCATTGTTCTCCATGGTCAGGTTGCGATACTGCTCATCCACCACGGTGAAGCGGTTCTGCAGGCGCTGAATATCGGATGTCAACTCATTGCTCCGCTGCAGCCGCGGAGCCGCCGTTCCGGCCGCGCCGGTAAGCTGCGCCAGCTGACGGTTCAACTGCGCTTCCACCGACGAGGTGCGCTCCAGGTCGGTCTTGAGCCTCTGCTCAATCTCGGCCGCCGCCTTGGTGCGCAGTTCGCCGGTCATCGTATCGAGCGAGGTGTTGATCTTTGCCAGTTCCTCCGCGTCCTGCTTGTAGAGCGGATGGCTCGGCGTCAGGTTGGCCATCTGCGAAATCAGGTCGGAGCGCCGCTTGTTGAGCGCGGTTTTCATGCTTACGAGGCCCGGATCGGCAGCGACCAGTTGATCGGCCTCGGCATCGATAGCGGCGGTCGAGGTCCTGGCGCCAGCGACGGCCGTCAGCTTGGCGGCGGCCTCATCGTTCGCCGTCCGTGCCCTCACCAGTTCCGCGCGCGTCTGCGCAATCTGATCGTCGATTGGATTCGGCGTGTTGCCGCTCACCCCCGCCACACCCAGCTTGCGGCTCAGGTCTTCCTGCTCCGCCTGATCGCTCGCCAACTCTTTCTGGATGCGTTCGCGCTCTTCCTTCAACAGTTCGATCCGCTGCGGATCGCCGGCTCTCTGTTCGCGCGTGGCGTTCTCGATAAAGCTGGCTGCAACCGCGTTGGCAATCTGGGCTGCTTCATTGGCGCTGCCGGCCGTGGCCACGATGGAGACTTCATAGGCCGTTCCGAGACGCGTCACTTCAATGTTGCTTCCCAACCGGACTGCCGCTGCCTGTTCGCTCTCACCCGATTTCCGCCATGCCGGCAAACGCTTCACCGCAGAGGCCAGCACATCCGGCCGCGTCACATCGTTTACCTGCTGCTGGATGTAGGACTCATAAGTATTGGCGTCATACGGCCACTGCTGCGCCGGGCCGTTCTCGATCACGCGATGGGGCGATGGCTGCACATACACCAGGCTCTCGCCCTTGTAGGTGTTCCAGCGCATCGCCATGTAACCCAGGGACAACACCACTGCAGCGATCAAGATCCCCATCGCCATGCGGCGATGCATCTGCAGGCTGCGCACAAAATCGAAATGGAAGAAGACCTGTTCCGGGTTTGCTGCAGGCATGCGCCGGACAGTGTTCGCCGCCGGCTCCGGCCCAGGCAGCCCCGCGCGCATATCGTCCGGCAGGTCCAGACTGTCACGCCGGCTCCTCATAGCGCACCATTCACTGCGGCCAGCGTGGCCAGCGTCGTCAGGGGGCTGAGGCGCTCAAGGAAATACGTGGCGCGATAGAAACCGCTCACCGGCACGTAAATAATGTCGCCCGGCTTGAGCGTGATCTCCTGCGCCCTGGAAACCTTGAGTAGATCCTTGAATTCGATGGTGTGTGAAATCCCCGTTTTGGGATCGAAGATCTGGATACGCGGCTTGCCGCCGGCCTTATCCGTGATACCGCCAGCCATGGCCAAGACGCTGGTGAGCGTCGCATTGCTATCGAGTTGCACCGCCCCGGGGTGGTTTACCTCTCCCATCACCGAGACAAAGCGCTCGGAGGGATCGGGCACGTAGACCACGTCGTCGCGACGCAGCCGCAGGTCGGCCAGCGGATTGCCCGACTCCACCAGTTGCCGCAGCTGCACCCACATTACCTGGTCGCTGCCGCGGTAGATGGCGCACTGATCGGGAATCTGCGGCCGCTTCAACGGCCCCACCAGCGGAAGGCCGCCGCGGGTAATGGCCTCGAGCAGCGTCGGATTGCCCTCGAAGACCATCGGCCCCGGGTGATCCACAGCGCCCAGCACCAACACCCGGTTCGCGGTGTACTTGTTCACAGTAACGAGCACGCTCAGGTTGGCGTAGAACGGGGACAGCGCCGTCTCAATCTTTTTCGCAGCGTCGCTTCGTGTCGCGCCGGCCAGCATGAGTTCACCGGCCAGGGGAAGCGTGATCCGTCCGTCCGGCCCGACCGTCAGTTTGGCTTGCAACTCGGGCCGTCCCGCAAAATCGATTTGAATCTCGTCGCCACGACCCAGCTGATACTCTTCATCGGCGGCTGGCTCGAACTTTCGCAAAGTTTCCAACGGATTCGGCTTGAGTTGCGGATTGGGAGACTGAGAGGTTTGCGGTGCAGGGGAATCCTGGGCGGCCAACACGCACCTGCCGCATGCGGCTGACATCAGCGCTGCGAGAGCCAAATTGGAGATTCGCCCTTTCATGACTGTTGCCTTCCCCCCGCGTTAGTGCGGCTGCCGGCCCCGTCGAACCGGGGTCTTACATGTGTGCCAGCTACAAGAAGAAGTAGCGCCGGGGTTTGCTGGTCCCGGCCCGGTGCCGTTTCCTTGTTCCGCCGAACCCCTATATACGCACTCCGATGGGGCAGGCGGAGAGGCCATCCAACAAGCGTACGGAAGAAAAGTCAAAACCTGAATCCCACAAACAGGGTGCAAACTGCCTGACCATTGGTAACCAGCAGTAACCAATGCGGTGTATACCAAATTGGCTCTTTCCGGGATCTACTCGCGATTTTGCGGATCTTCCTGCGGAGTCTGAGGCGTGGGTCCGTAGCACCGCCGCGCATTAAACTCCAGCGGACTGCCCGCGCCGCCATCCGAACCGCCCATTATTCGCATGTAACAGGCCTGCGCGGGGTTTCCATAGCTGTGGCCGCCGGGCCCCGAACCGCCGGTGACATCGGGCCCCGTGGCCGGAAACGGCAGCCTGCCCCACCAATCCGGTTTCTTAGCGAGATAAAACGAAGCCGGCAGGGCATGTGTCAGGCCCGGTATCCATGAAACCGTGCCTCCCGCGTTGTTGAAATTCCCGTGCAGCAGGTCCGTCGCCGACGTTTTTGCGGCATGGCAGGGTGGCGTTCCTCCGGCGCACCCGGTCCCCGTGCCGTCGTCGTTGGCACTTCCATAGCCGAATGTGATTCCGACCGCCGTCTCGTAGGGGCGCTTTTGCGGATACTCAAGGGTGGGTGCCTGCGGGACTGGCGCCGAGTAGCCCTTCAACGCCTGCATCCGGGCGCTGCCAATCACGTTCCCCAGGAGATTGTTGCGCGTGCTCAGATACGACAGTTGGACGGCGCGGGCCGCCTGAAAGCCGTAATGCCCGTTGGCGCAATCCGCTGGCGCTCGCCCGGTCAGCGGCGTACAGACGCGGTTCGTCCCCACAATCCAGTTGCGGAATGCCGTGGTATCGCTGGAGCTGCCCCACACTGAATCGGCGTAGATGGCAGTCAGCACATTGCCTTCCAGCAAGTTGAACTGCGGATGCGCACCGTGATAATCCACTCCGCCGGTGACGACGTTCGGGGCCTCGCTATCGAACTCGCCCATGGTGTAGTTGTAGGCAATGACGTTTCCCGCCGCGCCCCACTGCGGCATCACCGAGGTATGCGTGCGCTCGATGATGTTGTTCTCAATCAGGGATGCACTGGTCTTCAGCCCAATCTCGATGTCCGAATCATGCGCGCCGGGCACATGCAGGTATGCATTGGAGAAGTAGCTGTCCCGTACCTCGTCTCGATAGCCCCACTGCACGGTCACATGATCGCCATCGGCGTAATTCGATTCCACTCCGCGCAGCCAGCAATAGGCGCACATGTCCAAAAGAAAGTTGGTGGCGTAGCCGGTGTTGTTCGCCCTCACTTGCAGGTCCTCGACGCCCGCGTAACGCGTCGCCATGGCGAACGGCACGGCCACGGCTTCATGGGTGTACGCCGCATACAGCGCCGGGGCAATGGTCACCAGGTTCCCGCTCACCGCAGTGACCTCGACAATCTGCCCGCGCGCCATGGCGCCATCTTTCGTCCAACGGCCGTCGCACCAGTTGCAGTTTCCGCCGCTGCCCGCCGAAGTCACATAGGCCGGATCATTGCGCTCCGCGACGGCGATGTAGGTACCGGCGGAGATGCCGTCGGCCGACACCAACTCGATCTGGGTCGATCCCGCGATGGCGCCGACACGGATCACCCGGGGCCGGTACGGCACGCCGCCCGATCCCATGGCAATGACGGCAGCGCCCGCACCGACCGCGTTGAGAATCGTCTGATCCGCGCCCGCTCCGCGCAGCGTCACGTTTGAAGGCACATGGAGGGTCCCGCTGATGGCAAACGTCCCGGCCCCGAGATATACGGTCTGCCCCGCGGAACACGCTGCGAGGGCCGCATTGATCTGCTCGACGGTCGCCCCCGGCTTCAGGGTGGCGCACTTCGTGGGCCGCGTGGGAATCTCGCCCACGCCCGAGCGCGACCAGTCGATCGCCCGGTCAGGCGCAAGAAGCGGCTTCCATGACTGTCCCGCGCAGAACGCAGGAAGGAAAAGCAGCAACGCCCAACCCGCAATTCCGGGTGCCGTTCTCATGGATTCCTTTCAGTCGTCTCCAGCACGCAAATTGTCCTTTTGCATAACGGCGATCATGGCGCGGCCACCACTTCCACCGGACCGGGCTTGCCCATCAGATTATCCACCAGCGCGAAATACTCGTTCTGCCTGACCGTCCAGTTATTCGCCGCAATGAACTCTGCGCTATTCCGCCGCAGTTCCGCCATACGCTCCGGCCGCTCGATCAATTGCAGGATCCTGGCCGCCATATCGCCGGCATCGCCCGATTCAAAGAATTCCACCAGCCCGTCATTGAAATAGAACTGGTCGATGCGTGTCCGCGATGCCAGCACCGGGACGCCCATGGCCATGAACTCCATGATTTTCGTGCTGAACGCAATATCGCCGAATCCCTCCTTGCGCTTGGGGACCACGCCGAGGTCAATGCGCGCCATCGTCTCCGCCACCTGCTCCAGCGGAACCAGTCCCGTGATGGACACGCGATCCTCGAGATTTCGCGCCGCTATGAGCGCCTTGAGATTCTCGCGCTCCGGCCCGTCGCCGATGATGAGGAAGCGCAGTGCCGGCGCCTTCTCGCGCAGCAGCGCCATGGCTTCCAGCGCGACATCCACGCCCTGGTGCCGGCTCAGTGTCCCCGGGTAGCACATCACGAATTCATCACCCGAACGCGGATGCGGCGTCCTCCGCTTGAAGATTCTCGTATCGGGATAGTTGAGGATCACGGTGCACTTCTCCGGGCGCACCGAGCGCCGACTCAGAACCGCCTCCTGCACCATGTGATTGACGACGATCACACGATCGACATACGCAATGGACATTTTCTCTACGAACGCCAGCAATCGAAAGAGGAGCGACCGCTCGCCGATGTGAAATTTGCTGGCGTAGAACTCGGGGAGAATCTCGTGCATGTCGAGGATCACGCGCGCTCCCCGCAGCCGCGGAACAATTGTCGCGAACACTTCGAAGTCCGGCAGGTTGTGGACGTGGATCAGGTCGTATGGCTGGCGAAACTCCTGCTTGAGCAAAAACCATAGCGAGCGGAAGAAGAACAGCAGCATTTTGGCGAGATAGCTGAACGGTCCCTTCTCGTCGCGCGCGCGGCTCTGCAGGCGAAAGACGCGCACTCCCTGGATGATCTCAAACGCAGGCTGGCCGGCGCGGCCCACCGCGATCGCATCCACATGGTCTCCGCGCCGCACCAGCGCCTCGGCATAGCGCCGCACCCTATTGTCGGCGTCGTAAAACGAGTACGCGAGCATGCACGCTCTCATTGGACAACTTCTCCTTGCGAGGTTGTATTCACGATGGCGACCGCCGGCTGCCTCTTGCCCTTGAGTTCGCGCAGCAACGTGGCCATGGTTCGCAGCGGGGCCGAGCCGCGATGCAATGCCACTACGGCGCTGAGGTAAAGCGCTCCGAACAGCACGGTCATGCAGGCGATGCGCAAGGCCGCTCCACCCGCACCGGCCCAGGCGCGCATCGTCGCACTCTGTGCTGTTACGGCATAGGCGGCAAAACCCGCCACAATAGCCGCCACTGTGTAGCGCCAGATGGCGCGGATCACGGGCGACACGCCGAAACCAATCGGCTTGCCTGCATACCAGATCGACGGCAGTGTCAGGAGCCAGAACGACACGCACCACGCCACCGCAATGCCCTGCGGACCCCACGGCAGGCAGGCAAAGAACAGCGCGCACGTTACCGCCCACTCAAAGATGCCCCAGCGCAGCCAGCGATCCGCGTGCCCCAGTGAAACGTGAATCCACCCATGCACGCCGTTCACCATCATGATGCCGATGGCGGGTGCAAAAAACGTGAAGATCCACCCCGCGGTTCCCCATTTCGGGCCTAGCAGTATGCGGATCACGTCTCTGCCGATCAGCGTCAGGTCGGCCGCCAACCCCATGCCGACAAATGCCAGCATGCCGATTGCACCCAGCACGTAGCGTGTCCACTGCGCGCGATCGTCGCGCACGCGGCTCAAGGCGGACACGGCCACGTTGGCGTTGGCAGAAACCACCTGCGTGAGTGGCATCGTAAACAGGTCGTAAGCCTTCTTGTAGAATCCGAGCGGGTTGGCGCCGAACCGCCAGCCGACCAGCAGATTGTCGAAGTTGCGAACGAAATAGTTAATGCTGTAGCGAAGCGTAATATGACCCGCGAACTGAAGCGTATCGCGCGTTGCGGAGCGGCTCGGCCGGCGCGGCACCCACGGGCACAGGATCCACACACCAAGAGCGGTGCTCAGCAGCAGCGCAATCTGTCCTGCAACCAAAGCCCAATAGCCCCAACCCGCGATGCCGCACCCGATGGAAACAGCCACTCCCACGGCGCGCGCAAAAATGTCGTTCTTCGCAAGCGAGGGGAATCGCATCGCCCGCCGCAGCAGCGATGCGTGCACCGCCGGCGCGCACGTCAGCAGTATCTGCGCCGACATCGCCAGCGTGATGCGCATGACCGTTGCCTCGTTATAGAACCGCGCCAGCAGCGGGGCCGAAGCAGCAAACGCCAGCGTGAGCAGCGGCGCAATTGCGAGGTCGATCCAGAAGAGATTGCTGGCCAGCGACTCGGTCATCTCCTTGCGCTGCAGGATCGAATCTATGAATCCGTTGGTCGGTGCATTGGCCAGCAGGAGGCTGAAGGTCATCACCATGGCGACGAGCCCGAAGTCCCGCGGCGCGAGCAGCCGGCCCAGCACGACCGTCGCTACCACCTGGATGGCCAGGGACATGGCGCCGGAAAAGATGTTCATACCTGCGCCGCGCACGGCCAGGCTCCGCAGTGCGTGGCCGCCCCCGGGGACCGACGGCGCAAAGGCGCCACTGGCATCGAACGGCTTCAAACCCTCTCCCTCTGAATCAATTCCATTCCGTTGTCGGCGCTCAGACACCGAGCGTTTCCGCGGCCATTCACTGCAGGATGCGAACTTCTGCCGGCGGATGCGGCCTGCGGACAAAGAGCGATCCCTTCGTCTGCGGCGCTGCACCGGGCATCGCCGGCATCGCGGTCACTGCCAGCAGAAAACCGAACCAATCCGGGCTCAGCATCCGGAAGCCCGCTTCTGTAAACCCGAACACAATTGCCGCCGTAATAAATGCGATGCGCAAGCTGCCGGCGTGCGGATCCCTCCGGTACAAAGCCAGCGCGCTGCGATATCCGGCCACGATCATCGTTGCCAGCAGGGCAAGGCCGATCCAGCCCAGGTTCAGATACATCTCGAGATAGGCATCGTGTGCCTGCTGAATGCCCACCTGGCTCATCGACCAAACCGATGTCATGCGATCGCCCATCCAGAAGCTCTCAAACCCCGCACCGATGATTGGATTGATGGGCTGCGCCAGCACCGCCTTCCAGATCAACGTGCGACCCGTCAGAGTCGGATTGCGCCCCAGTTCCTGCAGGATTCCGGCGCCCGAGCTGAGGAACAGCGCAAACCCGGCCGCTGCAATTACCGCCAGGTATACCGCCACCAGAGCCGGCGGCCTGCGCCGCACCCAGGTCCAGGATGACACCACCATCACCGCTCCGGCCAACGCAAACGATGACAGGGACGTCATCGAATCCGCCCGCACCACCAGCCCCACTGCCAACACGACCGCGATTCCCTGCGCCAGCATGCGCCGGCGGCGATCCGGCATGTCCCGATCCTGGTAAGCGCCGATAAACGCCCACAATGCCGCCAATCCGCATGCCATGCACAGCACACCCAGCAGATTCTTGAATGTCGCTACGCCCGTATACATCATTACGTGAGTCGTCGGATCGTAGGTGGTGCCCAGGGCCGGGTAGTACACGATGAACAGCACCGAAACGGGCAGCATTACAAAACCCACGCGCGAATACAGCCGCCGGATCGCACCTTCCGTATCGAACTCGGTGAGTACCAGGAGGATCATCACAAACTCGCCGGCCGCCTTGATCCATCGCTTGAACGCAACCGCCGGATCATCTGACCATGCCGTACTCAGAGCACAATAGAAGAAGTACAGCAGGACCGGCAGATTGCCCTGGAGGAACTGCTTCACGCGCTTGGCACGCCGGTTGAGCACCAGCACTCCGGCCGCGATCAGCAGCCCATAGGCGGTCGCGTCGAGGGGGCTGCTCCCGGTAAAGCGATCCATGTAGTCCGTGCCCTGGTTCGGTTGCACCCAGAACGACACCGGCCGCGAGCAAATAATTCCAAACCAGATCAGCGGGATCCACAGCGCCCACGACACACGTTCATCCCTGTTCCGGTCCAGCCAGAACAGCCAATAGATGAACGCGCACGTGAAGATGGTGGCAATCAGTTTCATGGCGTATCGATGAGCAGCCGGTGAATGTGTTCGAGCGTCAATATCTTGTGAATCGCGGGCGTGTAATTCTCCACTGCGTCCACATGCCGGTCCACCATCTCCTCCAGTTCCCGCCCCTGCAGATACGGCCGCGACAGCGTACGGGGATCGAGGAGCATGGCGCGCACATAATCGGCAAGCTCCTCGCGGTACCACAACGAGAAGTGCGTGAACTTGTGGATTCCTACAAACGTCTTCTCCATCCTCTTGCCCAGCGTCCGATCCAGCTTCGATAACCAGCGCGGATCGCCGTACTCGCATGCATATTCGGCACGCATGGTGGCGCGATTCCAGAATCGGCTGAGGGCTTCCGCAACGGGGCCTCCGCGTCCGGCATATCCCTGATCAGTGCGAATCCTGGCGAGCGCGGGACTGACGTCGCGAATCATTCGCACCCGCACATCGGGTCGCGTAATCGATTGCTTCGGCGCCCGGTAAAGCGTGCGAATCAGATCGTTGTCGAGGAAGGGGCTGCGCATCTCCAACTGAGTGGACTCGAGCGCGGCCAGCCCGTAAAGGAACCAAGAAACCTGCTGGTTCGCCGCATGCGTCAGCGTGTCTCCCCGGAACACCTCGGCATATGTCTGCGCTCCATCCGCAATGTGGCGGGTGAACTCCGGATGAAAGACGCCGTTTGCCGACTTCGACGGCCGGAACGCCACACGACGATGCAGAACCTCATCCCCGTAGTTCCCCGTCAGTCGCACCGGCGCAATCTGCCGCGCGATTTCGTTTACATACAAATCCGCGGCTTGTTCCACGCCGGTCGCGCCATCGGTCAGGTATACGGTGCGCTCCGCATAGCGCGGAAAGTGCGTAAGAAATTCGGCGCCGACTGCAATGACCTGATGCCGCTGTCCGCACATCCGGGCGATGCGCCGCGCGATTCGCACATCGCGGCACTCGCGATGCGATCCGCCGAACGTATAGCAAAGCAGCGATTGTGGCTCCGGCTTGTGCAACGCCAGCATCATGCGCGTATCCAAGCCGCCGGTCAGCGAAAGTCCGACAGACCCGGCGTCCTCAAAATACCGCGGAAGATTGCGACCAAACACTTCGCGCAGTTCCCGGTAGAACGCCTCGGGCTCGAGCGCTCCCTGTTCTTCCCAGGTGCACGGCGAGAAGTAGCTCCGCTTCGATGCCAGTCGTCCATTGCGAAAATCCCACGCAGCGGCCCACGGCAGGATCCTAATCCCTTTGAACAGCGTCCGGTCTTCCAGCACGCAGCCGCAAGCCACGAACTCGCCGAGGCCTTGCTCATCCAATGCGCGCAACTCCGGCAGCACGGCCAGCAGGGCCTTCGCCTCCGCCGCAAAATAGAACGCGTCTTTCGCTTCGTGATAGTAGATACGCCGCGATGCATGGCGATCGTTGAACAGCATTGCTGTCCCGCGCGTTCGGTCGATGAGCATGCCGTGAAACTGCCCGTTCAGACCGGCAGGAAACGCCCTATCCTCTTCTGCCGCATGGACCAGGTGCGCGCCCCGCCCCTGTCCTACCCGGTGCCCCTGCTCGCGCAGCCTCTGCGCCGTGCCCGGTTCCGGATATTCCTCGCCGGAAAACACCAGCACCCTGTCGCCACGCTCGTTGCACTGCGGATTCACTATGCCGTCGCCTCGGTCCACCCAGCCCAGGTATACGCCCAGCGCCTCGTCGGCCCATGTTCCCGAGGCATAGAACGACTCGTGGCGCATGCGCGCGACCATGCGCGCCAGTTGTTCCGTGGCCCGCGCAGCCGGCCTCTTCGTGATGATTCCTGCGATTCCCGGCATAGTCTAGGTGGACACCTGCGGGCTTGCACCGTGTGCGCGATTCTTGCGGTTGTACCATCGGCTGCGCAGCTCTCTCAGCTTTTCGCCAAGCGATTCAGGAAGGCGGTCGACCAGGCGATGATGCAGGCCCAGCCGCAGCGCTGTGCTGCCCCATGCAGTCAGCGGCACGTAATAGCGCGGGATGTCCACGCGTTGGAATCCATTCCTCGTCTTGAAGTCGCTGACACTGTCGCGTTCCCGTTTTCCGTGCGCAAAACGCCAGTACACAAGATTGGGAATGCCCCTCTCCGCGCACGACTTCACGGCCTGCGCGATGAGCGCATTGTTCGGGGCCTTGTCCCGGTGCTGCATCATGGCCAGAATATTCATCATCCCGGCCTGGGTCCGCTCCTCGTCCATCACCAGCTTTACAAAGCCGATGAGTTCGTCGCCATGGTACGCGCCCAGAAAAAGTGACGAATCGAGGAACGTTGCCTCCTCGCGATACACGGTCTCGAAGTCCTTGCCGTAATGGGGGAACTTTCTGCCCTGCCTGATCGGCGTCTCGTTGTAGATCTTCCAGATGCCACGCACCAGCTCTTCATCGAAGGGTGTTTCGCGCAGCACCACGCCGCGTTTTGCCGCCTGCCGCGCGCGATTTTTAGCAAGGCTGTTGATCTGGTTGTCCCACCAGTTCTGATACGTGGACACCGGAATCACCGCGAGGTTATCCCATTCCATGCGATACGAGTAATGCGGAGTCCGATCCACAAGCTTCTGCGTGAACGTGAATACATCGGGACGGTTGGACAATGCGCGCAGAGCCGCGATCGTCGACTCCGGGTCGGCGAGGTAGTGATACAGGTCGGCCTCCAACCGCGCCACGCGCAGCCGTTCGCCGGTAATCCTTATCTCCCGCTCGCCCACTTGAATCCACTGCTTGGCCACGACGCCCTCGCTCCGACGCTTTCTTATTCACTCACATATCGATCATGTACCGGCCGAATTCCAAGTATCGACATCAACTTTCCCGCGTGATCGCACAGCTTCACCAGAAGGGTCATAAAACGATGTTGTCCGGCGATCAAGGCGAACGGCAGTGCCAGTGCATACAACGGCACAGCAAGGACGGACTTGGCGATGCTCTTCGCGCCGCAGTCCGGCTGGCGTGCCGCAAACGATCCGTGCAGCAGCGCCTTGCGCACAAAATACATCCGCTTCCATCGAGACGGCGGCAGCGTCTCGTGCACCACCGCGTCCGACGACCAGACGAATGAGCGCCCTTCCTCAATCTTGCGCCTGAAGAAATCCTGATCCTCGCCCGCAGTAAACTCCACGCGAAACGGCGACTCGTCTCCCGCAATTACCCCGCGCTTCAGCAGCGCGTTCCCCGTGCGCGCACCGCGCCAGATCACGGGCATGCCCGTCGGATGCACCGAGCGATCGAAGAGCCGGCTGCGTTTCAGCCACGTCGGAGCGCCTTCGTCCAGGTGCCTCTTCACCGGCCCCAGCACGCCGTCCACACCATACTCGCGGCACGTCTCGAGCAGGCTGAGCAGCCAGTCCGGTTGCGGAAATTCGTCGTCATCAATCAGCGCGAAGTAGTCGCCGTCTGCATTCGCCATCACCTTGTTCCGCGCCCGCGCAATCCCCTGCTGCGGTTCCGCGCAATACTTGACCGGAATGGCCAATGTGCGGCGCGCCTCTTCCACGGCGGCCTCGGCGGACTTGGCCGCATCGTTATCCGCCACTACAATCGAATAGGTGAACAGTCCATCCGTCTTCTGGCGGTCGAGATCCGCGAGCAGCCGTTTCAACTCCGCGGGCCGCTTGTAGGTGCAGATGCACACTGCAATATGCGGTGTCTTCACGGGAGTCCCGCCCGCCTCAGCGTTCGTCGAAGCCGCCATTCTCTGCGACCGCAACCTATATCCGCGCGTCACCGTCACGTTGTAGCCCAGCCGCGCAAGCCCAGCGGACATCAGGAACCGGTACTCCGCGTCGCGTTCCGGATGGCACTCAATCTCCACATCCGCGCCGCGCGCCAAATCCAGCATCCTGCGCAGGCGCGCATCGTCCATTGGCGCCAGGTTGAAGAAGTAATCCGCAATACCGTGCCGCCGCGCCAGCTGCCAGTCCTGGATCGCGCGAAACCGGCGATTCAGCCAAGCCTTCTCCCCCGGCGCAAACGTGAAGTTGCGCCGCACCGCCGTTCCCTCCGGCAGCAATTCCTGACGCAGTACATTGGCGCCAAGGTGGGCATGATGATGTCCATCGATGTGGCGCGGCTTGCGCCCATACAGGCGCTCGAACTCATCCAGCTGGGCCTTGACGACATACTCAAAAGCTGGCGCGAGGAGCGGATTTGCCAACAACCTGCCGCGCCGTCCGCCGCGCAAAAACCGCGCGATGTTGTACTGCTCCTGTCGCAGCCGCGGCGCGACATCCTTGCTGGTAAACGCCTGCGTCAGGTTCAGATGCAGGCCTGCGTCGACGCTATGCTCCCGCGCCAAGGCAGCCGCGCGCTCCGAATCCTTCATGAACACCATCGCCGAAGTTGACGACACGAATCCGTGAACAATGCAGTCCAGAATGCGATGGGTAGCCGTGAGGCTCCCGCCCCAATCATCGGCGTTCACAATCAACCAGGCTCGCGGCCGCTCGGCATCCACGCGCACGCCGGACTCAGCCTGCGCTCCTTGCAGAAGCTCGTTCTGCGGACCTGCCTGAACGTCGCGCTCCATGCACCTCATCCTGCGGCCTGCGTATGCGCGCTCCGCGCCTCACCTGTTTCCCTGCGCACGAAGCGGCGGAGAAAAGCCATTTGCTCCTTGCGTCGAAATGCCCGCAACTCTGCCGGCACCGCCCGATCCACGCCTGTACATGCCGCCCAGAAGTACCCGGTCACAATGGCCATGCCGCGCAGCACATACGGCCGCTTCGTCATTTGGTAAAGTCCGCGACATACTTCCCAGACCGTGCTGTTGCCGATCATCCAGTCGCGCTTGCCGAGGATGAAACGCGATTTCAGCATCCCGTTCTGCGCCGTCCCGATCACCCGATGATGCAGCCCCATCTTCTCTGTGAACGTCCGCGTTTTCCAGCCCTTGCTGCGCGCCGTCAGGGTCGCAATCGTATCGATCGCGCCGCCCTTTGACAGCACGTATCCGCCGATCTCCTCCCAGCAGGCGCGCCGAAACATCTGGCATGCGCCCGAGACATGATCCGTGCTTACAAAACGGTAGTCGTACACCTCGTTGGAAACATCCTTATAAGGAGTGCCCACCACGCCGAGTCGCGCATCCGCCGCAAGCTTTCCCAGCAGAAACTCGAAGTAATCCGGCTGGAACGTGATGTCTGCATCGAGGCTCACGATCACCTCGTACTCGAGCCCCTGCATCCGTTCCTCGCCCGCGCGCGCGGCCAGGGCCTTGCCCGCAAAATTCCGCTCCGCGCGCTCCGGCATGCGCACCAGTTCAATCCATTCGTGCTGAGCGGCATAGCGGCTCACAATCGCATCCGTGCCGTCCGTCGATCCATCGCTCACGATCGCCCATCGGAGCGGCAGCGCCGTTTGCGCCACCACTGACTCGATGGCACTGGCGATGAAACGCGCTTCGTTCCGTGCCGGGGTCACGAGCACGTACGCCGGCAATCGAGCCGCAGCCGGCATGGTCTTTTCATCGCAACGAGCCGCATCCACCATCCCTACACGCTCTCCGCGGCAAACACGGGAATGGCGCGCTGGGCCGCAAACGCGCGCATCTCCGCCGCCACGCGCGCCTGCTGCGCCATCGTGAGGTGCGGATACATGGGCAGGGAGACAATCTCGTTCGCGGCCCGCTCCGTCACCGGAAATGCGCCCGCGCCGTATGCTCTGTGGGCGTACGCCTTCTGCAGGTGCAGTGGGATCGGATAATGAATGCCCGTCCCGATACCCGCCTGGTTCAAGTGCTCGATCAGCCCATCGCGCTGCTGGGTGCGCACCACGTACAAGTGCCAGACGCTGCGTGAGTCCTCCGCCTCGAAGGGCAGCACCAGGTTCGCCTCATTCGCCAGCAATCGGTGATACTCCGCTGCCCGTTGCCGCCGCTGCGCATTCCAGCCATCCAGGTGCGGCAGCTTCGCACTCAGAAACGCGCATTGGATCGAATCGAGCCTGCCGTTATAGCCCTCGATTTCGTGATAATACTTTTTTGCCTGCCCGTGGTCGCGCAGTTGCCGTATCTTGCGAGCAATCTCGGCATCGTTCGTCGTCGCCGCGCCGCCTTCTCCCAGCGCGCCCAGGTTCTTCCCCGGATAAAAGCTGAACCCGGCCGCCACTCCCATCGACCCTGCGCGCATCCACGCGTTGTGTTTTGCCGAAAAATATTCCGCACCATGCGCCTGGCACGCGTCTTCCACGACGAGAAGCCCGAACCGCTCCGCCAGCGCGAGAATCCCGTCCATCTCGGCCATCTGCCCGTACAGATGCACCGGCACGATAGCCTTCACGGGGCGGCCGCTTCGCAGGCTCACCAGCGCTCCCGCAGCATCGCGCGCGCACTGCGCGGTCAGGTACGTCTGCAGCGCGTTGGCTGACAAGTTGCAGGTCCGTTCGTCGACATCCACAAATTCCGGCAGCGCTCCCGCCTGCGAGATCGCCTCCGTCGTAGCGATGAAAGTATTCGGCACCGTCACCACGACATCGCCCGGCTCAACGCCGCACGCCATCAACGCAAACCGCAACGCATCCGTGCCGCTGTTCACCGCAACCGCTTCGCTGGTGTGGCAAAAATCCGCAAACGCTTTCTCAAACCCCGCAACCGGCGAACCGCCCACAAAGCACGCCGTGCGCAGGCACGATCGGAACGCCGCTGCCAGTTCGTGTTCCATCTCCAGATGCGGCGTTACGAGATCCAAAAACGGAATCTCCGTCGGCTCCTCTGCCTTCAGCATCCGCATTACGCGCGCCGGATTGCCGGCTACAATCGCGTGCGCCGGAACATCGCGCGTAACCGTGCTTCCCGCGCCGACAATGGCGCCTTCGCCCACCATCACGCTGGAAAGAATAGTTGCACCCGAACCGATTGACGCGCCCTTGCAGATCCGCGTGTGCTCCACCTTCCAGTCGGCCTCGGTCTGCATGTTTCCATCGGCGTTGGCCGCTCGGGGATAGCGGTCGTTGATGAACATCACTCCATGGCCAATGAAGACGTTGTCCTCAATCTCCACGCCTTCGCAGATGAACGTGTGGCTCGATATCTTGCAGTTCGCGCCCACGGTCGCATTCTTCTGAATCTCAACGAACGCGCCGATCTTTGTGCCGTCGCCGATCGTGCAGCCATAGAGATTGATAAACTTCGCGAGCTTCACACCCTTGCCCAGGCACACGTCATCCGCAATGCAGTTATAGGAGTTCATAGCTTCACCAGCGCTCCCCGTTTGCTCAACGACTCGCTCGCGGCTTCGAGGATTTTCACTACCCTCAGTCCGGCGCGGCCATTGTTGATCGGCTCTTCGCCCGAGGTGATGCAGTCCACGAAGTACTTGAGTTCCTGCTGCAGCGCCTCTACCTGCTCCAGCCGTGGTGCGTACATATCGCCGGACCGATA
Source organism: Occallatibacter sp. (assembly GCA_035552475.1). Lineage (GTDB taxonomy): Bacteria > Acidobacteriota > Terriglobia > Terriglobales > Acidobacteriaceae > Telmatobacter. The sequence goes on from DASZLE010000031.1 coordinate 28,644, forward strand.
ATTCACCAGCAGGTTGTACACGCCTTCCTGCGATGTCGTCTGCACCCCCCGGTCGTAGACCTTCACCTTCTCATCGGCCACCAGGTCGTTCCACACCACCATGCGCTTCTCGCCGCCGATCAGCGTCATCCGCACCTTCACCGGCGAGAGCCAGTTCACGTTGATGTGCGCAATGGTCTTGCCCGGAAAATACAGCGTCAGGTAGGCCACGTCCTCGTAATCATTCAGGTGTTTCTCGCCGGTGGCTACTACCGCTTCTGGCGTCTCCTTGATCAGGTAATCCATGATCGACAGATCGTGCGGCGCCAGGTCCCACACCACATTCACATCGTGCTGCAGCAATCCAAGGTTTACGCGAGTGGAGTCGTAGTAATACAGCTTTCCCAGCGCGCCGTCATCCACCAACTGGCTGATCTTACGCACCGCCCCCGTAAACAGGAAGGTATGATCCACCATGATCATCAGGTTGCGCTTGTCGGCGAGTTCCACCAATTCTTCGCCCTGCGCGGTATTGATCGTGAAGGGCTTCTCCACGAACACATGCTTGCCGTTCATGAGAGCCGCCCTGGCCAGGTCATAGTGCGTCCACACCGGAGAAACCACCGCCACCGCGTCGATCCTGGTCGACGTCACCACCTCCTGCGGATCTGCCGTCACGTGGATGGACGGATACGCCCGCAGCGCACGCCGCCGCGCGGTCGCGTCGACATCCGCGATCGTGATCACCTGCGAGCCCTCGAGCGTCGTAAGGTTCCTTACGACGTTCGGTCCCCAGTAGCCGAAACCGATGACGCCAAAGTTCACTTCAGCTTACCGTCTTTCCCGATTGTCTTACGCGCAGTATATGCCTTTGAAAAATCGGCGAAGAGCATTTGAGCAGGGTTCCCGTCGCACGGTGAGGAAGGAGTTTTAATCGCGCGACGATTGACTTCAATAAGCGCCGGCACCCCGGATCACCGCCATCGGCGTGCGCAACAGAATCCATACATCCAGCCATAACGACCAGGACGTCGCATACCGCAGGTCCAGCCTTACCATGTCGTCGAACTTGACCAGACTGCGGCCCATCACCTGCCACAATCCCGTAATACCCGGCTTGGCTTGCAGAATCCGCCGCCGGTGCCACGTCTGATAGGCCGCCAATTCATACGGAATGGCGGGCCGCGGTCCCACCAGCGACATCTCGCCTCTGAAGACATTGATCATCTGCGGAATCTCGTCCAGGCTCGTCCGCCGCAAAACGCGGCCCAGCGGGGTAATGCGCCGGTCGTTGGTGAGCTTGTACACGCCCTCGCTCGCTCCGGCCACAGCCAGGGGTTCGGCTTTGTCCGCTATCAGCTTCGTCACATACTCCTGGTGTACGCCATGATCGTTGTCCACATACATCGAGCGAAATTTCAAAACCGTGAACAGTTTCCCGTACTGGCCCACCCGTTCCTGCTTGAAAAGCACCGGGCCCTTCGATGTGAGCTTGATCGCAATCGCAACGGCGAGGAGAAGCGGGGAGAGCAGCAAAAGTCCCAACCCGCTCACCATCACGTCAATGGCGCGCTTCATGGTCAGCAACGACCGCTTTCGCGACGACGGGTTCATCAGGTCCGGATACAACGCCACGTTCGTGGGGCTTTCAGAGTTGTCGTGATCCCATTCATCCGGAAAGAAATGGAACGAAAGGCTGACCTGGCAGAAGTGATCGTGCATCAATTCGTTGCGCAGCAATCCGCTTACGCGCCTCAGAATCGTGGTGCGAATCAGGCTCTTGTCCTTGACCACGAGGCCGGTAAATATCACGCCAATAACCGAGCGCTCCTTGTACCACCCGATAACGTCCGTCTCCCGGCTGCACTCCCGCAACACAGTCAGCATTCTCTGCAGGACGCTGTGCGCCTGATCCGATTCTGTCTGGTCGCTCAGTTCTACAAGCATCAGCAGGAATGGTTCTTTTGACCGCTCCGTCCGCTTGCGCTCTATGGCGATCATGCGGCGAAATGAGTCCTCGCTCAGTTCTTCCCGCTGATCGCCCGATCGCGATTCCAATATCGGGTTCGTACGCCTGGGAAAGTTCTCAACTTGCAGCGCTGTCACAAGATCCCCCGCACCACCGTACGCCCAGTATGCGATCGGGGCGCGTCAAGCAGCCTCAAATCGCTGGCTCATCACAATTAGCGTGCAGCGCGGGTTGCCCCGCGCTGCACCACCACACTCCCCCCGATATCCACCCGCGAATCTCCGTTCCGGGCGACCTTCGACCGTTTCACGTTGATTCCATCCGCGACCTCCCGAAAGTGGGAAGCGCGTCCCCCCAGGAATCCCCTACTGTCCATCACCGCGGATTAGAAATGCGCGGAATTGGGTCGAGTGTGAAGTCTAATCTCGGTCGATCATAAGGGTGTCTCCCAGACCCGACAATCACCCGTTTGTGCTAACACGCGTGGACCCAGCACTGGTTACTTGTGTTCCCTGAGGATAATTATCCTTGCAGTCGCGAGTATCTCCGGAGCCACCTCACACCGTCCCGGGAAATTAGTTGTTGCAACAGCTAACTATGTCATGACATCCTCAAAGAAAGGCATTGGTTTCCCGTCCCCACCCGGGCCGGCAGCCTCAGAAGCCGCCAAATCCCCGCGCCCTCATGCGCAGAACCGAAAGGACTCTTCATGCACCGTCTCGCCCTCGCCCTCGGCGCTCTTACCCTCGTTGCTCCCCTCGCTCTGGCGCAAACATCCACCTGGAACATCGACCCGGCGCACAGTAGCGTCGACTTCACGGTCAAGCACATGAGCCTGTCCAACGTACACGGACACTTCGGCGCCATCAAGGGGTCCATCACCATGAATGACGCCGACATCACGAAGTCGTCCGTCACCGTCACGATCGATACCACGACTGTCGACACCGGCGTCCAGATGCGTGACAACGACCTGAAGAGCCCCAATTATTTCGATGTGGCCAAGTTCACGACCGCCACGTTCGCCAGCACCAGCGTCAGCGGGGGGGGCGGGCATCTCACCATCAACGGCAACCTCACCCTGCACGGCGTCACGAAGCCCGTCACGCTGGATGTCGAAGGCCCAACCGGCCCGGTCAATGGGATGGACCACAAGCCCCACGTCGGCTTCAGCGCCACCACAACTCTCAACCGGAAAGATTTTGGCATCGGCGCAAACACGCCCGACAACGTCGTCAGCAACGAGATCAGGCTCACCATCGACCTCGACGCCGCAAAGCAGTAGCTTTGCGTCTCCAAAAGGATCAATCGCCCCGCGAGCCCGCGGTTCGGTCGTGGGGTGGTTGACGAGTTGGGGTGGGGAACTTCGTGTCCCCACCCCGTACTCCACAAATCATCGAACGAGAACAGCGAAAGCACCACCGGCGACGGAGCCCCTAGTGTCCAGCCTCAAATCCGAGATAGCTCAGAACCGCCCCTTCTCCAGCCGCGCCGAAGAAGCCCTCCTCAACCTCTTCCGTAGCGCAGACTGCGTCCAGCGCGCCATGCAGAGAAGCACTCGCCAGTGGAGCATCACCTCCACCCAGTACAACGTTCTCCGCATCCTGCGCGGAGCTCACCCCGAGGGCCTCCCCTGCTCCGCCATCGGTGATCGCATGATCACCGCCGACCCCGACATCACCCGCCTGCTTTCCCGGCTCAAAGCTCTCAAGCTCATCCGCCAAGCCCGTGACAAAAGAGACAGGCGAGTGGTTAACACATGGATCTCCGAGGCTGGCCTCGCCCTCCTGGCCGAAATGGACCCGATCGTCTCGCGCTTGCCCACCGAGCTGCTTGGGCACGTGAGCGAAGACGACCTAAACACCCTCATCCGCCTCCTGGAACAAGCCCGCCGCGTCTGCGATGACCGGGCCAAGCCCCCCACCTGCGAGGGCAAAGACCACCCCGCCGATGTAACCTGTGACGGCACCCCCGTGGAGTAGCGCCGATCCCTTCAGTTTGTCCCGAGACCAGCCGAAGGGGAAGACCGGGTTTCCACCCGCCCCAACCACCAGCCACTCATTTCGACAATCCAGCGCAGCAAAAAACGCGACCCCGAAGGATCGCGTCTACACTTCCAAGTCTATCTTTGAATCCAGCTAACGCCGCACCAGCTTCTGCTCGATCACTTCCTCATCCACGTCGCCCTGGATGATCTTATTGTGAAGGCAATATAACGCCAGCTCCAGCCGATCGCTCACGCCCAGCTTGTCATAGATTTTGCGCAGATAATTCTTGATCACCTGCTCAGTGGTCCCCAGCTGGAACGCGATCTCCTTATTCCGTTTACCCTGCGTAATGCAGGTGATGATCGCCATCTCTTTCGGCGACAGCCTCGGCTGGGTCCGCGGATTCACCAGCGACGCCGCCTGGGCGCGATAGGCCTCGATCACCCAGTTCACGCTTTGGTTATCGATCCACGTCTCGCCCGCGGTAATCCGCCGCACGCACCGCACCAGCAGATCCGGCGAAATCGACCGCGAAATGATGCCCCGCACGCCGCGCCGGTATAGTTCGACGGTGTGGCTCTCGTCAGTCGATGTCGTCTGCACAATGAGCTTTACCTGCGGCGCAATGCGCGTCAGATCGGCAATGGCGTTCGTACTTCCCGCCAGCAGTGCGCCTTCCAGCAGCACCACATCCGTGGGATACCGCTCGATCGCGGCCTTCAGGTTCTCCAGGGAGTCAGCCTGGGCCACAACCCGAATGTCATCCTCGAGGGCAAATATCTTGCGGATACCGACGCGATATATGGCCTGCGAATCCGCCAGTATAATGCGGATAGCGCTGGGGTTCGCCGTCCCTTCAACAGGTTCGACGTCAGGGGTGTCTTCAATAAAGTCCATAGCCCACATTGGCCGCGCCGGTGCTGATGAGTTATTGCTCCACGAATTGATAGTCATCAATCGTGGCTGCAATTTCCGATTGGGCGTGGCTCTTGGTGCAGCGTACCACACGTCCGCGACAATTCACCAGCACATCGTGCGGAGTTCCCAGAACGGCACCGGGCATGCGCAGCGAGAAGGCAATCCGCTCCCCCACCCGGAGCGAAGTGTTTGTATCGAACAATACCCCGCTTGCGGAGACGTTACGGGTCAGAGCCGTCAATTGCCGCCTAGCGGCCTGCACCAGCACCGGCAGAATAAGCGGAAACCGTACAGCGCAACGGACTTCCTGTCCCGGGTTTGAACCGGGTAGAGTCGCAGGTACGATGGTGATGTTCGGCTTGGCAGATGCACGCATCACAGTCTCTTCTAGACCCCGCGGCAACGGGGAAGGCCCAGTCCCAGCCTCACTCTACTCGACATCCGCCGCGATTCATAGCACTCAATAGTTTCCCGATTGGTAACCACCTCCGCAAATGACTGCGCGACCCGGGTTCCTGGAGTGAAACCGGGTTACCAAGAGCGCTCAAATCAGGAAACGGCCCGTCGACCTTCGCAGGTCTTGGAAGTAAGGGCCCAATCCGACCCTGCCAGCCCAGCATTGAACCAGAACTACTCAGCCACCGATCTCGTTGCCCCGAAAGGGCAACTGTGAAGAGTTTTCTGTCATCTAACAGACCAAGGACGTTCAGAGAACATTCCGAAGCGACTTCCCGTGGCCGATGTCCTCGTGCAGGGACATCGGTCCTCGACTCCGGCTCGTTCCCTCTTCACCCTGAAGCTCAAGGACACGGGGAATCGAAATGCACTTGTCAGTCCTGCTCAATGGCAAGCTGCGCGGAATGGGGCGCGAATCGCGTTGCGAGGTGCTTGCCACCCGGCACGTACACGCGGAGGGAGACGCCGACATCTACTCCGATCTGCGCATCCTGAGCGGTCCACCGGACTGGCCCAATGGTGATTATGTGGCGGAGCTGGGCGTGCTTCGGGCGCGTGCACAGCGCCTCGAGAGTCTATGGCTCATCGACGAGATTCTTGCTCCGGAATAACGACCGGGTCGCGAAGCGCTCCACGCCGGGACAGCTGCCTTAATACTTCGTCCAAAATCTCCGTTGGAATTAAAGCGGGGGCGCCACGAACTCACGCCGCTCCGATTCCAGAGGGCCGGCGAGAGGAAGGAAAAAGCTCATCACCGTCCCGCACTTCTCGCCCTGCCGGCTGCGGAAGCGCATGTAGCCGCCGCGCTGCTCGACGAGGCATTTGGTCACCCACAACCCGATGCCGGTACCCACATCCGCCTTGATGGTGAAGAAGGGAACAAAGACGCGCCGCTTGGCGTCGGGGGCCATTCCGGTGCCGTTGTCGGCCAGTGTGAAGCGGATTCCCTCTTCAGCGCCGTTGGTCCAGTTCCTGCTCTTCTGCGCGCGAATCCAGATCTTGCCGCCGCTGTGACATGCGTCGATAGCGTTGGCCGTGAGATTCAGCAGCGCCTGGCGCAACTCGCCGTCTTTTCCGTAGACCTTGAGTTCCGGAGGGATTGAGATCTCGACGTGCAGGTCCTTGTTGCGCAAGCGCCGCTCGTAGATCATCAGCGCATCGCGGATCAGATCGAAGACAGCCATCCAGCGGCTCACCGAGGTGCCGCGATAGAATCCCAGCGTCTGGCGTGCAATGTGAGCCACGCGGGTGAGCTCGCGGTCGGCCAGTTCAAGGTGCCTCCGAATGTCCGGGAATAGACCTGGGAGTAGATATGGGGGCCCGGCGGGGCACCCAGTCTTTACCATGCGAACGGAACAAAGATGAGTTGCCGCATTCGCCGTTCCGCTGGTACCGGCCAGTTACCGGCGCCGAGCGGCGACCGTTGGCAGGTTCCGCCCAACTGGCTGATGCTGAATGTTTTTTCTTCGCTCGCACGCAACTCCGAAACCTTGGCCGGCATTTTGTGTTCATTAGAACGCCGGATGTCAAGTTCGGCCGGCGCGCTGCGTCCCCAACAGCGTTCAACCGAAACAGGAGCAAGTCCAAATGTTTAGAGTGTTGCGTTTTTCCAGAACCGTCGCCATGATGGCCCTTCTCGCCGGATCTCTCGCCTGCCTTCCCCTGGCAGCCTGGAGCGCGCCTGCGCAAAGTGATTCCGACGCGGCCGCCGCGATCCAGAAGAAGCTGAGCGGAAAACAGTTCAGCAATGTGAAAGCATCGGTGGACAGCAATGGCATCGCCACCCTCACCGGCACTGTCGACCTGTACGAGTACAAAATGGACGCCGACAAGCGCGCCCACAAGGTGAAGGGTGTGAACGGCGTCCGCAATGATATTGAGGTGGCCGGCCCTTCCGTCTCCGACGAGGAGCTGAAGAAGAAGCTTTCCGAGAGACTGACCTATGACGCGGTCGGTTACGGTCATACATTCGACGCCATCGCCATCGGTGTGCAGGACGGGGTGGTGACTCTCGCCGGACATGTCCATAACTACATCGATCGCGACTCCGCGCTGGCCCTGGCGAGCACCTACCCCGGCGTCAAGCAGGTGAATGACGACATGCAGGTCGATCCCACATCGCTGATGGATGACCGCATCCGCATGGAAGTGGCGCGCGCAGTCTATGGCTTTCCATCGCTGAACAAATATGCCATCAACCCGGCAAGGCCCATCCGTATTTCAGTGCAGAACGGGCACGTGGAGCTGTCGGGAGCGGTGGACAGCAAGGCCGATAAGGACACTGCCGGGATTCGCGCCAATAGCGTGCCGGGAATCTTCAGCGTCCAAAACGACCTGCAGGTTGTTGGGCAGCCTCCGGAACGCTCAGAGAAGTGAGTGCGGTTCCGAGCGAGCAGCGCGCCGCAACCGGATCGCCCGATCGGAAGGCTCTGAGGCTTGCCGGCTTCAGGGCCTTTCCCCTTTTGCGGCAGACGCCCGTGGCGACTTTCATAGGACTGTAATGATGGACAGAGCTTCATTTCTTACACTTGCGCCATGCAAAGAGACGCTCCGCTGCAGGTGGATGTGCGGGAAGGCAGTTCCGCGGGCACCCGGGTTGTCAGCATGACCGGACCCATCACGCTCCCCAATGTGTTCGCGTTCCAGGACGCGCTGCGCGCCGGCGAGCCACCCCGGGTCTGCATTCTCGACCTCAGCCACGTTCCCTACATGGATTCGGCCGGAATGGGCGCCGTCATCAATTACTTCACGCATTGCCGGCGAAACAACATTCGCATGGTGGTTGCCGGAGTCAGCAGCCGCGTCGGCGAGCTGTTCAAAATGACCGGCGTCGACAGCGTGATTCCCATGACCGATTCCATCGGGGAAGCGGAAGAACTCGTCTAAAGTAGCGCGGCTGTGCCTTCTGGACGCCCGATAGGCAGGCAGGGAACCCATTGCAATCCCATTTACACTGGAAAATGGGTTCCGTGATGCCAAACCTCTGGGCAAAAACGCGCATGACACTGGAGATGATCAAATGGGAGCACTCCATTTTTGCGCTTCCCTTCGCGCTAACGGCGACCATCCTGGCGGCGCATGGCATGCCCGCCTTGCGCACTCTGCTGTGGATCCTGGTGGCGATGGTGGCGGCGCGTTCCTGCGCCATGGCGTTTAACCGCTGGGCCGACTCGGAGATTGATGCCGCCAACCCGCGCACCAGGACCCGGGCCATTCCAGCCGGGCTGCTGACACGCGAATTCGTGCTTGGCTTCACCATCCTCATGGGCGCGCTGTTTGTGGTCGCGTCGGCGGCACTTAACCGACTGACGTTGATTCTTTCGCCATTGGTGCTGATTGTCCTCCTCAGCTACAGCTATATGAAGCGCCTAACACGCTGGTCCCATCTGGTGCTCGGGCTCGCTCTGGGCCTGGCACCTTCGGCAGCGTGGATTGCAGTGCGGGGCTCACTCGCCCCCCGGATTCTGGTGCTCACGGCGGCTGTCACGCTATGGGTGGGCGGTTTCGACGTGCTCTATGCGTGCCAGGACTACGAGCATGACTCCCAGGCCGGCCTGCACAGCCTGCCCCGCTATCTCGGCATCTCCGGAGCCTTCTGGGCCGCGCGCCTGATGCATGTGGCCATGCTGGGGCTGCTGATCTGGTTCGGCCACCTGTTTGGTTTTCACGTCGCCGGATGGCTGGGAGTTGCAGCCGTGGGCTTGTTGCTGGGATACGAGCACTCCATTGTCTCTCCAGGCGACATGCGCCGCCTGAACGCCGCCTTCTTCACTATGAACGGCGTGATCGCCATGGTCTTTCTGGTGTTTGTGGCGGCGGACATGTGGCTTCGGGGAACCGTGAACAGTGGACAGTGATGAAGAGAACAGCTTCCAGCTGCCAGCGCACAGCCTATCGCTGTTCGCTGCTGCCGGCTGACAGCGGAACCCTGACTCTGAACCCTGTCGTGCTATGGTGCAGGACAGGGTTCACGACTAACGCGAAGCAACCAGGTTGAGGAGGCACCAGGCACGCATGAGAATCGCCATCCAGGGAGAGCCCGGCTCATTCAGCCACGAGGCCGCGCTTAAGCTCGTACCCGAGGCGACGATTGTGCCCACCGCGCTTTCCGCCGACGTGTTCGCCGCCTTGAGCGGCGGCAGCGTGGATGCGGCTGTGATTCCCATTGAGAACAGCCTGGCCGGCTCGGTGCTGGAGCACTTTGACCTGCTGCTCAGCCACGATGTGCTGGTGGAGCGGGAAACGCTTCTCCGCATCCGCCACAACCTGATCGGCATGCCGGGAACCACGATCGACGACATCGGACGCGTCTTCTCGCATCCGGTGGCGCTGGCGCAATGCCGGCGTTTCCTTGCCGAGCACGCGGACATGGAGTCGTTCGCCTATTACGACACAGCGGGTAGCGTGAAGCAGTTGATGGAATTGCGCGATCGTCATGCGGGCGCGATCGCCAGCACCGCCGCCGCCCACTACTACGGGGCGCAGATCCTGGCTTCGGAAATCGAAGACAATCCCGAAAACTATACCCGCTTCTTTCTGATTCGACGCGCGGCCGACGCGGCCGCCGACCCCGATTCGAACAAGATCAGCATTGCCTTCAGCCTGGAGAACCGCCCTGGCTCTCTCGTTTCAGCGCTGTCGAAGTTGTCCAGCCTGGGAACCAACCTGACCAAGATCGAGTCGCGTCCCGTTCACGGCAGGCCGTGGGAGTACGTCTTCTACGTCGATTGCCAGCTCAGGACCCGCGATGAATCGGACCGTGCTCTGGCCGCGCTCGCCCCCCACTGCGCCATGGTCAAATCGCTCGGCTGCTATCGCGAGGCAAAAGATTAAAAGCGCCGCTGGCTGCCGGCGGCGGTTCCTCTGCGCAATTTGAACCGGGATTTCCTCAGTTCCCAGCCTAATCGCGGGACCACCCATCTGCTCCATCACTCATCCATGCCATCAGAGCTGTCCGGCAGTTGAAGTGTGCCCACCTGCCGTGGCGAGTCAAATCCCCAGGGCCGAGGGAGACGCGTGTCGATCGGAAGAAAAATCTGGAACTTGTTCTTCGGATGCCGTCATCGGGAACTCAGCCGGGCCTTTACCAGCGGTGGTGAAACCTACAAAGTGTGCCTGAAGTGCGGGGCCCATCTGCCGTACTCGTGGGAAACGATGACGATACTCCCCGAGCCCAAGCAGCCCGGAAAAGTCGCAAACGGGAAATCGCACTAGCCACGGCAGGCCGCCCCCAAACTGTCATAGTTGACCTTGGGAATACCGGTCCCCGACGGGAGTGCCGAAGTTCATGCCCGGTTACTAGATCCAGCTACATACCTTGACCGCGTTTCATTCCGGCAGCGAGACGGATTCGACAGAAAGAACGGAACATTTCAGTACTGGACGATCGTAACGGTTTTCCCGGCACCGGCGGCTCGTCTTGCCCGGGTTGCATGTTCCTGCAGGCCGGCTGATCAGCCGGCGGCTTCCGCCGATATTCCATGTATGTTCGCCCGGGCGGTTCGTCATCTTCTCACGCCAGAATTCGTCCATTCAGCTATGGAGACGCTCTATCGCTGTCCCTGCTGCTCTTATCGAACCCTGGCCGCACCCGAGAGCATGCAGCTCTGCCCGGTGTGCTGGTGGGAGGACGATGGCCAGGAGAATGGCGACGCTGCCGAGGTGCGGCTGACCGTCAACGGCGATCTCAGCCTTGCCGAGGCGCGGACGTACTTTCGCCAGTGCGGCGCCGCCCATCCCCGCTTCCTTCCCTATGTAAGAAAGCCCCAGGTATCAGAACAGTAAGTAACTTTCGTATCTCATCTACCATTTTTAAACAGGCGCCCGGGTTTGACCCTGCCCGCGACTCCCTCTTACCATGAGGAGTAGTCTTTTCCCACGAGAGCGGAGGCCCCAGGCCCGCACGCCGCTCCCGCATGGCCCTTTTTCGATCGGCGCATCCAAGCGCCGGGAAGGCAGAGAAGTTGAGCTCCATAGACACCCTCGAAAACGACCAGAATCCGGCACCCTCCGAGACCGGACACGAAGGTCACGACCACGTCCACGATCATGACCACGATCACCGGCACGCCCACAATCACGGGCCGGTTTTGAATCCGGATTGCACGCGCGAATTGGTGCTCGACATTCCGGCGGAAGATGTATCCAAAGCGTTCCGCAACGTGACCCGTAATTACCAGCGCCATGCCCGGATTCCCGGATTCCGCGCCGGCAAGGTGCCGGAGTCGGTGATCAAGCGGAAGTTCGCTACCGAGATTCGCAAGGACGTCATCGACGGACTCTTGCCGGAGCGTTTCAATAAAGCGGTCCGCGAACTTGGCGTCACGCCGGTCGGCCAGCCGCAGGTGACCGAACTGAATGTGGAGGATGGACAGCCGCTCTATGTGAAGGCGGTGTTCGAGTATATTCCGGAGTTCTCCATCGAGGGCTACAAAGACGTCACCGTCCCCAAGCCGCCGGTGGAAGTGACCGACGAAGAGTTCCGGCAGGAGTTGGACCACCTGCGGGAGAGCCGCGCAACCGTGGAGCCAGTGGAAGAGGATCGCCCGCTGCGGGACGGCGACTGGGGCCAGATCTCCTACACCGGCAAGATCGAGGGCGACGAACAAGCCGCCCCGCTCGAGAGCGACGATGCGCTGGTGGAAATCGGCGGCAAGGATACAGTCGAAGCATTCTCCAGCGCGCTCCGCGGCGCCAAAGTCGGTCAACAACTGCATGTCTCCGCTGCCTACCCGGCCGAGTATCCGCAAGCCCAGCTCGCAGGCAAGACGGTGGACTACGACATCGATGTGAAGGCCATCAAGAAGCGCACGGTTCCCGCGCTGAACGACGACTTTGCGAAGGAACTGGGCGAGTATGAAAACCTCTCAGAACTCGAAAACCGGATTCGCGAGCATCTGGAGAACCGCAAGCGGCGCAGCGTGGAAGGGGAAACCAAGGACCGGCTGTTCCAGGCTTTGATCGAGCGCTTCCCGTTCGCCGTGCCGGAATCCCTGGTGCAGGAGCAGATCGATGCACGCCTCGAGCGCGGTTTGCGGGCGCTGGCTGCCCAGGGCATGTCGACCGAGCAGATGCGCAAGCTGGATTTCGGACGTCTGCGTGAGGCCCAGCGCGATAGCGCAATTGCCGAAGTGAAGAGTTCGTTGCTTCTGGCACGCGTTGCGCAGGCAGAAAACGTTGACGTAAGCGATGAGGAGTTGGACCGGGAGATCCAGATCGCCGCCATCCAGAGCCGTGAGCCGGTAGAGACCCTGCGCGCTCGTTTGACTCAGGAGGGCGGGCTGGCTAGAATCCGGGAACAACTGAAACGCGAAAAGACCGCTCAATTGTTGTACGAAAGGCTTCCGGCCTGACGGCAGGCCGGATTTCTCGCCGTCCGATGCATTGCAAGGCGGCGTAAGCCAGGATCCAGGGCGCAAGGTGCCCTAACGAAAGCGGAAGAGCGAGACAAAGCATGGCATTGGTTCCCATGGTGGTTGAGCAGACGAGCCGGGGCGAGCGCGCCTACGACATCTATAGCCGTCTGTTGCGTGACAACATCATTTTTCTGGGCACACCGATCGACGACCAGGTGGCCAACCTAATCGTGGCGCAAATGCTGTTCCTTTCCGGCGAGGACCCGGAGAAGGATGTTCAGCTATATATCAACTCCCCGGGCGGTTCGATTACCGCCGGACTGGCAATTTACGATACGATGCAATTCATCAAAAACAACGTGGTGACGTATTGCATCGGCCAGGCTGCCAGCATGGGCGCGTTCCTGCTTCTGGCGGGAACCAAGGGGAAGCGGTTTGCGCTGCCCAACTCCCGTATCCTGATCCACCAGCCGTCGATGGGCGGACTGAGCGGCCAGGCGACGGACATCGATATTCATGCGCGCGAAATTCTGCGCATCCGGGAGATCACCAACAATCTGATGGCGAAGCATACCGGACAGCCGCTGGAACGCATCGAACGCGACGTTGAACGGGACTTCATCATGAACTCTCAGCAGTCGAAAGAGTACGGCATTATCGACGAAATCATTGACCGCCCTCGCACGTAAGGGGCCAGCACGACCCCTTCGGGGGCCAATTTCACCCGGGAAGCAAGAGTCCAGAGGAGCAGTCCAACCATGAAAACGCGCACGGGACCTGAAGAAGCACTGCGTTGCTCGTTCTGTCACAAATCGCAGGACGCAGTTGCGAAGTTGATCTCGTCGCCCAGCGACTATCCCAGGGCCTACATCTGCGATGAGTGCGTCGCGGTGTGTAATTCGATACTCGAAGACGATCGAGGCGAGTCGCATCCAGCCACCACCGCGGGACACCTGCCTAAACCGCAGGAGGTCAAGAGCTTCCTCGATGATTACGTGATCGGACAGGACCAGACCAAGAAGAAACTGGCGGTGGCCGTTTACAACCACTACAAGCGCATCCAGATGAACCGCATGCGCAACAATGAGGTGGAGCTGGCCAAGAGCAACATTCTGCTCATCGGGCCCACGGGTTCTGGCAAGACGCTGCTGGCGCATACGCTGGCCAAGATGCTGGACGTGCCATTCGCCATTGTGGACGCCACCACGCTGACCGAGGCTGGGTACGTTGGCGAAGACGTTGAAAACATCATTCTGAAGCTGCTGCAGGCGGCCGATGGAGATGTGACCCGGGCGCAGCAGGGCATCATCTACATCGATGAAATCGACAAAATCGGGCGCAAGGACGAGAACCCGTCCATCACCCGCGACGTGAGCGGCGAAGGGGTACAGCAGGCGCTGCTGAAGATCCTCGAAGGCACGGTGGCCAATGTGCCTCCGCAGGGCGGACGCAAGCATCCGCACCAGGAGTTCACGGCGGTGGACACCACCAACATTCTGTTTATCTGCGGCGGCGCATTTGTGGGTCTGGAGCGAGTGGTCGGACGGCGCATCGGGAAGAAGGCGCTCGGTTTCAAGAGCAATGAAGCGGAAGCGGATGCGGCTACTACCCGCAGCCACCGGGACACCGAGTTGCTGCGCAAGACCGAGCCGCAGGATCTGATCAAGTACGGCCTGATCCCCGAGTTTGTGGGGCGGCTGCCTGTGATGGGCATCCTCGACGAGCTCGACGAGGCCGCTCTTGTGGAAATCCTGACGAAGCCTCGCAACGCCATCCTCAAGCAGTACCAGCGCCTGTTCGAATACGAGAATGTGCGTCTGCACTTCACGCAGGACGCGACAGGCGCGGTGGCGCGCGAGGCGCTGGCGCGCAAGGTGGGCGCGCGCGGACTGCGCATGATTCTGGAAGAGCTGATGCTCGACCTGATGTATCACCTGCCCAACAACAAGCGGGTGCGGGATCTCGAAATCACACGCGAGATGGTGGAGCGGCGCGATTTGTCGCTCTGTTTGCTGGAGAAGGCAGGATAGCTTTTTCCGTCCGGTAGGACCTGAAAAGCCCTCTTCCGTCCCGGATGAGGGCTTTTCTCATATGCAGTTGGTCCTACAATGCTCTGTACGATGCCGAACACGGGAATTAGGCGAACACTGATGGCCGCTCTCGTCCTCTTATCGCTGGCCGGGGCGACGCTGTCGGCTTCGTTAACTGCGCAATCGGAGGAGAAGATCACGTGCCCGGCGGGAGACACCTACCGCGACATCCACGATGTGCGCTATCAGGGTCGCGAGGAGTATTGCGAGCTCGATCTGCCGGGCGGCCTGGTCGTCAAGGATGGTCCCTATCGATCCTGGCTGGACGAGGATGGGGCTCCCACATCCGGCAATTATCGACTCGGAAGGCAGGTGGCGAAATGGATCGACTGCAATCGCTTCAATCGTTGCAGCTCGATCACGTATGAAGCCCCATTTGCGGAAGAGCGGAAAAGAGCCGCGTTCAGGCCGGAGATTCCAGTTCGATACGTGCAAGGAAGGTATCGATTCGATTTCGGCTCCTGCCGTAGCACGTGGGTCACGCATGAGGGCGGACCGGAAAGCGTTTCACTCAATATTGGGGGCGGTTCACCGTATCGTTGCGTGATCTCGTGGCTTCCACAACAAGTCATGGATCACGGGGGAGCCGGCAGCTACACATGCTTCATCCCCTACGCCGTCGGGACGAGGACCTTTGCCAGCCTCGATCTGATCAAAGAGTTCCCGCGCGCGGGCCTTCCTCAGTTCTGCAAGTCCCAAAGCACTAGCCCAGAACCGCTCATGATCCGCTCAGGAGCCGACGAGGTTGCGTACTCCACTGACGTGCTGTGCGCTTCATTCCGTCCGGATCTCGGAGGCTCGGTGCTCGCCCTCCAATTGAATCCGATCATAGCGGACCTCGTCTCTCAAACGGCCGCCGCCCGCGGTCCTCTGAATACTCTTTTGTGTTTCCAATCAATTGAAGGTCCGAAAATTGTTCATGATATCGATGGAACTGTAGTCCTTGCTCTTCAATTGAGCACAGAGATATCGAAAGCACTCGCCCAAAAGCGGTGCATCCGCCGGAATCTTCCGCTAAAAGCCGGTTGCGGTCCGTCAAGGACGACCGGGCCGAAACCGTGAAGCGGAGCGACCGCGAACCGCGCTCGAGGATTTGCGATTCCGCTGTACAATCCCAGAAAGGGCCGTTCCGGCAGGTCGCGCATCTTTGGCAGTTGTGGCGCGTCGAATGGTTAGGTGTCTATGAATTCTCCCCGAGAAAAGAACGAACCGCGCAAATTGCCCATGATGCCCATCCGGGACATGGTGATTTTCCCTTACATGATGACGCCTTTCGTCGTGGGCCGCGAGTCGAGCGTGCGCGCCCTTGAAGAAGCATTGAACGGCGATCGCAAAATCTTTCTCGCCACGCAGCATGACGCATCCATCGACGAGCCCAAGGCCAAGGAGATTTACCAGGTCGGGTCCATCTGCAATATCGTGCAGAGCGTCAAGATGCCCGACGGCAACATCAAAGTTCTGGTCGAAGGCGTGGAGCGCGCCAAGTCGATCGAGGTAACTGATCGCGACGGCTTCTTTGTCGCCACGGTGCGGGTAAGCAAGTCGAACTTCGAAATGACACCCGGGGTCGAGCAGTTGATGCAGCGCGTTACCTCACTTTTCGAGCAGTACGTCAAACTGCAGCAATCTCTCAATTACGAGACAATCATCGCGAGCGTCAAGATGGATGAGGCTGCACGCCTCTCCGACGTGATCGCGGCGAACCTCCAACTCGGCATCGAAGAGAAGCAGGAACTACTCAGCATCTTCGATCCAGCCGCCCGCCTGGCCCGCATCGCCGACGTGCTCGACGTTGAAATCGAAAAGCTCGATCTCGACCGCAACATACAGTCGCGCGTGAAGCGGCAGATGGAGCGCGCGCAGAAAGAGTACTACCTCAACGAAAAGATCAAGGCCATTCAGAAGGAACTGGGCCGCGGCGAAAAGAGCGAGTTCGACGAGCTGCGCAAAAAGATTGAAGCGGCAGGCATGCCTAAGGATGTGCTCGAAAAGGCTATCCAGGAGCTCAAGAAGCTGGAAGCGATGCCGCCCATGTCCGCCGAGTCCACCGTCAGCCGCAACTACATCGACTGGCTGCTGGCCGTGCCGTGGAAGAAGCGCTCCAAGGAAACACGCTCCATCGATTACGCGGAGAAGGTGCTCAACGAAGATCACTACGGACTGGAGAAGATCAAAGAGCGCATCCTTGAATTTCTCGCGGTTCGTCAGCTGGTGAAGAATCCCAAAGGTTCGATCCTCTGCTTCGTCGGGCCTCCGGGGGTGGGCAAGACGTCGCTCGGCATGTCGATCGCCAAGGCCACGGGGCGTAAGTTCGTGCGTCTTTCTCTGGGCGGCATTCGCGATGAAGCCGAAATTCGTGGCCATCGCCGCACTTACATCGGCGCGCTTCCCGGCCAGATCATCCAACACATGAAGAAGGCGGGCACCAAGAATCCGGTCTTCCTGCTCGACGAAGTCGACAAGATGGCTTCGGATTTCCGTGGCGACCCGGCCTCGGCGCTGCTCGAAGTCCTCGATCCCGAACAGAACACCACGTTCCAGGATCACTACCTGGATGTTGACTACGATCTCTCGCAGGTTCTCTTCGTC
This sequence comes from Occallatibacter sp., assembly GCA_035552475.1. Classification (GTDB taxonomy): domain Bacteria; phylum Acidobacteriota; class Terriglobia; order Terriglobales; family Acidobacteriaceae; genus Telmatobacter. The sequence continues at coordinate 45,988 of DASZLE010000031.1, forward strand.
GCCACAGCTAACGTCCTGCACACGATTCCCGCGGCGCTACAGGACCGCATGGAGATTCTGCGACTGCAGGGCTATACGGAGAACGAGAAGCTCGAAATCGCTCGCCAGTACCTGGTGAAAAAGCAGCGCGAGCAAACGGGTCTCACTGAGAAGAACGTGATCATCAAGGACGATGCGATCCTCGAGATCATCCGTAACTACACGCGTGAAGCGGGCGTCCGCAACCTCGAGCGCGAGCTTGGCAATCTTTGCCGCAAGGTGGCACGCAAGGTCATCAAGAACGGCGCCAGGCACAAGGAAGAGATCACGGCAGCCAACATTTCTGAATTCCTGGGTGTGGTCAGGTATCGCGAGTCCGAAGTCCATGAGAAGAGCGAAGTGGGCCTTGTCACGGGGCTCGCCTGGACAGAAGTGGGCGGCAGCATTCTCTCCACCGAAGTACAGGTGCTGGACGGCAAGGGCAAGCTCACCATCACCGGCCAGCTCGGCGACGTGATGCAGGAGTCGGCTCAGGCCGCACTCAGCTACATCCGTGGCAAGGCGCAGGTGCTCGGCCTCTCGCGCGAGTTCTATCGCAACGTCGACCTGCACCTGCACGTGCCGGAAGGCGCGATACCCAAAGACGGTCCCTCTGCGGGCATCACTATGGCGACTGCTCTGGCCAGTGCGCTTGCCAGGATTCCCGTGCGCCGCGATATCGCCATGACCGGCGAGATCACGCTGCGCGGAAAGGTGCTCCCCATCGGCGGATTGAAGGAGAAGCTGCTCGCGGCCCTGCGCGCAGGCATCTTCGAAGCCATCCTGCCCCGCGGCAACGAGAAGGACCTGCAGGAGCTACCGGATAACATCAAGAACTTCATGAAGCTGCATTTTGTGGATTCGATGGATGAGGTGCTGGCCCTCGCGCTCGAGCGCCCGCTGCCTGCGCCGGTCCCGCCGGAAACGGAGGTGCTGACGGCAGTTCCGCCCTCGGACCTGGCCACCAACGTGCCGGCGCACCAGTAGCAAGCAGATCGCATTAACAGCCGGGCATCCATGCCGAAGCATGGATGCCCGGTTCTCGTTTGTGCTCAGCCGCCTGAACAGCCCATGCGCCGAGCGCGCGGATGGGCGTCTCCGCGGAACTCCAGCAAGAGAACGACCCGCGGGCGGGGCAGATATGCTGGAGAGACATGCGGTATACCACTCAATTCCTGTTGTCGGCCATGGCGCCCGACCAGTTCCCTCCTCCATCTGTTCCCGAGATTGCCTTTCTCGGCCGTTCGAACGTGGGCAAATCAAGTTTGCTGAACGCGCTCGTCGGCGACAAAGCGGCCAAGGTTTCCTCGACGCCCGGCCGCACCCGCGCCATCAACTTCTTCGCGCTGCTCGACGAGAGCCAGCGCCGCAAGCTGGTCTTTGCCGACTTGCCCGGCTACGGGTATGCCAAGATTTCGAAATCCATTTCAGCCGAATGGCCCAAGTTCATCGAGCCGTATCTGGCCGACCGCGAGTCATTGGGTCTCTGTGTCTGCCTCATCGACTCGAACGTGCCGCCGCAGCGGCGCGATGCCCAGCTTCTCGATTGGCTGCGCAGCGTGGACCGCGAGTTCGTGGTGGTCGCCACCAAAGTGGACCGCCTCAGCGGCAATCAGCGCACGCGCAATCTCAACGCGCTCCGAAAGGGGTTGGAGGTGGATGCAATTCTGCCCGTCTCCGCGAAGACCGGCACAGGACTGAAAGAGCTTTGGACACAGATTGAAGCCGCGAAGACGACATCATGAGTAAGAAGTGTTTCGGTGAGTACTCAGGAATCCAGGCCCAGCTTCAACGCAAGGTCATGCTTGCACCACAGCGAACGCATGCGCCGGACCTGAGGTCCGAGATACCGCGGCGATAGACGCACCCGGCGGCGAGTTGCGTAATCCGACTCCGGAACCAGCCCCAAAACGCGGGCTTCGAAGTCAGCATGCGGAGCCGTCACCACCATCAGACCACCAGCGGATGAAAGAGAAACGGGTTCGATTGCTCGTGCGCCCCGCGATATGAAATCAGCCGATTCATCGGACGCGCCGCGGACCAGATCGGGCAGCACTGCTCGTTCGCCCATCTCAGCAAGCACCTGCGAGGGCGCCGCGGCAACGCCTACGGCAACTGCATTACGCTTGCGAATCTCGTTCTTGAGGATGCGTAGCGCCTCATCCAGCGATGTGACAAGAAAATCGACAATGCCTTCGCGGATTGCCTGCCTCTGCAGAGAGACATCGTTCGTTGCACTGAGCGATGCGGCGCCAGCGATGTTCGCGGCACGCACCAGGCGACCGCCTTGCTCGTCCAACTCCCCTGCGTAGAGCAGTTGGCCGCCGATTCCATTGTCCGAGTCGAGATCGCGAACGAGAGCCGCGTAGACCCTGTAGACAGACTCCAACTCATCGCGGAGCGCGGGATCGATGGAAGCAGCCACCGTGAAATCCACCTTACCGCAACCGGCAGGCAACAAGGTTCACCAGGCGGAGTATGGCTGGCCGTCGCTGCCCTGCTCCTGCGAACCTGAATGCACATCGTCAATACCCGGCTCGGTCTGGTCGAGTGTGTGCAGCGAATCGCTCGTGTCCGTAACCCACGTATCCTTGCTGTGCGTCATGGGGTCTTCCGGAATCGATTTCAGGTAGCCCTCCTGCACCAAGTCATCCAGTGACTGCGGCGCCTTCTGCTTGTCGGCCGTGTAGGAATCGATCGCATTGCGTATGACGTGCAGATCTTCCTTGAGCACGGCTTCGCGGGCGGCGCGGATCGCAGCCTGGTATGCGGGCACGGCCACGACCGCCAGGATCATAATGATCGCCATCACGATCATCAGTTCAATCAGCGTGAACCCAGCACTGCGATTAGCCTTCCGAGTTGTGCACATAACGATCAAGAACTTACCTCGGCCCGACCCTACCAGTCGGAGTACTTGGTTCCATCCAGGGCCGTGCCCTGCGATTTCGAATACACGTCGAACACGCTCTGCCCGCCAAACGAGTCGGAGTGCGGATCGTCCTGCATCGACCGCAAGCCCCAGTCCGCGTTGCCGGTCATCGGATCCACAGGAATCCGGCGCAGAAACTTTACCTTCTTCCCCTGAATATCAACCCCGTTGACAAGCGTATCCAGGTCGGGCGGATAGTTCTGGCTGTCCACCTTGGTCTGAATCGCGCCCTTATCGGCCGCGTCCTTGTACTTATCAATTGCGTCGCGCATCATCCACAAGTCGTAGCGGAGTTCGCGCTCCTTCTCGCGCTTGACCTGGAATCGCGCAATCGGTACAGCCGCGGAAGCAAGAATCGCCAGGATCGCCACGGTGACGATCAGCTCGACGAGGGTGAGCCCCCGCTCGCCTGCTCTCCGGATTGGCGAAACCCTTCTCATGTTCGGCTACCGCACCGTCAGACTGATTTGAGCGCCCAACGCCGCGACCGGTTTCTGCCCGCTGGCCATCGCTCCCGGCTTGGTGATGACCACCATGGTCGGTCCCGCGGCCTTGGCCTGGAACGTGAGCATGCATACCACCCCCGCTCCACTCACGCCCGGTGCCCCCGGAGGACGCGATGCATTCACAGTAATGGTTCCGGGGCCGTCGTCACGATGCACTAGCGCAACCGACTGCCCGTCCCGGCTTAAAAAATCACCCGGACCGACGTTTACCATGGATAGTTTGGCAGGATCATACTCGATCTGCAGCGGAACCGACACGATATCCGACGCGTTACTGATCACCACCGGCACCTGGAACGTAGCTCCGTTGGCCACAGGCCCAGGCGGGCTCAACATGAATTTGACTTTGCCTCCAGCCCCGTTGGGAGGCTCCACCGCAGGATTCGCGGCCGGGTTTGTGCCCGTCGGAGCCGCAGGACTGGTTGCCGATTGGGGCGGCGTACCCCCGGCAGGTCCCGGAGGAGCAGTCGGCGGTGGCGCACCCGTTGCGGTCGTCGTTGGCTGCTGCACCTGCAGATTGGTCTGCGGAACCGGGTTCACGCCCCCAGCCGCGGCTCTCATCTGATCGAGCGCAACCGGGGCCGCTGCCGAGGCACTCTGGCCTGGCACAGTGGCAATACCCGGGGGCACCGGCGGATGCGGCGGCGTCGATTGCGTTGTCACCGGCTCAATCTGCGGAGCGGCGTTGGCCCCGGGACCTTCCGCGGCAATGCGCCGTAACTCCACGTTCTGACCCGGACCGGTGTCGATCGGCCGCAGATTGGCGGCCGTCACATCCTCGTCCCGCACAAGATGCGGCACCATCAGGAACACTACCTCGTCATTCGAGATGGTATGGTCCTTGGAACCAAACAGGTACTTGAGAATCGGAATCGAGCTCAGCCCGGGTATGCCGCTCCAGGACACCTGGTCCTGCTGGTTAAGAATGCCGGACAGGATGTTGGCTTCGCCTTCGCGCAGGCGCACCACTTCCTCGGTGCTCTTCTGCGCAATGATCGGCTCGGTGACACCGCTGATCGTCGATGAGCCCGCCTGGGCCGTCACTTCGATCTTCATCTTCAGCGTGATATCGCGATCCCAGTGCACTGTCGGGGTAATCTCGATGGTGACGCCAACGTCGATGTACTGGAACTGCGTCTCGGCTGCAGGGAAGCCCCCACCCACCGCGGCGCCCACGCCAATTCCGGAACTGAACGAACCGGTCGCAATGGGAATGCGTTCGCCCACTTTCAGAGTCGCCTTCTGCATGTCCGTAGCGCGCAGGCGGGGATTCTGAAGAATGCGGGTATTGGAGTCAGTCAGCAGCAGGTTGGCCGTCGCCGATCCGATGGTCACCGCAAAGTTACTTGAATTCAGGTGAGCCAGATCGTAGAACGTGGGAGACGTCGAAGTGCCGGTCGTAGGAGTACATGTGGTGCTGCCGGTGGGGCACGTAGTGGTGGAACTGCTGGAGTTGGTTGACTGAAGGGCCACGCTCGCGCTCGAGGGCCACTGCAAGCCAAGGTTGCGCTCCCAGTTCTTACTCACTTCCATGACAGCCACGTCGACCACGACTTCGGGGCGCGCTTTATCCAAATCGCTGATCAGCTTCTGGGCCAGCAGCAGTTCATCCGGAGTGCCGCGCACCACCAGCGCATTCTGGCTGGCCAGTCCATACACCTTGATGTTGGTCAGCACGTTGCGCAGCGCCGTCTGCACGTCGTTGAGATCGTTCTGCTGCCAGGCGTTGGTGAGATAGAAAGTCTGCACCGCATACTCCTCGAGTTCGGTGCGCTTGGACCGCGTATTCTGCGCCACAAAGATCGTGTTCGGCGTGATCGGCTGCCAGAAAGTGTTTGAAAGCACGCCCACGATCCGCAGCGCATCCATGAGGGTGGAGTTTTGCAGGTCCACCTGGATCCGCTTCGAGTTGTAATCGGGATCGAAAAGGACATTGATGCCCGCAGCACGGCCGATCGCCTGGTAGACGTTCTTCGCATCCTCGGACGCAAAATGCAGCGTGAGCGGCTCGTTCGACACCGGCTTGAGCTGCACGGGCGACGCCATGGAGTTGATTTCCTGCTGCTGTTGACGTTCCTCCGGAGACATCGAGGGCTGCTGGCTGGCGGCCTGGTTCTGCCGCTGGCGAATCACCGCGATCTCCTGGCCGGCGGCTTCGTTGGTGGGATCGATCTCCTCCGCGCGCAGAAACTCCGTCAGAGCGCCCTGTTCATCGCCCTTCTGCAACAACTGCCGTCCCTTCGCCATGTGGACGCCCGAAGCCTGCGGCCGCACGCGGTACATCGCGGTCCGCGCGCGGATATCCCTGGAATTCTTCGCGGCGGCCGCCTGGTAGGCGTTGTAGGCGGTGTCCCAGTCGTCGCGCTGCTCCGCGGCCTGGCCCATCTTCATGAGCTTGTTAACCGAGCCTGAGTACTCCATCTGCCCGGTCTGTGCCCGAACCGGAGAAAAACTCGAGAGAATCAGGACGCAGAAGAGGGCGATCCAGAAAGCGCCTCTGGGGGCAGCCGGAAAACCAGCGCGATTCATCGAACTCCCTGGCGTCTGCGGAGCGGGACAGCCAGCCGCAACGCCAAACCTGCCGGCTGCGAGTTGGCTGAGTTGGCCGCCCGAAACGCGATAGTTGTGGGGGTACACGCCCATCCAACCTGCCTTCATTTTAGCAAAGCCCCACTGCCCGGCGGCGGCAAACTGCCCCGGTGCTAGGATGAAGATTCAAGGAAGCTTTCCCATGACACGCCAGACCAGCCACGTGATCAACCAGCCCGGCCGCGCCGCTGCTCCCAAGGCCGCGCGCCGGCGCGACCCCGTGGCCAGCGGCGAACGCGACGCCGCTCACAACCGGCGCGCCAGCCACGACTACTTCCTGCTGGAGCGGTACGAAGCGGGCGTGGCCCTGCGCGGCACGGAGGTCAAGTCCATCCGCGAAGGCAAGGCAAACCTCAAGGACGCCTACGGCCTCATCAAGGACGGCGAGGCGTTTCTGCTCAATGTTCATATAGGGCCATATTCCCACGGCAATATTGCCAATCACGACGAAACCCGCACGCGCAAGCTCCTCCTGCATCGCGAAGAGGTGCGCAAGCTACTGTCTAAGACGCAGGTGAAGGGGCACACGCTCATCCCCACGCGGCTCTATTTCAAAAATGGCCGGGTTAAATGCGAACTCGCCGTTGCCAAGGGCAAGCAGGACTGGGATAAGCGGGAGACCGAACGCCGCCGCGAAGCTGACCGCGAAGCTCGCTCCGCGATCAATGCGAGCAAGAGCCGGCGCGGACGTTAGCCCCATGCCCAACCCGGGGAGCGGGTGAAATAATTCCGGTATGCGCACGGAACTGTCCTACTCTCCCCTCTCCAAAATCGAGACTGAACTGCTGGCCGTCACGGCCGTCGATACCCAGACGGCGAAAGGCGCCGATGCAAATCCGCAGCCCGAACTGCTGACCAGCGACGCAGCGGTCAAATCCGCCGCAGCCGCAGTGCTGTCCAGTGGCGAGTTCAAAGCCGGCGCGAACGAAACTCTGCTTCTGCATGCGCCCGCCAGCCTGCAATCGAAACGTCTCCTGATCGTTGGTCTCGGCAAGCAGGCCCGGGCCAACCCGCACAGCGTCCGCAATGCCGCCGGTACGGCGGTCCGTTTCACCAAGCCTCGTGGAATCCGCGACCTGGTCTTCGCGCTGCCGGAGGCCGAATTTCTTCCGCCCGGCCCATGCGCCCGCGCTGCCGTGGAGGGCGCGTTCGTCGGCGATTTCGACCCGGACACCTACCGCAGCGACCGCACAGACCAGAGCGTGCAGTCGTTCACGGTCGCGGCCGGGCCCAACACGGCCAAATCCGCCGTCGAGCCTGCCTTCAACGAGGGCGTCATCGTCGGCGAAAGCCAGAACTTCGCGCGTTCGCTGGTCAACGAGCCCGGCAACAAGCTTACCCCGACCGAATTCGGCCGCCGCGCTGCCGCGATGGCCAAAGAGGTCGGCCTGCAGTGCAATGTGTATTCCACCGAAAAGATCAAAGAACTGAAGATGGGCGCGTTCTGGAGCGTCGCCCAGGGTTCGGAGGAGCCGCCCGCCCTCATCGTTCTGCGCTATGAACCTGCCGGCGTAAAAGATGGTCCGATGCTCCACCCCACGGACAAGGGCCCGTCCGCGGGGGCCCCGGTGCTAGGCTTGGTCGGCAAGGGCATCACCTTCGATACCGGCGGCATCTCCATCAAGCCCTCCGACAACATGGAGAAGATGAAGTACGACATGGCCGGCGGCGCAGCCATGATCGGCGCCATGCGCGCCATCGCCCTGCTCAAGCCGAATGTGCGAGTCCTCTCCATCGTTTGCGCCACCGAGAATATGCCCGACGGCAAAGCACAGAAGCCAGGCGACGTGCAGACGGCCATGTCGGGAAAGACCATCGAGATCATCAACACCGATGCGGAAGGACGCCTCGTTCTTGCCGATGGCCTCAGCTACGCCAAACAACTCGGCGCCACTCATCTCATGAACGCCGCTACTCTCACAGGCGCCATCGGCGTCGCACTCGGCACCATCAACGCCGGTGCGTTCTCCAACGACGACGAAACGTACGCCAAATTCAACGCCGCGCTTGAAACTTCCGGCGAAAAGTTCTGGCGCATGCCGCTGGGCGATGAATACGCCGACATGATCAAGAGCGATATCGGCGACATCAAAAACACCGGCGGCCGTTACGGCGGCGCTATCACGGCGGCGGAGTTCCTGCACGTGTTCGCCGAAGACACGCCATGGATTCATCTCGACATCGCCGGCCTGGCGTGGATGGATGAGAACAAGCCGTACATTGCCAAGGGGCCGACGGGGGTTGTGGTGCGCTCGATTGTCGAGTGGGTGAGAAGCTTCTAGACCAAACGGCCATGCGCACCTGCCCCGAATGCGGTGCTTCCTACGAAGCGGCGGACGCCAACTGCGCCCGACGCTTCGAGGCTCTCCTCGCGCTTGATCACTCGCGCAACGAACCGTGGGGCAGCCGGCACGGGCTGGCGTTCTCGGCCTACGCAATCCAGCACTCCGACCGCTTCCCGCCCGACGTCCTCGAACGCGCTTGGATACTGCTGTACAAGGTCTACGTAAATGGCGAGGATTATCGGCGGGTCACCGACGCGCTGCGGCGATCCGGACGACGAAACCCCGATTGGGAACTGCCTCCCGTGCCTCAGAGTCGACCCCGTCCGCACTTCGCCGTCACGATCGCCGATTTAGGAAGCTTTCCCTCCGAAACCTACCCGCAGCAACTCGAGGACTGGTGCAAAGCAAGCCTGCAGGCATGGCGTGAGCTGCCGGCTGATCGCTGACGGCTGTCCTTTACATCGCCTCCGGACTTTCGATTCCCAACCAGTTCAACACAGTCCCCAATTCCCGCAGCGCCACGGCCGCCGTCGCCAGCAGGAACGTCTTTCGCGCCGGATCTTCTTCGGTGAGGATGTGGTGGTGATGATAGAAGTTCGAGAAGTCCTGCGCGAGTTGGAATGCATGTTTGGCCAGGTGCATCGGCTCTGACGTCGCGATGGCCTGCTGCAGCACCAGCGTGCGCTGCCCGGCGCGCAGCCACAGCGCCCAAATGTCTTCATTCTCCTCGCCATCGAGGAACGGGGTGATGGATTCCGATGCAACCTGTGCAAACGCGTCGAGCACCGCTTCCGGCGTGGTTGCGCCCTTGCGGAAGATGCTGCGGATGCGCGCGGCCGCGTACATGAGGTACGGGCCGGTCTCGCCTTCGGGTGAAAGGGCCATGTCCTGGTCGAAGGCAATCACGGAATAGCGGCTGAAGCGCAGCATGTAGTAGCGCAGAGCCCCGTAGGCGATCTTCGAAGCAATGGCCGTGGTCTGCTCTTCGCTCCAGTCCGTGTGGCGCTTCAACACCTCGGCTTTAGCGGCCTTGATCATCAGGTCCATCAGATCGTCGGCCTTTACGCCGAAGCCCTTGCGGCCGCTGATCTCAATGTAGGGGCGGGCGCGATCTTCATCGGTGAGCCGATAGCCGAGTTTCTCAGCGTAAGCCGGCGTGAGCGCGACCATCTCGTAGCCGAAGTGCGTGTAGTGGTCCGCCTGCGCCGTGTGTCCCATGCCGCGGAGCGCCTGTATGACGTTCGCCTGCGGATCGGATTGCCTCGAATCAATCACGTTGTAGATGGCCGTGGCGCCGCCAAAATGTGGGTGGGGCTCAACACCGTGGTCGGTCGAAATCCAACACTCGTGATCCGGATAGGTAAAGAACGGCTTGTAGCCGAAGTCGCGGCCCAGCAAGCCGAACTTCCAGAGGTGATAGGCAATATCTTTGCCGACATAAGTGACGGTGCCGTTGGAACGGACGATCACCTTCGCGTCCTCGTCGGTATCGCCCTCCGCCACCGTTTCGCCACCCGGCCGGCGCATCACCCAGCAGCCTGTGTTCTTGCCTTCGGTTTCGAAGTACAACACGCCCGTCTGCTTGAGCTGCTCGAACGCGGCATCCCAGAACTTCAAGTGCAGAATCTCGCTCTCGCGGGGCAGGAAATCGTATTCGATATCCAGCCGCAGCATCGTCTCCAAATGCCGTCGCAGTACGGCCGTCGAGATCAGCTCCGCCACCTCGGCCGTTTCGTTCCCGCCGTGTTCGATCTGGTGCAGCGTCTCGTAACGAAGCTTCTTGCGCAACGAATTCTCTTCGTCGCTTCCCTCGTCATACCACTGCGACGTGCGCGCATACAGGTCCCAGCAGTAGTAATCGACACCTGGGGTGTGGCCATCTGCGCCTGCGGCGCGTTTTTCACATTCCGCTACGAGTGCCCGGACCTCCTCAACTGTCTTCTTTTCGAGGTGCAGAAATCCGACCACCACGTCAGCCACCTGCACGCCGGTGTTGTCGATGTAATTCTGCACGTCCACTTTGTTGCCGGCCGCACGCAGCAGCCGCACGAAGCTGTCGCCAAGAATCGCGTTGCGCAGATGCCCGATATGCGCAGCTTTATTGGGATTGATGCTGGTGTGCTCGACCAATACGTGCTCACGCATCGACAGCGAATCGCCACCGTCCCGGGCGACACAGCCCACGCAGGCAGCGCGATCCAGCCGCGCATTAATGTAGCCCGCGCCCGCGACCTCGAACCCCACAAACCCCTCCACCGAGCCCAGCTCGGCCACAATCTCCTGCGCGATGATCTTTGGCGCCTTGCGCAGCGCACGCGCCAATTGGAGCACGACGGGCGTCGCCAGCTCGCCGAATTTCAGATCGGGCGGAATCTCGATCGGGACGTTTTCAAGCGTCAGATCGTAATTAGTTTTGAGAACACCGCGAAGGTGATCGGCGAGCCGCTTCTGCATTTCCAAATACACGTAAAATGCCTCTGAAATCCTTGATTTTCAAGGGCTAGTTTATCAGGCCTCCCCACAATAGACTTCTAACCGAATGCCGTAAGATGAAAGAGATAGCGGGACGTTCTGCTGATTCTTCGCGCGAAACTCCCCCACAAATTCATGGCCAAGCCCGAATCCAGCGCAGCGCATTTTTACCTGACCACGCCGATCTACTACGTGAATGCGCGGCCGCACCTGGGCCATGCCTACTCGACCATTGTCTGTGACGCCATCGCCCGCCGCAAACGCGCCCTCGGCGTGGATACCTGGTTCCTCACCGGCACCGACGAACACGGCCAGAAGATCGAACGCTCCGCCAAGCTTGCCGGACGGACGCCGATGGAGTTCGCAACCCATGTCAGCGGCGAGTTTCGCGCTCTGTGGGACCGCCTCGGCCTCACCTACGACGACTTTATCCGCACCACGGAAGAGCGCCACAAGCGCGGCGTGCAGCACCTGTTCGCCGCGCTGCGCGACCGCGGCTTCATCTACAAGAGCACTTATACGGGCCAGTATTGCGTGAGTGACGAGGCATGGATGGACGTGCCGCCCGGTGCGCCCTGCCCGACCTGCGGCCGCATTACCGAAACTGTGAGCGAAGAGAACTATTTCTTCAAGCTCTCGGCGTTTGAGCGCAAGCTGCTCGAGTTCTACGAAGAGAATCCCGGGTTCATGCAGCCCGAATCGACGCGCAAGGAAGTCATCTCCTTTGTGAGGAGCGGGCTCAAGGACCTGTCGGTCAGCCGGACAAGTTTCCGATGGGGCATCCCGGTTCCCGATGACGACAAGCACGTTGTGTACGTGTGGCTGGATGCGCTGGCCAACTACATCACCGCGCTCGGCTACGGCTCCGACGATCCTGCCGACAAGGCGCGTTTCGAGACGTTCTGGCCCGCCGACATGCATCTCATCGGCAAGGAGATCAGCCGGTTCCATTGCGTCTATTGGCCGGCGTTTCTGATGGCCGCGGGCATTCCTGTGCCGAGATCCGTGCGCGCCAACGGCTGGCTCCTCTTCGACGACACCAAGATGTCGAAGTCGCTGGGCAATATCGTGCGCGCGGAGACGGTCGACACGGTGCTCGGCGCCGATGCGCTCCGCTATTTCCTGCTGCGTGAGATTCCCTTCGGCCAGGATGGCAGCTTCACCTTCGACGCGCTGGTCCGCCGCTACAACGGCGACCTCGCCAATGGCTACGGCAACCTGGTCAGCCGCGTCGTGAACATGATGCACAAATTCTTCGGAGGCGTCGTGCCTGATGTCGGCGCGGTAACCGATGCGGAGACAAGCCTCCGCGCCGCCGCCGAGCGCGCGATCAGCGAATTTGGCCCGTTCTTCGATGAAATGCAATTCTCTGAGGCTCTGAAGAGCCTCTGGACGCTGGTGGCTGAGACCGACGGCTATCTCACCGCCAACGCGCCGTGGAAGCGCCCCGAAGGCCGCTCGGAAGAAGAGCACAAGGTGCTGCAGGCGCGGGTGCTGGCCACCGCAGCGGAGGCGATCCGCGTGATTACGGCGCTGGTCTATCCCATACTTCCGGCCTCGGCATCCACGGTTTGGTCGCAGCTTGGTCTGGGAGACCTGCAGGAAGCTGCGAAGCGCGCATTTCTCGCCGACCTCCAATGGGGCGGACTCAAGTCCGGCTCACAATTCGGAGAGCCGGCGCCCCTCTTCCCTCGCGCAGAAAAGGACGCAATCGAACGTATGCAGAACCTCGAAGACGAAAACAACGCAAGCGCCGTGGATGCGGCCGCAGGCAAGCAGGGCAATGCGGTAACGCCGGGCTCGGCGCCGGCCGCCACCTCCGTCGCGCCCACGAATCCTCCCGACAAGAAAACATCGAAGGAGAAGGACGCGCTGACACAAACCACCGCCGTCCCCCACAACACCAGCAAGCCCGTGGACACGGCCAACGTGCATAGCGTGCCCGAGGAGATCGCCTCCGCACGTCTCAAAACGGAACCGGGCGAAGCTCCCAAAGGTGCTCCCCTACGTTCCGAGGAGACGAAACCAAACCCTAACCAAGCTCCGCAGCGCGCAATCACGGGGCAGCAGTCGTCTGCCGAGCCCGGTAGAGAGCCCGCCGGTCAGCCTGCAGGCACTGGAGCTGCGGAGCATTCGTCCGCCACATCGGAAACCATCACGATCGACGAATTTGCCAAGATCGATCTGCGGGTGGCCCAGGTGCTCGTCGCCGAGCGCATCCCCAAAGCCGATAAGCTGCTCCGGCTCGAAGTCGACCTGGGCTATGAGAAACGCCAGATCCTCGCCGGGATCGCGCAATTCTACGAACCGGAAAAGCTCATCGGCCGCAAGATCGTCATCGTGGCAAACCTCGCCCCGCGCAAAATGCGTGGCCTCGAATCGCAGGGCATGCTGCTGGCGGCCTCGCTCCCGCCTGACGGCTCGCCGGTTCTGGCCGGATTCCTTGAAGAGGTGCCGCTCGGGGCGCGCCTCAAATGACGTCCCATCGGTGAATGTGCGCAGAGGCTCTTGTTTGGCGCGGGCCTTTTCGCGCCTCAGGAGTTCAAATTGCGCCGAAAATTAAGAAGCGGGCTGCCGAAGTCGGGAGTGGAAGGAGTTCCCGAAACCGGCCGCCCGCTGGACCCTGAACCGGGTCTAGGTGGTACTGTCTAGTGTGGCCCCATTGGCCCTGAATTGCAAGTCCATTTTTCAGGCGAATGTCCCACGAAGACCGGGTTTTTGTGTCGCTGGCAGTGACAGCTGATACGCCTGCTTGTGATGGCGCTCAGTGTTGGCCGTGATAAGCCCCGAATCCATCGCTTTCCGCAGCCCGCCGCGTTGACCTCCAAGGCTTTCGCCTGATACAAAAAGATGTTCTATTCGAAAATTTTGCATTGACCTCCTGAACGAATAATCGACACCAGCATGGATGAAATTCTCCAACAAGTCGGGACCCTTCTGCTCGGGTCCGTACCCACGATCATCCTGTTCATCGTGGTGGTCCTGTCCTATGAATTGCTGATACAGGGCCCACTGAGCCGGACGCTGAAGGAACGCCGCGCCCGCACGGACGGGGCCATTGAGGAAGCTCACAAAGCGATCGCGCGGGCCGAAGAACGCGCGCAGGAGTACGCCGCCGGGCTTCGCCAGGCAAGGGCCGAAATCTATAAAATGCGCGAACAGCGCATCAAGCAGTGGAACGCCGAACGCGACGCGGCTTTGGATGAAGCCCGTCGTGCCGCCGGACAGAGGGTGAGCCAGGCCAAGGCTGAGCTGGAGGACGAGGCTGCCCACGCACGGCTGGCCATTCAATCCGCCGCCGGCGAGCTGGCCAGCCGGGTGGTTCGCGCGGTTTTGCCGCTGGCCGCCGGGAGTACGCGTTGAAGCAACTGTTAAGCACAATTTCTGCACGAGTTCCTGCCATTCTCCTGTTGGCCGCGTTAGTAGCGGGCCTGCCGGGTACGGTCACGCGTGCCTTCTCCCAGGTAGCCAATCCCGCTGCCCGCGTCACATCAGCGGAGAAGTCGCACGGCCAGGCCGCTCTTCCCGCCCAGCCCGGCCAGGTCAAAGTGGAAGAAGCCGAGGAAGAAAACCTGTTCCGCCACACCAAGCTGGTCCAGGCCATCTCCGATGCGATCTTCCACGACAATCCAAATGCCGCGAATCCCGAACAGGTGCAACGGCGCGTCGAGCACGTGGAAAGAACCGCACGCACCTTCGAGTGGATCAACTCCGCCATCATTATTCTGGTCATCGTGATCCCGCTGGCAAGGGTATTGCCGCGCGTCATGCGCCGCCGCTCCCAGAATTTGAAGCACCGTCTCGAGGAGGCCCGCAAAACCACGGCCGATGCCAACACACGCTTGAGCGCAGTGGAAGCGCAGCTGGCTCGCCTCGACGAAGAGATCGCCCAGATCCGCGCCAACACGGAACAGCAGAGCAAACAGGACGAAGCGCGCATCAGGGCCAGTATGGAAGAAGAACGCGCGCGCATTGTGGCATCGGCCGAGCAGGAGATCACCGCCGCCGCCGCACACGCGCAGCGCGGATTGAGGCACTTTGCCGCCGATCTGGCCATCGAGAACGCTGCCCGGCAGTTGATCCTCACGCCGGAAACCGATCGCGCCCTCATTACGGAGTTCCTCGAAAGCGCCGCCCCGAACGGCAGCCCAAAGGGAGGGCATCGCTAATGCCGGCTTTCGTTTCCCATTACGCCCGCGCCCTCGCCGATGTGGCTCTCCAGGCCAGGCTGGACACAGCTGCCATCGACCGGCAACTTACAGACTTCATCGCCGCGTGGGACTCCAGCGCCCCGCTTCGCGAAGTAGTCGAGAACCCGGCCATTCCCGAGACGCAGAAGATCGCAATTCTGGACAAGATCAATGTCAAGCTCGGAATGGCGCAGCAACTCCGGAACTTCATTGCCATCCTCATCAGGAATGATCGCATTGCGCATGTGCATGAAGTGGCGGACGCCTATCGCGCGGAATTGCAGGAGCGCCAGGGCATTCGCCGGGCGGAGATTGTCACCGCGCGCGAACTGAGCGAGCCGGAACGCAATGTCCTGCTGGACGGCGTGGGCAAGCTCGCGGGGGCAAAGATCCAGGCAACGTTCAAGCTCGACCCCGCGCTGCTCGGCGGCACAGTGGTCCGCATCGGCTCCACGGTGTACGACGGCTCGGTCAAGGGACGCCTGGAGCGGTTGAGAGAGGAATTGATTGCCGGCTGAAGCCGGCAGTCGTCAGTTTTCAGTTGGGAGTAGTGAACAGATTTTCAGCATTCGGTTTTTGGTGGTCAGTCAAAAGAAGGTTCTCATTGCCAGCGTCGCCCGGGCGGCAGGAAGCTGAGAACTGACAACTGAAAACTGAGAACTGCAAGGAACTTGCAAATGGCTCAGATCAAAGCAGACGAGATTACGCAAATCCTTCGCGAGCAGATCGCGAACTACGACTCGAAGGTGCAGGTCGATGAAATCGGCACCATCACGTCTCTCGGCGACGGCATCGCGCGAATCCATGGACTCGACAAGGTCATGGCGGGCGAGTTGCTGAGCTTTCCCAACGGCGTAGCGGGTCTCGCTCTGTCGCTGGAAGAGGACTATGTGGGCGCCGTCATCATGGGCGATTATACCGAGCTCAAGGAAGGCGAAGAGGTCAAGCGCACCGGCAAAATTCTCAGCGTACCCGTTGGCGAAGCGATGATCGGCCGTGTCGTCAACGCGCTGGGCGAGCCCATCGACGACAAGGGCCCCATCGCGACGAAGGACAGCCTTCCCGTCGAGCGCCTCGCCCCCGGCATCATCGACCGCCAGCCAGTCCGCGAGCCCATGGCCACCGGTCTCAAGGCCATCGATGCCATGATCCCGATCGGCCGCGGCCAGCGCGAACTGATCATCGGAGATCGCCAGACCGGCAAAACCGCCGTGCTACTCGACACTATTATCAACAACGCCAAGAATGACCTCATCTGCATCTACTGCGCCATCGGCCAGAAGCGGTCGTCGATTGCGCAGGTTGTGCAAACGCTGACCGAAGCCGGGGCCATGGGCCACACCATCATCGTCGCGGCCTCGGCCTCTGAGCCCGCGCCCATGCTCTACCTCGCCCCCTACGCCGCTACCGCGATGGGCGAGTACTTCCGCGACAACGGCAGGCACGCGCTGGTGATGTACGACGATCTTTCCAAGCACGCCATGGCGTACCGCGAAATCTCGCTGCTCCTCCGCCGTCCGCCCGGCCGCGAAGCCTATCCCGGAGACGTGTTCTACCTCCACTCGCGCCTCCTCGAGCGCTCCTCCAAGATGAGCGCGGAGAAGAGAGGCGGCTCGCTCACGGCTCTGCCCGTTATCGAGACCCAGGCGGGCGACGTCTCGGCTTACATTCCCACCAACGTCATTTCCATCACCGACGGACAGATCTTCCTCGAGACGGACCTGTTCAATTCCGGCGTGCGCCCGGCCGTCAACGTCGGCCTATCGGTTTCGCGCGTGGGATTCTCCGCAGCCATCAAGGCGGTGAAGCAGGTTGGCTCCACGCTGAAGCTCGATCTGGCGCAGTACCGCGAACTGGCGGCCTTCGCGCAGTTCGGCTCCGATCTCGATCCGCTCACGCAAAAGCAGCTGAATCGCGGCCAGAGGCTCACCGAACTGCTCAAGCAGCCGCAGTTCCATCCGCTCACCTGGCAGCAGCAGACTGTGGTTCTGTTCGCAGGCACACAGGGGTATCTGGACGACCTCAAGGTCAGCGATATTCGCGCCTTTGAAGACGGGCTGCACAAGTACTTTGAAACGGCGCAGTCGGCGCTCATTAACGATCTGACGCAGAAGAAGCAGCTCGACGACGACATTAAGAATCGCCTCCACGCCGCCCTGAAGGAGTACAAGGAAAACTTCAAGGCGCAACTCAACGAAGCGGTTACGGCGTAACGACGAGCTTCCAGCCTCTAGCCTCCACCTTCCAACTGGAAAACATGAGGTGGAAGTTCAAAGGAACAAGCTAGTAGTTAGAAGCCAGGAGCTAGCAACTAAGAAATGGCAAACGTCCTCGACTTACGGCGGCGCATTCGCAGCGTGAAGAACACGCGCCAGATCACCAAGGCCATGAAGATGGTCTCGGCGGCCCGCCTGCGCCGCGCGCAGGACCGCATGACCTCCGCTCGGCCCTACGCCAAGATGATCGCCAGCGTGCTCGATTCGCTGATGCGCCGCATCGAGATCTACGATCCGGAGACCGGCAATCTGCGTCACCCTCTGTTCGCGGTCCGTGAAGAGAAGCGCGTGCTGCTGATCGTGATCAGCGGCGACCGCGGCTTCGCCGGCGCATTCAACGCGAATATTTTGAAAACCGCGCTGCAGTTCATTGAGACAGCCGGCGATGACAAGCAGTTGGACATTGAAACGCTCGGCCGCAAAGGCCGCGACCTGCTCCGCCGCCGTTATCCTGCAGCCGTTTTCAGCGGCGGAGATGATGAGAATCCCTCGCAGCGCCAGGAACGCAAGGGCCGAATCGAACTGATGCCGGATCATCCCGGCATGCTGATCAAGCTCGAATCGGATCGCGTGTTCGATCTGGCACAAAGCGTCATCTCCCGCTACGTTCACGAGGAGATCGATGCAGCCTATATCGTTTACAACGAGTTCAAGTCAGTGATCGCGCAGCGCGTGGTGGTCGAAAAATTGCTGCCGCTGGCCAAGATCGGCGGCCAGCAGATTGCCGGCGCGGCCGAGCCCAGCCTGGCGGAGCGCGAACGCGCCGCCGAAGCAGCTCTCACTTCCGGCATCTCCCTCGAGCCGGCCGACACGCAGGAGGCCGACCAGGAAGCCAAGAAGTTCGGCACCGCCAACGTGGACTACATCTACGAGCAGCCCCCCGAGGAACTGTTCAACGGGCTGCTCCCGCAGTACATCGCTTCCCTGCTCTTCCACGCCATGACCGAGTCGGTAGCCGCGGAGCACGCGGCCCGCATGACGGCTATGGATTCGGCAACCAACAACGCCTCCGACATGATCGACTCGCTCACGCTCACCATGAACCGCGTGCGCCAGGCCGCCATCACCAAGGAGATCATCGAAATTGTTTCCGGCGCCGCGGCGCTGTAAAAGCAGCTTCTAGCTGCTAGCTACTAGCCTCTAGCTCGTCGCGTCGACTAGATCGATGAAAGAAGAACATTGAGGCCGGAGTGGCGAGGAAAGAGCTAGAAGCCAGGAGCTAGAAGCTAGGAGCTTTAAGGAATGGCAGAAAGCATCGGCAAGGTTATCCAGATTTCCGGTCCCGCGGTAGACGTGCAGTTTGAAGAAGCAACCATGCCGCCCATCTACCAGGCGCTGCGCGTAACCAGCGAAGGCTTCAACGTCCCCACGCCCATCAGCGTCATCCTTGAGGTCCAGCAGCACCTCGGCGAAGGCCGGGTGCGCACGGTAGCCATGGAAGGCACCGAGGGCATGGTCCGCGGCATGAAGGCTATCGACCTCGGCGGTCCCATCAGCATGCCGGTGGGCAAGCAGACGCTGGGCCGCGTACTCAACGTCATCGGCGAGCCGGTGGATAATCTCGGGCCGGTGGGCGAAACCCAGCGCATGCCAATCCACCGCCCCGCGCCCGCCTTTGACGAGCAGTCGACCCACGAGGAGATGTTCGAGACCGGCATCAAGGTCATCGACCTGATCCAGCCCTTCTTGAAGGGCGGCAAGATCGGCCTGTTTGGCGGCGCCGGAGTGGGCAAAACCGTCGTCATCATGGAACTCATCAACAACGTGGCCAAGAACCACGGGGGCTACTCCGTATTTGGCGGCGTGGGCGAGCGTACCCGCGAGGGCAACGACCTCTGGCTCGAAATGACCGAGTCCGGAGTCATCAATCCCGGCAAGTGGGAAGAGTCGAAGTGCGCCCTGGTCTACGGCCAGATGACTGAGCCGCCCGGAGCGCGACTGCGCGTGGCCCTGAGCGCGCTCACGGTCGCCGAATACTTCCGCGACGTCGAAGGCGCCGACACGCTACTCTTCATCGACAACATCTTCCGCTTTACGCAGGCCGGTTCCGAGGTGTCCACGCTGCTGGGCCGTATGCCTTCTGCCGTAGGCTACCAGCCCAACCTGGCGACGGAAATGGGCGAACTACAAGAGAGGATCACCTCCACCAGCAAGGGGTCTGTTACATCGGTTCAAGCCGTCTATGTGCCCGCCGACGACTTGACCGATCCCGCGCCCGCAACGACGTTCGCTCACCTCGACGCCACGACAGTGTTGAGCCGTCCGCTGTCCGAACTCGGCATCTACCCCGCCGTCGACCCGCTGGCATCCACCTCGCGCATCCTTTCGGCGCGCATCGTGGGCCAGGAGCACTACGACGTCGCCCAGGGCGTAAAGAAGATTCTGCAGCGCTACAAGGACCTGCAGGACATCATTGCCATCCTCGGTATCGACGAACTCAGCGAAGAGGACAAACTCACCGTCGCCCGCGCCCGCAAGATACAGAAGTTCCTCTCACAACCGTTCCACGTGGCCGAGCAGTTCACCGGCATCCATGGGCGCTACGTCAAGGTTGCCGACACGGTACGCAGCTTCAAGGAGATTCTCGACGGCAAGCACGACGAGGTGCCCGAGCAGGCGTTCTACATGCAGGGTGCGATCGAAGAAGTGCTCGAAGCCGCCGAAAAGCTGAAGGCAACGGTGTAATGCAGCATTTAGCCTCTAGCTCCTAGCTTTTAGCTAGAGGCTAAAAGCTAGGAGCTAGGAGCTATGAATGGCTGAACCAACAACCAACGAACTGCGCGTGCGCCTCGTCACCCCCGAGCGCACCCTGCTGGACGCGCCTGCGGACGCAGTCGAGCTTCCGGCGAAAAACGGCTACATGGAAGTGCTCTACGGGCACGCGCCCCTGCTGGCCGAACTTGGGGCCGGAGACGTCCGCCTCCACGGCGGTCCTGAAGACGAACAGATCTACAACGTGAGCTGGGGCTTCGTTGAAGTGCTCCCCGAACGCGTCACCATCCTCGCCAACGATGCGCTCAAGCCGCAGGAAATCGACGTTCATCGCGCCCAGCAGCAACTAGACCGCGGCCTCAAGCTATGGAACGAAGCCGGCGAAAGCGAAGAGGCCTACGATCACGCGCTGCATGTGATCAACGAAGCCGAAGCCAAGCTGGCCACGGCGTCTGAAAAACGCTAAACCCGCTTCATTCAGATCAAACGAAAAGCCTCGCGGCTCAGCGAGGCTTTTTCATTCCCGGGAAATAGAATCAGAGTCAGGGGTCTTCGGAGCGGCCGCCGCAGGCGCCGGCTTTTCCACATGCCGCTTGAAATCAATATCCGCCGGAGGCTGCTCCGGATCGGTCTGCGTCCATGTACCAGTCACTTCATTGCCTTCCTTGCTGACCGTACCCACAAACGTGCCGCGAACGTTGACCGTCGAGCCGTTGATCTCGACCTGGTCGTCCACCGTCAGGGTCAGCTTGGACCCCGAGAACTCAGCGAACTTCGCCTTGATTCCGTTCACGCCTTCATCCTGGTTGTCGAACGTGGACGTGACCGTCCCATCCGCCGCAGCCGTTACGTGCCACAAAATGTGCACCTGCGTCCCGTTGGCATCCAGGGTTCCCTCCCACTCTCCAACAAGCGAGGCCTGCGCGAACGTAGTCGGCGCCAACCCCAGTACGGAAGCTGCAAACAATGCAACCATGCGAGACTTGAAGAACCTACGCATCCATCTCCTTTATTGCGCAAACGGACTCTTCGCCGTCGCGGCGCACTCCAAAAACAAAACCACTCCTAAAGTTCCGTACTTGGGACTACGCCCGAGAGCCCGCACAAGTTCCCCAGGCAGTCCCTGTGCAATCCCGGCCGCCAGCGCCTACAATTCTGATTGAAATGGCGAAGCAGACCAAACAAACCGTCGAAGCATTTGAGGTAGCTTGCCCCGACTGCGGCGCGATGCTGAAGATCGATGCCGCCACGGGCATCGTCATTACCCACACTCCCGCCCCCCGCAAACGCATGTTCGAGGATCTGGAGACAGCGGCCAAGGCACTCCGCGAACAGGAAGAGCGCAAGGAATCCATCTTCCGTCAGAGCGTGGACGCCGAGCGCAACAAGGCGGATCTGTTGGAGAAGAAGTTCGCCGAAGCGCTGCGCAAGGCCAAGGACGCCCCGGAAGGCAAACCCCTGCGCGACTTCGATCTGGACTGATTGGCGACCCGCGGCCGCCTGCGCCCCTCGGACCACCGGCAGAACGGCAGGCGCATCTGCTCACATAGCCGGGAGCCCCCATTACAGGGGCGCCGAAGCCGGGCTAAGGCCAATCCGCTCCGTCGAGCCCCTTTGCGGTCGCCGGACATCAGCCAAAGGAGAGATCATGAGTGCTGCACCGCTTCCTACCAGGCATTATCCTCAGGTTCATATGGAGTCACGCATGGAATCCCACGCCTCGAACCCCGACTGGATGCGCATCGGTGTAGGCGCCAGCCTGCTCACCGGCTCGCTCCTGCTGCTCACCGGCAACAAAAGGGCCGGCCTGCTGGTGACTGCCGCCGGAACCGCCTTGGCCATGCTCGAACACAAGGAAATCGTCGCCGAGTGGTGGGAGGCCCTGCCACAATACCTCGATAAAGCTCAGCACATGATCGAGCAAACGCAGCAGACCGTCGATAATCTGACCGCAAAGCGTGACGCCATCCGGTCGCTGTTCGATAAGTAAGGCCTTCAGATTCCGAGCTGACGCCGTCCCGCCTCGCTGATGCGGTGCGGCGTCCACTTCGGGTCCCACACCAGATCAACATCCACCTTCGAAACGTCCTGAATGCTCGCCAGCCGGTTGTGCACCTGCTCCAGGATGAGCCCGCTCGCCGGGCACTGGGGCGTGGTGAGGGTCATCGTTACCTTCACCCACTGTCGCGGCCACTTCGGCGGCGAATCCAGGTCTGGACCCGTCTCCACGGCATAGATCAGCCCCAGATCCACGAGGTTCAACTTCACTTCGGGATCGAAGCAGTCGCGCAGGGCGGTCAGGATTTCGCTTTCAGTGATCAACTGATTCTCGAGGATGGGGGATCAGGACTTTGAACTGTGAACTCGGAGCTGTGAACTTTCTTTCAGTTCTTTCTCTCCACAAGATACCGCGCCACCGACTTCAGCCCATCTGCGCGGCTTCCATACGGCGCCAACGCCGCAAACGCCTCTTCGATCAGCGCCGCCGAATCGCGCTGGCTCTGTTCGATGCCGAACACCGCCGGCCACGTAGCCTTTTCCGTCGCGAGGTCCTTGCCTGCCGTCTTGCCCAGTTGCGCTGAATCCACCGTCATGTCCAGCACGTCGTCGACAATCTGGAACGCCAGCCCTGCCTTGCGCCCGAAGAAATCAAGCCGCGCGACATCCTCGTCCGTGGCCCCAGCGTACATGCCGCCCGCTACCACGCTCACCCGGATCAGCGCACCCGTCTTCGCGCGATGAATCGCCTCGACCAACTCCGGCGTGGGTTTGTGATGTTCACTCTCGATGTCAAGCACCTGCCCGCCGATCATGCCATCGACTGTGCCCACGGCATTCGCAATCAGCCCGATGATCTTCACCGTCGCCGCCGGCGGGCACTCCAGCCCGGTCAGCACCTCAAACGCCCGCGTCTGCAGCGCATCGCCGGCCAGAATCGCAATCGCCTCGCCGAACGCCACGTGACAGGTCGGCTTGCCGCGCCGCAGATCGTCGTTGTCCAGGGCCGGCAGATCGTCGTGGATCAGCGAATACGTGTGCAGCATCTCAAGTGCCGCACCCAGGTTCTCGATCCCCTTCGGCACCGCCCCGGCAATCGTCGCCGCCGCCTGCATTGCCAGCACCGGCCGCAGCCGCTTCCCGCCCGCAAACGTCGAGTGCCGCATGGCCCCATGAATCGAAACCGGTACGGTCTCGAGGCTTGGCAGCAGCGCCTCCAAAGCCCGATCCGTTAGCTCCGCGCCTTCGTGAATCAGCGTTTTGACGTCGACTGGCATTTATTTCATTTTAGCTGAATGCCTGTGCGCCGGCGCCCCGTCAGACCAAGTCCCACGACCAGCGCCAGCGCCGCAATGCTGATCCACCGTCCCCGCCGCGCATCCGGCGTCGCCAGCCAGTTCGCATCCACCTCCACCTGCCCCGCAGACACCGGCACCACCATCAACCCATCTTCACGGTCGCCCAGATCGCGAACCGAACGCCCATTCACCCGCACATCCCAGGCCGGATACCGCCGCAGCCGCAGCACCAGAAATCCGTCGCGTGGCAGCTCTCCCCGCACGCTCCAGCGCCGCGCATCGATCATGGCTGGATCCGGCATTGCGGCCTCGCAGCTCTTCTGATCCACCTCCCACTCCGGCTGCGGATCATCCGCGGTCGTCACACCGAGCGTTCTGGCAGGATCAGCCACCAGGCATCCAGCCGGCAGATTCTGCGCCACCAGCGAGTTGTCCGCCCCCGCCGGCTCATACTCATCCGTTCCCTGAAACCCGTTCCCGTCGCGATACTCCTGCAGCATGCCCGGCACCGCATCGTATGGGTCGCAAACCTGAAAGAATACCCTCCCGGCAAACAGGCTCAGCCCGCAAAAAACCACCGCGCAACCCGCCACAATCGCGTTCCGCCGCGCCCGTCCCGGTACCCATATAGCCGACGCCGCAAAGATTCCCAGCGGTGCCTCCAGCACCACAAGCCACCGCCACGGAAACTGCAAAAACCGCATCTTCGGCAGCGCATCCCAAACCGGTAGGCTGATCGGAAGCATCAGCAGCAGAACCACCGCCGGAATCAGCGCCAGCGGAACCCAAACACTTCTCCCGCCCGGCAGAATCCGGCGATGCCAACCCACCACGATCGCCACCAGGATCACGACGAGCATCAAGACCGCAATCCACGATACCCGTCCCAACTCGGCATCGTGGAGCGCAAGCTGCGGGTCCGCAGGATGCACGAAAAGAAAACTATTCTGAATCAGCTCGCCGGGATCCTCCGTAGCCTGCCGAATATCAACCCACCGCTGTTCCACCGCTGCAGGAACAAGATAGAACGCAGCTAACCCCAGCCCGATCACCGCTCCCACTGCCGCTCGCAGCACCGGAACCCACGACCGCCGCATCGCCGCCACCACCGCGGCAAATCCAGCCAGCAGATAGCAGGCCATCACGCCCACCGGCGCATTCGACAACCATGCCCCGGCCACGACCAGCGACAGACCCACCGCCGATCCGCCGATCGTGCGCCGCCAGGCGGGAGCCGAACCACGGTCGCGCAGCACGAGGAGAAGTAGCAGCGGAATCCAGACGCCCCCCGCCAACTCCGCAAACGCCGCCCGTTCGTACACCGTGTACAGCGTGTATCCCGAAAAGATTGCAATGCACCCGGCCAGCGTCGCCGCCGCGTCGTCGATCACGGTCCGCGCCAGCGCCCGCGTCGCCCAACCGGATCCCGCCAGCAGCAAAAACGTGAGCGCCGCCGGAACCCATGACCAGGGCAGCAGCGCCCCCAGCGCCGCACCCATCATCCACGTCAGGGGCGGATAAAACACAAACCGTGGTTCTCCTGCGTTGTAATTCGAACTGATCGCCCAATGCGGATAGATAATTCCATGCCGCCAGCTCGCCAGCACATCGATCCACGACACCAGATGAAAATCGAAATCGTGCCCGCACGAATCTCCGCGCACCATCTGCGGCGCCACCGCCAAAGCCGCCGCCAACAAAATGAACGCAGGCCCACGGGCGCGCCGCCATTCACGCGCAGCTCCCGGGTCCGGTGGTGGTTGAATCCTCCGCTCCCCGCCTTCTGTTCCCTCTTGCCTGTTCCCTATTGGCTGCTTCATGGCGTGAGCCGCAGCGTATGCCGCGTATTCAACGCCACGGCCGCAGGGCTGAACGGCAGCGCGAACGTCGTTCCGTGGTACCAGTCGTTCCACTGGTCGCGGAAATACGCGCTATACGGATTGCTGCTCTCGCCCAGCACAATGTTCTCCGTCGAGCCATCCACGTTGCTCCAGTCCATCGTGAACCGCTGCGATGGTCCCAGCGTAAGGCTGATCTGCTTCACCGTCGTGACGTCGCCGCTCATCGGCTGCGGACCCGTACCCGCCATCCGCCCCAGAAACGGCAACATGTCCGCCAGCGGATGTTCGATATCGATCGTGTGCCAACTCCCGTAGGTCCACTTCGTCACATCGATGGGAGCTTTGCCCTTCGCCATACCGCGCCGCACCGCCTCCGCCAGCAGGTCGTCCCACGTTTTGTAACCCGGCGGCAGCCACTCAGCGGAGCCGCGCATGATGATCTCTTCCTCGGCGAAATCTTTTTCGGCCCAGCGATAATCCGCTGCCAGATCGCCCAGCTTCCCATCAAGGATCAACGGCCAGAACGCGTAGCGCGCCTGTTCCACCAGCGACGCCGCCGCGGAATCCGTCGTCAGCTCCCCATCCCAGCTCCGCATCAGGTCCGCTGCCTTCCGCAGCCGGTCGTCCGCCTTGGTTGCATGATCAATCGCATAGGCAAATCGATGCGCCAGCTCCTGGTCCACCTCGCTGTAGATATCGGTCTGCACCGCGATCATGTCCTTGGCCTTCAGCCCGTCGCGCCCCTGCAGCACCTTGTAAATCCGCTCCGCGCGATAAGGATCAATCCACTCCAGTGACAGCGGATACGGCGATTTCTCCGACGTTACCCGTGCGTTCGCCGTGGCCAGAAATCCCGACGGCGGATCGAACGCATTCGGCATCCCGTCGAACGGAATGTACCCATTCCACTCGTGCGCGCTGTCGCCCGCCGCGATCGGCTTGCCCTCCAGCCCGCCCGGCCGCCGCGGCACCTTGCCCACCGCGTAATACGCAATGTGCCCCTGGTCGTCCGCGTACACCACGTTCTGTGTAGGCATGGTCCAGTTCGCCAGAGCGGCTGAAAACTCCGCCCAATTCTGCGCCGTATTCATCGCATAGATCGGCAGCCCATGCAGGGTCGCATCGTAGAGCGACCACTTCAACGCCACCGGCTGATCCAGCGGCTTGGCAAACATGGGATTCAGCAGCGGACCATGGTCCGTCGACTGCACGTCCACCGTCACATCGCTGCCGCCGCGCACATGAATCGTCTCGTGATCCACGGCCAATGGCTTCCAGCTTCCATCCGCCGCCTGGTAATTACCCTTGCCGTCCAGCCGCTCATGATAGAGATCCTGGACATCCGCAAACAGCGCAGTGAACCCCCACGCCACATGCTCGTTGTGCCCCTCGATAACCCACGGCAGCCCGGGCAGCGCCACGCCGCCCGCGTGAAAGCCCGGTGCCCGAAGTTCCGCCATGTACCAAATGTTCGGCTCGGTGAACACCAGGTGCATATCGTTCGCCAGTAGCGGCTTCCCGGTCGCTGTGTGCTTGCCAGCAATCACCCAGTTATTCGAGCCCGAAGCGCACCCCGGGCAATCCGGCAACCCCAGCATCGCCCGCAGCTCGGCAACGTCCACTGTTTCCTGTTTTCTATTCCCTGTTCCTTGTTGGCTATTCCCTGTCTTGGTCTTAGTCTCGGTTCGATCCTCATCCTCATCGTCTGTAACCGGCGGCGGATTCACCTCCGGCTGCGTCAAATCAATAACCGCGCCGGTAGGCGGCCGGTCGCGCCACGACCCCACCGGATATAACTGCGCCTCGAGCCGCGGATTGTTCAGCTTCGCCGCAATCTCCTCGCGTGCCACCTTCACGTCCCAGTGCGTGTCGAGCATGTCGATCATCATCGTGCCCACGCTCATTGAATCCGCGCCCGTCCACGGCTGCGGCTTGTACATCAGGAGCCGGAACTCCTCCGGCAGATCATCCTGGTGCTGCGCGATAAACGCATTCACGCCCTTTGCGTAGTCGTCCACCCACCGTTTGTCCTGCGGATCCAGTGTGGCGTACATGCGCTCGGCCGCGTTGCGAAAGCCCAACACACGCTGGGCGCGGTCGTGCGCAATCAGCCGCGAGCCCAGCACTTCCGCCAACCGCCCCTGGGCATTGCGGCGATACATGTCCATCTGCCAAAGCCGGTCCTGCGCCGTGATATAGCCCTGGGCGAAGAACAGGTCGTCCTGCGTGGCCGCCTCGATATGCGGAACCCCATGCCCATCCCGCCGCACCATGACCGGGGCTGATAGCCCTGCCACGCGGATGTCGCCATCCAGTTGCGGAAGCGCCGCCTTGGTCGCCGAGCGCAGCCACAGCACGCCGCCAACCCCCAGAGCCAGCATCAGCAATACGATCGTAGCCAGCGACCACACTATGGCGCGCACCCACCGCCGGCGCTGAGGCCGCGGCGCGAACAAAGAACGCTGGGAAGTTGTGGGAGCAAACTCAGGATCAGCCATCGGTCCCTAACAGAGGTCCACAACAGAATACCGCCGCCGGTTGCAGACGCGCCTCAGAGCCGGTTGGCGAGCCACAACCGCATGCGCGCGCCCTCAGCCCGCCGCCTGCTCTCCTATTGCTTCAGCAGCCGGCGCCCGCGGCCCACGTCCGTACTGCACCAGCAGGACCAGCAGGATAACCATCATCACCGGAATGGTCAGCAAGCTCCCTTCGGGACCATCCGATCCGCCGCTCCAGATCGCTGGCCCCGAATAAGTCGTGGTCAGCAGGTGCCCTTTTGCCAGCAGCCCGGAGTCCGGCGTCCCGTAAAAATACGACTCCGCCCAGTCCCACGCCGCATGACATCCAATCGCCCACCAGACCGACCCCGTCAGCCGCACACTCGCACAAAACACGAACCCGATTCCCGCCGCCGCAAAAATCCCGATCCAATTCTCGCCGGGGTTGGCCGTGTGTCCTGCCCCGAAAAACACGGAGGTCACCCAGGCCGCTTCCCAGAATCCCTCCGTCGGAGCCTTCTGCACATGCAGCGCCACGCACGGCGCCAAGCCCAGCAGCGCGATCACATAGGCGCCCCACAACCCGCTCGCCTTCGGGTTCAGAGTAGCCAGCGCGCACATCGCCACCACCAGGCCGAACGACACCCAGAAATTCAAGCCCCGCGCCAGTGTAAACAGCAGGAAGCATCGCGCCAGGCCCTCTTCCGCGCACCCCACCAGCAGGAACACCGCGCACCAGCCCGCCGCGTACATGACGATCTGGCCGCCGCTCAGCGCTACTCCCCCAAAATGCATCCACCCGCCGGCGGTCAACCCGGCCACCAGCAACGACAGCGTCGCGAATCCGGTCACCAATCCGCTGAAAAACCGCGCCACACGCCGCGGCCCTCGCAAGTAGTAATCCGAAAGCCGCCGCCGCTCGATCCTTGCTACGATCCACGCCGACACGACAATCGCCAGAACGCTGGCTCCCTCTTGCATGAACCCAAGGCGCACAGTCATCTCTTTGACCTTGTCCATCGATTCCGGCGCCAGGTGCAATGCCTTGATCACGAAAGTGAACGACGTCACCAGCCCCATGAGCAACACCAAAAAGATGGCCACCGACCACCCCGCCCGCAGCTCATGCAGTCCCATGAACACCCAGCGCAAATCGCGCGCCCCCGGCACGGGGCCGCGTCCCTCACCGTTCTCCGGCGAATTCCCTAGTCCTGCAAACGTCCCTTGATGCGGCGATACGACCGGCAACGGCGTCGGTGTCTCCGGCTCCATGCAGCCTCCTTTGATTTGCTTTTAGCTCTAACGCGAAATATTACTTGAAAATCTCTACGCTCACCCGGCCGTCTTCGTTTCCGTGACATCGCCGGGTTGAGCTAACTGGGTCACTTCCAGTGTGGTCAGACAATCACCACCCTTGACACAAAGGCCTCAGCCCTTGATGCTTAACAGTTCTGGATTTTTCCAAGTTTTGCAAGGGAGGAAGTGCCCGGTTTGCAGGTTCGCGTGTTCTACCACGACAAATGTTTCGACGGAGCCTGCTCGGCGTCGCTCTTCACTCGCTTCCACCGTGAGTGCATCGCCGTCGGCAAAACCGCTGCCTCGTACGAGTACCACGGCCTGGTCCATCGTGCAGGCGCGCTCTTTGATGAAGCTCAGTTCACCGGCGACGAAAACGCGATCGTCGACTTCAAGTACTCCGCCTCGCCCCGCATTACCTGGTGGTTCGACCATCACCTGTCGGCCTTTCTCACGCCGCAGGACCAGGCCCACTTCAAAGCCTGCCAGCAGGACTCCGCCTGCTCTTCGCACAAGTTCTTCGATCCCACCTACACGTCGTGCACCAGCTTTCTGGCTCACATCGGCAGCACCCGTTTCGGGTTCGACACCAAACCTGTAGCCGACCTCATCCACTGGGCCGACATCGTTGACGGCGCCCTCTACGACAGCCCCGAATCCGCCGTCGAAATGGCCGCGCCCGCGATGAAGCTCACGCTGGTCATTGAGTCCATCCAGGACCCGACTTTCATTCCGCGCCTCATCCCGCTGCTCACCGAGATGCCGCTCGCCGAAGTCCTGGCGCAGACCTTCGTCTCCAGCCTGCTGCCGCCGCTCCTCGAGCGACATCATCGCGACATCGCTCTCATCCGCAGCCGTAGCGAAGAACGCGACGGCACCATCTTCTTTGACATTACCGACCACCCCACCGAAGGCTTCAACAAGTTCATCCCCTACTACCTGCACCCGCAAGCGACTTACTCGATCGGGTTGTCGAAATCGAGTTTTCGCACCAAGGTCGCCGTCGGCTCCAATCCATGGACCAAGGCCGATCCGGCAAAGATGGTGAACCTGGCGCAGGTTTGCGAACGCTATGGAGGCGGCGGACACGCGCGTGTGGGCGCCATCAGCTTCCCGCCCGATCGCGAAGACGATGCGCGCAAAGCGGCCGCCGAAATCGTCGCCGAACTGCGCTCGAAGAACCCGCTCTAGAATTTACCGGCAGCGAGTATTCCATCCTCCTGCGACATCCTGCAGCCGACCTGGCTACATCCCGTGGGTGGCCCCGGGCGCGGTCAGCAGCCACAGTACGAACGCCGCAATCCCGTACGTGAATAGAATCTGCAGGATCGTGGTCGACATCCGCTGATTGCGGCGCAGGCTCCAACTCGCGTACAGGCCCGTCAGCGGAAACTGCAGCCGCAGCATCAGACTGGCCATTCCGCCACCCGCGTCTCCTAGTCCTAGCTCCGGCCGCGACGCGAGCTGCACGAACGGAAAGACAAGCCGGTCACCAACATCGCCCCATTCATCGAACACCTTCGCACGCAGGCGGACAGCTAAGATAGCCAGGACAATTCCGAAGACCGTCGGCCAGCAAACCTCGAGAAAAGTCGCCCGACGCTCAACCGGCTCCTCGTCCTTGTCAACCATTGGAGACTTGGTAGACCTCGGCGGCTCGGTCTCCTCGATCCGATACTTGTCCTTTGCTTGGACGATACCGCGACGGTCTTTCGGAGCCGGCAATGTGCTCTCGCTTCGCGTCATTTAAGTTTTCCTGTGCAGATAAATGCCAATCAGGGCAGGAGGGACCGAGACGAGCATGTCACGAAAGGCTTCAGCGAAGCAACGAAATTCACTTGCTGAGAACGCCGAACTGTGAACTGTAAGCTATCAACTGCGGTTCACAACCCCAGTTCTCCCGCCCGCCTCCTCATCGCCTCAATGCAAAACGCGATGTGCGCATCCAGGTCCACGCCCAGCTCCGCCGCCCCCTGGATCACGTCCTGTCGGTTGACACCCTTCGCGAACGCCTTGTCCTTCATCTTCTTCTTCACGCTGGGCACCTCTACGTCGGCAATCGCCCTGGTTGGCTTCACCAGCGCGCATGCCGTCAAAAAGCCGGCCAGTTCATCGCACGCAAACAGCACCTTGTCCAGGTGCGTCAACCGCGGTGTCCCGGAATACTCCGCATGTCCCAGGATCGCCGTCCGCAACTCCTCCGGCCACCCTTGCCGCTCCAGTTCGCGCACCCCCACAAACGGATGCTCTTCCCGACTGGGATGACGCTCGTAATCGAAATCGTGCAGCAAGGCCGTCGTTGCGTACAGGGCCAACAGTTTTTCCCGCTCTTCGCCCGTTAGCCCCAGCCGGTCGGCCTCCGTCTCCCCGTACGCCACCACGCACGCCTCCACTGCCAGCGCATGCTTGCGCAAGCTCTCGCTCTCGGTCCATCCCCTTAACAGGCCCAGAGCCTGCTCCCGCCCGTACTGGCCTCCTCCGCTCATGTTTGCTCCCTGTTGTACACCTTGGTTCGCGTTTCTTCCGGTTTTTCAGCGTATGATAGGGAGAACTTAGGCCCGACCCTAAGTTTCTACTTGACAATTATGGTTCACGCCGCCGAGAGTAGCACACATGAAGGTGCAAAAAAGCACCTGGGAGAGCCCGCTCTGGCACTCCGCGAACAATCAATGGCGACTACTTTAGTGAGTCTTGACTCCCGTGAAGTTGTCCGCTGCGAACACTGCGCGCTGGTCCAGTTCCGCACCAGCAATTCGCTCTGCCGCCGCTGCCACAAACCCCTCGACATTGAGGAACCACCCGTACTGGGGCCGGTAGCTGTTCCGGACCGTCAGCCGACCACGGCTGAAGCCGGCCTGCAGGTCGCTGCCCAGGTACGCGATATTCGCAAAGCGCGGCACCTCAGCCAGCGCCAGCTTGCCGGCCGGATGCAGGTGCCGCGTACCTACATCTCCAAAATCGAGAACGGCAAGGCGATTCCGACCCTGGGTTCGCTGCAGCGCCTGGCGGAGGCCCTCGAGATCGACGTCTCGCAATTGGTCCGGGATTCCCGCAGCCGCCGCGAAGAAGACGTCGCCGCTATTCTGGCCGACCCGTTCCTGGCGGAGATTGCCTCGCTTCTTCCGCGGCTCGACTCGCTGCAACGCACCCTGTTCTATGGTGCCGTGCGCGACAAGGCCACGGGGCAGCGGCGCACTGCGTAACGCGGCCGAGGTCCCGCAACCGGGCTCACCCTCCGGCGGCGGCGAGCCCGGTTGCGCCCCTGCTGCGCAGCCGGTGTCGGCGCTCGTTTTTTGTCAGCGAATTTACGATGCTGCCTCGATCGCTAGCGGATGATGCGGTTCGTACATGCCAACGCTTCCTCCACCCGGCAACGGAATCGACGTCACCATTCCCCACCCCGCTTCATGCACTGGTCCGCAGTTCACGCCCTTCCCCGCCAGCTTCTCCATCGTGGCGCGGAAATGGCGGCACATGAGATACAGGGTTCCCGCGGCAAGGTTCTCGCCGCCATGCTCAATCTGCTCCTCGCCGGGATGGACTCCCATCTCTGCCGGTGGCAACACAAAAATCAGCCAGCCCTCTCCGAAATCCACCGCGGGAATCTCCAGCACATCGCGCGGGAAGGCTCGATCGGCTTCGGCATCGCGACTGCGCAACAGCAGGTGTGTTCCGAAAAACATGGGTGCATCGTACACCCGTTTGGAATGCTCTGCGGAGAGGTCGACCTGAGCCGCACGCCCGGCCGCGGCGGCCCGATTGCGATGCTTCGTTCTTGTGCTACGGAGGAAATGACCGCCTCCCACTGCCGGTCCAGCGCAACGACGTTTGTGGCAGATGAATTGATGGTCATATAGTTCACCTAAGGCGGTGGCGGACGTTACACTAAAAGGACGCCCATCTTACGTGGGACGCAACTTCCGGCAGCCGCGGGGTGCGGCAGGCCAGGATTCAAGAGGCACAGTTCTTTGCAACCAGCAGGCACGTTGCGCATTCACGAGCTCACGCCGGAAGAGCGCGCCGTCTATGGCATGCTCAATCCGGAACGCCTGCCGGAACACGTAGCCATCATCATGGACGGCAATGGCCGCTGGGCCGGTTCGCGTTCCCTCAAGCGCTTCCTCGGCCATCAGCAGGGCGCGAAGAGCGTGCAGCTCGTCACCGAAACGGCATCCCGCATCGGGCTGCCTTGGCTCACCCTCTACGCCTTTTCGCTCGAGAACAATCTGCGTCGCCCGCGCGCCGAGGTCAACTTCCTCATGCGCCTGCTCAAAAGCTATCTCGAGGGCAACGTGCAGCGCATGATGGACAACAACGTGCGCATCCGCTACATCGGCCGCGTCCACGAGCTCCCCGGCGAAGTCCAGGACAGGATGCAGTGGGCTGCCGAAACCACCGCGCGCAACACTGGCACCACCCTCACCCTAGCCCTCAATTACGGAGGCCGCACGGAACTGGTCGACGCCTTCCGCTCGCTGGCAGCGGAGAGGAAGCACAAACACATCCCGCCCAGCCACATCACCGAAGAAGACATTCACCGCCATCTCTACACGGCGCACATGCCCGACCCGGACCTGCTCATCCGCACATCCGGCGAGATGCGCATCTCCAACTATCTGCTCTGGCAGATCGCCTACACCGAGATCTACGTGACCGACCGCCTCTGGCCCGACTTCCGCGGCATCCACCTCCTCGAGGCCATCGCCGACTTCCAGCGCCGCGAGCGCCGCTTCGGCGGACTCGGGGACAACGTTCTCGCCACGGACGAAGAGGCCGATCGGTACAAGATCGCGGTAAGTTAATCGCCGAAATTCTGGACTTTATGTCGTGACCTCTTGGTCTTCGCCCACCCGACTGCCATCTGGCATGCTCCATTTGCCACTTGGCGAAAATCGCGGTAGAATACTGCTATGAGCAGAGCATCAACAACGGCGGCGGCGCGCGGGTTTATCCGTGAATCGACGATCGGCGTGGCTGCGGCGACCCCCAACGAACTGATCCGAAGGATTGAACAGGGGCTTCCCATGCGGGCGCTGGAATCGCTGGCGCTGGGATTGGGAATGGGGCTGCCGGAAGTGGCTGGGCACGTCGGCATTCCTGCGCGGACTCTGGCGCGGCGTAAGACCGCCGGTCGATTGAGCCCTGAGGAATCGGAGCGCGTGGTGCGCGTAGCCCGGCTGTTCGAGAAGGCTGTGGCACTTTTCGATGGGGACGGGGACGGGGCGCGGCAGTGGATGCACCAGCCCAAGCAGGCGCTGGCCGGCCAGAGACCGATCGACTACGCGCGCACGGAGATCGGCGCGCGCGAGGTGGAGAACCTGTTGGGCCGGATTGAGCACGGGGTCTTTTCTTGATCGTTTCAGCTTGGCGCATCGTCATGGAAACTCATGCTGCCGATGCATTTAGCGGCGAAGGCGCGCGGCTTTACGGCGGGCGGTGGAACTCGCCGGGAATCCCGATGGTCTATACGGCCGGATCGCGCGCCCTCGCGGCGCTGGAAATCCTGGTTCACCTCGATTCGCCGCGGCTGCTGAGCCGTTTCGTCCTGTGCGAGGTGTTGCTCAACGGGACACTGGTGCGGGATTTAAGCGCCGACGATATTCCGATGGACTGGCGGTTTGAGCCGCCGCCGCACAGCACGCAGGCGGTCGGCGACAGGTGGATCAAGGAAGCTCCGTCGCCGGTGTTGCATGTGCCGAGCGTGATCATCGCGGAGGAAAGCAATTATCTCCTCAATCCGCATCATCCGGATTTTGCGCAGATCCGGATCTCAAAACCCCGTCCGTTCCGGTTCGATCCTCGCCTGAACAGGCTCTGAGCGACGCACGTGCTCCGATTTGCGTGCTGTATTCTCAATCCCAGCAATGAAACGTGTCCTCACCGCTTTAGTCCTGGTTCCTGTTGTCCTGGTTCTGGTGTTCGTCCCCGCCCACTGGCAGCCGCTGTTTGTGGCGGCCACGGCGATTGTGGCCGCCATGGCCGCATGGGAGTACATGGGCTTGGCGAAGGAAGTGGGCGCCAATCCGCCCCGTATCGCGGTTGCTGTCGCGATCCTGGCGCTGTTCGCCGCCTGGTGGGAATGGCAGGATCCGGACAAGTTCCTCCCCATCTACGGAATACTGTGCCTGGTCCTGCTGATCTACTGCACGTTTGCGAGCCCCATTCGGCGGGTGCTGTCGGACGCTACCAGTTCGGTTTTCTGCCTTTTTTATACGGGCCTGACGCTGATTGCTCTTCCCGCCCTGCGCGAGCAGCCCAACGGGCCATCGCTGGTTGTGTTTCTGCTCTGCGTGGTGTGGGCCGGCGACATCGCTGCGCTGTACGTGGGGCGCGCTTGGGGGCGGCATAAGCTGGCGCCATCGATCAGCCCCAACAAGTCGTGGGAAGGGTCGGTCGCCTCCGTGATGGGGAGCGTGGCGGTAGCGGCCGGCCTGCTCGCACTGGCCGATTACCTCTCGCGCTTCAACTCCGTGGCACTGTCCTACTCCGAGGATCCGCTCTGGTACTGGCTGACTCTGGCGGTGGTGCTCAATATTGCGGCGCAGGTGGGCGATCTGGCGGAATCGGCGCTGAAACGGTCGGCCGGCGTCAAGGACTCAGGAAGCATTCTGCCCGGGCATGGAGGCGTGCTGGATCGCATTGACGCGCTGCTGCTGGCGGCCCCCACGCTCTGGTATGCCCAGCTCATTCATCACTCTTTCTGAGTGAAATGAGCGGAGCTCGCGGCTTAGCGGAGTTCGCCAAGATCGGACTGCCGCAATTCTCAAGCTCGAAGCACCGCCGTCACCGGCAGCCAGGGCGCGAATGAACCTTTATCATGAAGTAGACCGTTAAAGCGGAAAAGAACAAGCCATTGAAAAGACTTGCGATTCTCGGTTCCACCGGCTCCATAGGACAAAGCACCCTCTCCATTGTTGAGCAGTTTCCTGAACGCTATTCGGTGGCGGCACTGGCTGCCGGCCGTAACGTCGGCGAGGCCTTCGCGCAAGCTGCGCGGTGGCGACCCAAGGTCGTCTCCATGGCGACCGAAGAGTTGGCTGGGGAATTGGCGGCCCGGCTGCGCAATGCGGGCACTGGCGGGATCGACGTCGTCCACGGAACCCAGGGCACGGTCGCCTGCGCTACTCACCCCGATGCCGATTTTGTGGTATCGGCGATCGTGGGCGTGGCGGGCCTCGAGGCCACACATGCCGCCATCCTGGCCGGAAAGGCTGTCGGCCTGGCGAACAAGGAGTGCATGGTGGCCGCCGGCGAGATCCTCACCGCCGCGGCGCGCCAGCGGAACGTCCCGATTCTGCCCATCGACAGCGAGCACAACGCGGTGCACCAGTGCATGCGAGTGGGTCAGCACAAGGAAGTGAAGACCATCTGGCTGACCGCGTCTGGCGG
Source organism: Occallatibacter sp. (assembly GCA_035552475.1). Classification (GTDB taxonomy): domain Bacteria; phylum Acidobacteriota; class Terriglobia; order Terriglobales; family Acidobacteriaceae; genus Telmatobacter. The sequence continues at coordinate 82,288 of DASZLE010000031.1, forward strand.
CCCCTTCCGGCAGACGCCTCTGGATCAGTTCGACTCCATTACGCCGGAACAGGCTCTCAAGCATCCCACGTGGGTGATGGGCCGACGGATCACGATCGACTCGGCCACCATGCTGAACAAGGGTCTTGAGATCATCGAGGCCTGCCGTCTCTTCGATGTCCCTCCCAGCCAGGTAAAGGTGACGGTACACCCGCAATCGACCGTTCACTCCCTAGTGGAGTATGTCGACGGCTCCATCCTGGCGCAAATCTCGGTCACCGACATGCGTTTGCCGATCCTGTACGCGCTTGCGTTTCCGGAGCGGCCGGCGTCTAGCCTCACGTTCGATCTGGCGGCGCTGCGGCATTTGGATTTCGAGGAACCCGATTTCGAGCGTTTCCCTTGCCTGCGCCTTGCCTTCGAGGCCGCGGAAAAGGGCGGAGCGCACTGCATCGCGCTCAACGCAGCCGACGAAGTGGCGGTGGAGGCCTTCCTGGACCGCCGCATCCCATTCCGCGGGATACCAGATACAATTGAACGAGTGCTCGCGGCCACCCCTGAGTCGCATCCGTCCACCATTGCCGAGGTGCTTGCAGAGGACCGGCAGGCGCGCGACAGAGCTCGTGGGCTCGTGAGTTAAGCCAGTCTCGGGCCAAAGGATACACTTCTTTTTTATGCAAGATTTTCACGCAATCGTGGTCGCCATCATCTCGTTCATTGTCCTCATTGGGGTCATGGTGGTGGTCCACGAGTTCGGCCATTTTGCGGTGGCCAAGCTGTGCGGCGTCCGCGTCGAATCGTTCTCCGTGGGCTTTGGGCCGCGGCTGTTCGGCATCAAGCGCGGCGACACCGACTACAAGGTTTGCCTGCTGCCCCTGGGCGGATACGTCAAGATGACGGGCGAAACACCGGACCAGTTGCAGTCCGGCACTACGCCTGAAGACGCCGGCCCTGCGGAGATCGACCCGGGCTCGTTCACCAACCATCCGCGCTGGCAGCGCGTGCTGATCGGCCTGGCCGGGCCGGTCGCCAACTTCATCCTGGCCTTCGTGCTGATGCTGTTCTATTTCGCCTTCATCAACGAAGTGCCGCAGCACCAGGTGAACACGGCCAACATCGAATGGGTGGTTCCCGACTCGGCCGCCGCCCAGGCCGGCTTCCATACCGGCGACGTCATCACCAGCTTCGACGGCGTGACTAATCCCGACTGGATGCAGGTGGGCAACCAAGCCCAGCTCAACCTCAACCAGACGGTGCCGGTCACCGTGAACCGCGACGGCAAAAGCGTTCAACTGTCGCTCCACATTCCGCCCTTGCCCAAGGGAGAGGATGCTGTGGACGTGAGCGACGCGGGCATCGAGCCGCAATTCATGCCCGGGCCGATCCCGGTGCACGAGGTGAGCCCCGGCACCCCCGCCGATAAGGCAGGACTCAAGGCGGGCGACCAGATCATCGCCGTTGACGGACACCCATTCCACTACGTCGGCACGCTGTTGGCCTACATGAAGGCCTACCCGGGCAAGCCGCTCACCCTGGACGTGCTCCGCAACGGCCAACGCGTTACGCTCACGGCCACGCCCGCCAAGCTGGACACGAGCTGGAAGCTGGGCTTCGCCTCGGTCACTCCGCCGATGCGCCACGACCCGCAGGCGTTTGGCGTAGCCATCACCAAGTCAAAAAACTTCTGCCTCGACAACTCCACTCTCATAGTGGAAGTGCTGGGGCGCCTGTTTACGCACAAGGTTGCCGTCTCGCAGCTCTCCGGTCCCGTAGGCATTGCGCGCATGGCGGGCGAAGCCGCCAGCATGGACGGCTGGATGCCCAAGTTCAGCCTGGCCGCCGCCATCAGCATCAATCTCGGCATCCTGAACCTGATGCCGTTCCCCATTCTCGATGGCGGCATGATTCTGCTGCTGCTCATCGAAAGCCTGCTGCGCCATGACATCAGCATCGTTGTGAAGGAGCGCATCTACCAGGCTGCATTTGTAGTGCTGGTAGTCTTCTTCGCCTTCATTATCTTCAACGACGTGACCAAGCTGCCACCCTTCAACCACATGTGAAAGGCAGCTTACAGCTCACAGTTTGACGCTCACCGCCTTGATCGCGCTGGCCGCAACTGTGAACTGACAACTGTGAACTGACCTTCCATGCCTGTCACCAGCCATGTCCGTGTACGTTATGCCGAAACCGACCAGATGGGCATTGTCTACTACGCCAATTACCTGGTTTGGTTTGAGATTGGCCGCGTCGAGCTTCTGCGCTCACTCGGCCTCGCCTATAGCCAGATGGAGAAGGATCACAAGCTGATCCTGCCGGTGGTGGAGGCCAACTGCCGCTATCGCGCTCCCGCGCGCTATGACGACGAGATTCTCATTGAGACCAGGCCTGCCATGCAGCGCGGCTCCGTACTCAGGTTCGCCTATCGCATCCTGCGCAACGGGACCGACGGCGCCGAGCCGCTATTGCTGGCGGAAGGCGAAACCACGCACGTGGTCTGCGATGAGAACCTGAACAAGCAGCTCTTGCCGCATGATTACGTGGTGGCGCTGCGCAAGTTAATGGCTGAACCGGCCTGATCGCCACGTCAGTCGCACGCTCGTCTAGCTGAAACCCAGCACCGGGTGCGGCGCGTACGGTTCTTCCAGCGACCGCATCTCCTCTGGTGTCAGCTTCAGCCCTGCCGCCGCCACCGCGTCCTCCAGATGATGGGTTTTGGTCGCGCCCACAATCGGTGCCGTCACCGCGGGCTTCGCCAGCAGCCATGCCAGCGCCACCTGGGCCTGCGATACCCCGCGCGCAGCTGCCACCTCGCCCAGCCGGTCCACTACGCGGCGATCGTCCTCTTCCGTGCGCGAATACATACTGGTTCCGAATTGGTCGGTTTCGAACCGCCTGGTGTTTTCCGACTTCCACGGCCGCGCCAGCCGCCCTCGTGCCAGCGGACTCCACGGCAGCATGCCAATCCCCTCCGTCACGCACAGCCCCGCCATCTCGCGCTCTTCCTCGCGATAGAGCAGCTTGTAGTGGTTCTGCATGGAGACGAACCGCTTCCACCCCTTCAGATCAGCCAGGTACAGCGACCTAGCAAACTGCCACGCAAACATCGACGAGGCGCCGATATACCTTGCTTTGCCCGCCTTCACCACATCGTGCAGCGCCTCCAGCGTCTCCTCGATCGGCGTCTCGTAGTCCCATCGGTGAATCTGGTAGAGGTCCACGTAATCCGTCTGCAACCTCTTCAGACTTTCCTCCAGCTCGAATAGAATCGCCTTGCGAGAAAGCCCGCGCCCGTTCGGTTCATCGCGCATCAGGCCGTGTACCTTGGTGGCTATCACCACCGCCTCCCTCCGCGTATTTTTCTTGAGGAAGTTCCCCAGCACCCGCTCGCTGTCTCCGCTCGAATACACGTTCGCTGTGTCGAAAAAGTTGATCCCCGCATCCAGCGCCTGCCGGAAGAATGGCTGGCTCTGCTCTTCATCCAGCGCCCACACCTGCCGCCCCGGCTTCGACTCGCCCGTCGCCGGCGAGCCATAGGTCATGCATCCGAGGCAGATGCGCGAAACTTTCATCCCAGTCTTGCCAAGATTCACATATTCCATGCGTCGGTTCTCAGTGGTCAGTGGTCAGTGGTCAGTGGTCAGTGGTTAGTGGTTAGTGGTTAGAAGCTATACGTCCGCGCATAAGTAAAGGGACGTATATGGCATACTGGTGTTGGAGGCCGCATGCTGCCACGCCTGTTGCGGTTGCATCCCAGCACCTGTCAGCGGTTGATTCGTCTGAGCAAGGAGGCCGAAAGAGACGGGGCCTACCGTGTGGCGAAGCGGTTACGCGCCGTGGTGTTGAATTCCCAGGGGCATACCAGCGGCGAATTGGCTGGGATTCTTGACGCGCCCCGATCCAAGGTCTCCGCATGGCTGCTCAACTATGAATCCGAGGGCGTGGAGGGTCTGCTGGAGGGGTATCGATGCGGCCGGCCGGCGGAGCTGTCGGAGAAGGAACAGCAGCGACTGGAGGATATCCTCGACAGCGGTCCGGTCGCTTACGGTCTGGACAGCGGCATCTGGACTTCGCCGATGATTGCCTGGGTGATCGAAGAAGAGTTCGGCGTTCGGTATCATCCCGGTCATGTGCGCAAATTGCTTCGTGGTTGGGGGTTTTCCGTGCAACGTCCCCGCCGCGTCTTGGCCCGTGCCGACGCCGCGGCGCAGGACCGATGGCGCCGCCATATCTATCCCGCCCTTAAAAAAAAGCTCGTGCGCAACACTGCGCCCTCCTCTTCACCGACGAAGCCAGTTTCCGGCAAGACTCGACGCTTCACGCCACCTGGAGCCGCGTCGGATGCCCGCCGGAAGTCCCCGTAACCGGAGAACGCAAGAGCGTGAAGATTCTCGGCGCCATCGAACTTTGGCGCACACGGTTCGATTATCGCCAGGACACCGTCTTCAACGCCGCCACCTACCTCGGCTTCCTCGAACAGCTTGCCCGGCGGTACCGCCGTCAGGGCGCGATTCTGATTCAGGACAATGCCTCCTACCACAAGGATGCGGAGGTCTGGGCATGGTTCAGGTCCAATCGGCATTGGCTGGAAGTGCATCAGTTGCCACCCTACTCGCCGGAATTGAATCCTACCGAACAGCTGTGGCAGCACACCCGCAAGAACGGCACCCACAATCGCTTCTTCGGCGGCCTGGACGCCCTGCTCGCTACTCTCACCCGGGTCTTTGGAGAAATGCAGTCCCACCCCCAGCTGATCCAGTCCTATTTGGCCCCTTTTTGTTGACCATTATGTCCCTTTAATTATGCGCGGA